>CAYGJC010000040.1:0-2789 GCA_964350245.1 uncultured bacterium | reverse complement strand
TTCGCTTAAATTTTTATTTTCCACAGCTAGTATACTTGATCATTTACTCACTTTTTGTGCTTTTAGGAGTTAAGACGTGAGAGGAGATCTGATAGCCCCTCCGCTGTTGAAAATCTGCAGGATAAACGCGTACTGCATGCCTCTCTTGTACTTTGATTTCCCCCGTGGATGAATGGATTGGCAAAGTCCAGGTCCATCTGTCCTTACTAGCAATGGAGAAGTTCTTTTCGATAAAAGCGATTAATCCAGGGGCAGTTGGAAGAAGGCTTTCTTCTGATTCCATATCCCCCTCTCCAAATTCAGCTGTATAATGTACCATCTCTTTGATCGAAAAGTGGTCGGCAAAATAAATCTTGCCTCTCTCGTGGACTAACGCTGCTAACTCGCTGAGATGCTCATTTTGCACTTTTTGCAGCCAAGCTTCAAAAGCTTCTTTTCGCGAGAGGGGTATAGAGAAAGATTGACCATAATGTCCTGTACAACAACTGTCTAGATAGTTAACCATCTCCCCAACAAGCTGCGACGATAAGAGCGATGAGCAGACAAAAGAGGGCTTCTCTCCCTCGACCTGCAGCGCCTTCCGCTTCAACTCAGGAAGAACTTCCAGCGCTTGAGAAATAAATTCGTTACATGAAAGACCCTGTTCAAAAAATTCCTCTATTTTTTCATCCAATTGCTTGAGATAGCCAGAAAGATCGGCCTCGCGAAGATGGAATTTCCTTCTTTCTGTCTCGGGGAGGCGTTCTATGGCTGCGCGTGTGTGCCTAAGATCGATATCAACCAAAACAACGCGTGTAAAACGGCCGGCTAGTGTCTCCAAAGGGAGGTCATGACACCCTCCGGTCCCCAGGATCAATGCCGTATTCTCTAGCCCTTCTAACGCACCTGCAATCGCCTCCTTGCTTTTGTCAAAATGTTCTGTGTAAAAAGGTGCTCGACACGCGCGAACATCTGCCACTAACTGATCACTATTTTTTTGAAAATACGTATCGATTCGACTTGCCATCCCATGCCTTTTAAAAAAGGGAGGAAGGGTACCCAAAAGATCGCATTAAATCTACATAGATTTACCTTTAACTCAATATTTTATACAGACTCAAAATAAATCTTAAATTTATCAATTATTTAAATTTAGTTATAATTCTATTAACTATTTTTAACTAAGGGGTAAAAAATGGCCATTCGTGCTTATGCTAGCAGTCTATTAAACAGTCATGAAACTGAACCTCGTAATATGATACCTTTGTCAGCCAAGCTCTTGTGATAGCCATAGGCTCGGCAGCGTCGGCAGTAACTTTTATGATCGTGGGAGCTGCTGCAGGGAACGGGAAGTTAACCTGGCTTAGCGCCAGCATATTTGAAACGCCGGTCCCCATATCCCTTGCTGTAGCGGGAGTCGCCTATTGGTCGAGGCAAAAATATTTACGTGAAGAGCTAGATCAAGACAAACTGGAAGCCTATTTAACTAAAGTCAAGAAAAAAGCTGACAGGATTCACCAACAATGTTGGGGATCCTATCCTAGAAAAGCGGCCGTAGCAGCGGAAATCAGCCGGCAGCTTTCAGAGCTGCCAGAATTGGTAAAATAATAAAAATGAGAGGAGGAAATCAAAATGACTATCCATGCATATGCTCACCAACTTCTAGACGGTCGAACTTCCGTATCTAGACGAGAGGTCTGCGCCTCCTTTACAACTACAGACGGAAGGGGGAGAAAAGTCCAGCTAATTGACCCTAAAGATTTCAGAACAAATCGTTATTCAGGGGATAAAAAAATAAACGGTTATAACTATGTTATATCAGAGGCGGCAACTCTAGGTCTGACAGTTACAGCTTTTTCAGTCCTAACAGTTGCCATCATTATCGTGGTGTATATGGCTGCCGAAGGATCTCTTCTTGGAGTGAGCATGCGTATATGTGCGTTGCCCATCACACTTGCAGTAATAGGACTAACCACCCTTGCTATAATGGGAATCACCTCTTGCCTGAAACAAAAATATCTAAGTAAAGAGCTAGATCAAGATAAGCTGAAGGCCTATTTAACCGAAATCAAGAAACATAATGATTTTATAAGTAGAAGCGGGAATCAAGGTGCACTAGCTAGACCGGCGGAAATCAGCCGGCAGCTTTCAGAGCTGCCAGAAGTGGTAAAATAGTAAAAAAGAGAAGAGGAAAATCAAAATGACTATCCAAGCGTATGCCGAGAATCTATTAAACAACCACCCGGTGGGACCACGTGAATCGGTATCCAGAGCTGGGGTGCTCACATCCTTCATAGGTAAAGACACAGAAGGGAGAGATGCGTGCGTAATAGATGCAGAGTACAAATACAAAGGAGTTCCCAGATTAGGGAATTATGAAGAGATCGAATCAGGTGCCAAAATATGGTGTCTAGTTGCAGTAAGCGCACCCGCGATAATAGTGGCTGTTGCTGCTATCGTTAGCTTTGCGAACATGCATTTTGGAGTCCTCCCTTATTTCATCGCTTTGGCTGGGGGGCTGGGAGCTGCGGTCGGGTTACCTGCATTCGCCGTAGCGGTCGTCACGCGCTGGCATCATAAGCAGTACCTGAACGAACGACTCGGTCAAAAAGAGCTTGAGGCCTACCTCACCACAATCAAAACCAGGGCTACTGAAATTAAGAATAATCCACATGCTTCTCAAAACATGGCGAATCGGGCGGGGTATATTTGCCGGGCGCTCTCTGAACAGGAGTTAGAAGAGAAAGCCAAATAGTTTTGACAGGGAGGGGGCTCTGAGATAGAATCCCCCTCTTATGGAGCAAATCTTT
>CAYGJC010000039.1:0-3083 GCA_964350245.1 uncultured bacterium | reverse complement strand
GAGGCTCTCTCAACGGTCTCACACCCAATGGAGGCAAAATGATCTTTAAATGGTATAAAACTTATTAAATGGATCCACACTATTTTCGAAAAAAAGTGCGAACAGAGCAAGAAAGGTTCCAGTAACCCGTTACTCTTATGCTGTCGAGTAAGCGCCGGCATCATTAAGCGCTGCTTTCAAAACAACAACAAATGCCTCATAAGTTCGGTCATTAGGCCCATCAGCAAATCCACAAGGGTGCGGAGCAAATTCCAGCTCAAAAGAGCAGCTGTGCGCCTTTGGACACGGGCTATATGGATCATATTGTTCATTAGCTGTAATCTGCTTACCTTCAGCCAAAGAAGGGGTTCCTGTTGCATACTTGAGAAAGCTCTTTACTTCCTCATCCGTCGTCGACTCCTCTTGAATCCATCTTTTTAACCAATCCACTTTTTTCTGGATCTCCTCTCTTTGAGTACCTGCTAGGCCACTGTTTAACTGAATGTAACGGGCTATCATCTCTCGATCAAGAGTCCCTTGAATTTTTTTACTCAGTTCAGTTGGGTCAGTAGCATTAGTAAATGCATCCCAGCGTGTACTCAAATCCGACTCATTTGATACCCCAAAAGCGACTCCCGTTCTCATGCCCCCTGCTAAAGCATGAATAGGAGCCAACATTGCACCATAGCGCTCTAAAACAACAGCTTCTGCAGCTATTTTGATAATTGCCTTACCTTCAGACGAATTAACTTCAGGTTGAGAGTCTTCATCAAATATGTAGTAGGTGTCTTTAAGCAAAGCTAAAGCACTTGCCAACTGGTCTTGGGTAGGTGAAGGAGTGGATGCCACGGCAATGAGTGTTTGGTAATGGCCTCCTAAAAATACATCCAGTGCCGCACACATTTTGAATAGTGTACCGTTGCCTAAACGCCGAAACTCAGTCCTAAGATCTGCAGCTTTAAGTTGACATATGGCATAAAAAAGAGCCTCTGAAAAAGCGCGTCCTGTAATGAAGCTGCTATCAAAATGTCCCGCGTTTACTCCCTGAGAGTGGTAACATGCCATCATTAAATGGCCTAACTGAGAGTACACTTTCTGCTCTTCAACGCCTAAAGCAGGAATAGAATTTAAAACTGTGTCTGCGGTGAACTCATCCGGACCAGTATAGGTCTCTTTAGTCACTGGAAGTACACCTCCCGATTCAACAGGGTCAGAAAAGTGCAATTCTGAAGAACCTAGGAGGCCGCTCATGAGTTCTGAGACATAATCGCGCGTTAATCCCCCTGCATCAATTCCTGTACCTGCAGCCAGATGAACATCCATAAAAACGATGGAGAGTTTAATCGTAGAGGTACGTCTAAATCCTTGTACGAGGAGACGAGACAGTTTATCTAGATGGAAAAGTGGAATTCTGCTTACTCCACCACGTACTAACCTGACTTGAATCGTAGGACTCACCTGACCCACCGAAGCGTAATGTGATGATAGCTGTAGAGCCCGGATCAAACACTTTTCTACAGTCGCCTTCCATTCTTCGGGAATCTCGTTAGAATCCGTAGCTTCTCCATCCACATAGACCGATTGAATCGTCCCCTCTTCAGCAATAGAGACACCCAATTTATTCTGCTTACTAAATGCAGAATAGTCAGCTTCAGCCTGAATATTAATAGATCCAAAACCCGGGTTATACCAAATTCGGTAGATGTTTCCGTCATCATCTGTGACAGTTTCATTTAAGTCCGAATTTTTGAATGTGTTGATATCATGCCGGTTACGATCAAAACCATAGCGCTCACCGTCTTCAAGCAACCTTTTTTCAGCCAAAGACTTCAATGTTGAGCGAAAGAGACATAAGTCTGTTAAAGCAAAGTGCTCGACCGCCTCTTCAGCTCCCCCACTAGCACTCCCGCCGGCAGCCCCTCCACCTACTTGATTAGGTGATACTGTCAAGGAGTGTTGAGCGTTGGCAGCAGAAGCTTGCTCACTTGCTTCTCCGCTAGCAGCCCCTCCTTGAGAAGCGGCAGCTGAGGAAGGAGAGGAGGCAAGTTGTATTAATTGAGTAACAGCTCCACCAAAAATGGGGACCCAATTAGCTGGAATAACAACATTGTTTTGATTGCTTCCATCTACCCATATATTGGTAATCCCTCCCTCAGAATCAAGATTCACGCTTAATTTGTTCCTACTTGAACGCACATCATAGTCAGATTGGGCCTGAAAACAGAGTGCCTGATGAGAAGAGTTGTACCAAACAATATAAGAGTCTTCACCAAGATGTAATCTGAGTCGATTTGAACTCACACACGTTCTCACGCGGTCTAAGTCTGTTGGTGATACTGTCAAAGAGTGTGAAGAGTCGGTAGCAGATGCCGTTTGCTCACTTGCACCCTCTGTAGCATTACCTCCAAATGAAGCATGAACTTCACTTGAAACTGGAGACTGATTGGGTCGTGATAAAGTCAAAAGAAGGTAGCCAGAAGTAAGAATCAAAGAAGCTCCCGTGACTCCCCCTCCTATTGCTAAAAGATAAGCATACGTTTGAGACATGTTTGTCAGTAGGGAGGAGCCAGACAGTGTCCACCAACCGTGAGAAACTCCCAAAGTTGCTATTCCGATTCCACATGCCGCCAACGCTCCTAGAGCTAAGATAACCGTCAAGGCAACGAAAAGCGTTTTAGTCTTTTTGCTACAGCAAGGGAACTGGCTGGCGTGATCTGCAGAAGAGACTCCATTTCTTATCGCTGGCATGCTTTTTCTTCCCAGAAGATTATAGGGGCTTATTATGGCCAAAAAGCATTAATGTTTGATTAAGAACAGATTATTTAACCTCATCTTTCAACAGAAAAAATACATTTTACAAGGCAGCTTAATGGACTGAATTATTTTTTTAGGAGATTACGACTCAGTATGGTATAGAATCTACTAGGAGACAGCCATGAAACCTCTTTTTCACCTAGTAACCGCTTTCACCCTCTCCCTGAGCGCTGTCGAAACAATCCCATTAGCACCAGGACCCGGTGTAAAACTCTTTCTTGATAGCGACTATCGGTGCGACTACTGGCGCCTGATCAACTACTTTGAAACACAGATCACCAATGCCTTTT
>CAYGJC010000038.1:0-3272 GCA_964350245.1 uncultured bacterium | reverse complement strand
AACCAACATACGTCAGAGTAAAATCAGAAAAAAGATGGGCTTATTTCCCGCTTACACATACGTCAGAGTAAAATCAGAAAAAAGATGGGCTTATTTCCCGCTTACAAGAGAAGAGGGAATTTCTGATTTCTCTCAGTATGCCATCGACCCTAGTAAGCCCTTAATGCAATCGTTGTTTATCCAAGAGGATCAACAGATGATTCCTGTGCCTCAAGACTCTTTTTTATGATTAAAAATATAGAACACATTTTTCAGGTGGAGAGAGGCATTCAGAACTTTTGATTGGAGGAGTTTTGAAATGATGCTAAAAACAAGATTTTCTCTTAAGTATATAATTTTGAATTGATTAAATGTCTGATCGGAGAACAATATGTTGATTTTTTCTCAAAATTTCAACATATTTAGGTGATATGTTGACGAAATGAACATGTTTTGTTAATATGTTCATTTTTGAAGGAATTTTCAACATATGAAACATTTTGACCCTGAAGCACCATATAACGACCTTCCGACTCTTCCTCCAAGGATTGATTTGGAAATTCCCAGCGTATTGAAAGCTTGCATAAAAGCGAATACAGAGCTTGCCAAGTTAAAGATAGCGGAAAGACTTATCCCAAACCAAACGGTTTTAATTAACAGTATACCCTTGTTGGAATCGCAAGCTAGTTCGGCCATAGAAAATATTGTGACGACAACAGATGAGTTATTTGAGCATGCACACGATTCTTCTCTTTCAATGTCGCCTGCCACCAAGGAAACTCTTCAATACAGGCAGGCACTTTATCAAGGTTATACATCTCTTGAGGAGCGGCCGCTGAGTGCCTCCGTTGTTTGCGGGATATGCTCAACGATACGTCTTATAGAAACAAATATTAGAAAACTTTCTGGAACGACTCTAGTTAACGAGCTTACAGGTGAAAAAATTTATACCCCACCTGAAGGGGAAAATAGGCTGAGAAACCTATTAACAAACTGGCAAAATTATCTCCATCAAGATGATGACGGTGTTGACCCATTAATAAAGCTTGCCGTACAGCATTATCAATTTGAGGCAATACATCCTTTTTCTGATGGAAATGGCAGGACTGGGCGTATTATTAACTTACTCTATTTGATTCAGCAGGGGCTTTTAGAAACGCCAATACTCTATCTCAGTGGCTATATTATTCAAAATAAATCTGAGTACTACAAGAAGTTGCTGCAAGTAACAGCCGATGGGGCTTGGATTGAGTGGGTGTTGTATTTTCTTGATGGAATATTTGAAACATCGAAATGGACAATGTCCAAGATATTTGCCATTCAAGAATTAATGGAAGAATCTTCTTCATTTATCAAATCTAAGGCGCCCTCTATTTATAGCAAAGAGCTTATTGAACTGCTTTTCGCACAACCCTATGTCAGGATTCAGAATTTAATCAATGCGAGCGACATTGGACGATTTACGGCTTCAAAACGGCTCAAAAGTTTATGTGATATAGGCTTTTTAGAAGAGGTAAAACGGGGAAGAGAGAAGCTATTTATCAATCACAGATTCCTTAACCTACTAAAGAAAAAGTAGGCTCGTTGCCACTAAAAACAAAAGGCTTCAGTCGTAAAGCCAAAGCCTTAAAATTGGAGCAAGGTTAAGGATGAGTGCTTTTCGTTGGGCTTTGTAGAAAAATCCCATTAACCAGGATTTTTCCAACTGAAGCTTCACCTATTCCTTCTTTTTAAAATTCTTGTCTGGCCATCTTGTTTAAGATTAAACACCATAAACCAACCTCAATCCTCTGATTATCAGTTTTTTTGAAAACAGCCTTTCTCCAAATAGACCTTTCATCGTTGAAAAGGCTGTTTCTACAAGGGCTCTGCGACTATACCCTGTCAAGTCCAATTGGGGAACTACATCAGCTCATCATTACCAAATCCTCTGATCTGACATAACACATCATCTCGATCACAATCTTTCCCTCTAACTCGTGCATTACGAGAGGGAGGAATCAGAGCTTTTGCTTTCCGAAGTTTAATCTCATCACGAGAACAACGTTTATCATAGGCTCCGTCTGCAACCACTGTTTTCACTCTTCTTGATGTCTGTGATAAAAGAGTCGAGACGGCTTTGATATCTGCAAAATAAGTCTCTGTCATCACTTGTGCAACGATCTCTTGGCAGGCAGCATCTACTGCCAAATGAAGTTTTATCCATTTACGAGGGCGCCCTGTCCCATGATTTTTTCGTTTCCACTCTCCTTCTCCCAGGATTTTGAATCCGCTCGCGTCTACTAAAAGAACCGTATCGGGCCTTGCTGGACGACAAGGAGTTTCTTTATTTTAAGATTTTTTTGGCAACTGCTCTCTCTGAAATTTTTCTACACAGCCAAATGCTCCCCAAAAAATGAAAGGAGCTAAATTACCATCAATAAAATCGGGATTTCTCTCACTTTTTGTTTAAAGATGGAGAGGCGCAATCAGAACTTTGGGTAGTTTTCCCATGCAAAAGGTTTTAATTTCTCAAAAATTCCTCCTAGTGCTTTAGGTTCGGGCTCATAAACTGATCCATTTCCGTGAACAACAGTTGCGATTTTTTGTGTTTTCACAAAGTGCAAAATGGGATGGCCTCCTTGAATCTTTACGTGATTAAACCACGGCTCATGTGTTTCAATTAAATCTGTTATTATAAAAATAAGACAGTTTTCTTGTGGTGCTTTTCGTTTTAGCAGCTGGTTTTCTTTTTTTGAGTATCTTGATTTTAATAGATCTATTAATTTTTTTGAATAGTCCCAGTTCCTTAGAAGGTCTCTTCTCTTTCGGAAAGAGTCTGGATCTTTGGGGTCAAAGATCGTGTCGATCAAATCAGGATTGTGGTGAAATGTTTTAAAGTTTGGGCCATGAATATAAGTGACTTCAATGTGGTATATTTTATCTCTAAACCGAGCCGTAAAGTCTGAGCCCTGCTGTCTGAAATACTTAAGCTCTACGAATCCTTTTTGCCGCAGATAACCAACCGCCCTAAATTCAGCGAACATTTCTTCGATAGGATTGTCAGGATTTTCAGCATTCAATACTTCATTTTGTCTTGAGAAAATTTTGTTTCCATTTTCAACACCTTGAAGCGTGCTTTCTATGCTTGCCTTTAAGGTTTTCCAACTGCGTAGTCCCTCTATTGAATCTAAGACCTGAATTAGTCGAGATTCATTGGGTTTATCACGGAAACGACGAGCCTTAATTACAGGAGTTAATAAAAGGTACCAAGGGGCCCTTTTTTCTAAGGGAGGAATATGATCAAATGACAT
>CAYGJC010000037.1:0-3295 GCA_964350245.1 uncultured bacterium | reverse complement strand
GAGTATGTGCTTGTTCAAGCCTACTTGAAGAGTGGAAAAAAGATGCGCGCTCAAGAACGGCTGGCAAAAATGCTAGCTCATTTTGAAGAGGCAGGAATTCAGGAGGGGTATTATCTTGCGCAGGTTCGGCGCGAGCAGGGAGAGCTGGCTCACCAATGTCACGATTACGATACCGCTCTACGCTGCTTTGAGATCGCAGATGAGTGTGGAAAGAGCTATCTTTCAGATGAACATAGACTTTCGCTTTTGCTTCTACAAAGCCACGCTTACCGAGAAAAAAAAGAGTACGGTATGGCCATGCGCCTCCTTTCCAAGGTGATCAACACCGATATCGCCTCCCCTCTCCGACTGAAGGCGATGTTTTTCCGAGCCGAGGTATACGAGCTGCAAGGACGCCCTGAATTGGCTTTCCGTCAGCTAGAGGCGATGGCAAAAAAGGGGGGAGATTGGGCTTTGCAAGCACAAGAAAAGTTAACAAAAGAATATGGATCAAATCATGGATTATAAATTGGGTATGTTTTTTACAGACACGGTCCTCCGTTATTTTACGGAGGGAAACACGATCTTATTTATCATTGCGGGGTGTTCTTTAATCGCCATGACCATCTTTTTTGAACGCCTTTTCTACTTAAGAAAATCCGAAGTGGACACGAATACATTCGTCATTAGCTTACGCAAAGCTGTGGAGGAGCACAACATCATCGATGGTGTCCGGATCTGCGAGGAGACGGGAGGTGCCGTGGCTGCCATTGTCAAGGCAGGACTGATGAAAAGTGAGCGTCCACGCCCTGTTATTGAAACGAGCATGGAGATCGCCGGACTCAGTGAAATTGCAAGGCTCGAAAAAAACGCAAAAATACTGTCGATTATTGCCCACATTACCCCTCTAATAGGATTGCTTGGAACGGTTTTAGGCTTTATTCAAGCCTTCTCTGAGATACGCGTCTCTGGATTGATGGATATTTCAACGACACGAGTGGGAGAGGCGATGGAGTATGCACTGGTCACAACAGCTGCGGGGCTGGTGGTGGCGATCCCCACCGTTGTCGCCTATAACTATCTAGTCAGTCGCGTTAAAGGGCTTATTTTGGAAATTCAAACAACCTCCTCTGAGGTAGTTGACTTGCTCACGCATAATAAATATGAAGTTTAAATCGAATTTAAAGCCAACCAACGCTCTGATCGATCTCACGCCCCTTGTGGACGTGGTCTTTTTGATGCTCATTTTCTTCATTATCACCTCCAACATTCTCCCCTTAAAGTCGCTCAACATTGAAAACCCAGAGCTCGATCGCCCCGCTCCACCCCGAACCACCCAAATCTTGGTTGTTGTCGATGCGCAAAATGTGATCTATGTGGGAAGCAAAAAAGAGATTGTTGACCTCGAAAGCTTTGGCGAAAGCTTGCAAAGGGAAATACATAAAGCCCTTTCTGTATATCCTGGAGCCGATACGACAGTTGTTTTGAGCCTGGATAAGCGGGTTGAATATGGCGATTTTTTACGCCTTTTTTCATTGGCGCAAGAAACGGGAGCAAAATTGCGCTTAGTCTACCATGACACATCATGCTACGAATAGATGCCAAACAAGATCTTTTTCTCTGGAAGCGTGAAGGCCCCTTTTCACGTGACCTTTTCAAGGGATTAACTATCGCTTTTTCCCTGCATTTGTTACTGCTTTTTGGTTTGCATATTGCCTCCCCTACAAGCTCTGAGCTCTTAGCCCCTTTGACTCCTGTTGCTGTCGAAATTGATCTAGGTGTGCCAGAGGTGCGCGTTTTAGCTCCTGTTCAAGTGGCTCTTTCCCCCATGGAGCGGATAGAACCACCACGAGGTTTGGAAGTACCTGATCCTGAGATCTCTCTTTTGACCCAAACCTTTTCAAAAACAACTACCCATGAGCCTGATTTTTCTGAGATTGAGAAAATCCGGTATGAATTTTTAGACGATTTGGAAGAAGACGATGATTGAAGTGGACACCTCAACAGCTCTTTTGCTCTACCTCGGACTCTTTTTATTCATCTGTTTGGGCATTTGGTTTTTTTCCCATCTCAAACAGCGGAATAAACAGCCTCTTCCACCCCTTTACCTACTGAAAGAGTGTGAATACTGCCACTATCAATATTTAGGGAAAAATGGAGAGAAAATCACAGAGTGTCCACAATGCAAATTGCTTAACATGAATACTGTTAGCGAAAAATCCAGATAATTAGAAATAATGAGTGTGAAGAAGAAAAAGCGCGTCGTCTAAGGCTTACTAGGAATTTTATACTTGTGAACGAGAGGACAGGGAGGCTCTGGTCCCGGGCCTACTAGAGTGAGAGCGTGATTTGTGTCTGTGTTTACGAGGACTGGAAGGAGGGGGAACTGCAGCAGCATTTACAGCTTCCTCATCCAATCGAGCTTGGGAATGAACATCAGAAGGAGAACTTTCAGAGAAGCCGGAGGAGATGGTGTTCTCCCTAAGCTCCAACTCCTGATATTCTTGATCAGCGGCTACCATTCTTCTTGGTGGCGGAGGCTCATTATAAGCTTGTGCAGCGACGGCTCTTGCGGCTTCTTCTTTGTCTAGCCAAGCTTGAGGTACGGCATAAGGAGAAGGGCGTTTAGCGGATTCGGAAGAAGTTGTGTTCTCTCTAAGCTCCAACTCCTGATATCCTTGATCAGCAGCCACCTTGCTTTTTTGTGGCAGATTGCCATACGCTTGAGCTGCTGAAGAGCTAGCCTGTGGAGGTCTATCCTGATTCACCGATTGTACTCTACGATGGAGTTGGCGACGGCGCATCAAGTACAAGCCAAGAGCGCCTAGGATACAGCAGATCGCAATTGTAACCGTTACTGCAATGCCGATAAGAGCGTTCATTGGCTGGTTAGTTGTGGATATTGTGGTCGAGGTGCGCGTGACTACAGGAGGCCCACTTATTGCAGATGTCAAGGGTCCCGAAGTCGTTTCAGTGTTTCCTAAGTGGCTCTTAGAAACTGTGGTCATAATAGACCCGGTGGTGGTAGATAGCATAAGATCTGCCGAAGTCGTTTCACTTCCCCCTAAAAGATTCTCAGAAACTGTGGTCATAATAGGCCCGGTGGTGGTAGATAGCATAAGATCTGCCGAGAAAATACGGCCGTAGATACCAAAACCCTCGTCTCCCATGCCATACCATGTTACCACAAAGCCACCGGTCGAAAGGGCTGCTACGCTAGCGGCCTGCTGAGTCCCTGAGAGATGGGTGTTAATCAGAAAGGCGGCGCTGTCTAATGGGGTGCCCGATGCCGCATAGCGCCTGCCGTAGATGTCAA
>CAYGJC010000036.1:0-4407 GCA_964350245.1 uncultured bacterium | reverse complement strand
TGCTGCCGCCTGGCAGCAGTGCTCGGCTCGATCTAACCAACTGAGCTATTGCCCCTAAAATTATCTACTTTCAAACCTAGCGATCAAGGCGTGAGCAGCAGACTGAGACTGGGTCAACTGCTCTCTTAGTCCGGAAAACATAACTCCACAGTCCTAAAAAAACAAGGATTTCCTCGATGGGAAAACCGTTGTTTAAAAAGAGCATTTGGATAAGATCTCTTCCTTTTGAGGTGTTGTATGTCCACGATTTCTGAAGTAAAGGCGCTCGTTCAAAGCCACTTTAGCTGCTCTACGTCTACTAAGCTGAACGACAGCGATGTGATCAGGAGGGCTGTGAATGATGAGCTGAGGCCACAAGTGAGACAGGCTACTGATCCAGCTTTTGCAGCACTCAGAACGTACAGCAGACTTGTGAAATCCCCTCTTGCAATGGGCCTGCCTGTTTCAGGAAATGAAGTGCATCTTTACTTATGTGTTGCTGGACACACAATTGAGGAGCTTTATCTTGACAAGCTATGGACACATTGCCGCTATTGGAGCCATGATGATACAGTTATGTTGCTCAAACTTCTACCTATCTATTGCCCAAAGCTCAAACATATCTATATTTCTAAATGGTTAAGTGATGAGGAGGTGATAGCTTTAGCAGAGGCTCTCCCTCAACTTGAAGCACTCGAAGCGCTGACGCTAAAGGGGGCTTTACGTTCGTTACTTGAAGAGAATGAATCATGGGCCGTAGGTCCAGTGGGAGGTGTGCTCCTCAAAGTGGCACAGAAACAGCATGAAACAGTGCCCAGAGGGGCAACAATGTTTTTTAGAGCTCTTTCACGACTCCCTCTTAAGCATTTAGACTTGAGCCATAGTAGCATGCGGCCTAGTGCAGTCGTTATATTTTTGAATGCGCTAAAGAAGCTATCCTCCCTTGAGACGCTCCAACTGCATGGAGCTTTGGATTGCAACGGCTGTAGTGATCTTTTAGCCGATGCGATTGGTTCTCTGTCTAAATTGACTTCTCTGGATATGTGTCAGTGTTGGTTGCGTGATGCGGGGGCCCTAGCTTTGGCAAGTGTCCTCAACCGCAGCTCTAATCTAAGGGATCTGCGGTTAGGGAATAATAAAATTACAAAAGAAGGATTGTATGAACTGATAGACAAAGTTCCTCCTTCCCTAACTTATCTTGATGTTTCTAACAATTGCCATGGTAGCTTGAGGCTAAAGGATGATTGGGACGAGGTGGGTCCTGATTACTCTCACTGCTTTGAAAGGTATGTATCGACTAAATAAGCTTGAGGGTTGAAAAACCGCCGTCTACATGTAACACCTGGCCCGTGACCCAGCTGGATTCTTCAGATAGTAAATAGCAGATAGCGGCAGCCTGATCTGAGGCGGTACCGATCTTTTGGAGAGGATGGCGCTGGCTGGAGTGCTGGTGCTTAGACTCTGTGTTGAGAAGAGAGGAGGCCAGCGGGGTGTCTGTTAAAGAGGGGGCTACCATGTTTACTCGCACACGAGGCGCCAGCTCGGCTGCCAAAGCACGTCCAAAACTTTCCAGAGCACCTTTGGCGCTGGCAATGGAGGTATGGTAGGCCATTCCTTGGCTCACTGCCACGCTGCTGATCAAAACAATGGAGCTCCCCTCGGACAGCAGGGGAAGGTATTTTTGTATGGTACGTACAGCTCCCAAACAATTGATTTGCCAATCACGCTGAAAGTCTTCGCTTTTAAGTTGGCTAAAGGGCTTTAAATCTATGGTGCCCGGAAAATAAACAAGACCATCAAGAGGTGTATCTAAAGTGGGCAGGGTAGCCTCTCTGTCGGTAATATCAACAGGATAGTAGTGAGCATTGGGCAGGGAAGGGGGCGTGCGACTGAATAGATGTAGTGTGTGTTCCTTTAAACGTTCTGCAGTCACTTGGGCCATTTTGGAACTGGCCCCAATCAGTAGGTAATGTTTAGTCATATAGATCCTTCATGAGTTTTAAAATAGCCAGTTCCTTAGCTTTAGCTTCGATATCCACCGTCAAAGGCTCTAATTCTAACCAGAATGGCGGGAAATCTTGGGGGTCAATGTAGTCATGGTGTTTATAAGGCGTCGGGCCGTCCCAGCCGTTTAAGGGACTAGATAAGTGGAAAAGAGGCTCTCTATTCCAAGTGGAGAGTGCCTTTTTTGTGATCTTTTCTTCCGTGCATCCATCAGGATGGCACCGATGGTGGTGCACGTCGTAGACAAGAGGAATCTTTAGATCACAGCAGAGGGGAAGGAGATCGGAGGGAGTATAAGATTTGTCATCGTTTTCAAGAGTGAGCTTGCGTTGAGCTGAAGAGGAGAGACGCCCGAATGAATCTGCAAAACGGTGAAGGGCGGCTGTTTTGTCCCCATAGACTCCTCCTCCATGGATGTTGATTACATCAGCTCCTATTAAATCTGCAAGGTAGGCGTGATACTCAATTTCAGCTATAGATTTTTCTATAATAGCGGGATTGGGGGAGTTAAGCACGACAAACTGATCGGGATGAAAAGTTAAGCGTATTTGATTTTTCTGAGCGAGATGACTACACTTGTCTAACATCAAAAAAAGAGTCTTATGATCAGGAAGGGAATTAAGAGTGTAGCCCACCTCTGGGTGTGTGTAAGCGGGAAAAAACTGACTATTAACCCTAAAAGACTTGATATTAAGCGATTTGCATATTATAATTGCTTGTTCAAGAGCTTGAATATTTTGAGAGATGATTTCAGATAAATAGGCATCTTTTTCGACACGTTTTTTTAAATACGTTACCGTTGTCGTCCGAAAATGGATCGGAGCTTTGACAAACTTGCAACAGAGTCCAAAACGTATCATAAACAGTAAGCATACACATTTTTTTCTATTTCACAAGCAGTAGGGTATGCGTACAACAAGAGGATGTATATGGCAACTGCTAAAGTTTGTTCTACACTTGTCCCGGCTGGTGGGGGCGCTAGCTCTGCTTTGCCTATCGCCTCTGCCGACCGTGTTGAGGAAGCCACAGCAGCGGCTCGAGAGGCTTTGGGTGTGGAGCAGGAGGCGAGCGCGTGTCTACTCAAGGCTGA
Organism: uncultured bacterium; assembly: GCA_964350245.1. Taxonomy (GTDB): domain Bacteria; phylum Chlamydiota; class Chlamydiia; order Chlamydiales; family JAAKFR01; genus JAJACP01. The sequence continues at coordinate 1,334 of CAYGJC010000036.1, read as the reverse complement.
TGCGGCTTTGACACCCCAAAGAATGCGGGAGCATCTGATTGCTCATGGCCAAAACATAACAGAGCTCGATCTGCAAGGCAAACTGCTAGATTGGTCTGAGCGTCAACAAGTTCAATTAATTAATCAAATTAGAGAGCACTGTCCGAAGCTTCAGGTTTTAAACGTGTCCTATAATGGATTGATTCCTGGTGTAGCCGCCATCTTTTACAAGCTTCCCTCTAGTTTGGTTCACCTGAATTTGGAAGGAAATGCGATTGGAGTGTGTGGAGTCCGCGCTTTAGCTGAGTGTATGCCGAGACTTCCTGCCTTAAAAGTTCTCAAACTGGGAAGGAATGGGCTGAATGACGATAGCTGTAAGGTGTTGGCTCAAGCGCTCTGCACGCACAGTTCTTTGGTTCATCTGGATCTCAATACCAATTTTTTCGGCATGGAAGGAGCACGTGACTTGGAAAAAGGTTTGCGTGCTCAGCATTCCTTAAAGGAGTTAAATCTCAGCGGCAACCTCTTCACTATGGAGGCGACTGTTTTACTCATGACAGCTATCCAAACTCTCACTCAATTAAAACGTTTGGAGTTTGATGGAAGTCCTTGGAGCTGGGAATCAATCGACGCACTGGCTCCTCTCAAACATTTGGAACACCTCTCTTTGCGCGGGGCCTATATCGATCAGTGGGGAGCTGAAGTGCTCGCGTTCGTATTGCAGGAACTGCCCGCCCTTACCTTTCTAGATCTTTGGGATAACAGACTGGGACCTACAGGGAGTAAGAGTCTTGTGGAGGGCTTAAGTAAACGCTCGGGTCTCACGCATTTAAACTTAGGCTGTAATCGAATACGAGCCGCCGGGATGCGTGTCTTACTAGGCCCCCTATCTGCAATGAAGCATTTAGTATCCCTGAACCTCAGCCGCAATCAACTTGGTGATCAAGGTGCAGCTATACTTGCAAGTGCCTTAAGTCATTTAAGATAGATTCAACTCTTGAGTGTGTCGGATAATGAGATTTCAAATGAAGGATTTGTCCCCCTAGCTAGAAGTTTACAATTTTGCCCCACTATTCGCTATTTGGATGCAAGCCATAACCAATTAAAAGAAGCGGCTGTGAAGGCTCTTGCTCTAGTACTTCCTCTATTGGCTCGATTAACTTATCTACATTTAGGGGATAACGATATATCCGAGGCGGGGTGCGAAGAGTTGGCTCAAGCGCTTAAAAAACAAAGGAAGATACGCTATTTGGATTTGGGAGATAACTTTATTGGATCAGCAGGGCTTTGTACACTTAAGCGGTGTTGTTGAAAAAGTCTGACCTTACCTCACCCACACTTTCGCAGCGGCTCTC
>CAYGJC010000035.1:0-4950 GCA_964350245.1 uncultured bacterium | reverse complement strand
CCACTGGTACCGCAAAGCTGCGGAGCAGGGCCATGCAGAAGCCAAAGAGGCTCTGGAACGAATCAGCGCACGCCGGTTCTCGTAGTCCCAGAGAAACGGGCGGTGGCGCAGCAGGCAGTCCAAGGTTGATGACCTATCCCAGATTGTTTACAAACCGCTAATCCCGGGTGGACCTATTTTTGGGGTGCAGCTCATGACCCGTCTGAAGGGTGGGAAAAGGCGCTTTTGCTCAAAGTGGATAAAAAAGCAATAGGAGTCCAACAAGCTGTTTCATCTCTTTTCCTCGATAAGCAATCAGTCAAACAACAGATGTAGAAAATTGTTAGATTATTGTTAAGAAAAAAATAAATTTTAGATGAAATGAATAGAGATCCAGGCTGTGTTTTCTAAGGATCTAGCCCATTTTTTAGAGGAGGGATTGACCCCATTTCTTCTTCTCTTTTGGCAGCTGCTTCTTCCCGGGGCTACGAAACCAACACATTCTGTAGCCGCTAAAAAGCATCTTAGGTAGCAAGCGAGTACTTGCTACCTAAATGATTAAATTAGAAAGAAAGCGTGGCGCGGAAGGTAATTCCTGATGTGCGCAAATCATTGGCTACATTCACTAAGTTACCTTCTTCACCAGTCGAGGTAAATGAATAAAGCGTATCAAAATTAAACCAAATGTTGGTTTCCCATCCTAGATTGAGTCTAAGGTAGATCTGTCTAAAAAATGTTCCTTCCCACTGAACTCCTAGCTTTGCACTCAAGGTAGATTGGAATTTGTCAATTCGGTGACAAAAATTAGAATCTTCGTCACCATCTGTATCTGCTGTCATTTGCTGTATAGCACAACTACCGTAAAGTCCAGACACACCTAGATTTCCACAAACAGAGAAACAGGGAAGCAAGTACCAGGAGGCATTTAATCCAATTTCCGGGCCCGTCCCGCAATAGCGAATCTTATTCGTGAAGGTTCCCGATTCACCGCCGACATAAACAATATTAAACGTTTCTCTAATCGAGTCATTGCGTATTCCAATACTCGGATTGAGCGAAACATGTGTACGGGTAAAAATGGGAATATCCAGCATGAGGCGAATGCTATCGAGTTTGAAATCCATATCTGCAACAGCTGAGGTAATGATATCGATATCACCTGGATGTCCTCTTGTAGCACGCAGCGTTAACCCAATGCTTTGGCCACTAATCGCATCAGTTTCGGAATTTCTTAAACTCAACCAATCAAGATTCAACCTCCACGCATTGCAAGGAAAAAAGACCCCCGCACCCACACGAAATCCGGAATCCCAATCTCCGTCTAAAGCATACAACTTGCCCGCGGCTGGGGGATTATTTTGCACACCACTCACTGCATAGTGAAGACCGTCTTGAAAAACACGCCACCAGAGATATTCGGCATAAACGTTTAAGATGCCCCAATAACAACACTTCTCTACCGGAAGATAGGTCGTATTATAGTTTTCCTCATATCGCCCCGAAAGTTCCTCACAAGCCGAGGCGAGTTGCGCACAAGCATCGGTTAGACAACAATAAGGATCGCAAGGAATTTCATCGCCATTTCCAAATACATTTGACTGAACCAAACAGCAGCCCAGCAAAAAAGAATAAATCCAGTTTTTGTAACTCATCATTTCCCCATCCGAGATTTCAAACTCAAAAGATGGTATATAGGAAACAACAAAGTTCTAGGCAAGTCTTTTTGAAAACTAAAGTGTCAAAGCATCCATATTTGGAACTACAATCAAATCGGGATGTATTTTCGTCTGAAGGATTTGCTGTATCGAGGAGAGCGTGGTCCCAATAGCAGAAAAACAAGAGGTGCACGCTCCTTGATAGGCGATCACCAACTCCTTACCATCCGTTAGCTTCTCCACCAAAATCCCTCCCGCATCCAGCTCCACATAAGGACGAATCTCCTCATCTAAAATCGTTTCAATCACAGCCAACTGCTGCGCGTTTGGTAGCTCCAGCCAGCCGGGATACCCCTCACTATTTTTCTCTTGCGGAATCGGTGTTACATACTGATTGGGCAAAGGAATATCTGCGCACTTCTCCGCTGCAGCATCAATTGCCTCCATGACAAAATTCAAATAACTCAGCGTCTCCTCAGGAAATGCAGGCTCGCTGGGCTTATCTCTTAATTGCTTATCCAGCAATTCAGCGCTGATGCGTTTGGCCTGATCATAGTTTTTTCCAATCAAAAGCTCACAAGCCGCTTCAGCAGCTGCGAGCAGGGCGGCTGCCCCGAAGGCTTGAAACTTCGCATCAACAATCACACCGTCAGCCGGATCAACGAGCCAAAAAAGAGCAACAGCGTTCCCTTCAGCGCAACTGCCCTCCTGACCGCACACACAGCGCATTCCACGTGCCTTCGCATCCTCCTCAGAAAACGAGCCCATGTTGCGCGGACGATCGATCTTAGCTGCCATTTTTTTGCTGAAACGCTCCCAAGGAGTCGTCACCAATAAATCTTCATAACTCATTCAAATGTTCCACAATCGTTTTTAAGCGTTCCACGCCATTTTTACTTGTTCCACGACTTCTAAAGTGCGTTCTGCTCCTCTGTCGATTTCTTCTTCTGTCGTTTCATGAGAAAAAGAAAAACTCATTCCACAATGTTTCTCGACGCCTTCTATACCACACGCTTCTAAAAGATGTCTCATCAGCTGAAAACAGCCTCCACCAAAACTAGCATTTTGTATTCCTCTTCTTTTAAGTAGATAAAGAAGGGTGTCACTGGCCGCTCCTGTAAAGATCTGTGCTGAGAGATGGGGCACACGCTCTTGATCTGAGCAGAAACCCTTTCCAACCTTCTCTTCAAACCGATTTCTGAGGCGAGCCACTTCCATACAAAGGTGATCTCTAAAACGGAGTCTCTCTTTTGCTTGCTGAGCGAATGCGAGCAACCCCGGAATATTGAGACTACCGGCGCGCATGTGGGCCTGCTCATCTCCCCCCACAATCAGAGGACTGATTTCCACTCCCTCTCGAATAAAGAGACCTCCTGTGCCGGGGAGCCCGTCAAATGAGAGAAGATCAGCACCGCTTGACTCTAAGGTATAGTACCCTTTTCCCAGTACATGTGTGGCTTCGACATGAAAAAGAACACCACGCTCCCGACAAACTTGCGCAATTTCAGCCACCGGTTGCACAACTCCCGTCAAACCGTTGGCCCAAGAGAGGGAAACCATTGCTGTGCGTGGTGTCAATGTCTCAGCAATTGCCTGCGCCGTCACAATTCCTTCTTTGCTGACGGGAGCCAATTCGTGGACACACCCCAACTCTGAGAGACGGCCCATGGCCATTATAGCGGGGGCCTCATCAGTAGAGGCCGAGATAAAGTGATTCTTTCCGGTTTTTCGTGTGTGATCCAGATAGGCAGCAAAAACCGCGTGATTGACGGCTTCAGCTCCAGAGGAAGTGAGAATAAAGTGATCAGCGTGCTTGGCTTCAACAAGCTGATAAAGAGCCTCATAGGCTTCTTCAATTTTCATGACTGGTCCGGCTTAATTTTCCTTGTTTGTACGTGTAGATGATCGGTTTGCCGGTGGGAATTTCGAGGTTGAGCACTTCGTCTTCGGTGAGTTGATCGAGATCCATCACAATGGACCTCAGCGAGTTTCCGTGAGCTGAAATGAGTACATTTTGACCTGCTGCGAGCTTGGGAACAATCTCCGATTCAAAGTAGGGAATGGTCCGCGCAGCGGTCATCTCCAGACTCTCACCTCCTGGGGGAGGAGTGGAGAAGCTGCGGCGCCAGATTTTAACCTGCTCTGCACCAAATTTTTCTCGTGTTTCTTGCTTATTCCGCCCTTGTAGCTCGCCATACATCCGTTCATTGAGCTCCCAAGCACATGTGACAGGAATCAGCTCCGCTTCTGTTTCCGGTTCGAAGCACTTGCCCCACTCAGCGAGCTTCCCCTCAGGGTGCAGAATAACCGGAATCTTGCCCGATCCATGCCCAGCCATGGCCAGCATAGCAGTCATGGTACCTCGGATCAGAGTGGAGGTATAAATCCGATCGATGGGTATCTCTTTAATTTGCTGGCCAGCCTCCATCGCCTCCGCGATTCCCTTTTCACTTAAAGGGATATCCACCCAGCCTGTAAAGATATTTTTTTTATTCCATTCGGATTGCCCATGTCTGAGCAAAATAAGTCGATTAAGTGTTTTATCCATTGACCACAGATTATATACACTTTACAATTAAAACCCAAAACCATGAAAAAACGACTAAGTAAAGCATTAGCTGCTGCCGGTATTGCCTCTAGGAGAGCCTGTGAAGAGCTGATTTTCCAAAGACGGGTCTCTGTCAACGGTGAAACAGTTACGCTCCCCCAAACGCTTGTAGACTGGGAGCACGACAAAATTGTTGTAGATGGAGAAAAAGTCCAAGGAGAAGAGAAAAAATTTCACTTTCTCTTCAATAAACCGGCAGGCTATCTCTGTACAAGCGCTCCTGGGACCAAGTCGGTCGTGTCCCGCTTTTTTGCCCATATCCCCTACCGCCTTTACACCGTTGGACGGCTAGACAAAGAGACCTCCGGATTAATTCTCGTCACAAATGATGGCGCCTTTGCAAACCGTGTGATTCATCCCTCTTACAATATTAGTAAAGAATATTTGGCAAAGACCAGCCAGGAGATCACGCCTGCACATTTAGAAGCGCTTTCAAAAGGAGCGTGGGTCGAAGGGGTGCACGTTAAGCCTCTAGTGGTAAAAAAAGTGCGGCGAGGAACCGTCAAAATAACCGTTGCGGAGGGAAAAAAGCACGAGGTGCGCCTTTTACTCGCAAGTGCCAAGCTCACTGTGCGCGAGCTCAAACGGATTCGGGTGGGGCCTTTCACTCTAGGGACACTCCCTGAGGGAGCGTATCGAGAGCTAACGGAAAGCGAATACTCTTTTTTTTCACTAGAGAAATAAAACCTCTAATTTTGTACAATAGTC
>CAYGJC010000034.1:0-5395 GCA_964350245.1 uncultured bacterium | reverse complement strand
ATGACTCAGCTCCAATTGTCTGGATGTATTGCAAATATTGGAATGTTGAAGCCAACTCTGTTGTTTTTTAAAAAATTTAAAACTTTTTTAAAACAAAATTTGTGTGGTCTTTATCAAAGTTTAGAGCCTTTAATTCCTCCTGAACACTTGCCTAGTAAACAAATTGATTTTGAAAATGTTTCTTTTAAATATCCTGATGGAAGAGCGGCTTTAAGAAATGTTACTTTTTCAATTAAATCGGGAGAGAGGGTGGCCATTGTTGGTGAAAATGGGGCAGGAAAATCCACGATTGTAAAACTGTTAGCAAGATTTTATGATCCGTCTGATGGGCGGATTACTGTGGATGGAGTCGATATTAAAGAACTAGATATAGAAGCCTGGAGGAAGAGTCTAAGCGGTGTTTTCCAGGATTTTGGGCAGTATCAACTATCTGTGAAAGAGAACATTTCTCTCAGTGATTTGTTTGCCGAGCATGATGAAATTGTAGAGGCTTCCAAAAAAGGTGGACTACATTCTGTCGTCAACAATTTACCAAATGGTTTTGATTCAAAGCTTGGAAAAGAATTTGGAGGAACCACTCTTTCTGGTGGTGAGTGGCAAAAATTGGCAATGTCTCGGGCATTTTTAAGAGACGCAAGTCTCCTTATACTTGATGAACCGACTGCTGCTTTAGATCCACGGAGCGAATATGAGGTCTTTCAACGTTTTACGCAAAATTCAGATGGGAAAACGGTCATCCTCATCACACATAGATTAGGCTCGGTGAAAATGGCTGATAGACTGTTAGTGTTTAAAAATGGAAAGCTTGTGGAAGAGGGAAAACATAGTCATTTGATGGCTCTTGAGGGAGAGTATGCTCAACTATTCTCCTTGCAAGCAGAAAACTACTTAGTTAGTGATCATCTAGAGTCAACCGCTTTACAATAAAAAAAAGAGTAGAAGATTTTTTGGAGCGTAACGGAATCGAACCGATGACCTCAACAATGCCATTGTTGCGCTCTACCAATTGAGCTAACGCCCCCCTAAACTGGGAAGAGAGAGTCTATCAATCCCTCCTTTTCTTGAGAAGAACAAAGAAGCGTGCTAGTCTATGCCCCTATGGACTTTTTTGAAAATGTTAAACAAGCTCCTCCAGACCTGATCTTCGGCCTCAATACAGCCTTTTCTGCTGACAAGCGAAATTCTAAGGTCAATTTAGGTGCTGGAGTCTACAAGACAGCCGATCTGAAGCCGCTGATCTTAAAAGCGGTTAAACAGGCCGAAGCGCAGCTGTACACAAGTGAAATAAGTAAAGATTACCTTCCGATTGATGGGGATCCGGGATATGTCGAGGCGGCGAAGCAGCTGGTATTCGGTGGACCAAGTGAACGGATTTATGGCGCCCAAACGGTGGGTGGGACAGCAGCTCTTAGAGTGGGAAGCGCATTTATGCATCTCCATGGGTGTAAGCGTATCTTTATCTCAGACCCAACGTGGGCCAATCACAACCGTATCTTTGCCGATGCGGGGTTGGAAGTAGAAACGTACCCTTACTATGACGCAAAAGCGCGTTGTTTTCATTTTGAAGCGTTTTATGAATCACTCAATCATATGCCTGAGGGAAGTCTTGTCCTTTTGCAGGGATGTTGCCACAATCCAACGGGTTTTGACCCGTCCGTTGAGCAGTGGAAAGCACTTTGTGAACGGCTCGAGTCACGGAGACTTTTTCCCTTTTTCGATTTTGCCTATCAAGGCTTTGGGGGGGATCCTGAAAAAGATGCTGCTGCGGTGCGTCTTTTTGTGGAAGCAGGTTTACAATGCACAGTGGCTGTTTCGCATTCGAAAAATTTCGGCCTCTATGCCGAACGAACAGGAGCTCTTTACATCGTGTGCGCCTCCGAAGGAGAAGCAAAGCGAGTCGGATCTCGTCTCAAAATGGTCATCCGAGGACTTTATTCAAATCCGCCCTGCCATGGCGCGCGCCTCGTTGCACGCATTTTGGGAGATGAGCAGCTCAAAAAAATGTGGAGAGATGAGCTGAGGAGTATGTATGAGCGCATTAATGAAATGCGGAGCACTTTGGTCTCTCTTTTAGCGACACAAACGGATCGTTTTGACTGCTTAGCAACACAATTGGGCATGTTTTCCTACACGGGATTGAACGCAGATGCAGTCGAACGCTTGATTGCTGACTATGGGATTTATCTTCCCCCCGATGGCCGTATTAATGTAGCTGGATTGAATCAACAAAATGTGTCATACGTAGCAGAAGCCATTCTTGCCGTGACCTCTTATGCGTAGATATCCGTACAAAAAATATCTTCTTTTGTTAGGCGCTCTTTTTCTCCTCCTGAGCTTGCCTCCCTTATTTACCCGTTCCTTGCGCGGAAAACTTTTTGCTTTCTTTTCACCTGCTTTCAAAGTGGTAAGCAGTGCTTCCAAAGATTCTGAGTGTGAGCGGTTGAGAGCTGAAAATCACCTACTCCACATTGAGATCGACAAGCTACGCTCTTTTCTTGATCATACAGTTTCTGTCCATAATAAAGCCATACCGGCACAGGTCATCTACCGTGATCCGGGTAGTTGGTCCAGTTCCGTTTGGATCAACGTCGGGGCATTGACTGATTCCTGCATCCAAAAAAATAGCCCTGTTATTGTGGGGCAGTCTCTTGTCGGTGTGATTGACTACGTCGGTAAAAAACAATCTCGCGTACGCTTGATCACGGATGTGGGATTAAAACCAGCTGTGCGCGCTGTGCGCGGTCATGTACAAAATCGATTGTTGGTTGAGTATATCCATCCTGTTTTGCGTCATCTGAGCTTCCGTCATGATCTTCCCCTTTCAAAAGAGGAGCAAAGTGCGTTGCGGCGTACGTTGTCAGTGTTTAAAGAGCGCTTATCGGAAGAGGGGGAGGGGTGGTACTTGGCTAAGGGAATTTTACAGGGTGCGGGAACACCCCTTTGGCGGAGTTCAAATCATACACTCCGCGGCATTGGGTTTAATTATGACTTTCCTGATGAAGAGGGGCCTGCCCAAGAACTTGTGGGGGATAGGCCGTTGATTCAAGTGAATGATGTGCTTGTGACGACCGGCATGGATGGAGTCTTCCCGCCCGGGCTCTCCGTTGCTGAGGTCACAAAGGTTTTCCCCTTGCGTGAGGGAGGGTATACCTACGAAATAGAGGCCATTCCTGTTGTAGAAAATTTGGATTCGATACAAACTCTTTTTGTCATCCCTCCTGTTGGCTATGATGAAGAGGATCAACCTAACCAGGTCTATGAACTCAGCACTAGTAGACAGATTTGATACTTTTATTTTTGGTTTGGCTTTAACCAATCATGCCCACCATCTCGCATCTAATTGGGAGCGGGCTAAAGGCGCTAAAGAGTCTACTATTGCCTATGCAGCCGGCATGGCCGAGCATCTTCTGTATGCTGCATTTAAAACCGTAGTTGTTGCAGGCTCATTCTTTGCCAACATAGCGCTTGCTCTCCACTATCTTTTAGGGCATATCCAGTCTGTAGAGGAAGAACAACTCACACAAAGAAAAGTACGCCTTTTAGTTGGCTTGTTGATTTTAGGAGAAGGGATGCTGAGTTTAGGCGTAGATGCTGTCGGAGTGCTCTATCCACCTGGCGCCTATAAAGCGCATGTGTTTCTAATGGAGCACATCACGCGTCGGGCTTTTGAAAGACTTGGGATTGTCGATCATAACGAACCAATGGATCTCTTTACCGTGGAACGTTTTTGGTACGAAACAGAAGGATGAGTATGAAAGTAGTCAAAGCACGTGAAATGGCTAGAATTGAGCAACTTGCCTACAGTCAGGGAGCTTCTGAGGAGGAGTTTATGAATTCAGCCGGGGCAGGCGTTGCTGGGCACGTGCAGAGCTTTATAGGTCGTTATCATCTAAAGCCTGATATCACCTTATTGTGCGGCTCGGGAAACAACGCGGGCGACGCATATGTGGCCGGTGCGATCCTCCTTCAAGGAGGTTTTCATGTGCATGCGCTCTCTTTTGCCTCATTCGAGAAGAGCTCTCCTCTCTGCCAACTGCAAAGTAAACGGTTTGTCGATGCAGGGGGTCTGATCGAGTATGTCCAAGAGTCATCAAATATCGACTTTTCTGAGGCAGAAGTTTTATTAGATGGCATTCTTGGCACCGGTTTTCATGGTGAAGTGACGGGGTTATATCGGCGTGCGATTGAGAGTGCCAATCGATCGGGAATCCCGATTATTGCGATTGACGTGCCTTCGGGCATCGATGGCACGACCGGCTCAATCGGTGGTGTGGCTATAGATGCAGTTGAGACTCTTTTTTTGGGGCTTCCCAAAACGGGATGCTTTGTAGGAGAGGCGTGGAATTATGTGGGAAAAATCTCAATCTACGATTTTGGCTTAGGAAGCGAACGCATCGATCAAGCGGATGCCGACTTCACTCTCATTGACGAGCCGATGATGCAGGCTTTTTTTCCTCCCCTTGTCCGGAATCGACACAAGTATCAGGCTGGATATGTTGTCGGTTTAGGAGGCGCGACCGGGATGCCCGGAGCACCTATTATGTCTAGCTTCACAGCTCTACGAGCCGGTGCGGGCATCGTACGATTGCTCCATCCTGCTGGAATGGAAAGTGAGCTTGCCTTTGCCCCTTATGAAGTGATTCGTCAGGGATATAAGGAGGGAGATATTCATACCGTGTTGGAGGCTTTTGAGCGCGCTGCAGCCCTCTTTATTGGCCCTGGGCTAGGAACTTCTCACGCTGCGTTAAAACTGCTGAAAAAAGTGTTGCCCGCCATTGACCGTCCTTGTGTGATTGACGCAGACGCGCTCACCTTGATTGCGCATCATAGTCTTCCTATTCCGCCTGAAGTTGTATTAACCCCCCATCATGGTGAGATGAAACGTCTTCTCAAAGTGGAGGGGACCATTCCTTTTCATGAGCTTTTACAAAAGAGCCAGGAATATGTTGATGCGCATCAAGTGACCTTGATTTTGAAAGGAGCACCTACATTTGTCCTTCATCCGGGTCTCAAGCCTCACCTTTGTGCCCATGGGGATCCAGGAATGGCCACAGCGGGAAGTGGCGATGTTTTGACAGGTATTGTCGCCGCGTTTTTAGCGCAGATAGGCGATCCACTAAAGGCGGCGCTCTTAAGTGTGCAGGCACACGCTCTTGCAGGTGAGTATGCCGCAGATGAGCTTACCTCTTATTGCATGACTGCCACAGACATTACAGAAGCACTGCCATTGGTATTTCGAGAGTATAGTTAAACAAAAGGCTTAAGGATGCAATCTGATAAAAAATCCTTTTTTCAAAAAATCATTGTCCGCTCTTCTAATTCGATTTTTGTCATATTAGGCAGGGTGTGTTGCGCAACCTCTTCATAGAGGCGAGCCGTTGCGTAGCTTCGGCGA
>CAYGJC010000033.1:0-5891 GCA_964350245.1 uncultured bacterium | reverse complement strand
TCACTGGGCGATTACCCAAAAGAAGTTCGCTCCACACTATGCGCGCCTTCTTAGGAACTGCCTCTCTAAGTGATCCTTACCAAAATGGCGTACATCTGCTTTTGATAACTTATTTTTCTTAACAAAAATCTAACAATTCTTTAAACCTATCCTTCATTCAGTTGCTCAATGGAGAAAAGAGATGAAACGGATTGTTGTCCTTCTATTACTTTTTTATCCGCTCTGTGCAGAGGAGCCATTCCCAATTCCTCAGATGACACAGCGAAAGGATGTGAAAACTAGGGAAAACTATTTCCAAACCTCCACTCCCTATAAGATTACCCCAAACGTAAACCCTGTTACGGGCGACCTAATCGAAGAAGAAGCAGATCTTGTTGTTGCAGGAGCAGAACCTCTGTCTGTACGGAGGTTTTATAGCCACACAGGCGTTTATGAACCACGTTCTGGAGGGTGGCGTTATAACCCTGAGTCTTTTCTAGTTGCTAATTTTGAATTGTCAGACCAGGATATTTTTGCCTCACTGGGTGAATTTGATGGCAGTATTACGAGTTACAAACCCTCAGGTGAACCCGGTTGTTTTACATTCGATGTTCCAAGCGGGTATGCTAATTTTAATCCAACGGGTCAATCTCACCCTTTAAATACCAAAATCTACTACCGCAAAGCTCGAGACAAGAAAGAGAAAGATATCTTTCGTTGGGTGGGTAAAGCCACAGACGGAAGTGGACGAATTCGTTTTTTCGAGACCGCTAAGTTTCCCTGGATGTCGATCATTACAGAAACTCATCGTCGGGGATTTAATCTTCAATCCATCTGGTACTGGCCTGATATTTGGACTCCCTACCCGCTTCCTATTCAAGAAGAGATCAGGCCGAATGGGAATGTAATTAGGTACACCTATACGGGATGGAAAAAGACCAAACTGTATCCCAAGCTCCCTCTGATTGAGACGATTACGGCTTATAATGCAAACAAGACCAAGGTCTTGGGTTCCATCGTTTTTCACTACGATAAAGATAAGCGAGAGGATGTTCGGGGAATTCGTGTTACCGGAAGCGATGGAAGGCAAGCCTCGATGCATCATCAAGGCTCAACACCTATCTTGCTCCATTCAGTAAACACCCCAAATAAACCCTCTGTTTTCTATAACTACCAAAATCAATGGATCAACCGAATTGATAAACCCGAGGGAAGAGTTCTCAAAACAGAATACAATACCGAGGGCAAGGTAGCTGCCCAGTATGCTCCTGTTGGTCCCAAAGGTGAAATGCATCCCATTGGACGTTATATTTATCTAAGTTATATGACTCAAGTCATTGATGCCGAAGGCAACATGACTGATTACCATTTTGATCCAAACAAACGTCTTCAATCGATTGTAACCATTGACAACCACAAAGTCTATCGGGCAGAACGCATGGACTGGGATGCTGCTACAGGAAACTGTGTGCGTAAAACGATTGTTGACGCACAAGATACCCCTGTGCGCATCACTGAATATGCATACGATGCAAACCAAAACCCCGTTGAGGAGAGAATAGGAGATGGCAAAGCATGGCATACCGTTAAACGTACCTATTCAGAAGATGGCTTCAACCTTAAACTTTCAGAAAGTGATCGAGAAGGTGTTGTCTCACGCTTTCACTATCGCCCTGGTACAAATTTGCTTACAGCTGAGCTCGTCTACGACGCAGATAAGATTGTAAAACGCACATTTCACACTTACGATGACTGCGCTATTTGCATCAAAACCATCCAAGACGATGGCTCAAGCCTAGATGAAGACGATCTCGAGGGTGTCACCTATAGGAGAATAACTGAGGTCAGGCCTAAGCAAAGTCTTCCCTGTTATGGACTCCCTGAAGAGGTTTTGGAAAAAACAATCGATGCAACTGGTCAAGAAATACTCCTTAAAAAAGTCATCTATACCTATGCACCTTTTGGCAAAATACTGAGAGAAAAGCACTATGATGCAAGTAACCAATACAGCTACACAATCCACAATACTTATGACGATCAAGAGCGACTGGCCTCCACTACCGATCCTCTAGGGAATTGCACCTCTTTTACTTATGATGCCAATCATAACCTCACTTCGATTACAGGGCCGAATCCAGACCAGTACAAAGAGATCGTTTACGACCAAGCAAACCGCCCCATACGCATCTCGGATCGGCAAGCCGATGGATCTACTCTTACGATTGAGAAAAAATATGACCGTCTTGGGCAGCTAATAGCAGAAACAGATGCGTGCGGAAATGAAACCTGCTTTGAATACGATGTACTGGGTAGAGTGACCACAGTCTACCATCCAGATGGTTCCATTGAGAAGAATGAATACGATGTTTTAGGTAATGCCACCAAAAAAATCGATGGAGAAGGGTATGAAACCTGCACCACCTACAATTTTCAAGGTAAGCCTACTGCGATCTATTACCCTGATGGACGAGAGGAGCATTTCACTTACAATTCTACAGGCACCATAGCCACTCATGTCGATAAGAACGGAGCCAAATCAGTCTATACTTATGATCTTTTTGATCGCCCCACAGATATAACTGTCTACTCTTCTGCTGGAGAGGTTCTCAAAACCACTCAATCTACTTACTCTCCCTTTTGCCGGTTATCTGAAACCGATGGTGAGGGAGTCACAACCACGTTTACATATGATTTTTGTGGCAGGAAAATTGCTGAGCAGACAGATACCAAAAAGACATCTTATGCCTATGACTCTCTGGGTCGTCTAACGAGAACGGATAATGGAGACTATCAAATCATTGAGACCTACGACAATGCAGGCCGGGTCATAGCAAAACAAATTCTAGACAGTTCTGGGAAACTGCAATTTGAAGAAGAATACGCCTACGATGCTTCAGGAAACCGAACGCACCTCATCAATTCCAAGGGCGCGTATGAGACACTTTATAATACGTTTGGGAAGCCTCTTTCAGAGAAAAATCCTCTAGGCTTTGGCACAACCTACACCTACAAATATGGCAAAGAGCATACAGAAACAAATACTGATCCAAATGGCATTCAAACAGTACGTGTTTATGACACACGTGGTAGGGAGTCGGAAATACGCAAGCTCAACCGAAGCGGTAAAATCATCTCTCAGTCTCTAAATCACTACAATAAAAATGGAAAGCTCATACAGTTGAGTCACATAGTCTTTGATGGAACAACCCCGCTCAAAACGATTTCGCACCAATGGGAGTACGGGCCTATGGGGCGTCTTGAGTGCTTTGTTGAAGCTGGTGAAAAAGAGACTCAATATCTCTACGATGCAAGGGGGCGTCTTGCCACAATAAAAAAACCAAGTGGTGTTGAGATCCATCACGAATGGGATGATCTAGGGAGACTCGCACGCTATTTCTCTTCTGATTTTGACTATCGCTATCTCTATGATTCGAACGATCGACCGATTACTATTTATGATGCAGTTACGAAGAAGAAAACCACACGTGCTTACAATGCACTTGGTGACATGGAAGAAGAAACACTTGCCAATGGGTTAAAAGTACTAAACAGCTTCGACACACAAGGAAGAAGAGTTACCTTAACCCTTCCTGATACCTCTTCCATCGAATACGCTTATCAGGGCGCTTATTTGCACGCAGCCAGCCGTCATAATGCACATTTTGTCTATGAACAAAGAGACCTCCAGGGAAACTTCAACCTAGCCACTTTACCTCATCAGCTTGGTCAGATCTCCATTAACAGAGATCCTCTTTCGCGTTGGCAAGTTTTTGAATCGCCCTACTATCAAGCGCAATTTTCCGAAAAAGCGTATGATCCAAACGGGAATTTACTTCATTACACCTACGAAGATTCTTTAGGTAAGGTAGAGTGTTCTTATAAGTATGACGATCACAATCAACTCATTTCAGAAAATGAGCACTCCTATCAGTTTGATTCTCTTCATAACCGCTTGCAAAAGGATGAGTTTCCTCACGAAGTCAACGCACTCTGTCAAACCCTACATGATGGCCGTACAGCCTATGAATATGATCTAGATGGCAACCTGGTTTTTGATGGTGAGTGGCACTATACCTATGATACCCAAGACAGACTCATTACTCTTGAAAAAGGCACTCAGCGTGTCGAATACACCTATGATCCCTTTCATCGTCGTCTTTGCAAACAGGTCTTTTCCAAAGGCAAACAGATTCATTCAGAGCGCTATCTCTGGGATGGAGACAATGAAATCGGCGCTTTTTCTGACCGAGATACAATTGAGCAACTGCGTGTATTAGGAGAAGGTCTTGGCGCGGAAATTGGCGCGGCTGTCCTTTATGAGTTAAAGGGAAAAACATATGTGCCGATCCATGACCACAGAGGGTGTGTGGTTGCCTTGGTCGATCCTAAGGCCCAACAGGCCATTGAAAGCTATCGGTACACTGCTTTTGGGGAAGAGTTAACAGGAGGCACCCTTTCCCCTTGGCGTTTTTCAAGTAAAAGAGTCGAAGAGGAGACCGGCCTACTCTTTTTTGGTAGACGATACTACTTTCCTGCTCTGGGTAAGTGGATTACTCAAGATCCTGAGGGGCTAGAAAATGGACCCAATCTCTATGCTTACGTTTCCAATTGTCCTCTAACACGCTTTGACCTCTATGGACTCAGAGAGTATATGTACGACTGGGATGCTTTAGACTTTCCCGGTCTTTCCTATTCCACTCTATTGAGAGCCAATCGTATAGATCCCTATTTCAGTCAATTTGAATCGAGCTTTACCCATAAATCTCATATCTATAATCTGCCAGGACGTCCGGATCTTCCGGAAGGAGCGTGGATTGGTTTTTGTAATGGGATACGCAATATCCCAGAGCAAGCAACGGAGAACTTAATCCATCTTTCGGATCTTTCTGGAGGTTATAACCTTCATGGTATGTATAGAGGATCGCGTAATACGATGGTGGACCTGCTGGGGTGCTGGATGGGGTACCAGGGGACCGTTACCGATGCTGTTAGAGTGATTCATCAGGCTTGGAATGAACAATTTGATAAAGTGCCTGACTCTTTGTTGTTGCATTTTTGTACAAGTGGAGGAGCGATCTCGACCAAACAAGCACTGATCGAATATTCTGAAGAGAGGAGAAAAAATATCCGGGTGGTGGCAATTGCACCAGCAGATTATATTTCACGGGATCTCTGTCATAGTGTCAGGCATTATGAAGCGCATCTCTGGAGGGATGCTATTCCCTGGATCAGGTGGAAAGAGAGGTGGAAAAATCGTGATACCATTAAAGTGTTACCCTCGCATCCGACTGCAGACTTGCATGACCACTCTTTTCAAAGTAAAACGTTTGAAGAATCTATTTTGTTTGAAGTAAATTACTACAAAGATTTGTTGTCCAACTAATGAAAATTATTATCTATTTGGTTTTGTTATGTTTTTTCAGCTGCTGCTCTGACCCACGTGGTGAGTGTGATAAGATATCTGATCGTATTCTTTCTCAGTTGGCAAAACAGATGCGGAAAGAAGACCTTCAAGTGGTTGGAACAGGGGGAGGATGTACAATCGACAAGAAAATCAATTCGATTGAGATAACTTTTAGGTATAAAGGAAGATTAGATATTCAAAAAGCAAGACCTTTGATTGTGAAAAGTACTAATTATTTGCTAGAAATAATCAATTCGAAACAAGAAAGTAAAAGTTCATTCATATCATTCCCTGCTTCAGTCGACATAATCCACATTTCCATCATCGGAGAAAAACCCTCTGAAAATAATCCCAATGAAATATTGGGTTTGCAACTCATCAAGGGCAAAATTCATTATCTTATCAGAAATCATAAACCCCTCCCACAGGAGGATGGTCCTCTTCTAACTGTTTATAAGGAGACGTTTGAGGAAGCTGTTCGAATTTTAAAACAACAACAGCTTCACTC
>CAYGJC010000032.1:0-6108 GCA_964350245.1 uncultured bacterium | reverse complement strand
GGCTCTTAGCACGAGAAGACTCTTCTTAAAAAGATGTCCTCATTAGACGCTTACACTTCCTCTTAATAATCGAGCAGCAAGGTAAATGAACTCTCATTTCCTCTCAACCAAAATACCGTGTGTTGATAATACACAGTTTCACCCCAAACCATGCATTGACAATGCACGGTTTACGCTTTATAATGGGGTAAAAGCCAAGGAACGGAAAATGGAACGAGAGGTACTCAAGCAAGTTATTGCAGACCAGCAGGAATATAGACTTCCTAAAGATTTTTTTATGCGTACTCTGACTGATAACCTGAAACGTTTTGTGGATGATCCGAGCATTATTATTATCAGCGGGATCAGAAGATCAGGAAAATCAACGCTTCAACGCCTGTTACAACTAGAACTGGCAAAATCGGACTACTACTTAAATTTCGACGACGAACGCCTGGTGCAATTCAAGGTCGAAGATTTTCAAATGTTGCTGGAAGTTCTAATAGAAATGTTTGGTGAACAATCTACGTTTTATTTCGATGAAATTCAAAATATCGAAGGGTGGGAACGGTTTGTACGCAGACTCTATGAGCAAGGAAAAAAAATCTATATCACCGGATCCAATGCAAAACTACTAAGTAAAGAGTTGGGCACCCATCTGACAGGTAGATACATTCAGTTTGAAGTATACCCTCTTTCTTTCAAGGAAATTGTCCTGCATAAAAATCCAGACGTGCTTTCCAAAAAAGCTCTATCTACAAATGATACGGGTATCGTGTTACACTATTTTTCAAACTACCTGAAAAATGGCGGTATTCCCGACTATGTAAAGTTCGAAAAGCCCGAATATTTAAAAGATCTATTTGAGGGTATCCTCTATCGCGACATCATTACTCGGTACAAAATCAATAATGAAAAACCACTACGCGAATTAGTCTATTATTTTGCCAGTAATATCGGAAAAGAATTTAGCTATACAAAACTTGGTAAAATTGTGGGTCTCAGTAGCCCTCACACGATTACAAATTATTGCAACCACCTAGAACAGTGTTATCTATGTTTTTTTGTCAATCGTTATAGCCACTCTCTCAAAAAACAGATTCAATACAACAAAAAATGTTATATGATCGATCCTGCTCTTATCCGTCTCACCGGATTCCGTATCAGCGAAGATAGAGGGCGCCTGTTAGAGAATATTGTTTTTCTCCACTTAAAAATGCTCGGAAAAGAAGTCTATTTTCACAAAGGCCAAAAAGAGTGTGACTTTGTCATTAGAGAAGGAAATCAGATCATCGAGGCCATCCAAGTGACGACGAATCTCTCTAATGCAGAGGTAAAAAAGCGTGAAATCGATGGACTTATTGAGGCGATGGTCGCCTATAATTTAAAAAGTGGATGCATTCTGACAGAAAATGAGCAAGATACAATGAAAGTGGACGGCTTTCAGATCACAATCATTCCTATGTGGAAATGGCTACTAACCTGATTCCAGAATGATAAATGTTAGAGAAGAGCCCCCTACCAGATTTAGCCATTATCAACTGCCTCAAGACCTATTATGGCATCGAAGCCACCTCTCTTATACACCTTCTTCAAGGCGCTGATACAAACGCAACAGTATATCAAGCGCAAACACCGGATCAAATGACCTATTTTATAAAACTCAAACAGGGTCACCATCATGATACCGGTGTTGAGATCACGGAGCTTTTGCTTAGCACTGAAATTCAGCATATTATCCCTGCTATCCCCACACTTCAGGGTAAGCCCACTCAGCCTATTGAGGAGTATACTCTCATTGTGTACCCGTTTGTGGATGGAGAAGATGGGTTCCACCGCAGCTTAACAGATGAGCAATGGATTCAGCTTGGAAAAACACTGAGGCAAATCCACGACCTTAAAGTGCCGCAATCCACGCAAGCCCGGATCCGACGCGAAGACTATTCAACAAAGTGGCGAGAAATTGTTCGATCGATCTATGCGCACGTGAATGCTGAGCCTACTGGTGATGAAATAGCTTTAAAGCTACAAAAGTTCATGAAACAGAACTTGCTGGACATTCAGCGACTGGTAGAGCGGGCTGAGCAGTTTGGCAAAGCACTTAAGAAAGATGCGCCCAAATGTGTGCTGTGCCACTCTGATATCCATGCGGGTAATGTGCTGTTGAATGGAAATACGGTAATCTACTTAGTGGATTGGGATGATCCCATCTTTGCACCAAAAGAGCGTGACCTGATGTTTATTGGAGGTGGCGTTGGAAACGTTTGGAATCAGCCATCCGAGGAAGAGCTATTTTACATGGGTTACGGAAAAACAAAAATCAATCTACTCGCTTTAGCTTATTACCGGCATGAACGCATTGTAGAAGATATTGCTATCTACAGCCAGGAGTTACTCTTGAAAACTGCCGGAAGTAAGGAAAGATCTGAAATGTACAAGCACTTCATAGCCCTATTTGAACCCCAAGGTGTGGTGGACATCGCCTTCAAAACGGATTTGAACTTACCCCCCTAAAAAGAGGTGCGGAACATCTAGAGTTCCTTTTTCATCGTTTCCACGCCACACCACATGCCCATCAGGTCTCACCAGAACAGCCCCGCTTTTTGAAAGCGCATACCTCTCCAAGAAATCATGATTTTTATCCAGATACTCCCCCCCCTCTCCTATCGTCACAATGCGACAAGGCAATCCGCGGAATTGACCCAACCAATAGTGCGCTTCCGGAGAGCACACCAAAACAAATTGATCCAGGTACAAATCTAGTGTAGAGATTTGTTTTTCTCCCTTCAGCAACCAACAATGAGGCGCTCTCGCTCCTATCTGAGCGGAGGGCTTATACTCTTTCTCGTTCTGGTACTCACTTCCATACACAAAACCCAGATCCAGCAGAATATTGTTGATATGATGCGCTTGATCTTTTAACCCCTCCGAAAAAGTAGCTAAGTCATTGTTTGCTAATGCTTCAAAGATCTTCTGAAACCGCTTAGCATTTTCAATGCTCCAGGCCATGTTGGTTTGGGCAATTTGGACACGCTCCGTAAAATAGGTATCTAAAAGCGCCTCATCCGCGTGCCCTTTCAACACCCTAGCCAGCTTCCAAGCTAAGTTATGCACATCTTGAATGCCGGTATTCATTCCAAAACCGCCTGTTGGGGGAAAGCGATGTGCAGCATCCCCTGCAAAAAAAACTCTGCCCACTCGATACCGCTTCGCAATCAGGGCCGCCATCGTCCAAAAGGCTTTGTTGATCAAGCGTACTTCAACCTTAGGATCATTGATCACTTTTTTTACAAACTCGACACAAAAATCATCCGTGAACATCTCTTTTTTCAAATCGGGATTGGAGTCGATGCGCACTCCGACGAGCCAGTTTCTGTAACCTTTTTTGGATAATACAAACGTACCCAGCACATCGCGCCTTGTGAACATAAAGCCTGCGCTGGGACGGTGCTCAACATACTGATCGAGATCCATTTCGCAGTAAATGTTACAAAACACCCCTAAGTGATCTGCTCCCTCCATTTCTACTCCAAACAGTTCTCTCAAAGGGCTCTTGGCTCCATCAGCTGCAATTAAGTAGTGGGAAAGAAGCGTTTCTTTTTGCCCTGTTTCTCTGTTGAGAATCTCCACGGCAACGTGTTCATCACTTTGGGTCGCATGAGTCATCTCTACGTTAAAGCGCAGGTCAATCAAGGGCACGCTCTTTGCTTTTTTGAATAACTCCTGCTCAACATCATCCTGCGCAATGCTCGCTTTTTCAGTTGGGCTATAGGGGCTGTAGTCTACAGTCGACTCAACTCGAGTGATTTCTTCTCCCTGAAAATCTTCTATCCACGTGAAACGAAAAGCCTCTCTAGGCATTTGATAGTGTTTCATCTGGTCTTCTAGACCCCACAGGCGAAATAACTCCATCGTACGGCCATTCACCCCTCTTGCCTTGGGATGATTAGTTGTGCGAGGATGCTTTTCAATTAGTACGGACTCAATACCTTGGTGAGCCAAGCAGACGGCTGCCGATAGCCCTACAGGGCCTCCTCCGACGATGATAACTTTGTGCATAGTGGACATACGTTTTTTATAAGTTGTATTTTTGCCATTCTCTGAGCTGATCGAGGGTCACTCCAAGCCCCACAAGTCGCTCTTCATCCATCTGTTCAAGATCTTCATGAACATCTTTGATAAACTCCTGACGCTCGTTTTCCGGAATCTGTGAACGCGCTTCGCTATCCACAAAATGCTGCATCCTTTCACCTGTTAGATAGTTTAAGATAATATCTCTGACAACTTGGCGCCGTCTCTGACGGTGCCGAACGCGCACCTCATCAAAACCCATGGCTTTAACGGTCGAGTCGTACGCGGCACAAGTACGCATGTAAGAATAGACATAGAGGTCTACAAGTGGGCGCACATCTCTTAATTCATAAATTGCAATCATTGCCGATATGTAGTCATCTGCGCGAACGTCGCTGAACGCGAGCGGAACGAGATTGTTTTTGATCAGAGAAATGTTTGCCGAGAGGCGCGCTGTTCGTTTGTTCACATCAGCAAAAGCCTGTAAATAGCTTACATGCACCAAAAGAAAAATACTTTGCTCAAAAGGATTATCAATCAATGCCGCCTTACGCGCAATCCTATCTAACTGTTGCTCCAGCTTTTTTGGATCCTCGAAAGGAATATAGGTCGATCCCCCAATGCGCACACCATGCTTACGCACTTTTCCCGCTTCGAAGGGTTCGACAAGACCGTCAGATAAAAGGTAGTGCACTGTGCAAATGACAGTGCGATTAATCTCTATTCTGGGAGCATTATCTACAAGGTAGCGAATCGCTTCCTTATGGTTCAGGATCATTGCCTTCTCTTCGTCTAGCTTGCCCACAGCTGTATCGCCATGGAGAAGGAGACGCTCGGTATCCAGAAGCGAATAGGTATTCCCCTCCAATCGCGATGAATTATAAGAGAGATCTATGATCAGCCGATTAAAAATCTGATGCGCATAAGTACCCGCCGGATCATGAGCGTTGGCCCTCTGTCCGAGTGCCATGAGCTGTTCACGCAGGGATTCTCTCAAGTAGTAATTAGAGTTAGGCTGATAACGATCAAACCAATCTTCAGCATAAGCAACAGGCTGCCGCTCAAACAAAGGTCTCTTTACTGCCTCAATTGCTTCCAAACTTCCAAAACTGAAGCAACTACTCACTTCATTGTTTAATTCAGCCGATCGCCCAACCGCAATGTACTTGGTTCCCTTCTTTTGGCCTACTTTGTTTACCGTCCCCTCCTCAACCAGCAAACTCAGCCATCTTCTCACGGAACGTTCTTTAAAACCGCTTCCTAGCTTAACCAGCAAAACAGATAAGCTGATTGGCTCTGATTCCAACCCTAGCTGCCTTAATACGGCCATTTTATTGTCACGCAAGCTCATTACGGCCATTTTATCAGGAATACGGCCATTTTTCAAGCTATTTTGGCCGTATTCGGCGAATACGGCCATTTAACGGTCAATTGTTTCCTATCTACTCTCTCAAAGGAGTTAGCTTTTGAAAAAGTGAGATCATACTTCCCAACTCTTTGGAGGATAGCTCGTGAAAAAACTCCGCATCTTGTGCCTCGACCCCAGGCAAAG
The DNA here is from genome assembly GCA_964350245.1 of uncultured bacterium. Taxonomy (GTDB): domain Bacteria; phylum Chlamydiota; class Chlamydiia; order Chlamydiales; family JAAKFR01; genus JAJACP01. The sequence goes on along the minus strand of CAYGJC010000032.1, from coordinate 506 downwards.
CCACTTTTAACGTCTCAACGCCTTTTGTTGTTAAAAGAGGATTTTTTGCCCTTCCATCCAGGCTCTTTTCACGCCTGATCAGCCCCTTTTGCTCCAGTCCGCGGATGACTTGAGAAACCGTATTAGGATCAAGTCCCGCCAATTTACCGACTGCAGCTTGGGTGACACGATCCCCCTTTCGGGTCAACCATCCCAGTGTTGCCAAAATCACAAATTGAGGATGCGTCAGGCCAAGAGCCTGAAGCACTTTTTCAATCGAGCTGCGCCACATTGTGCTGACATGCCACAAAAGAAACCCCGGACTTCGGTCAGGGGTGTCGTGAACACTGATTTCCTCAAAATTCATTATTGCTCATGGAGTTTGTATATACGAATTCTATGGCCATCGGGATCTAGAATAACAAATGTACGTCCAAAGTTCATATCAGTGGGTTTTTACGCAATCGTTACCTGCTTGTTCCCCCAATCTTCATACAGCTTTTCGACATTTACAGCCGGAAAACAGA
>CAYGJC010000031.1:0-7039 GCA_964350245.1 uncultured bacterium | reverse complement strand
ACGAGCAGGGGGAGGGCTCGCCAATCAGCTAAACTGGAGGTTGTGCAACACACCCCGTATTGAGTGCTCTAATTTCTGGTGATATAAGTCATGGAAACGGAAGAAAAAAAAATCGAGGTGTTTTTAAACCACCTTTGGGATCCAAGGCCTGTAGAACAAAAGTTTGTTTTCTCCTATTTTGCTGAAAATGCACTTTTCAGTAGTCCTTTTGGAAATAAAATCGGTTTAGAGAGCATGCTCGCAATTCATCAATCATGGTGCACAGCCTTTCCTGATAAGGTGATCTCTCGCTATGCAATTGAACACTATCCAAATACCATCATAACCCATTGGGAGTGTCAAGCAACGCACCTAGGGATTTTCAGAGAAGTGGAAGCCACTCATAAGAAAATTCAATACGAAGGAGAGGCGGTTTTTCTTTTTGAAAGGGGAAAAGTGAATCGCTACTTTTGCAAAGTAGATCTACTCGGTATTTTTAATCAGCTTGGTTATCAACTCAAACCAGAAGAGTGTTTCGGCGGAGAACAAGTTGATCATGCCAAATTGATCATCGAAAAAATCCAGCAGAGTCTTCCAGTTGGGCTGACTAAAAGAGAAGTAGAATGTTTGAGCCTCTATTTGATGGGAATGTCTGCTAGAAATATTGGGAACATCTTCTTTGTATCATCACGAACAGTTGAGAGTCATATTCAGAATGCCTTCCAAAAATTGCAGCTCTCCTCAAAAATACAGTGCTTAGAGCAAATGATCCAATTGGATCTTCTTCATCTTTGGCAGGCTCTTGGCAAAGAGTTTCTTCATAAAAATCCGTAGATCCTACGGATTCTTTTCAGCGCGCATCTTGATAAATTGATCTCCTATTTTCGCACAGGAGATTAACATGAGCGCTAAGTGTTTGCTTATTTTGTTTGCCTATCTCATTTTTTTGGGAAGCAAGGATTGTGCACAGCTGAGTGCAAGTGAGTCCATTGAGGAATTTCAACTGATAGAAATCTTGAAAAAGATAGACCATCCAGAAATTCCGTTTCTTTTGGAGCAAATGCAGTGGGCTCAGAGAGAAAAGCCCTACTTAGGCTTGAAAATTTATCATTGTATTCCCCTGGATTTGATTTCTGCGATCAAAGCATCTGTTCTCCACTTGGGTGGAGCTCAAGTGGTTGTCTCTAGATCGCAGTTTGCGAATCCAAAGTCAGAGCAAAGTGGGATTGATTTACTCAAAGAATTAAGCATTGAATTCCGGCCCTCACAAGAAATATTCCCAGGTGAAGTTTTTGATATTTACATGGACTGTGGGGCTGAACTTGTGAATAGGCCTCCACCTCGGTTAGGTTATGTTGAGCTAACTCGCTCAGGAGAGATTGTTTATGAGAAAAGCGTTCTCTCAGCTCCCGTCTTGTCAGTTAATCGTAGTCAACTGAAGAAAATTGAAACGTTTTATGGAACAGCAGATGGATTTTATAGAGCCCTACAGCATTTCTTTGATGGTCAGTATCGTGGAAAAAATTATGTTCTATTCGGATATGGGAATGTTGGAAGTGGGATCGCTTTAAAACTTAAGGAAATTGCGTCTGAGTTAATCGTAGTAGATGTCAGTCTTGACGCTGTAGAGCGAGCCAGAGCAGGAGGCTTTAAGGCTCGTTTGCTTTCCGATATCCTTGAGCATAGTGAAGTGATTGCGGAAGCAGACTTTATTATTACGGCTACTGGCGAGGAGGGCATGCTATCTCGCTACTTCTCTTCACTTGATTTGTTTGCAGACACAGTTCTGATCAATATGGGGGGTAATGATGAGTATGGCCATTTATTCCCTAAAGATTCGGTGCAAAACCAAAAAGAAAGCTTCAACTTTGCCTTAGATCATCCAACGCGCTGGATCTTTCTTGATCCAATTTTTTACGCCCATAATCTGGCGGCCTTATTACTTGTCGAGAGGTCTTGGTCAAATGAAGTGCATCCTTTTCCTCAAGAAATAGACGATCGCATTTACACAAGATGGAAGGCTCAGGCGAGTCATACAGCTACCCTTAAGCACTCATCTGAAAGATAGTTTAATGTCGGTAAAAAAAAGTAAAATTGAGTGTGAGAGTCTAAAAATCCTTCAAAAATCTGACCGACCTCACCTACTTATTGATCTGCTGATGTAGTTCCCCAATTGGACTGGACAGGGTATACTGAAACGATTCAAACAAGGAGCATACAATGGAACCACCCATTATCTATTCCTTTTACGTTATCTTTTAGTGAGAAGCCAGCCAAGTTAAGAGTTTGGTGTCAAAAAGCTCTTTTTCCTCGTAAAAAGGAGAGTGTCCACTTTGCTCAAAGATAGAGATTGTCAGGTTTTTAAACTGTGAACGTATGGGGTTCCATGATTCTGGAGGAGCCACAATAAAGTCATGCCGTCCCAAAGCTAAAAATACCGGTTTGTTGAAACTTCTTAAGGCTTTGGTAATATCCAGATCTTTAAAAAGAGTGCCCCATACGTAGTCGAAAATGGGCATATTCACATGTACGTCTTTCCAAAGGGAGGTTGAATCGAAGTGATAATCGTACCAAATGCGGGGCCCATGGCGCACATAGTTCCAAACAAACCGCTGATTTAAAGGAAGCGTTTCGTAGTGCGCATCAGGATGAAGCTCAAGGCTTTTATTAAAAGCCGCTTTGCGTTCAATCGAAGAGGTCTTTTCCCAATAGCGATCGGCTGCCTCCTTGCTACGATCGCTAAAATCGGGCCCTGTTCCCACCATGATCACATGAGAAACATGTTCTGAATATTTTTTTGCGTACTCAAGGGCGAGAAAGGCATTTCCGGAGTGACCCATGACAATAATCCGACCCAGATTGAGCTTTTGACGCACACACTCTATGTCGTCTAAGATTAAATTCAGATCGAAGGTCAAAGCCGGTTCTGATTCGGGAGGAGGGGCAAAAGCGCGCATATCTGCAAACACGAGGCGTAGGTGCTGGCGAAGATAGGGTGAAAAAAGGCGCGGGTAATAGATGGAGCTCCCAATGACTAAGACATTCGGCCCGGATCCCTCTATTTGATATCTAAGATCAAAACCTTGTGTATGAATGTGTCCTATAGCGCTCATTGTTTGGGCTCCCGACTGGTCCCCAGCAGTGTAGCAAGGTGGATGGAAAAACAAAAGAGAGGATATTTTGGCCGAAAAATGGCTGTTAAAGCCATGGGTTTTGATGAGGTGCGCGTGCGGTGTCGAAGCGGCGGCGTCTAGGAAAGTGACTTAATGCATAGACATTTATTCTATTTTTGCGGTACGTAAGAGAAATGGAAACCTCAGTTGGAAAAGCCAGTCAGCTACGTGTGGGAGCCTTATGCGCTTGGATCGTGGGAGTTTGTTATATTCTTATTGTCCTATGTGCCTTCTTATCGCCTTCATCGATAGCTAGCTATATTGCCTCTGCTCAATATTTTAAAGATTTTAGGTCTTATCACTACTACTTTATTTTTCTCAAAAGCCTCATGGTTCTCGCCAATGCTGCCATGGTTGGAGTTGTCCTCGCTCTATATTCAATGCGCCCTCTCAAGCACGAGGGATACATCCCCCTCTTTTCTGTACTCGCCCTCATCGGTTTGGGTATCGGTATGTTTCAAAGTGTCGTCGATGCTACCCAGATCCCGCACTTAGCCTCTAGTTATGCTGACTCGTCTGCTGAAATTCAGCATGTGATCATTGCATTCGGAGTCGCAAACCCTGCCATTTACGCTCTCTCACTGGGCCTACCCGGCTTGTGGTTCATTGTAGTTGGACTTTGCTATAGCCGTCTTTTTCCCAAATTTCTTGTTTTCCTAGCGATTGCATGGGGGCTTGGGAATATCATCACAGTGATTGCCCATCTGATGATTTTGATTTGGTTGATCTACCTAGTTGCAGTCGGGGCTCTGATAATGGCTCCGCTTTGGAGCATTTGGCAATCTAAATTCTTGCAGCAGCAAGCAAACACGATCCAACCGAAGTGAAGAGGTTCATGGCACCGCGCCCCCACATCATCATTGTTGGAGGTGGTCTTGCAGGGTTGGCTGCCGCTTTGGAAAGCGAAAAAAAGGGAGCAAGCGTTTCTCTTTTCGAAGGATCGGATCGGGTGGGGGGACGCGTTAAAACAGATCAACACAAGGGTTTTTTGCTTGATCACGGCTTTCAGGTGATACAGAGTGCGTATCCAGAGATCAAGCCTTATTTAAGTAGTTTAAATTTAAAGAGTTTTCAGTCGGGTGTCTGTTCTTTTTACCATGATCAATGGAGACACTTTCTCAATCCACTGAGACACCCCCTGGCCTGCTTGAAGAAACACTCTTTTATCAAACTACTGCCTCTTTTACTGACTCCTACACGTTCTGAGAGCACAGCTGCTTTTATTGAGCGCTGTCATATTGATCCAATTTTGGTCGAAGGTTTTTTATATCCTTTTTTTCGGGGCGTTTTTCTTGACGAGCAGCTCTCCGCAGATGCTTCACTCTTTAAGCGCTATTTACGCTTTTTTGCTTTTGGTAAGGCGTTGCTCCCAGAGGGGGGCATGCAGCAATTGCCTAATGTGATCTGTAGACAGTTGCGTTGTCCTCTAAGCTTAAATTCTGTTGTTGCACGAGCTACAAGCACGAGCATTACTTTATCAAATGGCAAGCGTGTTGAGGGCGACCGTGTGATCTTGGCTCTCGATGGGCCCTCTTTAAGTCAGTTAATCCCTATCCAGCAAGGCCGGAGTTGCTCGAGTACAACTTTTTATTATCAACTGAAAAAGGGTCAAGTCAGGACAGAGCCCATCCTCTATCTCAAGGCGAAAAGTGCTTTGACAACAATTTGCTTTCCCAATCACATTGCTTCCAGTTATGCTCCCAAAGGTTACGATCTTTTATCTGTCAGCACGCTTAGCAGTGAGGATGTGAAAGAAGAAGTATGTGATTTATTTGGGATCCCTACTGGTAGTCTGACCTGTTTAAAAAAGATCTCCATTGCACATGCGCTTCCTGACCAGAGTCAGCTACCCACAAACGCAGTCGAGCAAAATGGTCTATTTTTAGCTGGAGAAGCTGTTGGAGAGGCCTCAATTAACGGAGCCATTCAGTCAGGAAGAGAGGCAGCAATCGCCTGCCTGGCGTCGCTTTAAAATCGTATAGAGAGTATGAGGAAATCACTCGAGTTGAGTCGACTGTAGACTACAGTCCCTATAGCCCAACTGAAAAAGCGAGCATTGCACAGGATAATGTCAAGTAGGAGTTATTCAAAAAAGCAAAGAGCATGCCCTTTGGGGCTAGATTGGAAAGAGGGAGATTATGCAGGTCGCACGGTAGTGTACCATGGAGGAATGACAGAGGGATTTGTCTCATTGACAGCATTTTTACCCGATCAAAATGTAGGAATCGCGCTTCTATACAATACAAATTCTGCTCACTTTCATCTGCTAGCAGTATTAACTCACATGATTTTTTATCAGCTACTTGTGACTGAGGAAAAAGAATGGATGGCGGAGCAAAAGCTGCAGTATGCAGCCAAAATCGCTGTACTTCCCCTTTACGAGATAACAGGGGAGGCAGCGACATATGTTCAAAATTTAGAAGGCCGCTATACAAACTCAGCGTATGGAGAATTGGAGCTGCGTTATTGCGAGGGTTATCCGAGCCTATTTTTTCATGGGTTAGCATAAGGAACCGTTTGGTTGGATCCTACCACAAACAAAGCTGAGCTACAGATTCGTTTGAGCACCACGCTCACCCTCTTATTTTTTGTAGCTGTTGTCAATTTATTTACAACAGTTTAAGAAAAATTCGGCATGTGCTGACTGATACCATTCAGAGCTATTGATGAATTCAGCCATTAAGGAGTGAGATTGCGACTTAGCATATCTCCAACCCTTTGCTGGCAAATACCTGGATGGCAGCTGCTATATAATCAGGCAACAGAGGATGGTAAACCTCATAGGCTTTGCGAAGATCGCTATCTACGATAAATTGTCCATGGCCTGCATAGGACTCTTTGTTGGGAGTCCAGAAGTTTTTAAGCCATCGGTAATGTCTGCGGATGACGTTTTGGACTTCATTTGCTTCGGGCTTTACGTTTTGCTTCAGCAAAATAGTCAGGTCCTGGCAAATTTGCTCCCATTCTTTATTGAGGTTGTCTTTATCTGCTTTGGACCATTTTTGTACATTTTGTTTGCTCTCTTCAATGTGAGCTTTTCCTTGCTCACCAAAGCGCTCTACGATTTGCCTTTCATACTCAGCTTGTTGCTCTTTACTAAAGCCGGAAAACATTTCTTGTTCTTTCATTTTCTTCGTCCCTTTTAAATATTCGATTGTTTTGTCAATCGTCTTAATTAGTTTTCTGGTTTGCACTAAATTTTTTTTAAGCACCTGACGGTGTGAGCTTAGAGCAACCATTTTGTCGAAATCGCTCCTTCCTAGAACTCTTCGTATTTGCTTCAACTCAAATCCCAACTCTTTAAAAAATAAGATTTGCTGCAGAATTAAAAGTTGTTCTTCCGCATAGAACCGGTATCCGTTGGCACCGTAGTAGGCTGGTTTTAGGAGACCAATCTCATCGTACCAATGCAGGGTCCGAACACTGATTCCAGACATTTTTGCTAATTTCGTGACTGTATAGACCATTGACAATCTCCTTCAATATCCCTTTGATTTTAAAGGATACCTCAATAATAGATAATAACGTTACGTTAGGGTCAATACACTTTTTCTATAGCCTCTACAAAAAAATTAGTACGTATACGTACTATATGTGTCATGTGTTAAAAAATAGGAGGAAGATATGTTTAGCCCTACGCTAGGGTTTACGTTGTGATTTGTCTCTAACCCGCAGTTAAGTAGTGTGTTTTACCAAAAGATTTTTAACTTAAAGCCCATTGAGGAGTCGCCGACCTTTGTGATGTTTGCGTTGAAAAACGGTGTCATGCTCGGTCTTTGGTCGAAATACACGGCTGAGCCAAGAGTTGATGCTCCTGCCGGCGCGTTTGAAATCTGTTTTCCGGCTGTAAATGTCGAAAAGCTGTATGAAGATTGGGGGAACAAGCA
>CAYGJC010000030.1:0-8665 GCA_964350245.1 uncultured bacterium | reverse complement strand
AAAGCCGAATACGCTTTTAGGCATATTAACAGGCCAATGGGTGTAGTGGAATATGAAGCCATGCTTACAAAGGCTATACCCGAAGAACTAAAATCGACTTTACCAACAGTTAAAGAAATTGAAGATGAGCTCCAGGAACTCTTGATTACAACTATATGAAAATTGTCATCTCTGTCATTTGTGTCCACTTTCTCGTTTTGGCCGGTTTAATCTACTTGCATCCTCCAAAGGCCAAACCTCTGCCCCGCAGAGCTGTGAGTGTACAGACCTACCTCGTACAAGAAGAAAAGCCCAAGCCTAAAGTCCAGCAAACCCAACCCGCTTCCCCTCCGCGTTCTCAACCTGCTCCACAGCCCAAACCGAAACCCGCCACTCCCCCAAAAACCAAACCGAAACCAAAACCCATTACCAAATCGCAAGCCAAACCGAAACCGACGGCCACCCAAACCCCAACAAAGCAAGCCAACCCACAAAAAGAGGAGCTCGTCCGCATGATGCAACAAAGCCTCTCCTCGCTGGACCAAACCTCAAAACCCATATCTACACCGACAAAAACCGCACAATCCATCGGTCCTCTTGCCTGCGAAGCGCTTCAATTTGAAGCTGCCTATCAAGACCGTCTCATTGCCTTCTTAGAAAACGCCCTGACACTCCCCGAAAAAAGAAATGTAAAACTCGCTCTCACTGTGAACCAGTCTGGGATGATCCTTAACGTCCATATCAAAGAATCGGCCAGTTCTCGCAATCAAAATTACGTAGAACACGCTCTATCTGAACTACTTCTACCTCCTCTAACCGATCAATTTAAGGGAGAGACTACACACACCTTTTCCATTACATTGACAAGTTCATAAAAGTCTGGTATCTCAATTGCCACAATGAGTAAGTGGTTTCTGTTCTTTTTCCTTTTGGTTACACCTCTTTTTGCAGAAGAGGAGATTGTGGTTCATCTTGCCAGTCAAGAGAGACTCGCCCCTCTCTACCTCAATCCCATTCAAGATGTGCGCTCCGGTTTTGATGCCGCTTATCTGCGCTCCTTAGAAAAGGTTCTCTCTTTTGATCTTAACCACAACGGACGCACAGAGCTTGTCACCCAGTCAAGCGCCAGAAAAGCGCAGGCTAAAAACGAAAACGGCCTGCATGTCTTTGAAAAAGAAAAATGGCGCGCACTTGGATGTGAGTACGTCGTCAAAATAGCTGTTGCGGACAAAACACTTTCTGCCTCCCTCTACTCCATCTCAACCGGAACCGTCAAAGGGATCGACGGCATCCCGCTCAAGGGTAAGCTCGAGCAAGATCGCCGCATTCTTCACTCTGTTGCAGACTCCATGCATGAAGCGCTCTTCGGCTCCCGCGGTGTCTGTGACACACGCATCCTTTATACAGTCCGTACCCGAAATGGAACAAACTCATCCGATTGGGTCACAGAAGTATGGGAAGCTGATTACGATGGTGCTAATGCCCGTCAGATCACACAGCATGCCGGGTTGTGCGTTACCCCTACCTATATCCCTGCTGCCAACGGTGGTAGGTGCCAGCATCTGCTTTATGTTTGCTATCAGGTGGGACAACCGAAAATTTATGCCACCTCAACAGGGACACGCGAGCCGCTGCGGATGACCTATTTACGTGGCAATCAGCTTATGCCCGCCATCTCACCACTTAAAAACCAGATTGCTTTTATCAGCGATATTACCGGAAATCCCGATCTATTTGTCCAAGATTTTTCCCTTGATGAGGGACTGCTCGGAAAACCGCGGCAGGTTTTCTGTGCTCCCCAAGCGGCACAAGGTACCCCCACTTATAGCCCAGACGGCAAAAAGCTCGCTTTTGTTTCCAACAAAGATGGCACACCCCGCATTTACGTTTTATCCATACCCAAACCAGGCGCTTCGCTCAAAGAGGTCAAACCCCTCTTAATCTCCAAGCAAAACCGGAATAACACCTGCCCTGCCTGGTCACCCGACGGAACCAAAATTGCCTACAGCGCCTCTTTAGCCGGTGTGCGACAGATTTGGATTTACGATCTAGCCACAGGAGAAGAGACACAGCTCACGGATGGTTATGGGCACAAGGAAAATCCGACATGGGCACCTGATAGCCTCCACCTTCTTTTCAACTCCTCAACCGCCTCCTCTTCCGAGCTCTTCTTGACGAATTTGAACCAAAAAAAGGCTGTCAAAATCACAACAGGTCCTGGAGAAAAACGTTTTCCTTCATGGGAGCCTACCCGCATTTCTCATAAACAATTCGGTGCATCTAACCATCCCTTGCTATCGAATGTTTACGACAAATTTGGGTAACCTTGAGGAAACAATGAAAAGATACTTTTTGATGATGGCGTGCATCGCCTTTTTGGGGCTCACCTTAAGCTCCTGTAACCGCTCCTCACGTGAAGTGTGGGAGGACACCAAAACCTGTAAACGGTACATGGGAAAAGGACTCCGTTCCCTTTTTGGCCAACATGTCGATTCGCGCGAGTATGCCTCTTACTACCAACAGTGGGACGACCAAGAGTTTGTTCCCCTTACTGACGGTGACCAGAATCAACAGATCGCTCTACAAGACTACGCCCCCCTATCCAAAGAGTCTCCAGGCGATCCTGGCTCTCCCATTCCTGGCATCAGCGGCTTTTCTACCCCCATGGGCAAGCTCGCTTCCGTCTTTAGCAAAGTGCACTTTGAGACAGACAAGTATGCTGTACAAGGAACCGAAAATCTACGAGCGTTAAAAACCGTCGCCGACTACCTTGTCAAAAACCCACAAACCTATATCTTTGTGGAAGGACATGCTGACGAACGAGGGGCCGCAGCTTACAACTTGGCCCTTGGCTCGCGAAGAGCCAATTCCGTACGCACGTTTCTGATCCAAAACGGCGTCAATCCCGATCAACTCTTCACCATCTCGTATGGAAAAGAGCATCCCCTTGTCGCTGGAAAAGATGAGGCCACCTGGCGTGAAAATAGACGTGCCCAATTTAAGGTATACGACAGACGATGAGATCTGCACTCCTGTTTCTACTTTTAAGCGGAGCCCTGTTTGGGGCTCCGCAACGTGAAAGCTTGGCCGTTCAAGAGCTCAGGCTCAATCTCGATCAAATAGGCTATCAGCTCAATGGCCATCAGACCGAAATCGACCTGTTTCAAGAGCGGATGGTAAAGCTAGAAAGAGCGATCGATAGACTTTCTCAAGGAACAAAAGAGCGCTCCCTAGAAAACCGCCTCACCCAACTTGAAAAAGCTAATGAAACCCTAGCCGCTGATCTGAAAAGCCTCAAGGGACACCTCAACGAAACCAACTCCACTCTTGCCTCCTGCCAAAGCAAACTCACCCAAATCGACAAACAGCTCTCTTCAGACGTGAAAGGACTAAAAAAATCTCTCGAATCCATGCTCGCCCTCCTTCAGAAAGCCGACTCCTCTGCTGACCACTCAATCTATGTCGTCAAACCGGGCGACTCGCTTGGACAAATCGCTCTCAATCACAAAACTGACATTAAAACGTTAAAAAAATTAAACAATCTTTCAACTGACAAGATATTTGTCGGGCAAAAAATAGCTATTCCTTAATTAATTTTTAATTAAATTTGTATATAATTAGCGTAAGCTATCAATAGGACAAAGATATGGCAACAAGAGCGACACAACAGCAAGATCTTAGGCCTGTTAGGGTTTATCCAGTTGATGCGCAACCGCGTGCACCAAAAACAAAGCGGAATGTATTGATCGCTGTGGCCGTCATTTTTTTGCTCGGCCTTGTGTTGGGGGCGTGCTTGCTTGTTGGTATGCACTTCAGCGGCCTTGGCATTACCCAGGCCGGCTTTACAGCGCTTTATGATAAGATCGTCGCTGTCATGAACACATCCCACTCCATGTCACCACTGTTCATTACAGGCATCATTGTCGTGCCTACCCTTGTAGGTACCCTTCTTGTAGGCCTTGTGGGTAAAGCGATTGCCGATCGGACTCGGGCGCAGCGACACTACCTGTCACCTAATGCAGGCGTTGCTGAAGTGAGCGACTCACTACCTCACTCTTCCGCTAGATTACCTGCCCCAACTAGAAGGGATGCAGCTAGTCCCGCCGCCAGACCAGCCACTTTTCATAGAAGGCTCTCCGCTCCAGCTATTTGTCAGCCAGATCCTCATTTCGCCAGAGCTGACATGGGCATGAGATCACCAAGTCCGAAACGAATAGAAACTCCCCCGTTGAGCCCTCGTCATTCTGCCAGATCAGATAATGGGGAGGAGGCTGTAGTACGATCAGCACCCACAAGCCGCACCCACAGCTTGACTGCTTCAGCTAGAGCAGATGATATTTGACCCTCGATCGCACAGAAGTTTTATCCTCTCCTTTAAAAAAATAATCACTCACATCTCTTTTTTTATAATTGATCTAAAAACAAACACCTCTTAATCATTAATTAATAAAATTATTAGATAATCAGTTCCTGTTAACAAAAATAGGAGGACCTTATGTCGTCAGCTAGTTCAGCCGGAAACAGCCCTGGAGTAACTACTGTGGACGTTGAAGGAGCGCTCGCTCGCTCAAATCCATCAAAGTCAAAACGTAATACAGCAATCGCTGTAGGTGTGATTCTTGCAGTAGGCCTAGTCATTGCAGCCGGCCTACTCGGTATGCATTTTAGCGGGCTTGGTGTTAGCCAGGCCGGTTTTACAACACTTTATAATAAGTTCGTCACAGCCATGAATACATCTCAATCCATGTCACTCCTGCTCGTTGCCGGCGAGATTGTAGTTCCCACCCTTGCAGGAACCCTTCTTATTGGCCTTGTAAGTAAAGCCATTGCTAATAGGATCGCATCCAGAAGAGCTGACGAGAGTGATGACAACGCTTCTAGAGGCTCGAGTCGATTGGCAAGTTCTCAGCATTCAGCGAGAGCTGACGATGATGGCGCTCCCGCAGCCCCTGCAACGCCCCCACCAAGCTCTCAAGCCGACTCAGGGAGATCAGATCTAGATAGATATGCAACTCCTGATCAAATAGCAACTCCACAGCCAAGTCCTGGCAGCTCAGCTAGAGCTGAAGATGACAATAGAGGCTCTGAAACTCGTTCTGCGTCAGTAAGCCCTCCGCATTCAGGTGGCGATGACGATGACGACGATGGAGGGATTGCTATCGTGCCAAAGACTTCACCACCAAGACGAGATGAACAGGCAGCAAGTAGAGCGGGAACCTCTTCTTGGGTCACAAAGCAGCGTTTGCGTGGTTGGCTAAGAGGGAAAGCCTAATCACATTGATTCGTTAGCAAAAGAGGAGTAAAAAATACTCCTCTTTTTTTTAATCTTAATTATATTTTAACCATTTTGTTTTATAATTAACTAAAAACAAAAAGGTTAATTATGAATTGCTCAAGAACAAATTCCCAATCTCCAAGTCGCTTTCAGGCTTTTTATGCTCAACACCGAAAAACGGTTGATGCAGTCGGTTACACAGCCATTGCCCTGACTACCTTAGCGGCGCTAGGCGGAGCCCTTCTCCTCTACATGCACCTTAGTGGTCTCACTATCAATCAACAAGGCTTCACGGCATTGTGGCATCGTGTTTCCATATACATGAATACCCCGCACAACCTGACCTTAGCACAAATCTTCACAGACATTGTAGCTCCATCTGGAGGGAGCGCGCTGCTCATCCTCATCCTGATCACCAAGGCTCCGCAAGCCCTTTGGAAGCGCATCCAGGAACTTAGACCCAGCAGGAGAGAACTAAGAGATCAAGCGGCACATGTTGAAGCTGGATGGCCCGACAATGTGATCGAATCCCAGACTTTTGGAGGAGACGGTGTTGTCACAATCAGCACATAAAATCCAAAACATTAAATTCTCATCAATAAAACAAATATTTATAGTTTATTAACAATTTTGTTATAAAATATATTCATGTTAATTAAAAAATAAAAACGGAGGATCTTTTTTATGGCATCAGCAGCAGCAGCAGCAAGCGGCCCACCAAGCGGGGAATTTGAACGTGTACCCAGCCCACCCGTTCACCAATCTAGACAAGGGCTCGTTCATTGGAGTAACCAAAATCGTGGCAAGGCAGGCGCCTTCATGATTACGGCCACTGCCTTAGCGACTTTAGTTGTACTAGGGGCCGCACTTGTAGCCTATATGCATTTCAGCGGAACAGGGCTGAACCTTGCCGGCTTCAAAGCCCTAGGCTCACAGCTCACCAACTTAGGCCAGCTGATTGAGAAAAAAGTGGTTGCCTTAGGTCACTGGATTGAAAACACCGCCAAGAGCTCATTTCAAGTTACAGGTTGGGGTACGGTGGCAATTGTTGGAGGCTCTGTAGGAGCTGTAGCTCTTTTGTGCTTACTAGGTAAAGGCGCATCAGCCTGCAATCAAAGACTTTTCAAACAAAATAGAGAACAGCGAGCCGAATGGCGTATAGCTAGAACCGAAGCTGCAGCCGCAGCTGCCCCCACAACTACGACAACAACGACTGCTGCTAGTGCAGCGGCAGTACATGTTGATGAGTAGTTAAACGGGAGAGCAGCCCATCTACCCAACGGGGGGTGAAAATCACTCCCCGTTTTTTTAAACAAGGATTAAAAAAATGACTATCACAGAAGATAACTATCAAAGCTGTATACGTCGGGCCAATGTGTTCGATCGCTGCCCCCAAGCTAGAGTAGCGACCTGTCTTTTTGCCATCGCTGCTATCATAGCAGTAGGTGTTGTTCTCCAGCACTACACAGGCTTTCTCAATCATGATCTGCATACCCTGATGGGTACCGTCATTCTCCCAGTAGCTGGCACACTGATCAGTTTACGCATTCTTCTCTCACTATGTCGCCATCTGGACAGAGAGAATCCTGTTTTGCTGGAAGGGGTTAAAATTGAATTTGACGAAGACTTAAACCAACTAGGAGGTAACGATGAGTAGTAGTACGGATAGTGTATGGAGTGCTCCTAACTCTCCTGTCTATAGAAGTAGAGGAAAAACGGCTCTAATTAGAGGAAGCATCGCGGCAGCTGTGTTGACTGTAGCCGCCATTGGCGCCCTGATCGGAGCTTACTACTTAAGCCCTGTGGCCCACACATGGATGAATACACACATCTTCACTCCCCTCACCTCACAACACATTACTGCAGGACAGGCGCTTTATATGATTGCCGCACCTGTTGGGTGTGTGATGACTCTTCTAGGTATCGGCCTCTATTCCCTGGCCAACCGCAGGAAAACAGGATCGATCTTCCCAAAGATGTCTTGCTCAGGAGCTTTAAAAGTGGCCGGTGTGGTCACACTTGCTGTTTTGCTCGGAGTGGGAGCTTATTTAGCCTATCACTTTTGCCCCCAGATCCAAACGGCCGTGCACCATGGCATGAGTCAAAAATGGACCATTGGGCAGAGCATTTTGCATGTCGGCTTACCGGCAGCAGCTGCGGGTGCGCTCATCATTTGCGGAGTGGCTCTCAATCGTCATCTTTCCAAAACACGTTATGCAGCAGTTTAAACGACAACATTTAACATAAATTATTATAATTTTAATAAAAAATTAAATATTTTGTTTTATAATATAAGAAATAAACAAAACAGAGTTAAAAGGAGATAAAAATGACTACAACAGAAGGGATGGGTGGGCATGCCAATCTTCGACGAACAACGGGATACAGTTATCCATTTACAAAAACCGCTGACGTTGCTGGTGGAGAAACCAAAAAGGGCATGCAAACCAAAGTGGGCATTGCGGCTATAGTGGGCTTGATTGTTTTAGCAGGAGCGGGAACCCTTGCTGCCTCTTACTTCTTAAGCCCCGGAGCCCATGCGTGGATGAATGGAGCTGCCTCTTGGTTGAATACGCATGCGATTACTCCGCTCACCACTCAACACCTAACTGTAGGGCAAGGGCTTTACATGGTCGGATTACCGGCTGTTGGTCTCATGACGGGTTTAGGTCTATGCTTATATGCACATGCAAAGTACAAAGCACGCGGAAAGCGCGCGTATAAACCACATTTTCAATCTGCAAAAACACTCACCGATACACAAAAAAATGGGCTCAAGGTCTCAGCAGTCGTTACGCTAGCTGTGCTGCTTGCTGTGGGAGCTTGTCTAGCCTACTATCTTTGCCCACAGATACCACAAGCTCTGAACCATCAACTGTCACTTGGTCAAAGCCTACTCTATATCGGGCTGCCCACAATGGGTGCAGGAGCTCTCGTAAACGGAGCCCTTACCCTGAACCGACGTACGCAAAAAAACAAGTCTATGAACTGTAGCAAAAATGGGGAATGAAGCAAAAATGAACTCACTAATTGATCAACCCATCGCAGCTGGACAGAAAAGGCAATGGACTGACCCGGATGTCTTGAAGGCAACAAAGCAAACCGCTCTTGCTCTGATAGCTCTAGTGGCAATTAGTGCTCTTCTTGGAGGTGGCGCCTACTTCCTCTCACTTTGGGCAGGCCATGGTGGTCTGGCCCCTCTAGAAAACCTTTTAAACACCAAGCAGAGCCTGACGCTCACCCAAATTGTCTCCCGTATTGTGGCGCCCGCTGTCGGAGGCACAACGCTACTGATCTTCCTCGGACGCGCCACCGTTAGACACCACCAAAGAAGGGTGCAGCAATCACAAGCGAAGCAAAAGCCAAGCTTACCACCCCCAAAAGACATGAGAAATGATACAGCTTCAGCAC
>CAYGJC010000029.1:0-11869 GCA_964350245.1 uncultured bacterium | reverse complement strand
TACCATTTAAAGATCATTTTGCCTCCATTGGGTGTGAGACCGTTGAGAGAGCCTCCATAATTTCCTTCGAGGTAGAAGTTGCGGTATAAACGTGTTTGTATCAGAACCGAGTCGTAATCTCCCGAAAAACTTTTGCTCACGCCCACAAAGGTACCTTGTGAGATGTATTTACCCACTTGGAAAGTAAGGTCGGCTGAGTCGAGATCACAGTTGGTGATGTCAAAGACGTCGATCCCAAGCCCTTGCTTGATGTTATCAAAGACTTTGGGTCCTGTATACTTTCCTGATAAGGTGACAAGGACATTGGCTAAACGACACGCCTGAAAGGGAGAGAGCTCGTTGACATCCTGATTAAAGAGAATCCACGAAAGAATTTGGTTGGTGCTCATCGGGGGGGTGGAAGAAAACGCGACGTGCGTAGCGTCCAAACTGCCACTGAGAAGAATGGAGGCTGTAATCGTAGCCAGTTCCAGGTCTCCTTTCACATCTACTTGGATATCTTTGGGTTCTAAGCCCTCTATGACGATCTTTCCTTCTGTTAAATCAAAGCTGCGTCCCACAAGAGCAAACCGCCCCTGTACCAGTTTTAGCTTACCTGAATACTGCAGCGCTTCTTGCGCGCCGAAAATACGCAGAGAGCCTCTCCACTCGGAGACAAGGCCACGGCCGTCAATCGTGAGATTTTTGGGAATCTCTACTTGGACATCCCAGTGAATCGGAATTGCGGTTGACAGCTCTTCCAGTTCGGGTTTAGAGCTTGGGATGGAATGAATGTAGGTAACCTCGACTTTCGGAACAGAGGTGGGGACTTTATTAGGGATGGCCAGGTGTCCCTCTTCAATGACGGCAGTTCCGTTGATTGAAATGGTCTGCAGTGTGCCGGCAACAGTGAGATTAGCGCCTACATTTGCCGTAAACGGATCGATTGTAAGAAGAGAGAAGTGTTGCGTCTTGATTTGGAGGGCAAAGGGGAAGTGGTCTCTAGGATTCCAAGTGATCTCTCCTGTTCCCGAAAGTGTCCCGCGGCCGTGATCGTGAGCGGTTAAGGAGCGGATTTGCAGCGTCTCTCCTTCTCCCTCTAGTACCATATGCAAATCCCGGAAAACAGCGCCTGTAGTTAAACTCTCTATCCACCCGTTTTCATACACGAGGCTTCCTTCAATTGTCGGCTTCTGCCAGGTGCCGGTGAATGTCAGATCCACAATCACCTCACCTCGTGCAATGAGAGACGCATTCTCTAAAAAAGAGAGCAGAGGGTCGATAGAGCCGCGTCCTTGTAGGCGTACAGACGGGAGGGGAGTCTGGTGGAAGGGAATTTTTGCTGTGAGGGTGAAGGGTTTGTCGCTAACACCCCATAAATCGCCGGTTAGGTTGAGCCCCTCTTTGGTAGCGCTTCCCTTGATTTGAAGATGAGTGGTGGGGAAGACTTCAAAAGCAGGATCGAGTACGGTCAAATCATGCAGCTCGGCATGGAAAGTGAGCTCTTTCTCGTTCCACTCTCCTGCAAGCTGCACATCAGAAAACGAGAGTTCGTCCCACTGGCCCCGAGCCTCTGTTTGAAAACGACGCGTGGCCCAATTGAGCTGGCCGCTTGCAGAACCAGAGAAGCGCTCTTTTTCTACAGTGGCTTCTGTGAAGGAGAGAAGCGAGTCAGCAAAGCGAAGATCACTTTTGATTTTGATGCTTTCGAGGGTTCCGTACGTCTCTCCAGCAAATATTTCTTTATTCCAATCATATATTCCATTGAGCCAAAGAGAAGTTGTAGGGGACTTTTCGATTTGGCTCATGAGACCGAAACGTTTTCCTTCATGATCACCCTCGAGATTGAGCTTAATCCGGTATGCTGCGTAGGCAACGGTCAGTTGAGCAGAGAGATCGTCTTCGAGTTCTCCTCTTCCGGTCAAAGAGACCTCAGGAAGGTTATTTAGGGAAAGAGAGTCAATCCGCATCGAATGAATCAAAAGAGGAATGGGAAGCGTGGGCCACTCTTTGGAGGATGGGCTCCTACCAAGCTGTAGATCAGCACGGTCGATCTGTAGGCGTAAAATGGATAGACGACCCAAAAAGAGGGTGGAGGGGGAGAGGAAAAGATCGACTGTTTCGAGAGTGGCCTCGGTGGAGTCATGGCTATAATGGACATCGTGTAGGCGGAACCAAAAAGGAAAAAACCCCTCTAGCTTGCCAATGGTAAGTATTCCTTCGGCACGTGTTTCAATCCAAGCGCGTACTTTATTTTGGGCAAAGGGGGTCTGCACAAGCGTCCCACCGATGATCAGTACCAGTAGCAGGAAAAGAAGAAAGATTTTGACCGTTTTACCCATCAGAATGTTTGTCCTAAGCTTGCATAGATTTGAAACGTTTTGTCAATTCCTTTCCGTTTGTCAAGTGGAAAGCCAATATCGAGGCGAAAGGGGCCTAGTGGCGTCAAATATCTCAGCCCTAATCCCGCTGATTTCAACATTTTCTGGTCAAAGCGGGGAAACGAGGCGTCATAGACGTTTCCTATATCAAAGAAGGTAGCAAAATAGAGTTTGTCGATGATGCGCACGCGCGGTTCGATAGACCCGATAAACAAGGAACGTCCCCCCAGGGGCTTCCGGCCATCCAGAGGAGAAACAGAGAGATATTTATACCCACGTAGGCCTGTTGAGGAGCCGGCATAAAAGCGTTTAGGGGCAGGAATGGCATAACGTGATTGACCTACAATAGAACCCAGTTGCGCTGAACCGGCAAGCAGAATCAATCCTGAAGGTAAAACAGGCTGGTAAGTAGCGGCCCACAGTTGCTGCTCTAAAAAGGAGACATGCTCGTTAAAAACCGCCTTGTAGGGGGTAAAAAAATAGGCAATGGTGGTTCCTCTAGTGGGATTCAGAAGACGGTTAGACGTATCCCATCTCAGCTGAAGGGGCGCGCTCAACAGGTTATAGTTGGCGTCGTTATCTGATTTAGTGCTTAAAAGTCGCTCGTACCGTCCCCCATAGCTATAAGAGAAACGGTCGGTTACTTTTTTGTTGATCCGAAGCAATAAGCTCAGTTCCCGTTCGGTAAAGCCCGGAGCATCTTCGCGCCTCACCTCTGCTGAGTAGAGAAGGTCTTGGTTGCGCCCAAAAAAGTCAGACATTGCATAAAGAAGTGTCGCTCGCTTAATGATCGAGGAGTACTCTCCGTTCAGAGAAAGGGCATCTCCCCATCCAGCTAAATTATCATGACTCCACTGTGCCAGCACCCCAGCCGATTCATCTGTACTATAGCTCACCCCCGCACCGATATGGCGATACTTTTTTTCTTCAACCTGAATACGCATAGGTAAGTAGCCATTTTCATCCACAACATCTGCGGGACGGACAGTAGAGAGAGCAAAGAGTCCAGATTCTTGGAGAAAGGCGTCGGTGCACGTTACCGACTGTGGGTTATAAAGCTCCCCCTCGTTCCATGCAATTCTCCGTTTAATGTAGCCCGTGCGTACCTTACAAAGTCCTTCAATTTCAAGAGGTCCAAAGTAAGCCAGTGGTCCTTTGCGCACCATGTAGGTCACAAAAACCTGTTTACATTCTTGGTCCACGACCACACTGCGGTCCGTGACGGCTGCCATTGGATACCCCAAGCAGGCAATTTTTTCTTCGATTTGCTCTTGTGTATCTAAAATCGTATCGGAGCGGGCAGGAAACCCTACTTGTAGCTCCAAACCGGGTAAGCAAAGGGGAGAATTTTCCTCGCTGAGCAGTTCAAGCGATCCAAAAGTGTAGACCGGACCTGGCTCAAAACAGAGACGCACAGTTGTATCCGGGAAGGTGCCCAAATAGTCGATTGAGATTTCAGATTCATAGTATCCATAGGCATGCATCACTCCTATCAGTGTTTTCTTATCTGATTCAGCCCGCTTTTTAAGCGTAAAAAGAGTGGGAGGAGGGCGGTCTTTATCTGATTCTAGCTGTGAAATTTCAGAAGCCATACAAAAAATTTCATCAGGAAGATTTCCCTCAAAAGAGACTTGATAGGCGTAAACCGGCACACACAAGCATAGGGTGAGTAAAAGATGTCGCCACATGCCCTAATACGATACTGCTTAGTCGGTTTTTCTGCTTTTGCATTTTTTCCTCTTCCGTTACCCTTTCTCGCATGACAACAACATCCTTGAAAAGCGAAGAGATTTATCGCGCTTCTTGCAAAGCGATTCCTGGGGGAGTGAATTCTCCTGTCCGCGCCTTCCCGGGGCTCAGCCAAACTCCTCTTGTGGTTGAATCTGGGAGCGGAGACCAAATTACCGATGTCGATGGGCATACCTACATCGATTTTTGCTGTTCTTGGGGAGCCTTGATTCATGGACATGCCCATCCGGTAATTGTCGCAGCTGCCCAAAAGCAAATAGCTAAAGGAAGCTCTTTTGGGATCACAACTGAGGTTGAGGCCAAGCTAGCGCACTTGATTACTGAGTCTGTTCCTTCGGTAGAAAAGGTCCGTTTTGTCTCCTCTGGAACCGAGGCAACAATGAGCGCTGCTCGACTGGCTCGCGGCTACACAAAGCGTGACCTGCTGCTTAAGTTTGCCGGCCATTATCACGGACATGCCGATTCCTTTCTTGTTCAGGCAGGGTCAGGTGCAGCACATCTGGCATCCTCTGCGGGTGTGCCTGAAGATTTTGTGAAACATACCCTCTGTCTTCCTTACAACGATTTTGATGCCTGTCGAGAAGCCTTCCGGACGCATGGAGAGCGAATCGCCGCACTCATTTTAGAACCTGTAGCTGCCAACATGGGCGTTGTAACGCCTAAGAAGGGTTTTTTAGAAATGCTACGCGAACAGACCCAGAAAGTGGGAGCGCTGCTGATCTTCGATGAGGTGATCACCGGCTTTCGCGTTGCCCTTGGGGGCGCACAGGAGCTCTACGGGGTTGAGCCTGACCTCACATGTTTTGGAAAAATTGTGGGAGGTGGTTTCCCTGCTGCTGCGTTTGGTGGTAAGGCAGAGATTATGGACCATTTAGCACCGCTCGGAGCTGTTTATCAGGCGGGCACTCTGTCTGGAAACCCTGTGGCAATGGAAGCAGGTCTACAGGCGCTGAAACTGTGTGTGACACCCGGGTTTTATCAGACGTTGCAAAAGAAAACGGACAGTCTTACGGCTCCGATTCAATCAGTGATCGACGAGCTGGGTCTAAAGGTTAGAGTGCATCAAGTAGGCTCTCTCTTTACACTCTTTTTTGGTGCGCATTCGATTGATACGATCGAAGATGTGAAGCGGTGTGACCAAGCGGCTTTTGTGCGTTTTTTTCATGCGTTGTATCAGCAGGGGATTTATGTGTCGCCTTCGCAGTTTGAGGCTAACTTCCTCTCTTCTGCGCACTCAGATAAGAGTCTTACCTACACACGGGATTGTATGCTTGAATGGCTAAGATCGTACGGATAAAGCTTGACTGAGAAATGCTTCTTACCTGGTAGAAATTTTAAAGTGGGATTTTGAAATTTCTAGGTAGCTGTCATTCCGATGTGTTGTGACGGATCACTAGTAAGAAAAAGTTTGCTCAGGCATGATGCAGCCTATGCGATGGATTCTCTCTCTACTACTTTTTTGTGTCAGCGGCTTTGCAAACCTCGCTGTCTCCCCTGAGGCGCTCAATCAAAGTCTAGAACAACACATTTCCTATACCGAAACGGGACCAAATACCGTCGGGCATATCTACGTCGGAGGACACGAGACGCAAATCGGGCAAGGGACCTTCATCTACATCCGAAAAGCGCTCGACTACTTCCGCGATGAAGTGAAGCCGATCTTCATCATTCTTGAACTCGACACGCCCGGTGGTCAAGTCTTTGCTGCTCAGAAAATATCAGATGCCCTTAAGGAGATCGACACGCAGTATGACATTCCTGTTGTCGCTGTTGTGAATAACTGGGCCATCTCAGCTGGTGCGATGCTTGCCTACTCGTGCCGCTACATCGCTGCTGTCAAAGATGCAAGCATGGGAGCAGCTGCTCCTGTTACACAGACGGGTGAGGCTACCTCTGAGAAGGTCAACTCAGCTATTCGCGCTGATTTTGCCAACCGGGCTGCCTACTTCGACCGTAATCCCTTGATCGCAGAGGCCATGGTTGATGCTGATCTGGTTTTGGTTGTGCGAGATGGAAAGGTCGTAGATTTAAGCAAAGATGAGGATATTCTAGCTACCGATGAAGTGATCACAAAAAAAGGTAAGCTGCTCACACTGAACTCACAGCAAATGCTTGAGTTGGGCGTTTCTGACTTACGTCTTCTACCGGTCAAGCTAGTACCGATCTCAGATGAACAAAAAGAGAAAGGAGAGTGGGCGGCCACTCAGGAACTTCTTTTCACCTACCCTTTCTTCAAGGGCATTCCCAATGCGGTGATCAAGTCCTATAAAATGGATTGGAAGACGCAGTTTTTTGCGTTTTTGGGCTCTCCTATTGTCACCTCGATCCTCTTTTTGGGCCTCTTGATCGGCTTTTATATGGAGATGAGCACACCGGGTTTTGGTTTTCCGGGAATCATTGGTTTAGTCTGCCTAGGATTGATTATTCTCTCGAGTTTTGCATTAGAGGCAGCAGGTTGGCTCGAATTTATTTTTCTTGGGGTAGGTGTGGCCCTTATTTTGGTGGAACTTTTTGTTCTTCCAGGATTTGGGATTACGGGCATCATTGGAATCATCTTGGCTGTGGGCGCTCTGTTTGTTTTGCTGCTGCCCGGAATTGGCCAGATTGATTTCGATTTTGACACTCAAACCTTAAATGCAGCTGGGGAGTTTATTTTTGAAAGAGTGGTGTGGCTGGCCGGCGCGGTGGTTGTAGGGGTGATCACGATTGCCCTTTTGGCTAAGTATGTCATGCCGCGGTTTGCGCTTTTTTCTCCGCTTGTATTACGTGGAGAGCAAGAGGCAGAAAAGGGTTATGTGGCAGGATTAGCTAAAGAGCATTTGCCAAAAGTGGGCTCCGAGGGAGTGGTCATTTCTCCTCTAAGAACGGCAGGCCGCGTTGAAATCGAGGGAGAACCCTATGATGCGGTAAGTAGTGGAAAATTTCTGCAAAAAGGCACGAAAGTGCGTGTGATCGGGATTGAGGGAAGTAAGATGATTGTCGAGGAGACAGAATGAATTGGGGCACATTTCTGCTGCTGGGCGTTGGCTTTTTGATGATTTTTCTAGAATTTTTTCTTCCGGGTGGGATTATGGGCGCTATTGGCGCCCTTTTGGTTCTGGTTAGCATTGTGCTTTTTGCCCTAAATGCACAGTCAGCTATTGCGGTTGCCTTGTATGTAATCGGCTCTTTGATTGGGATGGGAGTACTCATTTGGTTTGCCATCTGGCGGATTAAGACAGGGCGGGCTAAAGGAATTTTCCTGCACACTGCTCAAGAGGGATATGTGGCCTCCTCTTATGATAAAGAGTTGATTGGAAAGGAGGGCGAAGCACTCTCAGACTTAAAACCGGCAGGGCATATTCTTGTGAGTGGAAAGCGGTATCAGGCTGTTTCAAAAACAGGCTATGTAGTGAAGGGATCAAAAATTGTGGTCGTGGGTGGCCAAGGCGCCCATTTAATTGTAAAAAGTGAGTCAAAGTAATGGATATATTAGTCGAATTTTACATCTTGATTATCGTTTTGGCGATCGTCTTGTTGGTCGTACTGGCGATTGTGGGGAGATTTATCAGTCTTTGGTTTCAGGCATTTGTGTCCGGAACACCAATCGCGCTGTTTAATATCATTGGAATGAGCCTGAGAAAAATTCCACCCAAGGTAATTGTAAACGCCCGCATCAATGCTTATAAGGCAGGGCTTAAGCAGATTGAAGTGAATGATTTGGAGACACATTATCTAGCCGGTGGACGTGTTTTAGAGGTCGTACGAGCCATGATTGCGGCAGATAAGGCCAATATTCCACTCTCTTGGAAGCAGGCGACAGCCATCGATTTAGCAGGAAGAGATATTCTGGACGCTGTTCGCACTTCCGTCAATCCAAAGGTAATTGATTGTCCGTCCAACAAGAGCGTCCAGGGAGACTATATTGTGGGAGTTGCCAAGGATGGGGTGCAGCTTCTTTGCAGCGCTCGCGTGACGGTACGTACAAACCTGGCTCAGCTGGTTGGAGGGGCAACCGAAGAGACGATTATTGCACGTGTGGGTGAAGGGATCGTCAATGCAATTGGTCAGGCTGACACACACCTGGATGTATTGGGAAATCCACAGCGGATCTCGCAGCTCGTATTGGATAGAGGACTAGATTCGCAAACAGCGTTTGAAATTCTTTCTATTGATATTGCCTATATCACCGTTGGCGAGAACATCGGGGCACGCTTGAGAGCCGACCGAGCCGAATCAGACAAGCGGATTGCACAAGCAAAGGCTGAGGAAAGACGTGCAATGGCAGTTGCAATGGAAAGAGAGAATTTGGCCAAGGTAGAAGATATGCGCGCTCGCTTTGTGGAAGCAGAAGCAAAGATTCCAATGGCGATCGCCGATGCACTTCGTGCGGGAAATTTGGGCTACATGGATTATCTGCGACTCAAAAACGTGCAAGCAGATACGGCAATGCGCGAAACCATTGCTAAGCCAGAGGAGAATGAAGAGGGGCCGCTGCAGCAATAGGGTATGGATTGGTTTAGTGATCTGATCGGTTTTTTCATTATTCTCTTGATTTTCTTAGTGCCCTTGTTGCGGAAGCTATTAGTGGACAAAAAGAAAACAGAAAGGGCTGAAGAACTGTATGAGATGGAGGAAGAAGAGGAGGAATCTGTGCCTCCTCCACCCCCGCTTGAGACTGTGCGCACACTGCCTAAAACAAAGGGTTTGGTAAAGAAGGACTTCTCTTTTCAGTCGGAGGTGACAAAGAGGGAGCTTGAATCCCAGATTGAAGAGCGCCATCTTGAAACGCGTGTCGATCCGCAATTTAAAGAGCGCATCGTGAGTGACGCATATATTATAGAGACGCAAAAAAAGCTGACGCAGCGAGACGTGATTCAAGATGTGATCAAAAAACACAATCCCAAACAGGCGATGATTATTTTATCAGAAATTTTGGGAGAACCGAAAGGGCTCTCTTGAGTTTAGCTTCTCTTTTGGCAGATTTGAAGGGTGTCACTTTGGTGGCTGTTTCAAAAGGGCGCTCGGTTACGGAAATGCTCAAAGTATACGCAGCTGGAGTACGGGACTTTGGGGAAAACCGTGTTCAGGAGGCATTTGAAAAAATGGAGCAGATGCCAGCCGATGTGAGGTGGCACTTTATTGGCAAGCTGCAGAGTAACAAAATCAGTAAAGTGATCGGGCGGTTTGTTTTGATTCATTCGGTCGACTCGGCTGAATTAGCACGTAAGATTTCGCGCTCCAGTCTTCAGCGAGGTCTGCGCACGCCCATTCTTTTGGAAGCGAATACGTCTGGAGAGACCTCGAAAAGCGGGCTTCGCCCTGAGGAGTGGGAGGCGGTTTTTCCCGTTCTTTTGGATTTAGAGGGGATTGAGGTGAAAGGATTAATGACAATGGCGCCCTTAACAGATAATGAGTCTATTATTCGCGACTCTTTTGCAAAGCTGCGTCAACTTCGTGACCGTCTGCAGAGCAGAGGAGGGAAAGAGGTAGATCTGTCGACTCTCTCAATGGGGATGAGTTCAGATCACGTCATTGCAATAGAGGAGGGGGCGACATTAGTACGTATTGGAACGGCTATTTTTGATGAAACTGGCTGAAATTTACGCGCAAGCAGGAAGAAGGGGATGGATCTGTCGACAAGAGAATCATTTTACAGTTGAGTCCCGTCTACCTCAAGATCCGGAAGCGAATCGAGAAACACTGGCGCATGTTTTCGCACAGTGTGTCGCGGAAGTGAAGCATTTGACCACCTGGGAAGAGGCAAGTCGTTTTGTGCGCGCTCTTTGGATTGAAGAGTCAGATTTCAAAAGGCCTAAAGTTTTACCGCGCATTATCGGGGAAGATGGTTTTTTGCGTATGTATGCGCTCGGTGACCCTCTTTCAACAGATTTCTTTCGCAAGATCTGGAGAAGGCTGGGAGAACCTCTTTCAGATAAGAGTATTCAGCTCAACCCCCTCCGTGTAGAATGGAACGCAGAGAGCTCTCTTTACTATGATGAAGACGCTACACCCCCAGGGATTCTCCCTAAATTCTCCATTTTATTTCGACTCAAAAAGGACAGAGAACAGCTCGAAAATATCCGGAAAGATCTTGTGCGTGCAGCAGGGATTGAGGATCCGGTGAGGCGACGCTGGCTTACCTTAGCTCTTTTAAGTCATGGCGCTGCCTATCGGGAAATCGAAGGAAAAACTCTGCAGGTTCCCTGTTTTAGTCAACAGGGGAGGTTGATTTCGTATCGGTGTCACAAGCATTTAATTGCCGAAGGCGTCCGCACTGTTAGTTTAGTGCCTCTAGAGAAGGAGGCAATCCCGATTTATCTCTGCCAGGGAACAGAGCTTTGGCCTTCACAACCGATGATGATCGGCTCGATCATGGCCAATTTTGCCGCTCACGGTTCGGCAACAGCTGCCTATGCCCATTCGTGGCGCCGTATCCACAAACATTTACGCGAGCTTGATCAGGGGCACCGTCCTATCGTTGCAGGTCATAGTATGGGGGGATCTCTGGCAATTCAGATTGGTCTTTACTCACACGATTTGGTGGAAAGGGTCTATGCCTTTAATCCTCCAATGCCTAACCAAAGAGATCATGAATTTTACCATTCTATGGATCAGGAGCGGCAAGATAAAATCTGTGTCACGGCCAATCTTGATGATTTTGCCTTTTGGCGGATTGGATCCTCTGTGATTGGACGCGTGACGATCTTTCTCGGTAAAAAGCGTTGGCGCTACTCTCCCATTGGTTTACTAGATTGTCTTTTGGTGGTGCCGGTTCTTTTGAAGTTTATGCTGAATGTACGCTACGGCTTCCCAGCGCATCAAAACATCACGGCGCTCTCAGAAAATTGGGTCAGCTTTGAGCCCACTCAAGAGGAGATCAATAAAGAGAATACTGAGCGTCTCTCTCGGTTTGATTATCTCAATTTTTTCCCCAAACTCTACGACCCCACTCAACTCCTTTTCCGTTTTGTACGCAGGCTCTTTGGGTGGCGGATGGAAGCACAATTTTTACGTAACGAGATTGAGATTATCTCTCTGCACGAGAGGGATTTAATCGATACGATCACAGAAGAGAACAGAGAGGAGCTGGAGCGGGAACTCAAGGAACTGCGCCGTCAGAAAGAAGTTTTGCGTAGATTGTTATTTCGTAACTAGTTGATTCTAATCAAACTCAATCGATTTTTGGTTGTTTAGATAAAGTAAGATCGGTCCGAGTATACTTAAAATGAGTATCGGCCAATTCCACTCGTGAATCAAAGCCCCCTCTAGAAAAAAAGTGATGAAAGGAACACAGGCAAGAATAGCTGTATGCTGACGCACCTTATCTCCATCGCTGTCTTCGTGATAGGGGAAAATAAATTCTTTTCCATTTGCCATTGTGATTTTCATCGCATGGAATCCATCGATTTGATCTTTCTCGGGACAATCATTCGATGTTACCGTTTCAATACAAACAATATGGGCACAGTTAATTAAAATTTCTTCCGGTGGAAAATGGAGCCAATGAGACATACATAAGCCTTTTTAAATTGAGTAGGCAGATACCTTATACTTAGGAGAGGGTATCCGTTCAGAGGGATAGCTAGATAGCGGGGATTGTGGCTTTAGGATGAAAAGTAGCTTGGTAGGCTTGTTGAAAGAAAGGTAGGACCTCTCTTCCTTGCTTTTTCAGAGTCATCCAGAGTGAAACAGCTCTTTCCAAAAAACGACTCCCTTCTTCACTTAGGGAAGGGGGCTACCAGGTGTTTGCCACAGTCTAAGCACTTTGCCTTTGCACA
>CAYGJC010000028.1:0-11892 GCA_964350245.1 uncultured bacterium | reverse complement strand
AGAGCCGGATCAATCAAATCAGAGGATATTTAAGGACTTTTTCAACAACACCGCTGTCCACATAAAATATCAGGGGTTGGGAATTGGTACTAAGCTTTTAGAATACTGTAAGAAATACGGTGAAAAAGAAGGGTTTACATCTATATACTGTTACGCCAGGCCTAATACAGTTAGATTCTACAAAAAAAACAACTATAAAAAAGTCGGGAATCCTTTTTTTCATGATGGAATTTTTTTACAACAAATGCATTTACACCTGCATAAGAACCAAATACGTGTACCAGCTTCAGCAAACCAGGAACTTCAAGTTGCACTTGCATTAGGCTAGAATGAATAAAAACAATTTGTCTATTTTTTTTTGGGATCCCAATAAATATCATTGTAATTCATCAATGCAACATACTGCCGGTATTAACTTGGTCAAAAGCATATCTTTCTACGGTAATGAATCTGTTCTAGATGTTGGATGTGGAGATGGAAAGATAACAGCAGAAATTTCCAAACTTATACCCCGAGGGCATATTACGGGCATGGATATTTCTTTAAAAATGATTGATTTTGCCAAAAAAACATTTCATCCCATGTGTTATCCTAATCTAACTTTTGAAACAGGTAATGCAGAGTCTATTCCATTCGTGAAGCAATTTGACCTAGTTTTTAGTTCCTTCGCATTACAATGGGTCTTAAATATTCATGGTTACCTAGATGGGGCTAGACACGCCCTTAAAGACAACGGTCGACTGGCTATTACAGTACCTCTTGAAGTCTCTGAAAATTTCGAGTACGCACTTAAAAAAATTATGTCCGCTCCAAAGTGGTCAATATTTTTTGAAGACTTTATTTCCCCCTGGAATTTTACAGATCAGAAAAAATACGAAAACCTATTAATTGAAAACAGATTTAATATTGATTGTTTAAAAAAAGAGATCCAAATTCAAAGATTTAAATCGCGAACCGATTTAGAAAATTATATTTTGCCCTGGCTGCCTCATCTTCAGTATATCCCACCTGAACTGCAGCATCACTTTTTTTCCCAGGTTATAGATAAATTTTTACGTATAGAAACTTGCCCACAACTACGATTTAATAGACTTGACGTGTTGTGTTCTGTTGCACCAAAATAACCCAAGGCTTCAGGATTGTAGCGCCAAGTAGCATAGCGAGGATCGTAAGGAGCACTTGAGTTGTAAAATCTGCGAGAAGATAAAGGCTGAGAACCCGCAACGACGAGGTCTACTTCTTCCTCTGTGTACTCACCCGTTATAGGATTAACTTTGGGAGCGATTTTGTAGTCTGTTTTGGTAAGAAAATAATTCTGACGCTTGTCCAACACCTGTTCTTTAGAAACTTCAAGATCGAAAAAATCAAGTTCCTCCTCAGCTGGCAAAATGTTTGTCAGTACTAAAAAAAATAAAATCACACATCTTTTCATCATCGCCTCTCGATCAGGAATTTGAGTGATTCACCTTAAAAGTTTTTTAATTTTGTATAAAGAAGATTGTGCGCTAAATTACTTAGACAAGCAGTCCCTAAGAAGGCGCGCATAGTGTGGAGCGAACTTCTTTTGGGTAATCGCCCAGTGATCACCAGGTGCATGAAGAATGTTGAGTTGATTGGTATAATCGGTCCACCCCAAGTCCGTCTTCTTCTCCGGATTTTCCTCTGATCGAATCAAGGTCACACGCACATCAATCTTAGGAATGCAAAACGACTGAAGCGCTCGGTAGTTCGCTTGCGCTAGCCCCACAAGTTTATCAACCATCGTCTTTCCCCGACTAATCGCTCGTCTACCTCCATTGTCAATAAACCGCGCCAAATGCTCTTTGACAGTCAAGTTGGGCTTTCTCTTTACCTCTTTTGAAGCAAAGTGAGACGTAAGCTCGGAGAGCAGTTCTGACTCATCACGTATGTTGACTTGTTGGAGCTTGCTAATATCTGCGTTACTGTCAATCAGCACTAAGTTAGATACCTTCTCTCCCTCCTGGGTCAATTGATATGCCATTTCGACTGCTATCAATCCCCCAAAACTCCATCCACCAATGATATATGGTCCTTTAGGCTGGATATTACGCATCGCTTTGATGTATTCCTTTGCCATTTCTGTAATGGTCTCTTTAGGCTTCTGGTCATCCTCTAAACCCGAGGCTTGAATGGCATAAAAAGGGCGGTCCTGACCCCAATTCTGCACAAGTGTATTGTAGCAAAGCACATTACCACCAATAGGATGCACACAAAAGAAGGGTGTTTTCTTACCTTTTGATGACATTTGAACAATTGGTGAGGAAGAGGGATTGGCTGAACGATGACGAAGAGCCTTTGCTAACTTTTCAATGGTCGGATGAAGAAGTAAATCGGTAATTGGCGCAGAAATTCCTAAAGTTCTCTTAATTTTTGCGATCAACCGCATTGCAAGTAAGGAGGTGCCTCCGCTATCAAAAAAATTGTCTGTGATCGAAAGACCTTGAACTTCCAAAACCTCTTCCCAAATCTTGAGTAATTTGTACTCAAGAGGTTTATATCTTCTTGTCCGAGGTTTTGGCAACTGGGACTTAGGCTGTGGGAACGCCTTGTAGTCGAGCTTGCCATTCGGTAAAGTTGGGAAAGCATCGAGCACCGTCACACTTTGGGGGATCATGTAGCTTGGAAGTCGCGTGTCTAAAAAGTTTTTCACTGACTGCTCAATGTCTCCCATCTTTTTTCTCTCACCTAGCTTTACATAAGCCACAAGCTTTTTATGTAGAGCATCTCCTTTCGGCAAGACAACAGCTGTTTCTACATCATCTATTAGTCGCATAGCCGATTCGATTTCTGTCAGATCCACGCGAAATCCACGTACCTTGATCTGAGAGTCCATCCGTCCAAGAAAAATAAGGGTGCCATCCGATTGATATTTGACCAAATCACCGGTCCGATAGAGTCGCCTACCTGCAATTGACACAAACCTCTGACGAGTTAGTTCAGGATCATTTAGATACCCCCTTGCTAGACCGGTCCCACCTATATAGAGTTCACCAGGAACGCCGACAGGTACATCATTTTGATCCCGATCTAACACATATAATTGCGTATCAGCAATGGGCTTACCTAGAGGCGCGATCCCCTCATTGAATTCTCCCGTACATTCCCAGACAGTTGCCTCTACTGTCGCTTCCGTTGGACCATAAGTATTGTACAACCTTGCTCCGCATTTTTTGTAAAAATTGGTTACAAGATCCATATCTAAAGCCTCTCCACCTGAAAAAACACGACGTAATGAACTGCATGTATGAAGCTCATCCTCAACAAGTCCATCTAACAGTGAAGGCAGCATATCAACTGTACTGACTTTCCATTTACGGATGAGCTTTACCAGCTCAGCACTGTCCATAAGCTCTTCTTGTGTCGCAATGACAAGGGTAGAGCCTGAGCAAAGAGGCCACAAATAATTAATAATAGCCCCATCAAAAATGAAAGAATAAGCGTGTAAAGCAACATCTTTTGAATTAAGTGGGTACGCTGTCGATTTCCACATCACACGATCGTTTATGCTGCGATATTCAATCTCAACTCCTTTAGGAATCCCTGTGGATCCAGATGTAAAAATAACGTAAGCAAGACGATTCTCTGGCAAATCAAGGACGGGATTTTCAACTTGATGGGTCGGAAGTTGACCAAAGTCCTTTTTATTCATCACATATGCGGGATTGAGCTCCTGGAGCAAAAATTCTTTGCGTTCTTTAGGAGCGCGCGGATCAATAGGGACATAGACTGCACCTATTTTGAGCGCGCCCAAAAGAGCCGCAATAAACTCGGCTGAGCGATCCAAACAAAGGGCAACTTTAGCTTCGGGGGTGACTCCCTGATCCAACAGATGATGGGCGACACGATTGGCCAGTGTATTCATTTGCTCGAATGTATATCTTGTCTTTCCACAAACAAGGGCGACATGGCCAGGTGTTTTTTCCGCCCAGGTTTCAATTTCAGTTAAAAATGATTTCTCTTTGTGATAGTCAAGTGCAGGTGCATTCCATTGAACTAACTGGATTTCTTTTTCTGTGTCTGATAGAAGATCGATCTCGGCTATCTTGGTCTCAGGATTCTGTACGACCAAAGACGCCAGCCGCTGAAAATGCTTAGCAAACTGGACCATTTTTTCCCTGCTCAGCAAATCCGTGTTATACTCAAGTGTCCCTATGTAGTCTTCTTCTCGCTGCTGCATTGTCAAACTCAAATCAAGGTGTGCATATCCACGGTCAACCGTTTGCACACAGATTTTCTGTCCGTCAATTTCTTGAACTGTATTTTTTGGTAACAGGTTAAACATAACCTGATAGAGGGGAGATTGCCCGGAAACTCTATGTAACTTTAGCTCATCTAAAATCTTTGCAAAAGGGATGTGCTCATTTTGAAATGCTTCATTTACTTGATGCTTCACTCCGTGAAGCAGCCCTACAAATGTCTCATGGCTATCTGATAGTGTGCGAATAGGCAACGGATTGGTAAAGCAACCGAGCAGGGGAATCAAACCCTCGGTAGTTCTCCCTGAAGTGGGCACACCGATCACAAAGTCACTTTGCTGCGTATACTTGTAGAGCAAAATATGAAACAGAGACAAAAGAACCGTAAATGGTGTGGTTGCATGCTCCCGGGCAAGAGTTGATAAGCCCTCACTATTCAATGAAAAATCGAGCGTTGCCCCCGCATACGTTTGTGTAACGGGACGTGGATAGTCAAGAGGTAGATTAAGTGCAGGGGGTGCTTCGCTCAGCTCTTTAAGCCACGCAGGTGTAGGAGGACCAGGTGGTGTATGCTGTTGCCAGATTGCAAAGTCCATATAGCGAAGTGGGAGTGATGGAAGTTCATCGCCTTCATACAGCGCTTTTAACTCAAGCAGAAGGGGATCTATAGAAAATCCATCAAAGATCAAATGACTGAAATTCAATAACAGATAGGACTTTTCTTTGCCTTGCCTAAAAAGCGTAAAACGAAATAGGGGTCCTTTTAGCAGATCAAATGGCTCACTGGCTGTTTTGCGGATTGCTTGCTCCAGACGCTCTTTTCCCGCTTCAATTTGAAAGCAGTCTACTTCTACTTTTACTTGGGACAAGACCTGCTGACAGGCCTCTTCTCCTTGTTGGCAAAAGACAACACGCAAACTGTCGTGCCTATTAACAAGTTGCTCAAGTGCCTCTTTTAAACGAGTTAAATCAAGTTCTCCTTCAATCGTCATCAGCAAAGGAATGCTATAAAGCGCGCTACTCGGTAATTGCTCAGATAAAAACCAAAACTGTTGCTGTGTACACGATAGAGGATAGTTTGGTAGTTTTGGGGCTACGGGAATGTTCCTGCATCTTTTTGTCACTTGCAAGGCATTGTCAACCTGTTGTGCCATTGTTTTCATCACGGGATACTCAAACAGTGTGCGCATGGGTAACTGAATATCGAATATGCGGTTTAGACCCGCAACCGCTCGAAAGGCAAGTAATGAGTGTCCGCCTAGTGCAAAAAAGTTAGCATCCATGCTCAACTTTTCAATACCTAAAAAATTCTGAAAAAACTGGATTACACGCTCTTCTACCTCGTTTTCGGGCTTTATATAATTCGTAATATCTTCAGAGAGATCTTTTAAAGAGAGTGCTTTCCGGTCAATTTTGCCACTTGTAGTTAAGGGAAAATGTTTCAATCGCACGTATCTGCTTGGCAACATGTAGGAGGGCAACTGCTTTTGTAAAAACTCTTGGAGTAAACGCTCAGAACACTCTCCGGAATAGTAAGCTACAATTAGATCGCCCCTTTCCTCCGAGCGACTGACCACTGCAGCTGCCATCACCACTCCCGAGTAGGCCTCCATTCTTACCTCAATTTCTTCCAGCTCGATTCGAAGTCCACGGATCTTGACCTGGTTGTCCACTCTTCCTAAGTATTCGATTTCGCCATTCGGCAAAAAGCGGGCGCGATCTCCTGTTTTGTAGATAGTTTTAGATGCAAAATCCTTAGGGCTTGAAATGAAACACTCATGAGTGAGCTCTGAATTGTTTCGATATCCCTTAGCAAGCCCTTGGCCACCTAAATAGAGTTCGCCCACCACGCCTGTGGGGACAACATTTAAGTACTCATCAAGAATATAGCACCTTGTGTTAGCAAGAGGCTTTCCAATCGTAACAGGCTTTTCATACTCTAGCCGTTTAATTGTAGACCAGATTGTCGCTTCTGTCGGGCCGTATAAATTCCAAACAAAATCCGAACATTGCAATAATTCCCTGCACAATCTACTAGACAGTGCTTCACCTCCACATAAAATTTTTAAATCAGAGGCATTTTTCCAACCGGCCTCTATTAACATTTGCCAGGTAGTCGGCGTGGCTTGTGCATAAGTAATCTGCTCACTATCAATTAGTTTTCTTAGTAACTGGGGATCAGCAAGAGCTGCATCATCTGCAAGAACAATCGCAGCACCGTGCAAAAGAGGTAATAAAAGCTCTAATTGAGCAATATCAAACGAAACAGTTGTTAGGGCCAAACAGCGATCAGAAGCAGAAATCTGGATATGCTCTTGGATTGCTCCAAAAAAACTTGCTAACGCGCCACGTGAAATTTCAACTCCTTTCGGATGACCCGTTGATCCTGACGTGTACAAAACATAAGCAATCGTGTTCTCATCCCAGCTCCCTTGTACAAAAAGCTCATCACCCTGGAAAACACTTTCATCATCTAATAGAAGTTGGGCTCCTGTAAAGGTTATGTCATCACAGATCGTCTTTTTTGAAATGATTCCTTTAGCCTCAGCATTCTGTAAAATCCATTCGATTCTTTGTCTGGGATGATTCACGTCTAGAGGAAGATAGCTACAGCCGGCCTTGAGCACGGCTAGTAGAGCAATCACAAGTTCAAAGGAACGATCAAGTGCAAGCGCAACCAAACTTCCCTCAGCTAAACCTGCTTCAACCATCTGTCTACAGAGCTGGTTAACTCTCTGATTTAATGTATGATAAGTCAATAACTGTTCTTGAAAAACAATTGCAACAGCATCCGGTGTTTTTTCTACTTGCTTTTCGAACATCTCAATTAGGTTAGCTGTTTCAGCGATTCTTCTCTGCCCACCGGAAATCAAAGCGTGATAATCTTCACCAGACACAATTGAAAGCGCATGAACATACTGATCCTGATCAGGTGATGCTCGCACTAGGTCCTTAAGTGATTGCACAAGCGAGTCAATTAATACCTTATCCCCCAGGCTCCCTCGCAGCTCAATTTGATTTTCTGTAAGAGTAAAAGTGAGCCTATGGGTTACCGAAGTAACTACATCTGAAGAGAGCAAGATAGCCACGTCACTGAGAGGTGGTCTCAGCTGATAACGATAAAATAGATCACCCGCAAGATAATCCTTTTTACTTAATTGTGTTTGGATCAGATCAATGAACTTTCCATAGGTCACTTTGCTCAAGTCACGATTCAAAAGGAGATAACCCCTTTCATGCACGAAATTTTGGAGAATTTGTGACTGAACTAACAGAGGTGCATACACAGAAATCTGTAGATCATCCGTACTGCATTTGTGTAAGAGAAGCGCTATTTTTTCTATAACATCTTGATTATCAGATTTTTTTAACGAGATAGTTTGGGTATACTCCCTAGTATCACAAAGAATCTCGTGAAAAAAAGAGCCTTGAAAGGTTGGATGTGCTACATGCTTCTCCCAGCTAGATTCCTTTCGTTTCATTGCTGATAGTAGCTGGCACTCCTCATCAGTTAAAAGACAATGGGGAATGACTCGACCGATGGAAAACCGTGTGGCATCAATGCATGCCATTTTTCCATCTATTGTCTTGACTCTACCTGCTGAAAGCACACCACCTTGAATCCCAACCTTAATCGTCGAACCGGATGCGTAGTAAATGTATCCAGCTCTAGCTGCCTTATCAGCAGTACACACCACATTTTCAAGAAGATAGACTCTCTCTCCATCCCAAATTTTAAGACTGGCAACAGGGTTAACACGCTCTTCCCCAAAGTCTAAAGAACGACAAAGTCGATCAATCTCCTCAAACGAAGCTTCAAAATCTATGAACCCATAATTTCTTGGGAGAGCTGCTTTTCCATAGTATGTTTTGCAACTGACATCTTGCTCAATACCGACTATCTCGCCACTATCTAAACGGTCCAAAACACGAGCAAACAGTTTCTCCGCTTCATGTGAACACTTCAAATTTAAACTGAGCGCCGTTTCGTTGCTTTCGATCACAACTGGAGATTGTTCTAGGATTGCTCCTTCATCAATACCCGATACAATGAGATGCCAGGTCACACCGTGTTTCGTCTCGCCGTTATGAATCGCCCATGTTGTGCTATGAACGCCTGCATACTTTGGTAACAAGCTGTCGTGATAGTTGATAGCTGCAACTACACTGCTTTTTTTTAAAAAAGTTTCCGGAATAATTTGATAATTCGCAACACTAAATAAAAAGAAGTTCTGGAATTTAATCTCTAAAAGACGATTGAATAGGGGAATATTATGATTTTCACAAAAAATTCTAACCGAAATATCTTGGGAGACAACACCTAAAACCAGCCAATCCCGTTCTACTAATTGCTCTAGCACTGAAACACAAAGTCCTGTTGTCCCGATGACAACACACCTCCTGTTGACCTTAGATGCGGAGACAGCAAACTGTTGGGAACGGTTCAAATAATTCATATTTTATGACTGTAAAACAAGTGTTTTTGAAACAGTTAGTTCAAACAGTATATCTCTATTTAAATTTCTTTCGAAACCCTTAAAAACCTTTCTTTAAACCCTCCAAGCACAAATGCCCAATTAAATTTTCCTGTATCATATACAAAAGACAAGACCAAAATAAAGTCTATACTAAAGCTATCTTGTGTACTTGTCAAATAACTTCTATTAGTATGTGCTTAAAACGAATCCGCCTCTTTTCTGAAAATTGGAAAAAAACTTTGAAAAAGTGATAATGACCCAGAAAGAAGCAAATAGTCGATCTTATCCATGTTATTTTGGTCCGTCACCATCCTTCTTGCTTGCTCAGGGGCACTCTTGCTGCTTCACTGCTATTTTTCGAAGGCCAAAACAATAAACAAAAAATTGATTTTAGAAGGCTATTTGGGCGCTTGTCTTTTACTGATTACAGGCTTGCTTGTACTTTATGCATATGCACAATTTTCTATCTCTGAAAGAGTCTTACAAGATTTAGAGAGCGGCAAATCTAGAAGCGATTTAGAAGATCTACCCGAAATTAGTTACCATGCTTCAGGCACAATTGAGGGCTATGAAACATCTTAAGTCGATCTTTTCTCAAGTATTATTTCATGCCACTCGATTGGAACGTGAAAGCATAGCGGCCATACTGGCTATTGCGCTTGAGTATTACAATTTGTTTGTGATTGGATACCTATCACCTATCATAACAGCCAATTTTTTTGACTCTTCTAGCCATCTAAATACCACAATGCTTCTACTGCTCAGCTTTATTGCAGCCCCGGCGGGAGCCATCATTTGTGGACATGTCGGAGACAAATTGGGCCGGAAAAAGATTTTAGTTTGGACCATCGCGCTTATTGCTATCCCCTCTCTTTTGATCAGTATTCTCCCCAATTATGACCAGATTGGCGTTTCAGCGTCCTACTGTTTTATGATTCTACGCCTCATTCAATCATTCGCCTTTGGAGGTGAGTTCATCGGCCTGGTGACATTTATCCTTGAGGACGTACCTGCACAACGTAGAGGACTATTTGGAGGGTTAATGTCTGCAGGTGGGACCGTAGGGGTAGTTCTCGCCTCATTTGCAATCGCCATTTTCAACTTTTTTGGCAGAGAAGTCGGTGAGTCTCTTTGGCAGTGGCGTTTTTTGCTAATGTTTGGCTTTTGCGGCATTTTCATCTCAATCTATTTTCACAGAACCCTTTCAGAGACAGCCACTTTTAAGCACTACCAAAGAAGCAATAAACACATTAAATGGCCCTTAAAATACCTCCTTAAAAAACACGGGATTAAATTTCTTAGAGTATTGGGTGCCTTTACGTTGGCTCCTATTATTACGATTGTCTTCTTTGGCTTTTTGCCTCATCTCGGCTCTCATCACCTTGGCCTACACAAGTCATTCAGTATGTGGTCAAATACGGCGGGACTTCTTTTGTTTGCCATCTGCGCACCTTGCTTTGGAGCCCTATCAGATAAAGTAGGACGTAAGCCTGTTATCTTTGGAATTGCAATCTTCTATCTTCTATTCAGCTATCCTTTGTTTTTACTTATGCTAAAAGGGGAATTTTTTGCATTTTTTATTATTAATTTAACTTTTGCATTTGTTGCCTCAGCCTATTATGGAGTGAACATGACTATGTGTATCGAGCAGTTTCCTACATCCATCCGCTACACGGGTGTGGGAGTTGGTTACGTCCTTGCTCACACCATCTTTGGTGATATCACAGGCTTATCCATTGTGAAAGAACTGGTTCTCCATATAACCTCAATTGAGTTCGCCCCAGTCTACTATCTGTTTTTTGGCTGCATTGTTGTCATCATCAGCACCTTATTTATGGAAGAAGAAAGTAGAGAAAAACTTCAAGAATGATCCACCTCTACCAACTGCATAAAAAAGACCTCCCTTTTGAACAGCTCCCTAACCCTTCAGCAGATGTTCAAGCCAAAGCCAAAAAACACAAAGACCCTTGGCAAGTCATCTATTCAGACTTCATTCTTAAAACAGCTCTTTCTAAAGAGCTCAACATCCCCCGATCCCAAATCAAAATCCTAACAGACGAACATGGAAAGCCACATCTTCCAAACGATGAAAGATATTTTAATCTTTCGCACACGAAGGATTTAATCGTCTTAGCTACAGATGATCAGCCCATCGGGATCGATGCTGAATTAATTGTTCCGTTTGATGAAGTGGAAGATTTGAAAAACACTCTGTCTTCTCAAGAGAGGGAACAATTCCAACACATCCCAAAGAAACATCAGCTTCATTTCTTCTACAAACTATGGACTCTTAAAGAAAGCTACCTAAAGGCCATTGGCAAAGGCTTAAGCATCTCTCTCGACTCTTTTACCATTGCTCTTTCAGAACAAGCTATTCTAAAATCTGCTCCTGACGATGACCTCGACTGGCATCTGAAGCTTTATACTCCAGCATCCAACTACATATGTGCTGTTTGCTCTCGGAACAAAGATTTTCCACAGCTGGAGAAACTCCAAATCACCTGAGAGTAAAAATCTATTCCATGATCGACGGATAGCCCAAGGCAATATTGTAATCGTCCCATA
Organism: uncultured bacterium; assembly: GCA_964350245.1. Lineage (GTDB taxonomy): Bacteria > Chlamydiota > Chlamydiia > Chlamydiales > JAAKFR01 > JAJACP01. Next base: position 632 of record CAYGJC010000028.1, on the reverse strand, counting down.
AAGCCTGGAAACGCTGAATATGTTCAGCAGAAAACTCATTCTTCCATCTCCCCACTTTTGCCTTTACCGGATTGAATGAGTTGAAATGGCCAAAAATAGCCTGAATCGCTCTTTCGACCTGTTGAGGACTTCTTGGAGTTGCCCCTATAAAATCGGACCACTAACCGGCTAGTTTTTGTTCCTTTAAGTGCTCTCTTGGCGAGCGCATTTTTAAAGCCTTATGAGGGGCCTTTTCGTTGTAATCCTCAAACCAATGAGGCAGTTGGGACATGACTGTTTCAGCATTTTCTAGATCACCAAACCAGACATAATCTCTCTTAAATGTTTTGACAAAGGCTTCAGCAAGACCATTGCTTTCAGGACATAAAGAGGAAAGATAAATCTCACCATTAGATATCCTCTGATTTGTACCATACTTCCTCTTCATCTGAATCTTTTGACCAGCAGATGCCCTTCGAATCTTTTAAATATTTATTGCACATTTTTAATGCTCGATCTGAAGGAAAGTACCTCAAGGCGTTAGTAGGATGTCTTACTATATCCAATATACATCTTGCAACCTGGTGAGGATCGTTCCGGTAGTGCAACATTGTTTCTGTAAAATTGGTTTGGGGATTTTTCAAGAAAGGCCT
>CAYGJC010000027.1:0-15658 GCA_964350245.1 uncultured bacterium | reverse complement strand
ACGAGCAGGGGGAGGGCTCGCCAATCAGCTAAACTGGAGGTTGTGCAACACACCCTATTAGGCATTATTTTTGGTTTGGTTTCCTTAGCCATTATCTTCATCAGTGCTTGGGAAATGATTGTCTGATTGCGCAGCGAGTGCGACCATTTAAACGCTCTGCTCAACTTTGTGGGTTACCTGATCATTGCCGTCGCCATTTTTGATGTGGGTCGCTATCTTTTAGAAGAAGAGGTTTTTAGAGAAAGGGAGCTTCACTCTCCCAAAGAGGCGCGTCGGAGTTTGACCAAGTTTATGGTGATCATTGTCATTGCTGTAACACTTGAGTCCTTGCTCAATGTGCTCAAAGCAGGAGCGATCAGCTTAGAGGCGCTGCTTTATCCGGCTGCTCTGTTTTTAGTGGCAGTTTTTCTATTGGTAGGGCTTGGAGTTTATCAACGGTTGAGCAGCCTCACTGAGCATGAGGTGAGCAAGGGGCGCCGCGGAGAAGAGCGTGAGTAGCTTCGTACCACTCAACAAACTGTTTGAGTCCCTCTTCTAAGTCGGTTTGGGGCTGGAATCCTAACTTTTGCTGGGCATCACTGATATCGGCATAGGTGGCGTCGACTTCGCCGGCGCTGGGTCCCTCAAAAACTTTTACTGCCTCACGTCCTAGCAGCTTTTCTAAGGTAGAAACAAACGTGAGTAGCTCAACGGGCTTATGATTACCTAAGTTGAAGAGTTCATACTCTCCTTCATAGTCCAAAGCTGCCACTGTTCCCCGAACAACATCATCAATGTAGGTGAAATCACGTTGCATTTTCCCGTTATTGAAAAGGTGAATCGGCTCACCCTTTCTAATCGCTTCGGCAAATGAATAATAGGCCATATCAGGGCGTCCCCACGGGCCATAAACCGTAAAAAAGCGTAAGCCCGTCATGGCAATTCCATAGAGATGATGGTAGCTATACGCCATCAATTCATTTGCTTTTTTGGTTGCTGCATAGAGGTTAGCTGGCTGGTCCGTTCTATCTGTCGTAGCAAAGGGGACCTTTTCATTACGTCCGTAGACAGAAGAGGAGGAGGCGTAGGTGAGTTTAACATGAGGATACTCCCTCAAGGTTTCTAAAATAGAGAGAAACCCATCGATGTTACTCCTAATATAGGCTTCTGGGTTGTGGCGCGCGTAGCGCACACCTGCTTGAGCTGCTAGGTTGAGAACATCAGTGAACGGATGCTGTTTAAAAAGGTGTTTGAGAACATCTCGATCATTGAGATCAGCTTCCACGATTTCAATGCCTTGTTCCTTCAAAATTTGGGCACGCGCTCTTTTTAATGCCGGTGAGTAGTAGGCATTGAAATTATCCAAGCCGATCACGCGGTCTCCACGTTCGGAGAGTGCTTGAGCAACGTGAAAGCCGATAAATCCGGCGGCACCTGTGAGTAAAACTGTTTTCATCTTAACGCTTTATCGATAAAGCAGGTATGCTTTAAATAGTCGATTGTTTTTTTCAATCCTTCTTCTAGCTCAACAGTTGGTTCCCAATCGAGTAGATCTTGGGCAAGCGAGATATCAGGTTTTCTTTGTTTCGGATCATCGCTTGGTAGGGGCTCGTAAATGACCTGTGAGTCAGATTCTGTTAGGTGCAGAATGTGGTTGGCAAGAGCGTGCATCGAAAACTCATTTGGATTACCTAAATTGATAGGGCCCACGCACGTTTGGGAGGACTCCATCAAACGAATCAATCCTTCTACAAGATCCGATACGTAGCAGAACGATCGCGTTTGTGTTCCCGTTCCATAAATAGTGATCGGTTGGCCATGAAGAGCCTGAGAAATAAAATTTGAAACCACCCGCCCATCGTTTGGGTGCATGCGCGGTCCATAGGTATTGAAAATGCGTGCAACTTTGATTTTGACTCCATATTGTCTGTGATAGTCAAAAAAAAGCGTTTCGGCACACCGTTTTCCCTCATCATAACAGGCCCTAACTCCGATAGGATTGACATTTCCCCAGTAGGTTTCTGTCTGCGGGTGGACGTGGGGGTCACCATATACCTCGCTTGTGGAGGCCTGCAAAATTTTAGCTCCTAGTCTTTTTGCCAATTCCAGCAGATTGATGGCTCCCATCACACTTGTTTTAGTCGTCTGAACAGGATCATTCTGATAGTGGACTGGGGAGGCAGGACAGGCCAGGTTGTAGATTTCATCCACTTCTGCATAATAAGGAAAGCAGACATCATGACAAAGCACCTCAAAACCCGGTTTCCCCGTGAGGTGAGCAATATTTTCTCGGGATCCTGTGTAAAAATTATCTACACAAATGACTTCATGTCCTCGACCGAGGAGAGCTTCGCATAGGTGCGACCCCACAAAGCCCGCTCCCCCAGTGACTAAGATCTTTTTTGTTCTCATCGGTTTAGTGTATAATTTATAGGCATTTAATTTGCAATTCTTGTTACAATCGCGCTCTTTTTAGGTGGAATATGAAAATTCTTGTTGTTGGAACCGGTTATGTTGGATTAGTCACAGGTGCCTGCTTTGCCGAAATGGGGCATAGCGTCATCTGTCTGGATATCGATCAGGAGAAGATCGAGAAGCTCAAAGAGGGAATCATTCCTATTTATGAGCCCGGCTTGGAGGAGATCGTCGAGCGGAACTACCGGGCCGGCCGTTTGGAATTTACGACCGACTACGCCTATGGTGTGGCCGCCTCTTTGGTCTGCTTTATTGCCGTTTCCACCCCCTCCGGGGAAGATGGATCGGCCGACATCACCTATGTGCAGCGGGCAGCCCAGCAGATTGCTGAGCAGATGAACGGGTATAAACTCATTGTGAATAAGTCGACCGTGCCGGTTGGCTCGGCTCACGCCGTTCGGGAGATTGTGGAAAGTACATTGACCAAACATTCTCTTACCCACGAATTTGACGTTGTTTCCAATCCCGAGTTTTTAAAAGAGGGAGATGCAGTCGGCGACTTTATGAAGCCCGATCGCATTGTAATTGGAACCGATCAGCCACGAGCGCGCGCCTTAATGGAAGAGCTGTATGCGCCTTTTAATCTCAATCATGATCGTCTGATTATCATGGACCCCCTCTCTGCCGAGATGACTAAATACGCTGCTAACGCTATGCTAGCCTCTCGCATCTCCTTTATGAACGAGGTGGCAGGTTTATGTGAGAAGGTGGGGGCAGACGTTTCCATGGTGCGCAAGGGGATTGGTTCGGATCAACGCATTGGGTATGCCTTTTTGTATGCAGGTTTGGGCTATGGGGGATCTTGTTTTCCCAAAGACGTGCGCGCTTTACGTGCAACGGGGCGTGAGTATGGCTCTGCTACACCTCTGATAGATGCTGTTGAAGAGGTCAACGAGCATCAGAAAAAACTTCTTGGAGAGAAAATCATCGCCCATTTTGGCGACACATTATCAGGTAAGAAGATTGCCATTTGGGGTCTCGCATTTAAGCCCGGCACCGATGACATGCGTGAGGCGCCTTCACTTGTTTTAATCAGGCAGTTGCTCGAACAGGGGGCCCATGTGTGTTTGTACGATCCTGTGGCCATGCCGCGAGGTAAGCAGCTGTTGAAGAAGTCGCCTCAGATCATCTGGTGTGCCGATGAATTTGAAGCCGCTGAGGGTGCCGATGCCATTGCGCTTGTGACTGAGTGGAAGCAATTTCGCTTTGTGAACTTTGACAAAGTGCGTCCTCGCACTAAACTCTTTTTTGATGGGCGTAATCAATATCTCCCTCACGAGATGGCTGCGCGAGGATATGACTATTATAGTATCGGCCAACCTCCCGCATTAGCAGAGGTTTTCGCCTGATTCAGAGCTTCTTTCGCCGCGGATCGCATTCACAAGCGCCACGACTAAATAAGCTGGCAGCATCAAGAGAAAGATCAGGGGGGCAAAAAGGATGTGTAGTCCGGTTAAAAGCTTTCTTGGAATGCGTTGGTTTTCTTGCTCCGTTGAGCCCCTTTCGACTCTTACGTGCTCCCCGCATAATAACACCCTGACATGAGCAGACAGAAAGTTAGCCGTCCTCTGTTCACGTACATAATAGAGGTTAACATGGTTACCCTCTGGAAAGAATCCCAATTGTGAGACTAGATCGCCTCCCTGGAAGAGAATATTAATTTCAACAGGAGAGTTTTCAAAAGCACTTAATTCCCAAGTATTTAATCCAGGAGGTATGAAAGCAAACACTTTAGAAACATGGTGTCCAAAGTTTTTGGCGGCGTGGAGGCTTAGAGCTCCCCCTAGGCTAATCCCACATACATGTGCTCCTGATTGTGCAGAGAGCCATCTTCCAAGCTCCTCTCTGCCGCAGCGCATCGGTAACCAGCCTACTGATGCAAAAGGAGTAAAATCAGAGAGAAGCGTTCCCATAAAGCCTTGCCCCGCTGGATAGGTCGTTCCCATAAAGACAAGCTGAGAGGGGTAGCCTTCGCTGATGAATCCATAAGCGGGTATCGGTAGCACGAAGAGCGAGTTGGCTAGATTAAATTTTTTATCTAGCGTGTAGGTAATCAGTTCCCATTTATTTCCATTTTTAATGGGGATTTGCACTTCAAATCCCTCTTCCGGATAGGCGAAAGGAAATAATGCGAGTGTTTGGTGAACAAAGAGGCTGAACACTTCATCATCTAGATCTCCTTTGTTGTTAAACCCATAAGTAAGGATTCGTTGTAATTCTACCCGAAAGTCTTGTAGGTATTCAGGGGAGGTTTGATGGAAGACATTTCTGACATTCCGCGTATTCAAGACCTCTCTAGCGGCGGTTCTTGGTGGAATTTGCGAGAAAATAATCGAGGTGATTCGCCCGATTTCTGTGTGTGCAGTCTCAAAGGGAATGCCTTGTCCTTCATAGATTACAGTATTTCGGCCAATAGAAGCTGTTGACATATCTAAAATGTTATAAATTAACAGCTTGTTTCTATCAATGCAATTTTTCAGAAATGGTTAGGGGCTCTTTATATTTCTAGTTTGTTTTCAACAATAAGAGATTGACTCTCAGATCATCAGCTCGAAGAGGGGCACCCTCATTGTGATAGATAAGCAAGAAGCTCAGCAAGCTCTCGTACCTTAAGCTCTCGTACCTTTGTTTTCTCCACAAAGGTTTCCAATATTTCCAGGCACACAACTCTAGACTCCTTAGAAGAAAGAGAATCGTAATACGCTTTCGATTTAGATAGATAGTCTCTATCACCTAAAAATGTAGAATTTCCTTCTTGAAACCTAAAGAATTCCAGCATTTTTACAACCTGATTGGTGTCGTCAATCGCCTTGCCAAGATCAAGCTTTTTCTTCGATAGATGGTATAGCATGCTGATAGCTGTTGCCATAGATGAGGTGCCTAAAGAATGGTTCCAGGTGTGAAGGATCTCTTTAAAAGTGGCTTTATCAGCGTCAGACAAGAGAGAATCTATACCTAAAATAAGCTGAATGATCTGGATACGTCTTTCGTTTGCCTCCGTTCGAGCAAAAAATCTTAAGGCATTAAGAATAAATCTAATTAGATCTGTAAAATCATGCTCGTAAAGCGTGATCCAAGCAGCTGGGTTGGCCAAGATGTATTGGATCCGTGTATCTCCGTAATATAAGCTGGCAAAATCTTGTGGATGGGAAAAGCTTTTTAGTTTGTCGGCTAGTTCAGTGTCTAAAACATAGTGGATAAGAGCTTGAGGGTTGAGCTCGAACATAGGGAAGGTATTATCAAGAGTATAATCACCTCCGTAATTCCATAGTAGCTGATCGCCAGATTGGATAGGGGCTACCGTTTTGAAGGCAATTTGAGGGATTCCCTTGTGTGCTACTGTGACAAATTGGAGATTGGGAAACCCCGCGTTCATTTTTGCCAGCTCGCTCTGCTTTGATTCAGCAGAAACAGTCTTCAGATCATAAACTCGGTCAGGTTCTCCGTTCTGCAGTTTGCTCTCTTCATGTTTGAATTCTCCTCCATAAAAGACATTTAAAAACACACCCTGGGCTATATCTGCCGTTGCAACGAGACTGTGCCCAACAGACTCCGTTTGGGCTATGCAGTAAGCGTCGGTAGTTGGAGTGAGGGGCCCATCGTAAATAGATGCCAGCGTGTTGTTTGTTCTGCTTGTCCAATGCGCATACAAACCTTGTGGTGTCACCACCGCAGCAGGGACATACTCTCTGCCCTCGCTTATTTCTTTGAATTGGCGAGCGGTACACACGTTGACCTCTCCTCCAGCCCCCTTGATTTTGCATACAGGAGCCTCATCAGACAGCGTTGAATCAGGTTTGAGTAGTGCTTCAAAGTCCCGATAAGATCCTCCGAATCGATTCCGGATTCCGGAAGCAGCCTCTTCTCCTCCCATCCACTCCACAACAAATTTTACGATTGCATTATCCGTGTCACCATTGGCAATGACAATGGCATGATGCGCAAGCGTCCAGCCCAAATAATCTGTTTTTTGGGGATCAGCCCTCATTTGTTTTAGATCACGCAGAACATCAATTCGCTGGGCAAGCACAGCAACATGCGCCATTGTGAGGTCATATTTATTCTCACTGGTCCTGCCTAGGATTTCCCGACGCACTTCTGTTAGAACGCGTACTTTGGCAGCATTATCTAGATCTCTGTTCTCAGCGTGTTCTTCTGTTTTCGCCTTTATCTTCTTGGACAGGAATTCTTTTATGGTTCCCGAGGACTGGCCTAATGCAATCAAATAGTGTGCAACCAAGCCTGCAGTTTTTTTGGCTGTATATTCGCCCCTGGGGAAAATATCTTGGACAAGCGCCACACTATCTATTTGGTGACTTATCCCAGCAGCAGCAGCCATTTTGCTTCCTTAACTTACTAGAGGTTTGGGAGAGGATCAGTTATACTTTTGCCTCTGCAAAAAGTCAATGTGTAGAGTTTACCGTAGATTGAGGAACTGTCTATGAAATACACCATCGATACAGAGAATCGCACACTCACCACTGATGAGCGAGAGCTTCCACTCTATTCACCCGAAGCTTTTGAAATTCTATCTCAAACATGGCTAAAAGTGGGTTGGAATGCCCATTATCACTATACGTTTACCTGGATGGGCCGTCCTGCCTTGCAGCTCCCAGAAGATCTCATTCGCCTGCAAGAAGTGATCTGGGAACTGAAGCCGGACGTGATCATTGAGACCGGCGTGGCCATGGGAGGGTCGCTCCTCTTCTATGCCAGCCTTTGTCATGCTTTAAACAAAGGGGGTGTAATTGGAATTGATATTGATCTTCGACCACACAATCGTCAGCAGCTTGAAGCGCATCCACTGGCATCTTACCTTACACTGATTGACGGAAGTTCTGCCGATCCAGATACAGTTTCCAACCTCAACCTCAACCCTTCAGACACGGTTTTGATTATTTTAGATTCAAATCACAGCCGTGAGCACGTCCTGAAGGAGTTAGAGCTTTTTGCTCCGCTTGTTTCAGTAGATTCCTACCTAGTGGTTGCAGATGGATTTAAGCGTTTTCTTTCTAACGTTCCCCGTGGAAAAGATTTTTGGTCTTGGGACAATCCGAGTTGTGCGGTTGAGGAGTTTCTCAAGACTCACCCAGAGTTTATTTTGGAAGAACCAGAGCGTTGTTATGATCGGAGTTCGATCCGTTCCACCGTCACGCACTTTCACAATGGTTGGCTGAAGAAGCGAGCGGTTTGCTGAGCGAGTATCTGTCTAGTTTCTTGGCAAACCCTGTGTCATAACCGTTTGACAGTTTTGTAGCAAATCGTCGGCCAATCCTGGTAGATCCTGTGTCCAGCTCCAGTCTGATTCTGTGAGCGTTTTGAATAGGTAGGCACCCTCAGGCAATATAGATAGGCATAAAGCTGTTATTGTGGCAATGACGGCGAATAGCCTTACACCTTCCCGTAAGTTTGAACCTTTCTCAATACCTTTGAAGGGGCAAGTAGAGCAAGTAGCCGGCATGGGAAATCTCCTTTGCGATATTCCCGGTGAGGCTTTTGCGTTTTATTTTGGTGGTGGATTGGGTTATCGGCATGAGCAGGGCTGTTTAAGATTAGAGCTTTCTTCGTCCGTAGAAGCTAAAGAATCAATAACTAGGATAAGTAATGGGGCATTTGCTTACCAAGGGATAGTGGGCTTGACGTTTTGTCTTTTTCCTAAGTTAGAAGTTGGTCTTGATTATCGCTATTTAGATGGGGGTAGTGAAGGGATCAGCAACAACACGATTATGCTGAGCTTTATACGATCGTTTTAGCTTTGGATTGTTCGTCATTTAAACTAAGGTCACCAGCTAGGCGTGCTTTCTTGAACCAATAATCGTTTAACGTATAATGGGATTGCCATGTTGACATGCTTTAGCAATTTAGTTGAAATATTTCGACTAAAGAAGAAAATATGTTGTTTTTCCTAAATAACTTAGTGAGGATACGATGAAAAGGTATCCGTTCAGAGGGATAGCTAGATAACGGGGATTGTGGCTTTAGGATGAAAAGTAGCTTGGTAGGCTTGTTGAAAGAAAGGTAGGACCTCTCTTCCTTGCTTTTTCAGAGTCATCCAGAGTGAAACAGCTCTTTCCAAAAAACGACTCCCTTCTTCACTTTGCGTACCGTAAGAAGTCTTTCGCCAGAGTACAATATGCCGCAGTGTTCTCTCAGCGGCATTATTGGTACTTTCCAGCTCTCTATAACGTGTGAAAAGAAATAGCTTCTCAAAATGATTCAGCAGTCTATCTGCAAACCCGGAAAAGGTCTCTGACCCATTTGCAAGTGCATCGTACAAAATGTCTTTAAGACGTTGTTTGTGGTAATAGACGCGTTGTCTCATCGTCTTACGGCAGTCTAGATGACAAGCTGTAAATATCCCTGATAATTCAAAAAGGGCTCTTTTGCCTATCTCTGCATCCGGTCCATCTCGCTCTGAAAATTTCTTGAAGTCTCTACGAATATGAGCTAAGCAATATTGGTGCTTTTCGTAAGCATAGACTTGATAGCGATCGGTGACTGTAATGCCCTTGTGCTCTCGTGGCCGGATCTTGTTTAGACTGTCAAGACCGCGAGTGGGAAGAATACGAATTAAAGCTTCCTCTTTGGTCGTCACTGTCCAAACATAATGTGTTTGTGCTGCCTGACGAAAACTTGTCTCGTCAATATAGGCGACCTTCCGACTATTAATCTTCAGACTCAAAGCCTCAAAACAGGGCTCGAGGCCTCTCGATACTTTTCTCTCCATCGCAGGAATACTGCCCAGAGAAATGTCTATGCCTAAGAGAGTTTGAAGAAAGGTTTGAATCGTGCGTTTACTTATACGATAGGCGGAGCTGCATACTCCGATTAAGCTAATAAGCTTGGGACCAAAACTACTATAATCATATCCACTAGGGAAGGGGGCTACCAGGTGTTTGCCACAGTCTAAGCACTTTGCCTTTGCACATTCAATTTGGGTGACGAAGGGTTTGATTTCAGGAATCTCAATTTGTTGAAAGACCCAGGGATCACGCCTTTTTAATGCGTTACTACCACAATGCTCACACTGATCAACGGGAGAAAAAACACGTTTATCTACTTCCTTGACAAGCTTGCGATGATTGACCTGCTCCTCAAAAATAGGACCATTTAAAATGCAAGAATTCTCATAATGATTTTTTTTAATTTTGGAGGATTTTTGAATGAAAAAGAGTAGATTTTCAGAGCAGCAAATCACATTTGCATTGAAGCAAGCTGAATCAGGAGTTCCGGCAGCGGAGATCTGTCGCAAACTGGGGATAGCAGAACCAACTTTTTACCGCTGGAAAAAACTATATGGAGGACTAATGCCTTCTGAAGTAAAACGGCTTAAACAGCTTGAAGAAGAAAATAGTCGTCTCAAGCGACTTGTCGCAGATTTGACATTGGATCGCCAGATGCTCCAGGAGGTCGTTTCAAAAAAGCTATAGGGCCTGAGCGTAGAAGAACTATTGTCAAGAAGTTGCAATTTGCTTTCAAAATAAGTGCTCGACAAGTTTGTCGAGCACTATGCTTTCCTCGCTCGACCTATTATTACTGCTCTAGGAGAAGCGATCAGGCCTTTTTACGTAAAAGGATTAGGGAGATAGCTCTAACAAGATTCAGATACGGATATAGACGCATCCATATTTTGCTTCAAAGAGAAGGATGGTCGATCAACCATAAGAGGGTTTATCGTCTTTATCGCCAAGAAGATCTACAGATGAGACTTAAGCCTCCTAAGAGACGGGTAAGCTGTGCTACTAGAGTAGGTAAAACCAATGCAACAAGCAAAAATCAAATATGGAGTATGGACTTTGTGACCGATCAGCTGTACACTGGCCAGCGCTTACGACTCTTAACGATAGTGGATAACTTTACCCGTGTTAGTCCCTTTATTGGTGTGGGATTTCATTACAAAGGAGCCGATGTTGTGAGGTCATTGGACGAAGCGATTGCACGCTTTGGAATGCCCAGTGCGATTCAAGTTGATAACGGTCCGGAGTTTGTTTCTAAGGAGCTGGACTTATGGGCTTATTCACACAAGGTGGAATTGCGGTTTTCCCGCCCAGGAAAGCCTACGGACAATGCTTTTATAGAAAGTTTCAATGGGCGATTTCGTGAAGAGTGTTTAAATCAGCATTGGTTTTTGTCACGGGAAGATGCGGAAGAGTGTATTGAAAATTGGAGAAATGAGTACAATGAACGAAGACCTCATAGTGCTCTTGGGAATATTTCTCCTGCAGCCTTTTGGCAGCAACAGGAGTACAAGGTCTCATGAAAAAGAAGCCGAATTTTTGCATTAAAAATGGTCCAGAAAAAGGGGCAAGGTCAGTCTATACGAACCTCTAATTTCATCTGGACCAATTTACGGGGAGGAGGTCAGGGCAACTCCAACTCGGTTTTTGGAGTAAGCTTTTTTTTACAATCATACGCTACTTTATCACTTAAAGAGTGCGCAATCACATTATGTTCTTAGAGGAACAGTCAGCTGAATACCTTAACCAGCTTTTGTAGCAAGCGCATCTTGAGCAGCTCCAGATACACGTCTGTCTCTCTGCTCTTGTTTTGGAGGTTTTTGGTTAGCAATCAAAGTCTTTGATATCTTACAGGATTTAATTTTCAGGTTGTTATATTTATTTTTGAGATCCTCCTTTTCTTTTGATACTTTTAGCAGCTCGAGGGCGAGTTTTTCATTGTCTATCTTTTTGTCATCGTACTTGCGTTTGAGGACAAGTAGCTCTTCATTTGTTTTAATTAACTGATTAGCAAGAGTTTCCATCTGATTTTTTAGGTCCTGACACCTATCAGCAGCCTCTTGTGCAGCACCAGCGACAGCTTTTGCAGCTTCATCATTAGCAGCAGCTTGTTGAAGGTTTCGATTGTCAACTCTATGTTGGCCAGGTGGTGGGAAAGCATAGCTTATGCCCAAAACAGCCAAACTAGCAGCCCCAGCAACCACAACCACTGGCGTACAAACTGCTCCTATCAAACAGCCACCGCCCCATACAACCCCCGTAGCAACAGCACCGCAGCCACCTACTTGCCCTAAAGACAAACTACTCATATTTCAATTCCTTTCAAGATAACAATTAATAGACAAAGCGCTCTTATTACGACTCAGTTGTGCAGATTTGCTGTGTTGCTTGAAGAATCAAATCGTTTAAATCAGCAGTTATAGGTGGAGAAGCGTGGGGTGTGGCTGATCCATCATTGCTCAAACGGTCTGGATCCGAAACGGATCCAGATTCCTCTTCACACGTCGCTAAAGCTTCCTCAAGGAGAGCTGCTAGATGCGCACTTGTAGGCGCTGCATCATCACCTGCGTCGTTGCCACTTACATTCATGGGCCCAGAGGCAGAAGTGGCTTGCTGACCACTTGCCGAAGCCAAGGCATGTGCAGTGAGGGCTGCTAAATATCCGCTTCTGGGTACAGTCCCGTCATGTGTAGAGCCGTCATCTACAGCTGTGTCTCCACTCTCTTCATTTGAAGTTAAGGCTTGAGCAACAAGAGCATCCAGTGCTTCTCTATCACACCCACCTGCACTCATTAAATAGGCTCTAGCCTGAGCCATATGCCGAGCTTGCTGGGATTGATGAACACTAAGCCGGCGATTTGTTTCTAACTCTTGCTGGCGTTTAATGCATAAAGTGCGGGCAAGCCTAACTTGTGTGACACCTCCATAAAAGTACAGAACACCTAAGCCCAAACAACCAAAAAGGGCGAATTCTTTAGATAACGTAACTGTCCGCTCTGAAAGTAAGTAGACAAAAGGGCCAACAAGAAGGAACCCGACACCTGCTATAATCGAAAGGGCAATGACGGCTTTTGAGGCACAGTCGTCTACTTTCCTGACAGTTTTTTGCAAACCCACGCCTAAACATGAAAGATAAGACTGGGAGCTTCCTCCCATTAATGGAATGGCTTCACTAGTCATTGTTTTGGTTCTCGTTTGCCTGAACCGCTACTTGTCTACCTTCCAGATTCATAGAATTACAAGCGACCAGAAGCAAACCACACACAAATATAATAGCAAGCCCGGTTACATAAAATTGGTTACCTGGGCACCCTCCGTTTGTTTGAGCTGGATAACTGTAATAGCTGGAATCGTAAGCATTTACTACATGTGAACGAATGGAATCAACAGACATGAAAAATCTCCTTCAATTTCAAATATAAGAGAGCCAATTTTAACAATTTCGCAACATTATCCACAAATGAAAACTTTACCTAATCAGCGTAGTAGGCACCAAGACGGATGTCCCAACCGGGAAACCAAGACTCCTCAACTTCTTGATTGGGTAAGTTGGGAATCCGTTGCATCAAAAGCCATTGGCCGCCTCAGCAAACTCCTGTTCGGGCTTCAGCTGTGTCTACCGCCCTCGCACTTCCTTCAACACTTGCAAAAGCCCGCATCCCTGCCCATTATAGGTACCTTGAAAATCGGTTCCCTCATGTTTAAAGTTAAGATAATCAACAAGAACATAGGGCACTTTTTCGGTCCTTCCCACAGAAAAAAGTCGATTGGTCAAAGACTGTATGGAGTTGCCCCTATAAAATCGGACCACTAACCGGCTAGTTTTTGTTCCTTTAAGTGCTCTCTTGGCGAGCGCATTTTTAAAGCCTTATGAGGGGCCTTTTCGTTGTAATCCTCAAACCAATGAGGCAGTTGGGACATGACTGTTTCAGCATTTTCTAGATCACCAAACCAGACATAATCTCTCTTAAATGTTTTGACAAAGGCTTCAGCAAGACCATTGCTTTCAGGACTATAAACAGGTGTTGTCCTGATATCCAAGCCTAGACGGTAACCAAATGCTACCGTTTCTCTTGCTGTATAGCAGCTCCCATTATCACTCAGCCATTGAATGGAATGGGGAAGCTCAGATAACCCAAAACGGTATTCGATTGACTCTAACATCAAATCTCTTATCGCCTGACCATCAATGCCCTTTGTTGATGAAATGTAGCGCATGGCTTCTCTATCACAGGCATCAATAGAAAAAGCTACGTGGACCTGCTCACCATTCAAACATTGAATAGAAAAACTATCTGAACACCAGCGGATATTGCTCCTCATGGCTTCTACTTTTCCTGTGTGCGCCCTCTTGGGCCTGAGGGGCCGCTTCTGAAGAAGCAGCCCATTTAGCTTCATAAGGCGATAGACACGCTTATGATTGACAACGGGCCTACGCTGCTTTCTAAGTTTTCCATTTATAAGGGCTGTCACTCTTCGATAACCATATGTTGGTCGTTCTGTGACAATATCTTTGATTAAGACCATAAGTTCTTCTTCTCCAGACTTATGACCTCTCTCTTTTCTCGTGGTTGTATCCATTTGAAGACTCCGTATTAAATTAGAACGTGAAATTTCAAAAGTTTCGGCAATCGCCCTTATTCGAAATCGTCCACACCTTGCAACGGCTGTCGCGAGATGAGTTTTTTTTCACGTCCAATCTTCACGGCTTCTTTCAAAATTTCAACTTGCAGAGTCTTTTTTCCTAGCATCCTTTCAAGCTCACGCACTTGTTTTTCAAGGACTTTTACCTCTTTTTTTGAAACAACAGCATCTTCACAACCAACTCCAGATAAAGCACCTTCTTCCATATGTCGCCTCCATTGAAACAGTTGGCTAGGACTTATATCATGTTTTCTAGCCACAATGGAAACACTCATTCCGGGCTGGTAGGTTTGTTCGACAATTGCGCGCTTTTCATAAGCTGTCCAGCGTCTTCGTCTCTGGACTGATGTGACGACTTCAATACGATTAGAACTAGTCATATACCTAGTAATAGGTAGTGTAACATATCGTCTGTAAATTCATTTTTCGAGAGAAATCTTGAGAAAAAAAATGTTCAGGTCCAGTCTTCTTGATTAATAACTACAAAAATCAAGGAGAAGAACATGAACCTGAACAAAAACCTAACCCTTTTAATCGTTGATGTGCTTGAAGAGCTCTCAGATCAAGGGATTGCTAACTTAACTCCTGCTCTTGAGCGCCTTTTCAACGAGCTTATGAAGATCGAAAGAGAACAGACCCTACAAGCTTCGCCTTATGAGCGCACCGAGCTCCGAAAAGGATATGCTAACGGATTTAAGAATAAAACGCTGCAAACTCGTTTTGGGAAATTAGACCTTGATGTCCCAAAAACCAGAGGTATTTCCTTTTATCCTAGCTGTTTAGAGAAAGGAGACACCACGGAAAAAGCGTTAAAAAATGCCATTGCCGAGATGTATATTCAAGGCGTTTCTACTCGTAGGGTGAAAAGAATAACCGAACAGCTTTGTGGGGTGGAAGTGACCTCATCCCAAGTCTCTCGGATGAGCAAAATATTGGATGAAGAACTGGCAGCCTTTAGAAGGCGTCCTCTGGGGAAAATTATCTATCTCTATCTCGATGCTGATTACCATAAAGTGCGTTACGAAGGGCATGTGAGAGATTTGGCTACTTTAAAAGCTATTGGAGTGAATGAGGATGGCTATAGAGAAGTTTTGGGGATTTCCTGTAGTTTATCCGAGGCAGAAGTCCATTGGAGGCAATTTTTAGAAGGGCTTGCTCAAAGAGGACTTCATGGAATTGAGCTCACCATTAGCGATCATCATCCAGGGCTAAGGAATGCCTTAAAGACTCTTTTTCCCTCAGTACCGTGGCAAAGATGTCTTTTTCATTTAGCGCAAAATGCGCAAAGTTATGTGCCTCATGTGAGCTTGCGCCAAGAAGTCGCAGAGAGTGTGAAGGAGATTTACCAAGGGCTTTCGATTGAAGAAGCAGAACTGAGGATGAGAAATGTCGTCCGGAAATGGGAGAAAAAGGCTCCGAAATTCAGTACTTGGCTAGAAGAGAATTTTTCTCAGGGGCTTACTTTTCTGCAATTTCCGAAAGAGCACTGGAGGAAGATACGGACAGTGAATGTGGTAGAGCGACTTAACCAAGAAGTGAAAAGAAGAACCCGGGTAGCACGGTTATTTCCCAATGAAGATGCCTGTGAGCGTCTTTTGACAGCAATAGCCAAAGATATCCATGAAGACTGGATGAGTGGGAAGAGATATTTAACGATTTAAGCCGGTGGGGAGGCCATTGTAGGCTTTCTCAAGGCTGTTTTAAATAAGTGTGATAGGATACCAGGAAGGCTGGACAGAACAATTTACAGAAAAAATGTTGCTTAATCGGTACACGACAGCCTGCTAACACAAACCTTGTTGGAACAATCATCTAAATCTGTG
>CAYGJC010000026.1:0-19627 GCA_964350245.1 uncultured bacterium | reverse complement strand
TTTGGAACGGATAAGCGTTGAAAGCATCTAAACGCCAAGCCTCCCTCAAGATAAGGTATCCCTTAGAGACTCCATGAAGACTACATGGTTGATAGGTTGGGAGTGTAAGCACAGCAATGTGTTGAGCTGACCAATACTAATAAGTCCATCGGCTTGACCACTTTTTCATAATTCTCAGCCGAGAAGGCTGAGAGTGTGGTGCAAGTTTTGATTAGAGTCTAAGTTGTTTTATACAACGGCTGCTACGCCTATAGAAGATGTTCTTTGAGCGTCATTTAATGTAAGTGAAATTGAATCACTAAACTTTTTTTCTTGGTGGCTATGGAGAAGGGGGTACACCTGATACCATTCCGAACTCAGAAGTTAAGCCCTTCATCGCCGATGGTACTGCACACAAGAGTGTGGGAGAGTAGGTCGCTGCCAAGTTTTTCTCACGGCCTATCCTTAATTGGATAGGCCTTTTTTTTTGCGTTCTAACCTCGGGAGTGTTTTACGTTTTTCAACGCTCTCCCCTTATCTAGCTTGGCTTTTTCTACGGTTGAGTGCTTCAGGAAATTCTTCTCTGTCGGTCTCTTTTCTTTTTTGCCGGCAGGTGATTTTGTACAATTGATTGTCACAGTAAAAAAGAACCGATTCGCCCTCTGAAACTCCCTGAAAAAGAATGCTGGGTAAACGCATCATACAGAATTCATTTCGCGCATTACGGTTTAAACGGTCAATATTTCCTGAAGTCACGGTTCCCTCTAAGGCAACAGCGCAATCACTAGAGTCAATTTGAAAAGGCGTGTTTGTTTCATCTTTGAGTCGGCCATAGAAATTAAATTCGCTATCATCCCCGATCAATTGTGGTAGGGACGGTGAGATGTATAGAGTCGCTTCCCCATCAGGAGACCGAACTCGTCTAGAAGCATCAAGCGCAACAGGCTCGAGCTGCACCACATTAATATTTTGAGAAACAGCTTGCTCTCTACCAGAACAATAGTGAGTTGTTGTAACTGCGATTGCCAAAAGAGCGGCTCCACCACCACCCACTCCAACAAGACTGCTCACTACGTTCACGCCGCTTGCAAGCGCAAGGGCGACACATCCTCCCATTAAGAGGGTGCCGAGAATAATCTCTAGCGCGATCAAAAGAGTTTTGTCACTAGCTGGAGATGGTAAATCTCTTTGAATTGGGTAACGTGGTCTAGGGCTGACGAGCATGTAGCTAAAATACCATACTAGTATAACTTTCTACAATAGCGCGCATTTCTTTGTTTTTTGGGTACTTTTGCTCGATATAGTCTAAGATGGCTTGTTTGTTATAGCTTAATGGGTGGTCTCGAAAGGGGATTGAGAGAAGTTCTTCTTGCGCATTTGGAAGGGTAAGAGCCACGAGAAACTGGTCAAAGTTACAGCGCTCTTTCTTTCGTTTTTCTGTTATTAGATAGCTGAGCATTAGAGTAACGGCGCCTGCTGTTAACACGCAATAGCTTCCTGAAGCAAGCAGGGCGCAATTGATACTTAACCCTGCGTGAGGTAGGATGCCTCCGATAAAGAGAATGGTAAAAATAGCAATCGTTGTCACTATCGGAAAGGCCATGTAGGAGTAAGCGTGCCACTTGCGGTGGCGATATTCAGCTTGATAGTTCTTTAAGTACTTTTTCATAGAGATCCCTGTAACATTCTTCTTTTCAAGGGTCTCATATCTCTCTTTTCCGAGGCCTGAACGATACTCATTTAAAATCTGCTGTTTTACAGATGCAAAAGGCTCACTTTGGCAATGTAGTTGGATATAATCCATGAACTCTTGGCACTCTTTATTGCTCCACCTGGATAAGACACGTTGAAATTCCTGTGTGGGAAAAGAGGTTCTATTTGATAGGGCACAAAGAAGCGCCTCATGGGAGATACGGTCTCGCTTCTTCCCCACCCGGAGGAGGTAGCTAGCCAAGGTCGCAATCACCCCAGCCGATAAGAGTGTATATCCTGTAAGTGCCGATGCCGTAATCGTTCCGGCAAGGCCATAGCTTTCCAAACCTGGGATCACTCCCTGACTCAGCGCAAGGTAGGCCAGAGCTCCAAGGGCCAATCCCAGTACCACCGCTGCTGCTCCGGCAACCTGATGGGTGCGCACAAAGCGGGTATGAGTGTCATAATGGGTTATGTACTGATCAAGTGCTGTTTTCATGGAGAATATTGTAATAAATTTTTTTTAATTTAGCATTAAGAACAGTTTTTTAGAAGAAAATAATATTAAGTTTATGTTAACATCTTTCTGATAAAAAACGGTTTTATTATGGCATCTGCACAACCCGTTCGGTCAGACAGTCTCTCTCCTCAACTAAAGGGGATGGCAACGCTCACTTGTAACGCTAGGGGAAGGACTGTCCACCGCTTTGCTGTGCCCTACTTAGCCACCACCACCACAACAACAACAACAACAGTAGCGGTCCCCACCCCTCCTTCTACGGATTCTTTTCCATTGAGTGATGAGGAGATCTCGCACAATAGCTTGCTCGATACTCTTCATCAAAACCCCTTTCCTAACGGAGGCGATGAGGTAACGCTTAAGCTGGGAGCCAATTTTCTGGGAGGGGGGCTGATCACCGGAGGTGAGAACGGAAAGAGCTTAGATGGCCTAGATCCTAGCGATAGCTATCCGGTTTGGTTGGGCGTGTTAAGCGCGATCCCAAGCTCACCTGTTCTGCAAAAAACGCTTTTAGCGGGGATCAATCAACTCGCAGAATATGAGAAAGAGTGCTCTGCTCTTAGGCAAAATGCGGATCAAGAACAGCAGCTTCGCCAGGCGGCTCTTAAGTGGGGAAAAAAAATCCACGCGCTCGAGCCAGGAGAATCTCTACTCATGCGGACGGGGTGGTCCAACGTGGGCGGAGGCTCCGGGCATGCGATGGTTATTGAGTTTAAGCGTGACGCTGATCGCTCTTTTAGTGTGGTACTCTACACTTCCACAGGGTACCAGCTAGCTGACTATGTGATTGGAAAGGATAAAATTCGCCTTAAACCGCTCATCTATTACACCAAAGTTCCGGAAACAGCACTTTTGTTTAATGGAGACCACCAGATCCGACCTGTTTTCATTCAGCACATTATGGAGCTGGATATCCTTCCCTTTTGGAATACAAGTCTTAAGTTGTCTGAGGAGGATGCCTTGGAGATTTTCGACCATCTCGATCAATACCGCGTTTCGATTCCTTGGGATGTGTGTGGGGCTGTAACAGGGCAGCGGGGAGGCACATGTGCCGTTTCTTGTGTGCAAATGTGGATCCGTAGCCAATGTGAAGAT
Organism: uncultured bacterium; assembly: GCA_964350245.1. Classification (GTDB taxonomy): domain Bacteria; phylum Chlamydiota; class Chlamydiia; order Chlamydiales; family JAAKFR01; genus JAJACP01. Next base: position 16,341 of record CAYGJC010000026.1, on the reverse strand, counting down.
TTAGCACTCTACAAACAGCTGATGTTGCATGTGAAGCTCCGTTTATTCATCGGTATCTACCGCTCTTTGGAGCGTGCACTAGGTGAGGAGAGTGAAAAGGGGACGCAGGCGCGCCAACTTTTGAAGGTCACGGCTCGAAATCTATTAAGGCGGGTCGCCAAAGCCACTGAAAGACAAGAGAGCCTACCCCCTTTGATCGATGCAGAACTCTCCCTGGCTGCCCAAGCGACAGCACTCGATGCTTTACAGCGTGTGACGCTTTGTGAAAAGAGGGTAGCGCAACAAAAAGAAGCCAGAATGGTCTTAAGTGAAACTCTGCACTTATGTGTTGTGACACAGAGGGCTGCAAGAGCGACTGAACGATCTAAAATGGAGGTGCACACTCCTTTAGGCCAAAGCCCTAGCATGGGACATCCTCTTCCCCAACTTGCTTCTCCAATCTCTACTCCCAGAGAATTTCTGGCTGCTTATCATCAGGTCTATTCACGTTTTCAGCAGGTTCCTGCTGAGGTGTCTAGGCTGGAGCTGCACCAATTAGTGGATCAGTTGCCGATTCCCTCTCTCTCTCGAACGGTAGCGGGCAATTGGGCCGAGGGTGCTCAACATCCCTTTTGGCAAAGTGCAGATGTAAGAGAGATGGAATCTGTACTAAGGGCGCTGGAGACGCTGTCCATAACGACTCTAAGAGATGGATCCACAGAAGTGCCGACACGGGTGCATGCAACAGCTTTGGCTTTGCATGCAGTGACGCACTACATGGCCGCCTTGATTGCACACAAAAAAGACCGAGATCCTTCGACTCAACTCGACCGTTTCGGCATTCCTTCATTTGGGTCTCTTGCAAACGAGTATAGAGGGTTGATCTACTTTGATTCTAAAGAGTTTCAGAGGATTCAGGAGGCTAATCGCTACTTTGAAGCCTTTGCTGCTTATGTGGGTGAAGAAGCTCCAGTACTTTTTTCGTCGGAAGAAACGACAGATGTGGTGCTGTTTGAGGTAGAAAAAGCTCCCGGAAATGGCGTTTTGTGGAAGGCTCTTTTAGAAACAGATCCTGCTTTGCGCACGCATGTGGATCAATTAGCTGATCAGTGTTGGCCAGACTATACTCCTGAGCAAATTTCGGAAGAATTTGCCCGTGCACAAGAAGCTTACCGCCGAAAAGAATCTCATTCACCTCCGCAAAGAAGAGTGAATTTACCAAAAGATACCAAGCGTGTCCTTCTTTTAGAGGGAAGTAGGGGGGCTGAAATTCTTGCATCCAATGGCTATGCATACATTTGGTTACTCAGAGCGGTCACCCTCAATGTTCATAGCTGCCTGTGTGCGCAGCATCAAAGACCTGGCTTCGGTCCGAGTATGCTACAAGCTCAACGGGTAGCCAGACACTCTTACAAAGGGAAGGTCGAGAAATGTCCTCCTCTTTCTATCGCACCTGACCACGCTCTTCAAACGCAACACCGCCCCATAAAGAAGTTTAAGACTCTTTTAAAAGTTCCTCCTGTCCAACGCAAAATGGAAGAACAGAAGCGGGAAGTCGCGGAAGCCACGACTTTAAAAGAGACGTACCCTCCCTTGGTACAGCTCGATCGATGGAGGCGCGCGACATCAGAGTGGACCCTGACGCCTTATCAGCTGATTGAAGAGTGTGAAGGGGAGCTCACACGCTTGATCGATCCCCAACAACAAGCACTTTTTTTCCTTCTTTTCTTTCGCGCGCCCGTGGATCACGCGGGGTGTGCACATATGGGGGCAGGCGAGTTAATAGTAGAGGATGAAGCGCTTTTAACACGCACCACTCAATTCATTGCATCAGGCCTCGCCTTTTTTTATGAATCCAAAGACAAAAAGCGGATACAAGGAGTGCAGTTTTTCCTAGAGTTTGCGGTCTATCTCTCTAAGTATCTAAATGATGCCGGGCAAACCCCGCGTGCCCAACAAATCGAAAAGGCTTGCTGTCTCGATTTGTGGCTTGCTAAAGCAGATCTAAAAGCGCAAGAGACGTCTTGTCTGCATCACTACCGCGCTCTATTGCATTTGGTGCGCCCCCGATTACTTGAGGAGGCTGAGTGGACCGCGCTCTACCATAGTTGGATTGCTTATCATTTTTATCTTGAAGCAGACGCAGTCCGCTCACCGATGTTACGCGCTCTGGAATCAAAGGGAATTTACCTTTTCACAGCTGCTCTTAAACAGAGGCTAGAAACCTCTCTCTCTTTCCGCAACAAGCTAGGGAATGGAATCATACAGGCACTCAATCTGGGTGTCCTGCCCGCTACTCTCGAATGGACATACAACAGTCGCGCACCCAGCCTACTAAAAGCCCATAGCTCCAATGGGGACTTTTGGGCAATCGACTTTGTAGCGGGGGCTGTGTACACAAAAGAGGGAAAAATTGGAGGAGGGGTGACGGCCTATCCTTGGGAGAGGCAAGAGGACTTTAAGCGCCTCTTTCCGTCTGGTGGCGGTTCATTTTCTTACCTAACGGTGGGAGATGATGTCTACACCTTTACCCACCCCAAATGGGGTGCGTTTCGTATTCTCAAAACAAAATCCTCTCAGTATGTCATTCAAAGACAAATTGCGGAGTTCCCTGGAGAGTGGTTTCAGTATACATCCTGGAATCATCAGACCATTTTAACCTTGGATCACGCCTACTGGATTCCTGTGGGCACGCATGCCTCTGCTGAGTACACGGGGTACTTTGCTTCCCTGGAAGATCAAACCATTGTCTATGCCACAACTGTAGATGGAAGGGTTGTAGAGCGAGGGCAACTGCATTTACTCGACACTCTGCATGCAGATGATGCGGAGAGGATGGAAGGGCTTACACGGTTTGATTGTCCAGAGCATATTCTTACCTATCGAGATCAAAAGAGTGGTGCTCTGCTGCGCCTCTCTTATCCTCGCTACCTGTCACAAGAGGGAGAAGCCCTTCAGTTTGAAGTGGATTCAACAGGGAGGCTGATATGGACGGAAAACAGACGCTATGTTTTGCCCAAGCAGATGCCCGCTGAGCGGCTAGGGACAATTCCCAACTATCTCTACTTGCACTCTCTTGATCCCACACAACCCGACAAAATCGTGGTTCCTTTTCAAAAAATCGAAAAACAGAGAAGTCCTTTTCCCGGAGGAGCTCTTGAAGTAGGCAATCGTGAGCCTATGATGCCTGTGGATTGCCATCGGGAGGGATGGGGGCTCTATCGCTACTTTGTCTTGAATGTGAAGCCAGGTGAGCTTAAGCCGATAACGCCTGAAAGCCATCTTTTTTTAGCTTACCTCCACTTCTCTCAAGCCCGTTATGAGGAAGCCATTGCCCTGATACGTTCTGCACAGGTGAGCTCTCCCATCTGTTTAAAAATTTTACGCCTGATCATGGAAACCCCTTCAGGAAGTGATCATCCGCATGAAACGCTTGTCTATCTGCACGCGCGTCTTCTCTATATCCACTATCAAGAAGAGACGGCAGAAAAGAAGATGAACGTCTACTTTGGCTCCTCAAAACAGAATGAAGTGAATACTCTAGCACTGAGTCTTCAGGCCTATTTTCAATCTCTCAATAATAGTGCGGTTATCTACAGACTGACAAGAGCCCAAGAGAAGAAGTTGATTGCGATTGTACGCAAAGAAGCAAAGCCGACAGCAGAGCTCACTCAGCTGATCAAGCGGATCGAAGCTCAATCAGCAAGCCCAGTAAAAGGGCAGCGTAAACATCCCCGCAGTGGTCCGGGTCGCATGCGGAGGGGACTCTCTATTCCATCTCAAATTAGTCACCAATGGCGCACCATATGCGTTTGTACACAGACCTCCTTACTTGTAACACGTCCTGCTCGCCACACTCGACCTGGTGGTCAGAGTCTTTTTTCTGCGGTTTATAAAGTGGCGAAACAGGGCTCTAGATGGGAAAAAGAGGCTCTTCTGTATCAGTTGAAGCAGTGGCGGCTCCACTGCACGCCCTTTGATCTTGAGTTCTATGATGTATTGATCAGTATTCTTTTGGATCCGGAGGTCTTTCCTCCTTTACCTAATTATTGTTCTTCCGATTTTATTGAGTCGCAGGTCTTTCCTAGTCTACTTCGCTCGCGCGCCCATTACTCCCAAATCGAGAATAAAATCAAAACCAGCTCATCCCCCAACTTTACACCTTCTTCATTCGGTCGCTATCCCCGACTTCAAGAAATCTCTTTTGATACGCAACCCTCCTCGGTTCCTGCTGCACATCTACTTACGATGGAAAGAAGAGAGGATCAAGAGCGCTGGATGCAGCTTGACAGCTGGAAACAGCTATTAGAACCAGATAAGACACGGCGCGCACCTGGCCCGGCATTTGAGCTTGCCACTCCTGTTACGGATGATCCCGATTATGCGGCATCTTTGAGGAGTGATTTTGAAGCGCTTAGAAAGGAGTATCAAGCCGGAAAACAGCAGAATGCAGAGCAGGTACTCTGGACTCTTCCTGCAACTGCTGCCGCGCGCCTTCATCCAGAAGCTTCGGCTGAAAAAGAGAGGGTAGAAAGAGCGCTTATCCAAAATAAACAGGAGCTGATCCAAAAAGCGCATGCTGGGTTTACCTTAAGCGAAAAAGCGCAGATTGGCGGCCTGGTTCAATTCCCCATCACATTTGAAAGATGTGTAGCCGCCCTTCTCTCGATGGATTATCGCGCGTATCAACGTTTAAATCCCCATCTGTCGGAGGCTCAAGCAAAAGAAATGGCCTCTTTGACACTGGCTATTGAGGGTTTAGAGTCATACAGAGCGCAGTTGACGCGTATTATAGACCTAGTTGAAAAAATTGGTGCTTTAGAAGACCCAGCCGATCTTACACGCCGCTCTCTTTGCCAAAAGCTCTTTGTAGAGCTCGATAGTCGCTTTGAGTTTAATGACTTTGATGAGCAAACACAGGTCGTGCTGCAGGTTTATGCGGGGGAGACGGGCATCATCCCCTATCCTAAGCAAATTGCTTTGCTCAAAAAGATGCTTGCACTCAAAGAGGGTGACCCCTCGCAGTTCACAAATTGTGTCATTCAGTTGATCATGGGAGGAGGCAAGACCTCTGTTTTAGCGACACTTGTTTTATATCTCACGGCAGTCCGATCTGAGCAGTTAACTCTTTTTATTGTTCCCTCCTCACTGTATCAGACCGTCCAGGAGAACATCAGTCGCTCCATGCAAACAGCGTTTCATCAATGTGTCAGAGGTTTGGACTTTTCTCGTGAAGATCTCACGACCTATCGCTTAGAGAGAATCCTGGAGCAGTTACAAGAGATGAAAAAAAGACGTGAGCCTCTTGTCATCAAGGCAACCTCGCTCCAATGCCTTGAACTCGAGCTTCTCTCTCAAGCAAGGGAGCTAAGAGATGCCCTACGTGAGCAGGAACAGTGCCAAATACGCATAAGGGAATTGGAGGCAGAGCTCGCTCGAATAGACCGTTTTGTGACTCAACAGATGCCACGCGAGATAATAGAGCTTGGCAAACAGCGTAGTCTGCGCGCGCGCTGCCAAGAGAAGATAGAAGCGCATCATAAAAAACTGCACCTACTTCAAAAGATTTGCCGTCTCTGCAAAGGACCGGGTCTACTGGATGAGGTCGATGCTCTTCTAGATGCCTTTCAAGAGGTGAATTTTCCCTCAGGGGATCGCATTGCAATAGATCCTGGGACGAATAACTTGATTTTTCAGATCTATCAAACTTTACTCACCCAAACAGAGTTTGTACGCTTTCAAGAGTACAAGAAAAATGCTGTGCAGGTAGACCCCGAGGCTTACCAAAAACGTGTGGCCCACACGTTAGCCAAGACGCTTGTGGGCACCTACTCACCCATACGTGACCAGGTGAGTGCTTATCAAGAGAGCTTCATTCGCTATGCCTCCGGAAAGCTATCTCCTGAGGTGCAAGCTTTAGCTGATGATCTGACTGCATCTCTGCTAGAAATGGATGCGCAGACCAAACAAGATATTGAGTTTCTACGTGATCTAGATAGGCGGTCTCGTTCTGAAGAAAAAACCGAGAGTGAAGCAGCTGCACTACTGGCTCTCACTCGGCACTTAATTTGTGAGGTTGTGCCTCATGCTCTGAGCATGTATGGGAATCGAGATTTTGGCCCTTTAGAAAAACAGGCGGCAACCGTCATTGTTCCTTTTGAAGGCGTAGACTGTCCCACTAATAGACGGTTTGGCTACTTCATTCTAGAGGCGTGCTGCTATTATCAATGGTATGCCACTTTCCCTGTGAATGAGGGCGATATCCTACAGTTGGCAGAAAGCTTAGATAAGAGCGCCCGCTACTATATGGAAAAAAATCGCGAAGCGTACGTTGATACGGTGGAGTATCAAGAGTTTTTACGGATGACGGGAGTGGCTCTCAACGCAATTGGGGAGCCGGGCATGCTATCTCAAGCTGCTCGATTTATTTCCAGGGATCCAAACAAGCGTCTTGAGTTTGCCTTTGATGTTGTAGGAAAAAATGTGGCCTTTCGCTCAGAAAGAGTCGCGAGCAATGGACGTAATTTGGTGGATCAGTTGACCACAGTCCGGGCGATGTCAGGAACACCCTGGAACGTAGAGGGCTACGGGCGCGATCTACTCAGCACATACATTCCGCAAGAAGGAGCAGAGGGCCGTGTCATAGACCGATTTGCAACAGGAGCGCGGGTTAGACGCGTTCATCAAGTGGATTTTTCTACACTTGAGGCCTTTTTAGACCAAACGCTTGGAAAACACCCCACCCCCAACCGGATCCGCGGGATTATTGAGGCGGGTGGCCTCTTTAAAGTGTTTCGGGATAATGCTGAGGTTGCTGAGCACGTGATGGCCTACATTGCCCGTAAGCAAAAAGAGGGCGTTTTTGATTCCAGCATTGAGGCGGTTTTATTTTTTCATAGAGATCCGGGCCAGAGACAGCCGGACACTCTTTATGCTTGGAAAAAAGGAGCATCGCATCCTGAACGGGTGGGGAGCACTCTGAAACAAGTTTTTGCCGCTAAGGGACTCAGTAACCCCTCCTGCTACTTCACGCTTTACGATGATCTCCACACTCTTGGTATGGACATAGAACAGCCTTTGGGTGCTGTGTTTTTATTTACCTACGATGAAAAAATGACGCGACGCAACACAACACAAGCCTTAATGCGCCTGCGCCAGTTTCTCTTCTCCCAAGACGTAGAGATGGTTGTCACACCCTCCGTCGCCAGGACTTTAGAAGCAAGAGGGGGAGCGGAAGCTTTCTTTATTGAGGCCGAAACACAGCAATCGAAACACAAAACCGATAGCATGGTGTTTCACTTTATGCAGCAAGTGAACGCGCTTTTCCGTAAGCACGCAGTGGCTCAGATTATGGATTCTACATCTCAGTCGACCCTCTTTGCTGACTGTGTTGATCAGTGGGAAGATTTTTTTGTGACACGATCGGATCAAGACTTTTATCGTCTACATGGAAAAATCAAAGGTAAAGTGGCTACCAAAGCTATGCTCAAAGAGTGGCTCAGAAGACGCCATCAGCTCTTTTGTCTGCGGGTTGCAGATGAAGCGTTAAGGCAAAGAGTCAAAAAAGAAGTGGAGGCGCTTGAACAAGATATTGATGCCGCCACCTGTCTTCCGGCCAGATGGCAAGAGCTCTCCCCGATTGGTGTTCAGCAAGAAGTTGAAGTGCAGACAGAAGTGCACGTCACAGAGCAAGTGCAAGAACAGAGCCAGGTGGAAGAAGAGGTCAACCAGGAGTTGCGTTCGTATGAAGGCTTACTAGTAAGGGAGCTGCGTCCAGAAACAGCCCTTACCGAAGAGGCCTTTTTAGATCTTCTCCGTTCATTTTGTCGAGGGAGTCTCAGGACGCTTCAACAGCATCTTGGCGACTACTCCTATGGTCTGCGCAGCGCCCGATACCACTATGAACGCTTGTTTGTGGAGGCAATTTTTGGTACCGAGGGCTACTTTTATCCAAACAAAGACACAACTACATTGCCCGTGTTCCACCGGTTGCAGAGGCCTCCTAAGCAGATTTTGGCCAGACGCGATCCAGATGGAAAGATGAGATGGCTACTGCTCTCCGAGTTCGAAGCGGCTCATGTGCGGGCACACCTTGAAAAGCTCATTAAAGAACAAAGTGCTGCGGTGGATGGCGTTTGGTTGATCCAATTGGATGGTTCACTATTGGTTCAACCTACAGCTTTGGAGTCTTTACCTGATACTGATGCGGTCGATCGAGGGCTGTTTGAGCTCAATGTGTTTGCAGGAAATGCCTTCTACCTTGATCGACATCCAGATGTCTTTGAGGTGTGGCTTGCCGATGAGCTTGCTGATCTGAAACGGCGTTATCTAAGCCTACGGACAGCTAGAGATAGTAGGTACCACCAAGCTTTGAAAGGAAATCCCATCTTTCTTGGAGAAGAGAATACCTCTCCACAAGCGCAGCAGAGCGTCTTGCGCAAACGGGCTGAAAGGGAGAGGGGGCGTCAGGGACGCTTAGAAATCACAAGCACACAGGCAGATGCGTTGCCTCTGAGCCGCATTCACGATCTAAAAGTAGACTGTGTCCGCTTTTTACGTAAACCAGAGCAGATTCGTCGTCTCCGCCCCTTCCACATTCCCCATGTCACCCCGCGTCAGATCCCTGTTTTGTTGACCGGGCAAGTGAGCTATCTTTCCCGTCCTGAGCAGATAGCTGCTCTGAGTAAAGAACAGGTTTTACATCTCAAAGAGCATCAGGCTCCTCTCCTTGCTTTTGTCGAGCCAAATGTATACCGTCACTTTACCCAGCCGTGGCAGATCAGAGCCATTCCAACTGAACATCTTGATGCCGTATCCAAGGAGTTGTGGAGGCACTGCAGTCAAGAGCAAGTTAAAGCCATGCAAGCAGAGCAGGTTAAAGGTCTTCCATTGCCTGCTCAATTTGGATGGGTGCATGGACGTTTTTTACGTGAGATTCCTCCTGAGCATCACGGGTATGTGTGCAGAGAGCAGATCCAAGAGATTACCTGTCCAGATCTCATTAAAGCGTTGGTGAAGCTCCAAAACGGCGAGGGGCAGTGGACAGCATGGGTAGCGCCGGGCCGTGTATGCCACATCGATTTTCCCACACAGCTACGTCATCTAAGAGATTTTCAGATTGCAGCTGTTCCCCATCAGCACGTCCCTCAGCTGGATCCTCAAGTTCAAGTGCCTCATATCACAGCTGAACAGGCTCCTTTTTTAAGAGGAAAAAGACAGGTAGAAGCGTGTCCTGTAGAGCTTGTACCATTCCTTAATCAAGAAGCGCTGCAGTGGATCACAGAAATGCATGTGCCGGGCCTGACCTTGCCACAAATTGAAGCGCTACTACGCCTCAATCCTGAGCTGCTCAAACGTTTTGGTGGTTTGTTGACAAAAAAGCAAGTGCGGCAATTTAAGACGGCCTCGTTGCTCGCTTTTCTGAAACCCGAACAGACCGCCCTGTTAAGCCAGGAGCAGCTACTCATGCTCCATAGGCAAAAAAGGGCAACCGAGTGGCCGGCGTTTCAAGCAAAGATTACCAAAGAACAAATTGAAGGCTTTACCACAAAAGAGTGTCTTCAGCTCATCACACCTACTCAGATACGGGACCATCTCACAGTAAACCAGGTAGGCTGGCTTGAAGGAGAAAGCCAAGTTCAAGCTATTGACGATCAAGAGCGCTTTACTGCTCTTGATTCTGCTCAGATGCAGTGGATTTCTTCTGATCAATACCCGCTGGTTCAATCTCAGCAAGTGCCGGGGCTTACGTTGAACCAGCTTCAGGCCATGCAACGCGCAGATGCATTGAAAATACGTGACCATCTGAGTGTGCATCAAATTCAAGCTTTTCGTAGTCAAGGGTTAATTGATATCCTCTCGCCTGCTCAGATCACCGCTCACTTGCAGCAGTCTCAAGTCAGCTTGCTGCACACCGAAGAGCAGGTACGCGCTTGTCCAACGGGTTTAATGCAGTATCTGACACTTGGACAAGTGACGCATTTGAGAGCAGATCAAATCCAGTACATCAACGCTGACCTAGTCTCTCAGTTCTCAGGAGAACTCCTACTCAAGATTGGTCAACACCGAGCCAACTACCCACTAGTGGGAAGGGTCACCCATCCTGCCCCTTTATTTCAAAACGAAAATAGTGAGCTAGCGCAGCACCTCCAAGCGAGCCAGATGGGACATTTTGTGCCAGGTCACCATGTGTGGAGACAGATTACTCCACAGACGATTTCTGGACTCGATCCTACCTTAGTGAATCACCTTGCCGGTGAGCAGTTCAGTCACCTGGCAGCAAGAGAGCAAATCCGGGCTGTTTCTTTTAAAAATGTGCAGTACCTAAACCGCGAGCAGTTAAGAGAGCGGAGCTGGGGGCAGTTTTTAGCCTACACGGTCGGAGTGATCACGTTGGGAGTGGTCTCTGCCCTGTTTGCTGCGTTTGCCTACATCAGCCTCATTCCGCTTCTCATTTGGCTATGCGATCGGCGCAAGGGGGAAAAGGTAGTCAAAGCGCTCAACGCAAACCCACACCGCCTCTATCGCTATTTTGCCGTCTATGGGGGTCAATAAAAAAGCGGAGCGATCAGAGGAACCAAAAGAGCCACAAGCATCACCGCGACGAAAATCAAAATCACTGCAATGAATACAGCAAGCAGGGCGCGCCACGCCGAAAAGCGGTGCGCTTCTCCCACCATATTCAAAAAGATCACGATTCCCCACACAGCAAAGACAAGCGTAATGAGTCCAAAAAGACCTTGAAGCCACGGATTGGGAACGACTAAAAGACTAATTAGGCTCGCAATATTGGCCAAGATAAAGGGGTAATTGCTCCAGCCCACTGCGCACTTGACGTCTGTAAAGGTTCCTTTACCTCCTAGCCATGAGCCGGTGAGTTTATAGAGCCACCCACCAAAATAGAGGTGGATAATCCCAAAAATACCCCCACTCACAAAAAGCGCCAAAAGAGCCCAAAAATTGTGAAAATCCTGCCGATCGGGGTGAGCCGTTCCTGCTTGACCCGCCCACGCAAACGCCGAGATGACTCCTTCAATAAGGGCTAGCCAAATAATCATGCGCCGTGGATCCCTATCCAGGATAGAACGTATCGTTTTTTTAGGATGGACCCAAATGTGTGTCCATGGATTGATATTCTGGAATTCCATACACTAACCTCATGTCTATTCACTCTACCATTAGCAAGAGCTGTGCCATCTTAGGACACACCGCCACCGGAATGGGAGAGCGCGTGCTGACTAAAAAAATCACGACCTTGTTGGTAGAGTCGGGTGTAGAGGTCGTGTCAGTTGTAGATGTTGTTGAACATCTAGGAGATAAATATGAGAAGCTGGCGACTCTCAATTACGATTTGGCAGATGGAGGGCACGCATTGCTAGAGGGGATTGACTCTTGGGAGCTTCCCTCCAGTGATCTTCTTTTGATTTTAAGCTGGTGTTTTAGCGTAGCAGCCGTTTTTGCCACAGATGTGCGCCAGTCGCGCCTGACTGTGGCTAAACTCTATGCTCACCACACCAATGAACGGATTCTTCCTGAGCTCTACAAGCCTGCTGATCTCTTGATTACAGAGTCTCTTCTGGCAAACGAGCGAGGAGCCGCTTATGGGATTGCTCCGGAGAAAATGCTCTATTTACCTCACACCTATGTCCCGTCCAAAAGAAAGGTGAGTAAAGAGAAGCGCCGGGTGATCGGCACTGTTTCCCGCCTTGAGTATGGAAAAAATTGTGAGTTTGCGATCGAAGCGGTGCGACGTCTTGCCGAAAAAGGGCATGAAGTGGTGCTGGTTTTAAAAGGAGGTTTTCCCGAGGAGACTCTCTATCCTGAATATAAAGCCCTTTTAACTCAAATGCTTGAGGCGTACCAACATGAGCCGTGGTTGATTTGGGATCAAGAGGCGACGCCTTTTCCTGATGTGATCGAGGAGTATACTCGGTTTGATCTCTTGCTCCATCCATCAGGCGCGGAGGGGGGGAGTCACGTTGTAGTGGAATGTCTGGGACTGGGGATTCCGTGTGTGGTGTTAGAGTGCAGTACTAATCCCTTCCTATTTAATAATTTAGCAACATTTGTTCAGACATCAGGTACAATCCGTCCCGCTCAACTCCCGTTTTATATTCCTGACTTGGATGACTTGGTGGCTCAATTGGAGAAAGAGCTTCCTCCGCCGGACCCGGCAGGAGTGGCCGAGCGGTTTCATCCTGATGTGGCACGAGAGAGAATCCCTCTTTTATTTGAGCCTGATCCGGAGAAAATTGCCGCACTCTATAAAAAAGATTGTCTGCTGTATGGAATCTAGAATTGCTGTTCTTCCAGGACCGCGCATCTCTTTTTTGGATCATCTGATTCCACTCTGCCATCTTTTGGAGATGCCGTTGCACTGCTCAGATGAGTGGGTAGAGACGTGCGCTGCCCATTTTTATCCCCAAACGGAGATTGTCACGGGCGCTCTTTCCCGCTACGACACTTTCTATACGGTAGAACCCTGTAAATTACACACAACCTGCCTCCAGTTTGGAGAGAAATTTCAGTCGGGAAGCTACAAAACAGTCGCTGGTTTTCATGGCAATCCCGATAAATTTCGCTCTGCTTTTTGGATTGAGCGGTATGCCGATGATGATGTCGTCTTGCTCTATGGCCCTCAAATGGTAGACTACTTAAAAGAGAAGGGTGTGTGGGAACGTCTCAAAAAAACCGTTCAGGTGGGAAATCTGCGCTATGCCTTCTATCAGCAACACCGCTCTTTTTTCGATCGGGTAGCCAGGCCCCATCTTTTTCCTGAAAACAGGCGCAAAACAGTGCTTTGGGCGCCGACTTGGAGCTATGCGGGTCAGCCTGATAGTTCTCCTTTTTTTGCGCTCTATGCTGAGGTGACACGCTCTATCCCAGAGGGATATCAACTTTTAATCAAACCACATCCCTACCTTTATCGCCTCTATCCGGAAAAAATCGCGCAATTAAAAGAGCAAGCTCCCGAGCAGGTCCGTTTTGTCGATGAGATTCCTCTGGTTTACCCGCTTCTAAGCGCGTGTGATATTTATTTAGGAGATTATTCATCAGTTGTTTACGATTTTCTTGCCTTCAATCGCCCTCTCTTTTTTCTGGGAGGAAAAACGCACGCTTGGGGCACACAAATTGAAGAGCCCAAGCGGCTTTTTCAGGAGTTTGAGCGACCTGATAGGCTTGATTTAGCGCGCGCGGAAGCGTATGAGTATGCATTTGGAGAAAAGAGCACCCACTATGAACGGAATTGGCATTTTGCCCGGTCAGCGCTTAACCTTTGTGGATCATCTGATTCCATTATGTGATCTGATGGAGATCCCGGTTTTAGTCACGCATCCCTTTGTTAAGGAACAAATTGAGCTCTATTATCCGCCCATTGAGGTGATTCTCGTTGAATCTGAAGAGGGGGTGCTCGATTCTGCACTCGAAAAATACGACCTCTTCTTTTATGTGCATTTCTCTCGGACAGGCAACCAAACCTTCCTTTTCAATGAGTACTTTTGTAGCAAAAAAGCGCGCTCGGTGATGTCTCTGCACGGCAACCCAGATAAATTTCACGATCTCTACTGGATTGAAAATCTGGCTACCGAAGATATTTTGTTAGTTTATGGTCCTCAGCTGCTTGAGTTAATCAAAAGCAAAGGGATCGAAAAAGAACCCTTGATTTGTGGTAACTACCGCCTGGAGTACTACAAGAAGTATGAGGCTTTTTTTGACCGAACGGTGCCGTTCAAAAAAGAAAAAACCACCATACTTTACGCTCCCACTTGGGCCTCGCCTAACAAATCGTTGGCATATCGCAAGTACTACACCTCATTTCTTGATTCTCACAGAGAAGTTTTTGAGACCATTCCTGATGATTTTCAGCTTGTTTGCAAGCTCCACTCTTTTTTGTATGCCCATTTATCAGATCAAATCTACCAAATCAAAGAGCAGTATCCGCATGTTCTATTTTTGGATGACTACCCGGTAATCTATCCCTTGCTCAAGCAAGTCGATATCTATTTAGGGGATTACTCGTCTATTGGTTATGACTTTCTTTATTTTGATCGCCCTCTGTTTTTTTTAAACACGCATGTTCAGACCCCTCTTCAAAGCTGCGGGGTTTGCGTCCAGAAAGGGATTTATGAGACAATACGGAAACATTTAGGTCCCAATCCTAAGCGCAAAGAGGTGTATACCCATGCATTTGGAGAGCGCAAGCCACTTACCCAACTGAAAAAGGAGTTAGAACTGTGCGTCTCGATCTAATGCTTTCGAATCGACTCGGCTACTCTTATGAGGGATATACAGCGAGACAAATGGCAGCTGTTTTGGAGAAAAAGGGGATTGGATTTAATTTTGTTTATTTAAGTGATGGAAATTTAAATGAGTACATCCGTTATCTCTCTGATGCCCCTCCGACTTCTATGGTCAGCTTTTCGGATCAGTTTATGCTGGAGCGCCCCTTTTGTGACATTGTCCGTGTCCCCCAATTTTTTTGGGCGAAACACTCACTTGCCGAAGCAGCGCACTTTTTGCACTCAGAGTTTGGAACCATTGGCCTTCCTCACGCCACCACCCTCCCCCGTACGTTTCATCTTCCGCATGGTGTGACGCCGGCTTCTGCTCAAGAACGTACTTTTGACACGGTTTTTTTCTCGCCACTTGTTGATCTAAACGATCTTGAAGCGATGTGGGAAGATTTTTATCCGAGTGACATATTGAAAAAGTTAAAGCAGGCAGTCGCAACCGCTCTGCCACCCTATGAAGCTGCCACGGCGGTTATGGAGGATCCCTCTACCTTATCGCTTCTTCTACAGGGTATCTGTAGTTATCGGAAGGCACAGTTTGCCTATCAAGCCATTACTTCGTTTGAAGGTGAGCGTCTCGATGTTTTTGGTGAGCACGTGGGCAACAATTGGCTCAAACGGCTGCCCAATGTCAAGCGCGTCCATCTACATTATAAACTGCCCTACACAGAGCATCTGGAAGTTTTGAAGCAGAGTAGAGCGGTTATTTTAGATCCTTTAGAGCCCCACTGGGCAGCGCCGGCACAGGCATACGGCTGCGCGCTTTTAGGAGAGGTGCCGCCTGCCTTTGAGTTACACAGCTGGGAGAGGCAAGTGGAGCAACTCATCGAGGTGGTAAGATGAAAGTCAGCGTGATCACGCCCACAGCAGATCGAGAGACATATTTGGAGGGGTTATACAAGTTGCTCAAACGACAAACTCATACCGATTGGGAGTGGCTGATCTATGATACAAGCGCCCGCCCTCATGCTTTTTCTGATCCGCGCATTTACTACCACCACTCAAACGCAGTTGTTTCGATTGGAGAGAAGAGAAATCACTTATTTAAAGTTTTAACAGGCGATGTGATTGTCCAGTGTGATGATGATGACTATTATGCGCCCACTTACTTAGAATCAGTAGCTTCTCGTCTGCAAGTGGCTCCATTTGTCCACCTTCAATCGTGGTTTACCTACGATCTGAAAACCCAGCAGCTGTTTTATCGAGTCATCGGGGAGGAGCAGCAGACCCGCTATGTGGTGAACGCTCTTTCGGGCTCCTGCATTCGTGAAGTTGACTTTCATGAAAAGAGTCATGTTGCCACGCGGCAGGCCGGTTATGGCTTTTCTTACGCCTATAGAAAGGAGGTGAGCGAACGGTGCGCCTACTCTGACCTTGATTTGAAAGAGGACCTTGCCTTTTTCCGCTCTGTGGAAGAGGCCGGTTTTCCCATGTGCGCGCATCACGATCAAAAAGGAGAGACGGTCCATCTGATTCATGAAATGAATACCTCCTCAGACTACCCTCAGTACCGAATTCCCCATTTTTTAGTTGAAGAGCGTTTTGCTGATTTTTTTACCTACATTTCCTCTTTTCATGAAAATTGATTTTCTCATTGGTGACAACCGCTACGGCTCTGCGGTCCATTTTTCAAAGGCACTGGCAGCTGCTCTTGAGCGGCAGGGTGTCAAAACACGCCTTCACTGGATTGATGAGGGGCTTTTTTCTGATGCCCTACATTCTATTCAATCCGATCCTCCCGACCTCACTTGTTCGTTCTCTGATATCCGGCCTCCGTTAGGCCTATTTTGGCCCCATCTCTCTTTGCTTGTTGATCCGGCCATCTATTTTCTCCACCAACTAAAAGGAGAGCATGCGTGGGTTTCGTGTGTAGATGAGGGAGATGTGGAATTTTTGCGTTCCATGCGCTGTGAGCGCACTTTTTACCTTCCACATGGTGTGGAGAGCACTCTCAAGACCTCTCCTGCCAAAAAGCGACCCTATGATGTGGTATTTTTTGGCTCCTGTATAGAGCCTGAGAGACCGGATGAGGTTGTTTTAGCGGCCACTAAAAGGGTTCTCTCTTCAGAAA
>CAYGJC010000025.1:0-21620 GCA_964350245.1 uncultured bacterium | reverse complement strand
TTTTGACAGGGAGGGGGCTCTGAGATAGAATCCCCCTCTTATGGAGCAAATCTTTGGCTATATCGAGCGGATTACCTTCGCAAATCCGGAAAACGGCTTCACCGTTGCCCGGCTCAAACAGCCTCGTAAAACGGATCTCACCACCATCGTTGGCTCCATGCCCGGACTCACTCCAGGAGAGAGCGTTCGCCTCCTCGGCGAATGGAAAAACAACCCGGCTCACGGCCTCCAATTCCTTGTCAAACAAGCACACGTCGAAAGCCCCTCTGATGTAGTGGGCATCCAAAAATACCTCGAATCGGGCATGGTGCGCGGCATCGGTCCTACTTATGCGAAGCGAATCATCAAGATGTTTGGAGACAAAACACTCGATGTAATCGATCAAACTCCTGATTTACTGTTGGAAGTGGACGGAATTGGAGACAAACGGGTCGACAAGATAAAACGGTGTTGGCAAGAGCAAAAAGCGATTCGTGGAGTGATGCTCTTTTTACAAAAATATGGAATCAGCCCGGCCTTTGCCCAAAAACTCTACAAACTCTATGGCGATGAGACAGTGGCACGCATTCAAGAAAATCCCTACACCCTTGCCCGAGAAATGCGTGGAGTGGGCTTTAAATCAGCAGATAACATTGCGGAAAAATTGGGCTTTCCAAAGGAAGCGACTCAGCGGATTGATGCGGGGATCGAGTACGTGCTTCTAGAAATGGCCAGTGATGGGCATACATGCTACCCCAAAGCTGAGTTGTGCACCAAAGCTGAAGAAATGCTGGAGACTAAAGTAGAAGAAAGACTGGCGGCTTTAGAGCAGGAAGAGCGCATCGTGATCCATGAGGGAAAGGTGTGGATCAAAGGACTCTGGCTCTCAGAACAGGGCATTGTAAGGGAGCTGAAGCGGCTAAAAGAGGGAAAATCTCGAATGCGGGCTGTCGATACTGAAAAAGCAGTGGCATGGGCAGAAGAAAAACTGAAAATTGAGTTGGCGGCTAATCAAAAAGAAGCGGTAAAACGCTCTCTTGAAGAAAAACTCCATATCATTACAGGAGGACCTGGAACCGGTAAGAGTACGATTACCAACGCGATTTTGAGAATCACAGAGAAATTGAGTCGACTGATTATTTTGGCAGCACCCACGGGAAGAGCTGCCAAACGGATGAGCGAGATCACCAAAAAAAGTGCCTCTACGATTCATAGTCTTCTGAAGTACGACTTTGCCAAAAAAGGATTTCGCCACAATCGAGACAATCCTCTGCAGTGTGATCTCATTGTGATTGATGAGGCAAGTATGATCGATACGAGCTTGATGTATCATCTGCTGAAAGCCATTCCCGATCATGCGCGGGTGCTGCTGGTCGGCGATGTTCACCAGCTCCCCAGTGTGGGTCCAGGAAGCGTTCTAAAGGACTTAATTGAAAGCGAACAAGTGGCCGTCACAGAACTCAATGAGATTTTCAGGCAAGCGGCCGGCTCTAGGATCATCACCAATGCCCACAAAATCAATGCAGGAGAATTTCCTGATCTTTCGATCGAAAAACGGTCCGACTTTTTCTTTTTAAGAGGCGAGGAGCCGGAAGAGGTTTTGCAAAACATTCTGATGCTGATTACAGAAAGACTTCCTAAATTTTATAGACTCGACCCCGTGAAAGACATTCAGGTTTTAGCGCCGATGAAGCGGGGTGTGATTGGCACGGGAAACCTGAACCTACATCTGCAAAAAGCTCTCAATCCCCAAGAAGATGTGATTGAGCGAGGAGGAAACCGGTTTGGTGTAGGTGATAAAGTGATGCAGATGCGCAATAATTACAATAAAGAGGTCTACAATGGAGATATTGGGCGCATTCACAAGATCGATCGCGAAGAGCAAGAGCTCACGGTCCGTTTTGATGGGAGATCTGTAGTCTATCCTTTTTTTGATTTAGACGAGCTTGTTTTGGCTTATGCGACCTCGGTACATAAGTACCAAGGAAGCGAGTGCCCGTGCGTGGTAATTCCGGTGCACACCACCCATTTTATGATGCTCCACCGCAACCTTCTCTACACAGCTGTCACACGTGGAAAAAGGCTTGTCGTGCTAGTGGGGACGGGAAAAGCGATTGCCATTGCTGTTTCCAACCACGATGCGATTCAACGTCACACAGGCCTAAAAGAGTTTTTGCTTAAGAAATTTCAGCCCCGGCCGGAAGGTCTTCTAGTGTGACGACTTCCAAAGCAGTATCTAAGCAGCCTGCGAGTACCATTCCCTGACTCTCGACTCCCATGATGGTGGCCGGTTTAAGATTGGCAACCACAATCACCTTTTTGCCAACGAGCTCTTCTGGAGCGTAGTGTTGACTGATCCCGGAGAGAATGGTCCGCGTTTCAAAACCTAAATCGATCTGGAGTTTGAGAAGTTTTTTGCTCTTAGGAAGCCTTTCAGCTGATGTGATTAAACCCACACGCAAATCTACTTTGAAGAAATCATCGATGGAAATCTCCTCCTTCAGAGGCGCATAAGGAGGCTCTTTTATTTCTGTTGCCTGAATATGAGTTTGATTGAGTTTTTCTATTTCCTGTTCGATCATCTGGTCCTCAATTTTTTGAAAAAGAATAAAGGGTTTGGGAAGCTCGCGTCCCGCTTCAATGGACATCTCCATGATCTGATCCCATTGAAACGAATCTAAAGGAGCTTCAAAGCCAAGCAGACTCCAGATTTTTTCCGCGGTTTGGGGCATGATGGGAAATGCTGCGCAGGCTAATGCTTTAATGCAGTCAAGACAAAGAGCCAAAGTCGTCTCCATTGTGGGACGCGTCTTCTCTTCTTTGGCATCTTTCCACGGCTTTTTGACATCAAAATAGGTATTGGCCGTTTGGGCAAGCTCCATAATTTTCTGGCTAGCAAGGCGGAGACGATAGGTCGCATAACTTTCAGAAATTTCGAGGGTCAGTCTTTTCATCTCATTGATGAAACGGTGATCTACTTCTTCCAGAACGTACTGAGAAGGCGCTTTTCCGGCACAATTATTCTGCGTGAAGACAAGTACGCGGTTGACTAAATTTCCAAATTTCCCCAGCAGCTCGGTATTGCACCGACTTTGGAAGTCTTTCCAGGTAAATTCAGAATCACTGGTTTCGGGGGCATTTGCGGCAATTGCATACCGAATCTGATCTGCATGAAAACGCTCAAAAAAGTCTTCAATGTCTAGAATCCATCCTTCTGACTTGCTAAATTGCCGCCCCTCTAAATTGTAAAATTCGTTAGCAACAAGATCGTCCACACACTTGTAAGGCTGGTTTTGCCCCATGATCATGGCTGGAAAAAAGATCGCATGAAAAGGGATGTTATCTTTTCCAATAAACTGCACATATTTAGTTTGCGGGTCACACCAGTAAGCTTTCCATGCCTCCACATCCCCTTTCTGCTGAGCCCACTCTTGAGTGGCACTGATGTAACCAATCGGCGCATCAAACCAGACATATAAGACTTTTCCTTTTGCTTCCTCTAGCGGAACCGGAACCCCCCATTCTAGATCCCGTGTAATGGCCCGTGCGTGAATCTCGTCTACATAAGACCTAGCAAAGCGGGTGACATTGGCTTTCCAAGGCCGAGCGGCAATAAAAGAATCGAGCTGCTCTTTGAATTTTTCAAAAAGAAGAAACCAATGGCGCGTTTTTTTACGTATAACAGGAGCGCCTGTCATTTTGGAACGGGGATTTTTTAGATCAGTTGCCTCATAGCTAGCGCCACATTTAAGGCACTCATCTCCACGTGCCTCCTCAAAACCACAGCTGGGGCACGTTCCCACAACGTAACGGTCGGCAAGAAAGCGGTGGTCAGCTTCCGAATAGAGCTGCTCTGTTTCACGTTGTTCAATATAACCATTTTCAGAGAGCTCAGAGAAAAACTGTTGGACAAGTGGCGCGTGCTGAGGTGTAGTTGTGCGTGAAAAATGATCAAAACGGATGTTAAGATCACGAAAAAAAGCTTGGTTGAGTTGATGAAAGCGCTCAGACTGCTCTTGAGGCGTACGGCCAGCAAGTTCGGCACTCAATGTGATGGCGACCCCGTATTCATCAGACCCGCAGACATACAAAACCTGATTCCCACGTAGCCGCTCGAACCGCGCATAACAATCAGCGGGCAGATAAGCTCCTGCAATATGTCCAAAATGTAGAGGGCCATTTGCATAGGGCAGAGCTGAGGTGATCAAAATCCGCTGCATGAGTTAGACCGCTTCTTCTTCTAAAACTTCATCCTCATCCTCATCCTCTTCGTCTTTCAACATATCGTAGTTAGACGCAATGGTCTCTAAAACTTGAGTTGCTTGATTAGAATCGTACTCTTCTCCACGGCTTATACTCGCCTTTGCCAGTGAAATCGCATAGTTGACGAGGGCAAAGGGGTTATCGAACCTTTGGGTAAGCGTCTCATTGGTTAAAGTTCCTTTAAGTGACATAGCTATGATCTCCTTTTATGCTCTTCAGCAATGAAAATGCTGCGTAAAATTTGGTAGGTAATCTCTAGATCGTCATTCACGATCTGATAGTCATAATGGGTTGCCAAAGCGAGCTCCTGATCAGCCCAAAGCAACCGCTCCTGTATCTTCTCTTCACTCTCTGTGCGCCTTTTGAAGAGGCGGTTACGTAGCTCATCGAGCGAAGGGGGTAAAATGAAAATTAAAACCGCAGACAGATGCTTGACAATCTGTAGCGCTCCTTGCGTGTCAATCACCAAAACAACGTGCTTCCCTTCTTTTAAAAGGCGGTCCACCTCCTCTTTGCGCGTCCCATAATAGTTACCAAACACCTTTGCATGCTCAAGAAACTCACCGGCATCCACTTTTTTTTCAAATGCTTCAACAGATATAAACTCATAGTGACGCTCAGCGATTTCACCTGGGCGGGGTTGACGCGTTGTGCACGAGCAGCTCTCTGCCACTTGACTGGGAAACTCTTCTAAGACCATCTCCATAAGAGTCGATTTACCCGTCCCGGCAGGTGCAGAAATCACAAAGAGTAAACCGTGACCCGTATTGCCTAATACTTTTTTACTCAATGTTTTGCACCTGTTCTCGCATTTTTTCTAGCTCTGCTTTGATTGTCACCACATGCTGTGTAATGGAAAGGTCTGCTGCCTTAGATCCCACCGTATTCACTTCACGATTCAACTCCTGGAGAAGGAAGTCGAGAGTTTTACCACGTGTTTCTGTGGGCTCAACCAAAGGCTCTTCAAGGCGCTCTTGAAACTGTTTGAGATGGCTTTTAAAGCGGACTATCTCTTCGGTCACATCAGCCCTTTCAGCTAAAAGAGCTACTTCGCGCAAAACACGCTCTTCATTTTCTCCGCTGCCGGCAAAAAGCTCTTCTAAACGCTCTGTCAACTTTTCGCGATACTTGACCGGCACAGCCGGTGCATAAACCTCTACGGCCTCGATCCACTTTTGTAGGCGACCTAAACGCTCATGCAGGTCATGTGAGAGCGCCTCTCCTTCTACCTTTTTCATTTTCAGAAAATAACCTAGCGCCTCGTCTAATCCTTTTTCTAGCGCAGAGCGAAAGCTCTCTTCATCAGGCAGCTCTTCTTCCAGAAGAAAGAGATCCTTTTCACGCGCCAAAAGAGAAAGTGAAATATCCGTTTGCAGACCAAGATCATACGCAATCTGCTCCCAGGCATCTTTAATCCCTCTGGCCAAGGAAAAATTGGGGATGACCTTTACAGAATTTTTTGCCTCAGAACTCCAGCCAACAAAAACATTCACCATCCCACGACCCACGTGCTCTGTGAGTGTTTTTCTGATCAACATCTCAAAACGAGAGAGCAGGCGGGGAAGAGAAATGCTCATCTCAAGATGGCGTCTGTTTACGCTTTGAATCTCAACAGTAAAGGTGCCGTAATCAAATGAGGAAACACCTCTGCCATAGGCAGTCATACTTTTTAAGTGAAATAAAGGCTTGGACATGAGGCAAAATTGTCTCGAAAAATGGGTATAAAGTCAATTCGAATCAATCACAGGAGCAAAGGTTTTTC
This sequence comes from uncultured bacterium, assembly GCA_964350245.1. GTDB lineage: Bacteria > Chlamydiota > Chlamydiia > Chlamydiales > JAAKFR01 > JAJACP01. The sequence continues at coordinate 15,616 of CAYGJC010000025.1, read as the reverse complement.
TGTGAATCGGGCAGGGACCAAACTCCTTTAAAGCGGTGCGATGTCTTTGGGTCCCATATCCCTTGTGTTGATCAAATCCATAAACCGGATAAAGAGCATGATACTCGCGCATCAATGCATCTCGCGTCTCTTTAGCAATAATCGAGGCAGCTGCGATCAACTGAGAGCGCCGGTCTCCCTTAATGACGGTTTCAAAAGGAATCGATCCCACCTTGAGACCCACATTTCCATCCACCAGGATATAGTCTGGAACCTCTGGGAGGGCTAGAACGGCCTGTCCCATCGCACGCAGTGTGGCTTGCAAAATATTGATTTCATCAATGAGCTGGGCGTCCACCACGCCCACTCCATAAACAAGAGCAGGATGATGTGTAAGCTCCTCAAAAAGTTTCCGTCTTTTAACCGGAGCCAGCAACTTGCTGTCATTAATGCCCGCAAAAAAACAGGGGGTTTTTAGAAAGCAAGCAGCAGCCACAACAGGCCCAGCCAAGGGCCCACGTCCTGCCTCATCAACTCCAGCAATGCGGCGGTAGCCTGCTTTTTCTGCCTTCTTCTCTATTTCAACAAGTTGTAAGAGTCTCTGCTGCTCACTCTGCGGAAGTTGTCTCTGCTGTTTGGACTTCAACTGGCTCTGCTTCGGCTATCGGTTCGCTCATACTCACTTCAGACTCAGATTTTGTCACTTTTTCGGTGACGCGTGCTTTACGCACACCAATTTTCTCTTTCACTTTAGCCGCTTTACCCGTTTTACCACGCAAATTATAAAGCTTGGCACGACGTGTATCTCCTCGCTTCATTACCTCAACCTTAACTAAGCGAGGACTATGAAGAGAAAAGACACGCTCCATCCCCTCCCCGTATGAAACACGATGCAAAGAGAACGTCTCTGAAAGCCCACGCCCTTTACGTGCTATCACAGTTCCTTGAAAGACCTGGATCCGCTCTTTCTCTCCCTCAACAATCTTGGTCGAAACACGCAGCGTATCACCAATTTGAAACTCGGGGATATCTTGTTTAAGCTGCTCACTATCAAACTCTTCAATTAAAGCATCCATTCTAATTCATTCCTTACTTACATTATCTAAAACTCTATAGAGATCCGGTCTTACCCTCTTTGTCTTGGCAAGAGCCGCTCGTTTTCTCCACGCCGCAATCTCAGCATGATTCCCATTTAACAGGATCTCCGGAACTCGCATCCCCTCAAAAATCTCTGGACGCGTATACTGGGGGCAATCAAACATCCCCTCTTCAAAAGACTCCTCATTTGCCGCCTCATTATGTCCAAGCACTCCTGGAATAAAGCGAGAAACGGCGTCCACTAAGACGATTGCCGCCAAAGCGCCATTGGTCAACACGTAGTCACCAATGCTAATCTCTTCATCTACTTCTCGTGCAAGCACTCTTTCATCGATTCCCTCATAGTGGCCACACAACAAAATTAAGTGATTCTCATTTGCCAGAGCACGGCTCTTTTGAGCTGTTAACACACTTCCTTGAGGAGAGAGGTACACAACGTGCGAATCCTGCCTGCGTACGCTCTGAATGGCAAGGCTTACCGGTTCCGGTTTCATGACCATTCCTGGACCTCCCCCATACGGACGATCATCGACGCGCTTATGTTTATCAAAAGCAAAATCGCGAATCTGCGTGTGACGGATCCTGAGCAACCCTTTTTGTATAGCCCGCTTCAAGATACTTTCGTCAAATGGGCCTGAAAAGTATTCAGGAAAAAGGGAGAGAATCTCAATATCCATCTCGAGCTCTTTTAAGCGAGTGCCGCCTCCTTTTTACGAGATGCTTTTCTCTTTTGACACGCCTTCACACGCTTTTCTGTTTGCTTTTTGCGGATCTCTTTTAAAATCTCCGGGGCTCCTCGTTCAACAAGCTTTTCAGCCTTTTCAGAAAGAACAGCTCCTTGCTGTAGCCAATGCAGCACTCGATCGCTGTGCACTTTAAGGTTTTTTTCTGCCTCAGCTTCATGCGGATTGTACCAACCCAGCAGTTCGATGTATTTACCATCGCGTGGAGAGCGTGCGTCGCTCAAAACTAATCGGTAGACAAGGTGATTTCTTCTGCCTTGTTGCCTCAGACGTATTTTCAATGCCATTACATTCCTCCCATCATTTTTTCTAGCATCTTCTTATTGGGGGCATTTTTAAAAAATTGTTTCGATTTCTTAAAACTCTTCTTAAGCTTATTGATGTCCTGAAGAGTGGTTCCGCTGCCACGTGCAACACGTTTCATGCGACCCATAGACAGATCATCTTTCTCTAGACGCTCACGTGGTGTCATCGAGAGAATCATTGCTTCGATCTTCATAAATTCTTTCTCGGACTCATCTAAATTGGGTAGTTTTGAGGCCCCCGGCATCATCTTCATGAGACCCTTAAAAGAACCCATTTTCCGCACCGCTTGCATCTGTTTGAGGTAGTCATCATAGGTGAAAGAGGCTTTTCGCATCTTCTCCTCAAGAGCTTGAGCCTCTTCATCCGAAATATGCTCTTTGGCTTTCTTGACCAGATTGATGGTATCACCCATGCCGAGGATACGATCGGCCATCGATTGGGCATTAAAAAGCTGAAGATCATCAACTTTCTCTCCAATCCCCTCAAACTTAAGTGGTTGTCCTGTTACTTCTTGGATGGAGATAGCAGCGCCAGCCCGAGTGTCTCCGTCCAGCATGGTCAAAATGGTGCCTGTGACACCCATCCGTTTATTAAAAGCATCAGCTGTCGTTACCGCATCCTGACCTGTGGCTGCGTTGGCAACAAATAAAATCTCGTGCGGCTCGGCAGCTTTTTTAATCTGCTCAAGTTCTTTCATCAAAGCGTCATCAATATGCAGGCGACCGGCTGTGTCAAGAATGACGACATCAAAGCCTCCCTCTTTAGCCGCTTGCAAGGCTTTTTTCGCAACGGTGACAGGATTTTTTTCGTCTTCAATCGAGAACACAGGAACACTGATTTGTTCACCTAATGCCTTAAGTTGTTCAATGGCCGCAGGACGTTGAAGGTCACAAGCGACCAGGAGCGGTTTTTTTCGGTAGTTGGCATGAGATAAAAATTTGGCCAACTTGGCAGCATGGGTCGTCTTCCCTGCTCCTTGGAGGCCACACAGCATCACAACAGCCGGCTTTGCCGAAAGCTGTAAGACAGCCTCCCCTCCACCCATCAAGGCGACCAGCTCTTCGTGAATAACCTTAATAAATTGTTGTCCTGGCGAGACCGATTTAATTACGGATTCGCCCAGTGTTTTCTCTTTAACTCGCTTAATAAAATTTTTAGTTACACCATAATTAACATCAGCATCTAGCAATGCCAAGCGCACCTCACGGACGGCCTCTGAGATATTGTCCTCTGAAAGACGCTTCTTTCCGGCAACCTTCGAAAATATATCTGTTAATTTATCGGTTAAAGATCCAAACATAGGGAACCATCATAACGTAAAAAATCAATCTGTTTCAAGGAAAAAGAAGCGCGTGTGTCCTGACCAGTCATTCTCCACCTCACCTCTTCCTTGAAAAATTTTCTTTACAATCTCACCTTGCCCTGCTCCCATCTCAAGCCACAATAGGGCTCCTGGATTCAGATAATCGGCGAAAGAGGCTGCGATGCGCTCATAAAAAACCACTCCTCCAACAAGCGCTAATTTGGGTTCTTTTTTCACCTCTGGTGTTAACATTTCATACTCCTCTTCGGTTACATAGGGAGGGTTACAAACTAAAAAATCACACCGCTCCCCTTTAAAGGGAGCAAATAAATCGCCCTGTCTAAAGGCCACGTCCTCACCGTTTTCGCGTGCAACAGCAAGCGCTTCACTAGAAACGTCTGATAAAACTACACTTAATTCAGGAAACCGTTTTTTCAGCGCATGACCGATACAACCTGAGCCACAGCAGATATCCCAAAGCACTTTCCCATGCAGGTCCCTAACTCGCAACGTTTCCGAGATTTTCTCCACAAGAATTTCCGTTTCAGGGCGCGGAATGAGTACAGCAGGACTCACTTTAATCATCAGGTCTGCAAACGGCACTTTGCCCGCAATGTAGGCAGCCGGCTCGCGCGCCGCCCGTCTCTGAATCGATCCGCGAAGCTTTTGCAGTTCCTCTTCAACCAAAATACGCTCAAAGTCCATGTAGAGATCGATACGACGCATTTGAAGCGCATCTGCGATGACTTCCTCGGCTTCACGCCTTGGACGCTCGATTCCATATTTTTGCAAAAAGGCTTCCGAATGAAGAATCACTTCCAGTAGGGTTTTCACGAGGAGAGCTTCTGTTGATAATAGTGTTTGACAAGCGCCTCAGTTAACATGTCCAGCTCCCCTTCCATCACTTGATCGAGGTTATATAGAGTTAAATTGATGCGATGATCGGTTACACGATTTTGGGGATAGTTGTAAGTACGAATCCGTTCAGAACGATCTCCACTTCCTACCTGAGAGGCACGTAGTGAAGCCTCTTCTTCCTCTCTTTTCTTTCGCTCACTATCGGCAATTTTGGCGCTTAAAAGGCGCAGCGCTTTATCTTTGTTCTTATGTTGAGACCGTTCGTCTTGGCAATAGGCCACAACACCGGTCGGAATGTGGGTAATGCGAACAGCAGAATCGGTTGTATTGACATGCTGGCCACCCGCTCCCGAAGCGCGATACGTATCGATGCGAAGATCTTTCTCATCGAGCTTAATCTCTTCCTCTTCAGTTGGCTCTAGCATCACGGCAATCGTAATCGCAGATGTGTGGACACGCCCTTGTGTTTCGGTTTCAGGAACTCTTTGCACGCGATGCGTTCCCGCTTCATACTGCAAGAATCGTTTCACCTTGCTGCCCGAAATGACCATAATATACTCTTTATAGCCGCCGGCATCGGATAGACTGCACGCAAGGGTTTCGTATTTCCATCCCTTTTTATCCGCGTACAAATGGAACATACGCACACAATCGCCGACAAAAAGAGCTGCCTCATCCCCTCCGGTGCCGGCTCTCAACTCCAAAATGACATTCCGATCATCGTCAGGATCAGGAGGAACAAGAAGCGTTTCTAGTTGGCCTTCAAGATTAGGGATGCGGGCCTCTAAAGAATCAATCTCTTCTTCGAGTAAAGCGCGCATTTCCGCATCTTTTTCAGACAAAAAAAGATCTTTGTTTTCAATGAGAGCCTTACGTGCTGAGTTGAGCGCGTCAGCAGCATTTTTCACATCAAGCAGATAAGCATGCTCCCGCGTCAGCTCCCTATATGCCTTGGGATCTCCATAAGCATCGGGCTGCGCAAGCGCCTCTTCTACCGCTTCAAAGCGGGATAATAAATCAGCAACTTTCTTCTCCAAACAAGACTACTTCTTTTTCTTTTTGGGAGCGGTTTTCTCTTTATTCTCTTCACTCTCTTTTTGCTGCTGTCCCTCTTCTTGCTTACGGGCGTACCGCTTCAAGAATTTATCCACACGTCCCTCGGTGTCAATAAATTGCTTGCTGCCAGTAAAGAAGGGGTGCGAAGCAGAGGAAACTGTGACTCGGTAGACGGGATACTCTTTCCCTTCATACTCTTCTGTCTCCTTAGGTTGTAGCGTAGAGCCACAAACAAACTTTGTTCCTGTAGAGGTATCTACAAAAAGAATGTCTTGATAAGCAGGATGGGTCTCTTTCTTCATCGGGGTTTACTCCTAAAATAGTGATTGAAGTCGATAAATTTACCCTGTAACTTGGAAAAAGACAAGCAAAAAGGTATAATGGGTAACGAGATGAAGAACTATCTACTTATTTTTTGTTTTCTGACTTCATTCCTTATGGGAAATGAGCTCTGTTTAAAGAATAAGCTGGCTGAGGCAGAGCCTGGAAGCTATATTGTCACCGAACAAAATAAAAATTTTACACTTGTTCACATTCATGACAAAACGCCCCACAGTATCGTCATTGAAGAGGTCACCATTCCTGCTGCTCGTTTTGCCCGTAATCGCCTTCCTTGGCGTACGTGGTTCGAAAGTGGTGCTCCTGGACACACTTCATGGACCATGTCAATGATTAATTTAAATACCGGAACTTTTGAGGAGAGCTTCTCGTTCACGCACCAAGGGTGGATTAACCTCTCCAACTCTGACCCCTTTTTCACCACTCTGCTTAATCTTCAATTCCGCCCCGTTCCGGAGAAAAAGAGACGACGCATCGGGCTTCCTCCGGGAAGTAACAAAACAGACTACCGCCCTTACTGGAATCCCATTCTGACTGTTGATGGACAGCGGATCCCTCGCATCCCCTTTGCCTCTTGGGTAGCACGCTGGCCTTCAGATGGATCCGAGCTTTCGCGCAAATACGTTGAAATCTATCTTCCTTGCTCTGTAGATGATACCTCTGTCCCCGGTTACCCTACCTATTTTCCTTACTGGATTGAGGTCGATGGCAAAATTGGAAGCGCTAAAGTGCGTATTGTCGACTCAGGGTTGGGGGCTCGCTCTCCCAAACCCCCTCTTCCTTTGCGCCCTCCCGAGTTAATGGGAGAAGGGAAGCTAGAGGAAAGCGGACTGGCTCTTTATTTAAAAACCCCAACTTACTACACCGATTTTTTAGTGATTGCAGAAGAGTGCAATGCCTTTTTTGGGAAAACATTTCCCCTTCCTTGCCAAACAACACAGATAGACGAACAAACAGTTGAACTGCACATCGCCAAAGAAAAATTGTCTGAGCTAATGACCCCAGGTGAAAGCTACCGCTTTCTTATTTCTCCCAAAGAAGATCCTCAAATCAGCCTTGCAACTAAAATTCCTCTTTCATTACCCGGATTGTAAACAAACTTACAAACAAAATTCTTTTCCCTCAAGCACCTGAAAACAAAATACTTGAATATATTTTTTCGGCTCTTTACTCAACATATAGACAAGTTGCTGACAAGCTTTCCACACTGTATGCCCTTAAAAATGCCTAAACCAAGAACCGAATAGCGAACATTTTACGTACACACTTTTCAACATTGCGTCTAATCAGTTCCTACTTTAAAGTAGCCAACTATGTTTTTACGCAAGTGTCGACGCACATTACGGACGGGAGTACGCCTTCTTCGCAAGAGAGGCGATCGCCTCGTCGAACGAGACCGAGTTGAGTTTGAAGCCGATCTGCGAACACTTGATCGCTCCCTTTTAAATAAGCGGAAGCAGGAAGCTTTGGAAAGCGCCAAACGGGTGCGCCTTTTCATCAAAAAGCACTTTCCCAAGTCAGCTCTTGATCAAGTCAAAGAGGTTATGGGTGCTCTTGCTTTTGCACTCGTTGTGGCCTTTCTGATCCGCCAATTTTGGTTTGAACTCTATGAGGTGCCGACTGGATCGATGCGCCCGACTGTCCAAGAGCTAGACCGGCTGGTTGTGTCGAAGACAACATTCGGTCTCAACATCCCCTTTACAGAAAAACCTCTTTTCTTTTCAGATGACTTGATCAGACGAGCAGGGATTATTGTTTTTACGACAAAAGGGATGGACGTCCCAGACAGTGATATGCTCTACTTCCATCTTTTTCCCGGAAAAAAGCGGTTTATCAAACGGGCGATGGGTAAGCCAGGTGACGCGCTCTATTTCTATGGGGGGCAAGTCTATGGTGTCGATAAAGAGGGCAATGGGATCACAGACTTGACTAACCCACACTTTTTGGAGCGGTATGGAATCGAAAAAATCGATCATATCCCCTATATCACTTTTGACGGCAAAATGGTGGTGGGCAAATCTATTTCTCCCCACGTCTACGATTCTGTGCAACTAAAGCAGATGAATGAAAAGGTTGGGGAAATGCAGCTCACCCGCACGGGAAAAATTGAGGGAAAATTTTTCTATAATGGAGAGTGGATAACAGATAAACCAGATGCCTTAAAAGCGCCTCGAGAAAATCCTGTCAGCTATAGCGATCTATGGGGAATCGGAAACTATGCAATGGCCCGCCTACTCACAAAAGAGCAGACACAATCTTTTTATGGAAAGGCGCCCGAGAATGGGGATGCTGAGCTCTATTTGGAGCTTAGGCATACTCCCAATTTCACCTACCCAAAACCAGAAATGCGGCGGGACGAGCAAGGGAGAATCCATCCCATGCTGACTCCATTTGCGACCGTGATTCCCCTTGGAAAGTCCCACTTGGAGGCGCTGCAAAAAGCGCTCTTTACAGCTCGTTTTTTCATCAAAGACGGACGCGCCTACCGTTATCAAGAGGGGCGCGCACGTCCCCAACGTTATGAATTCGACCCCCTATTTCCCGGTGTGCCCGATGGCCTTTATGAATTTTATTATGGAACCGGCTACCGCGTCCACTTCGGCGGCATCACCACAAAGCTTCCCAACGATCACCCCCTTTATAGCTCCGATCCAGAAAACATCCAAAAGCTCTTTAACTTGGGCCTGGGATTTAACTTAGTTTTTGAACCGATGGCTGCTAATCAACCCTATAATCCACAAAGATTTGCTTACTATCGCGATGGTGATCTCTACGTGATGGGCGCACCTATTTTAAAAAGCAGCGACCCCACACTGATTCGCTTTACCCAAAGTGAGCTAGAAAAGCAAAAAAACTCAGGTAGAGAGGCCCCCTATATCGCTTTTGTTGACCATGGGCCTCCACTGAAAGACGGAGAGATAGACAAAGAGTTTATCCAAGCTTTTGGACTTAAAATTCCTGAAAACGGAGTCCTTGCGTTGGGGGACAACTACGCTATGAGCGCCGATAGCCGCGATTTTGGTTTTGTCCCGACAGAAAATCTCCGCGGCTCTCCCTCTTTTACCTTTTGGCCTCCAGGAAAACGCTTGGGACCTCCACCTCAACCTCCCTACCCTTGGATTACGCCAACCAATCTCATCGTGGGAAGTTTGGTCTTCCTTATTGCCGCGGCTCTATGGATCTATATAGCCAGACGGAACAAAACCTCCTATTTTGATTAGATGATTGACATCAGAACATCCTAGTATTACAATTTCCTCCAAACCAGGAGGTTGTAAAATGAAAAAAGCAATTTTATCCATTCTATTTTTGGGCTTGGCGTGTACAGCAGTAGCACGTGAGATCGATGAAACAGAAGTTGAACTCATCAAAAAAGTGAAGTGGTGTCAACTCGAAGGTCTTAAACTCTATGAGAGTGCAACCGATCAAGAAAATGCGCCTCACGAATCCAAAATGTTCATGAACGCGGCATTGAAATTTTTCCAACTAGAGAGAGACTACGCTTCAGATCTTCGTTGGCATCGTTTTATGCAGGCATTCTTGGAAGAGATGGCCGAAGATGATGAATGCGATTGTTGGGATCATGATGACGAAATGCGTGCCATCAAGCTTAAAACACTGATGAAAAAATTAGCCGACTAAAGGCCTACACTTTTTCAATCAAGATCGCTGTTGGCTCCCCATTGATATCCCATTGGGTACTATCTGTGGAGGAGCCAAAATCCATTTCTACTGCAAGCACCTCTGCTTTAACAAACTCTCCATGAATCTGCAACGCACGTTTGACCCTTTCTGAAGCCCCAATTTGCACGCAAATCCGGTCTGTCACCGAAAAGTTGGCTTGCCGCCGCATGGTATTGATTTTGTTGATCAGCTCACGTGCAATTCCTTCAAGAATAAGCTCTTCTGTTATCTCCGTATCCAACGCAATTGTGACAGCTCCTGCATTCATGGCCACCCAACCCTCGTGAACTTTACGCGTGATTTCCACATCATCGACGGTAAGCTGAAAAGACTCTCCACCCAATACAACCGTTAGAGCTCTCCCTTTTACAACGGTTGCAATTTGTTGTTGATCAAGCTCTTGAATCAATAGATGCGCCTCTTTCATATGCTTACCCACTTTTTTTCCCAAAACACGAAAGTTGGGTTTAATCGAGAGTTTTACAAATTCCCGGCTCTCTGTATGAAAGTGAACTTTTTTGACATTCAGCTCATCTGCAATGAGGTGCTCTTGATGTTTTAAAAACTGCATCACCCTATCTTCTCCGCACACGACATGGGCTGCCGGAAGTGGTTGGCGCACCTTAAATTTATGCTCTTTACGAAGCGCATGCCCCAAGCTCACCACGGTTTGCAGAGTGTCCATTCCCTCCTCAAGGGTCGTATTTCTACTCTCTACATGGTACTCAGGAAAGTCACAGAGATGGACCGATTCAGGCATCTCATCTGAGCGCAGATTTTGATAGATAGACTCGCTGATAAAAGGAATAAAAGGGGCGGCTATTTTGCAGAGCTCAATCAAAACATGATGTAGCGTCTCGAAAGCTTCCCGTCTGTCGGGTGTATCTTCGTCGGCCCAAAAACGGCGGCGGCTTCGTCGAATATACCAGTTGGTGAGTTGGTCAATAAAGCCCACAAAAGGCTCAACAGCCCGGCTTAAGTCGTAGCCATCCATTCCCTCTTCGACATCGTGAATGAGACGGTTAAGCTGAGCGATGATCCACCGGTCAATGACCGCTTCCGGGGTTACACGATGGGCAGAGGGAGTCCAGTTATAAATGCGGACATAGGTATTTAAAAAGGCGTGAGCATTCCAAAACGGAATCAAAACCTGTCTCAAAACAAGTTCTACTCCCCTCTCGCAAAAACGTAGATCGTCTCCTTTAACCGCAGGACTATTCAGCATATAGAGGCGGACCGCATCTGCGCCGTATTTATGCACCACCAAATCAGGTTCAGGATAGTTTTTAAGGCGCTTGGACATTTTATTGCCATCTTCTGCCAATAAAATTCCGTTTGCGATCACATTCTTATAAGCCGGTTCGTCAAAAAGAGCGACACCTAGCACCATCAACGTATAGAACCAGCCTCTAGTTTGATCGATCCCCTCGGCAATAAAGTCAGCCGGAAAATGGGCTTCAGTGAGCTCTTTGTTTTCAAACGGGTAGTGATTTTGACCATAGGGCATCACCCCAGTGTCAAACCAGCAGTCAAATACTTCAGGAATGCGTTTAAAGGTCTTTCCTTCTTTTTCAAATGTCAGTGGGTCGATCAGATGACGGTGTAAATCGGTGATTGTTTTTCCTGTTAGCTCTTCCAACTCAGCAACACTACCCACAACATGGATCTCTCCATCCTCACTCCGCCAGATTGGGATCGGAGTACCCCAGTAGCGATTCCGGCTAATTGCCCAGTCGCGCGCCCCTTCTAGCCACTTTCCAAAGCGCCCCTCCTTAAGGTGGCTAGGCACCCAATGCACCTTGTCATTGGCAGCAACCAGTCGATCTTTGATCTGTTCAACTTTTAAAAACCACGTGGTAACAGCCTTGTAGATCAGAGGGGTGTCCGAACGCCAACAAAACGGGTAGCGGTGGCGAATCGTGCCACGGTGGAAAAGATGCCCTCCTTCTTTTAAACGTCTGATAATATCTTTATCTGCATCCTTAACAAACTGCCTCTCATATTCAGGAATTTCTGCGGTAAAACGGCCATTATTGTCGACCGGACAGACCAGAGGAATACTCGCTTCTTTACAAGCAAAAAAGTCGGTCTCACCAAAAGCAGGGGCTGTGTGTACGACTCCCGTTCCATCCTCTGTTGAAACATAATCGGCGGCAATCACTTTAAAAGCGCCCTCTTTCTCTTTAAAGTATGAGAAAACGGGTTCATAGACGCTTCCGATAAGCTCTTTTCCCTTAAACGTACCAACGATTTTGCCCTCATCTTTAAACCATCTTGGAACAGCCTCTTTTGCTAAAATATAGCATTTTCCATCGCGCTCTACCTTGACATACTCAATCTTCTCTCCTACAGCAGCTGCCATATTTGAGATCAATGTCCAAGGAGTTGTAGTCCAAATCAGCAAAGAAGTCGTTGGGTCATCCCGGAGTGGAAAACCGACTACAATCGAAGGGTCATCCACCTCTTTATAGTTATCTGTTGCTTCAAAGTTAGAAAGAGGCGTTCCCAACTTTGCCGAAAAGGGCATCACCTTAAATCCCTCGTAGATCAACCCCTTTTCATGCACCTGTTTAAATGCCCACCAGACAGACTCCATGAACCCGGGATCCATTGTTTTCCACGTTTGGGAAAAATCAACCCAACGCCCAAACCGCTCTACCTTAGACTCCCATTCATCTACGTAGCGAAAGACAATTTTGCGGCACTCTTCATTGAATTTCCCAATTCCAAACGCCTCAATCGAGGGCGCGCCAGAGAGATTGAATGCTTTTTCAATTTCATTTTCAACCGGTAGGCCATGACAATCCCAGCCAAATCTACGCGGAACATGAAAACCCTTCATCGTCTTGTATCGGGGGATCACATCTTTCAAAGTGCCGGCAAGTAAGTGCCCATAGTGAGGAAGGCCGGTCGCAAATGGAGGGCCGTCATAAAAGGAAAAAAAGGGAGCGTCTTGACGGTTGGAGAGCGTTTTTTGAAAGATTTTTTTCTCTTTCCACAGGCGTAAAACCTTCTCTTCCCTCGCCGCAAACGTTTCGTTTTCTAACTCTTCAAACATCTATTTCACTCCATAAAAATGGACCCAGAATACTCCATTTTTTCCTTTTCGTCTACAGAGAGATCCTATAGAATTTCTTTCTATGTCTCTTATTGCCTTCCAAAGCGCGTCATATTTAACAGATCCCGTCTGTAAGAGCCGCGAAGTGTACGTGCGTCTCAGCCGTTTTGAGACCGGTCATTTCGAGAAAATATGGCTTTCGGCCCAGCTCGTTGCCTATGTCGCACTTGCCCTTTTTGCCACTCTTCCTGGATTGGGATTGCGCATTTTGGGAATTTTCCTAAACCCTCACTCTTATCTCTACCAGCAAGGCGAGGGAAAAGAAAAAGCGACTTCCGACAGATTCAGCCTTCTTTCGTGGAATATCTGCTGCGTGCCGGCCGGTTACACCATTACGGATGGTGGTGTTGTTCCTTGGCCCCAACGTATGCCGCGCATCATCCAGACCATTGCCCAGCTAAACAGCGATGTGGTGAGCCTTTATGAGGTATTTGACACCCATGCCTGCCGACAGCTTTACGAAGGATTGCGGCCTCACTATCGCCACTTCTACACCCATATCGGGATGCGGGTGATCGGCGCACCATCTGGAATCTTTGTAGCCAGCAAAATTCGGCTGACCCAGCCTCGTTTTACCCCCTTTCCCTTAGATAGCCTCATTGGACGGACAAAATTTGCTTCTAAGGGAGTCTTTTCGGTTAATGTGGGGTGGATGCGCCTTTTTGCTACCCATCTGCAACACTCAGAGATTCCCGCACAACCGACACGTGCGGAGAAAACGGCGCGTGCTGTCCAAATGCTCATGATTCTTCGAGAGATGAGGTATACTCCTGAGAGCCTTTTAACGGGGGACCTTAACCTAGATAGCGCTGAATATCGGCAGGCTCAGTGGAGCTCCAGCTTTAAAGGAGTTGTCCACTTCGATCCTCCGACTTGGGGTGGAGATCAGTTTTGTGCGCGCCTGATGAAAAAACCGGTTTCAGGCCCCTGCAACTTGGATTACACGGTTTTGTTTCGCACAGCTTGGGCCACACTCACCACTCAGCAACAAACCGTAGCCTTCGACCCTCGCACCTACTCAGATTCAGCCCTTTCAGACCATAATGGACTTTTAAGTAAGATCTCGACAGTATGAGTTCTATGGACATAGCGCAGCTCCCTTTTGAAGTCGCGGCCCTAATCGGCCGCACAGAGATTCCCATGAGGGCCTATTTGGGCCTTCAAGTGGGCGACATCGTGCTCCTAGAGCAAAAGATCGAAGAGCCTCTAAGCATTCAAGTAGGTGGAGAGACGCGTTATCTGGGGCGTCCCGGCTTAAGTGAAACCCGAAAAGCAGTGACCATTCATGAGCGAATTCACACCCGACGAGATTGAAGGCATCGTCAAAGCGATGTCTCAAGAACCTTCTTCAACCAAGGAAGATGACAAGATCCCCTTGCGTCCTCCGGGGAGCTACGGCGCAATTGCGCGTGTAGCCTTTACTCCTATCGAGGGCGACAAACCCCGCCCACTCACAGAACTTACAGATCGCGAGCTTACCGATTTTGCCGACTTAAAGGCACAAATTGAGATCGTATATGGCAAAACCAAATTGACCCTGCGAGAATTAGCCGTTTTAGAAGAGGGCTCTCTTCTTCCACTTGATGATCTATGTGATGATTTAGTGGATATCTACGTTAATGGGACCAAAGTGGGGCGCGGAGAGGTTGTCGCTGTGGATGGTCAGTTTGGCGTCAAAATTGTCAGCTTCACTAAGAACGCCTAAATCCAATCAATAAGACTCGATTTTCAAAGAGAGCGCATACCTGAGTGCTTTGGCCTCCAAATCCGTATCAATAGGACCGCAGGTGATGAAAACAATCTCATGCTCCTTAGACTGCAGAGAGTAACTAAAGAGCTCCAATACGTCGTTGTTTACTTTAACCCGATCAGCAAATTTCTTCCCAGTCCACCCGTACAAAAACTCCTCTAAGGCAACACCATCCAAAGTGGTGTGCTTTTGCTCAGCCCGATAGCCTGCAATCATCAGCTGATCAGGAGCATTCTGTTCCGACTTACAGTCAGAATCCTCTTGGTTTTTCATGACCGAAATGATGTAAGCCGTGTCCTCTCCGTAGGAAAGCGTGATAATGTGCGTCTCAGCCTCAGAAGAGAGATAGTGAGTTTCACTAAGAGGAAGATTGATCTGTGAAAACGCAATGCACTCCTGATCAGAGGAGATATAATAGGTGTTTTCCATACTCTCAGGCTCTAGAGGAGAAGAAAGGCCGTCTCCAAATGCGTAGGGACAAATTAACAAAAAACTCATAAATAAATAAAAAATATTCTTTTTCATATAAACCATTATTAATAATTATAGCATTTAAAACTACTTCATAAAAAAATCCAATAGCAAAATCTGAAAAAGATGTGGATAGAGCTTGATAATTAAGGCCCATACCTTTAAAAGCTCTAGTATGATATAATACATGTATGGGGGTGTATAGGTTTCGACTTGGAAATGAAGTATTGATCGCATGCGGAGGGTGTCGGTTGGCCTCCTTAAAAAGCCGGCAAAACCATTAAATGCCAAAACTAAGGCAAATAGCGGTAGTAACGTTGTAGAATTCCCAGTTGCGGCTACTAAAGTAGCTTCAACAGGTGCTTTCGAAAACGTTGCTTAATTGCTAAGATGTTGTTGAGACTTAACCGTCTTGACAGCCCGGTAGTTTGAGACTGGACCGGGGGTTTCAAAACTACTGTCATATTTCTCGGTATGGGGACTTTTATCGACGGTCTCTAGGTAGAGGTTCTCGAGATTAAATGGGACCGGTTAGCTCTATAGGTGTGTCCAACTTAGGAGCTAATGTCATTAATTGGGCACTAAGCATGTAGGGGTTAATAGGGAGTTTGCCAAGGACGAGAGTTCGAGTCTCTCCACCTCCAATTGGTTGGATGCCTATCGCATCCAACCATAATTTATCTTCTCATACTTCTTAGGATAAAAATGTTGCGTTTCCTATGCGTTGGTTCTGAAGGTCTAAACTTAAAAACTTCCCTTTTTTCATCGTTTCAGAACTTGGCAAAATCTTATCATCAAGCAACTCAAATACTTCAAAGGCAGGGATCTATCTAGTTTTTTTAATATGGGTCTCCAGATGTCATTTGATCATATTCCTCCCTTAGAAAAAAGGGCCCCTTGGTACCTTTTAT
>CAYGJC010000024.1:2493-24692 GCA_964350245.1 uncultured bacterium | reverse complement strand
TTCTCACTCTCGTTGATCTCTACAAATCCCTCGGCGGAGGATGGGTGTGGGATGCCGATGCTTGCCTAACAGAGTCCTGAAAGTCAGCATTTTCTTTTTCTTGGCAATAATACTACATTTGTAATATACTGATCCTCAATTAGAAGAATAGTAGGAAGTTAAGCTCAAAAACGTCGCCAAAGAACAAACATTTTTTTTGGGTCTAACTACTACAGTTGTAATAAATAGGAGAGAGGGACTCGCCTATTCGAGGTGTCTTTGTATCTATAATTACTACACTTGTGGTAGAGGAGGAAAAGTATGTCAGTTCAAGAGCAATTTGGGATTCGGTTGGCTACAGCGGCCGATGCGGAAGCGATTGTACAAATGGTGAATGATGCGTATTGGAGTCACCAACAGGGCTATTTGGAGCTACATGAGGGGAGTCTACGCACCACTGTCTCTGAAGTAAGAAATTTGATCGAGACGAAAAAAGTCTTTATCGTGGTAGCAAGCAAGACAAATAGGGTTGCGGGGTCCATTTTATATGATTCCACTAAAGGGAAACAAAAAGCCTCTTTCGGCTTATTTGCGACTCATCTGGACTATCAAGGTCAGCGGTTGGGATCACGTCTGGTTCGGTTCGTGGAGGAGTATGCGGCTCATGAGGGCAAAACAGAAATGGAGATAGAGGTTCTGGGTTTAGCGGGTCGCTTACAAGCTTACTATAGGCGCTTACAGTATCAGGCAACAGGGGAAAGCATGCCTTTTGCTGAAGTGAGCCGAGCTAAACTAAAGCCAGAGTATGCTGGTTCTGCAGATGCTTGCTATCTCACGATGCGCAAGCGTTTAGCTTACACCACGATTGGGCAAGAAGCAAAAAAGGATGGTTAATAGGCTCAGGTGGTAGGAGAGAATACAGACGTTTATTTAATACTGTCTTAATACTGATAGCGTACTATGAACCTCTAAATGAGGGGAAAACATCATGAATGCACTCTCTGGTTCAAGTAAATCTTTTTTTGAACAAAATAGAGTGGTGACGGCTGCCGCCTCCGTTGTGGGGGTTTTAGCCATCACAACGCTTGTAATCGGGATTTTAGCTCAGACCAACGTGCTTTTTTCTCTCTATCCGATTCGCATGCCTTTGGTTGCGTGTTCTGCTGCAGTACTGATGCTAGATACTCTCTGCCTATTGGGTATGGTAGCAAACGGTGAGAGTAAAATCGAAGCAGATACCGTATTTACATCCACTAGACTTGGACTACAACAAGGGCCCGGCTTTCCCCTTGTAGGGCGTGAGCAGCGGCAAAGTGTGATTGATGCAGGACGCGCCCGTTTGGAAGCAGACTGGGAATCTGGAGGAGAGGTTTATGCTGCTTATTGTAGGGGTACGGTGTTGTATTCTTATGATTGTAATTCGCAGACGGACGTTTTTTTTCCTGAAGGCACGATACTCCAGACTCCGGTTAAAATGGATTATGATCAAAACTTTGAACCCATGGAGTCGAGAAAGTATTTTTACATGCACAGCACAGCTGCACCGAAGCCTTCACAATTTCAAGATGAACCCTCTTATTTGGATGCAATGGAAGAGGGATATTATCAGCTTTTGTGCATGCAGTATGCATCAGGTGCAGAGCATCTTCTGACCAACTACTGGGGAATGGGAGCCTTTATTCGTGGTTACATAGCCTCCAGCTATCCGGATCGTCGCAACGCCTTTGACTTTAGATTACGCATTGCCCGCCGGCTGGCCCACGCCTTTCAAAGGGTAGCACAAGAAAATCTGGATAAAACGATTCGCTTTTATATAGGAGGTCCTACTGGCGCGAGCTTTGAGCCGAAATTTGCGCAGGAGCCTCTAGATAACTACAACGCTTTTGTGTGCGCCTTTGAAGAGCTTCCTGATCACCTTTGTGCTCAGGTCGTGATGTGTCCGGAAACCGATATCTTTGTGCTAGGTCAACAAATTAGTGATGGGTTGTCAGTCCGACCTGGTCAGCTGGCTCCCGTCAGTGCAATCAACGCCTCATGTTCTGGTCTAATCGGCAATAAGTGGTTTAAAGGAAGACGTCATAATGGAACTTTCAATGCAGAATTTGCAATTGAAGAGAATGTATTTCGTCGGAGCCCTATTTCTGCTTGGATCGCGGCCCGTTTGAACGGAGGTCTTTTTCAGACACGTCCGCCGCAGCCTCTTAGGGAGCATTTTTCTGATATAGATGCCTCTACCGAATGATCCGGAAGGCCTGCTTTGCCTCTTCACCCCGGACAATAATGCCAGTTCCCGCGGATGCAGTCAGGTAGGATAGCGAGCCTCCGGCATTGTCAGATTTAAGGAAACAGTCTATTTCTTCAGACTCTAACTGATCTTTGATCAATAGCTTACACCACTTACCCGGTAAGCTAAAATAACAAACTACTTCACTGGCACATTGCAATATCTAGAAGCTCTGTATCGTATGTCGGAGCATCCGGATAAGCAGGATGTTCACAGGTCAAGGGGATGCGGCACTGAACACATCCGGAAAGTAAGAGGAACAAGAGCAGCTTTTTCATGTCAGACCTCGAGATTCGGGTGAAGCAACGCGTAACCTGCTTGCTTGATTTTTTCATTAGAAATACAGCTGTTTGAGCCGTGCATGGAGAGGTTGTTGGGATTCCACGTAGGAGGTTCAGCGCAAAGCTCGCCGTAAAGTTCTGCGCGGGTAGGATGCACATCGGCAACAAGGTTGTAAATGCCCTCGAGCTGATGCGTGAAGCAAAACTCAATTGCGTGAATGATTTCATCCACATGGGAGTGGTTGGTAGGTTGCGCGCCCGACCCGGGAAGCTCTTTACCTGAAAGTCTCTCTGCACGCGCTTTAAGCTCGCGACCAGGTCCATAGATACCACCTAAACGGAGAAGGCACACTTTAACTGTATCAGAAGCACAGGCCAGATAGGTTTGTTCTGTTTGGAGCAGGATTTTGCTCTCGGGCGATTGCGGTTGAGGAGGAGTGGTTTCATCAATCCACTCTTCGGTTTGCTTGCCATAAACCGATGTGCTGCTCGTATAAACGATATAGAGGGGCTTTGTACGCTCCTTAACTAAATGCTGCACATGCTCAGCTGTCTCCAAATAGGTCGATTCATAGCTGCTTCCTACCTTAGGCGCGACGCAGACAATGAGTCCCTGGCAGCTTTCAAGAGCCTCGCCGTAGGGGCCGACGATTACTTTCTCGACGCAGGGTATTTTTTCAAGGGGAGCTTGTTTTTCTGGGGTGGTGGTAAGCGCAACAAAGCGGTCCTCCGACCTGTCCCAATGAATGAGTAGGCGGGTTCCTACGTAGCCGGCACCGAGCAGCATGATTTTCATCATCATTGCACGATACCTTGAAATGGAAAATAAAGTGAACTACTATGCAGCGTATGAAAAAAAAGGATGTGATTTTTCTAGTGTGCGCTCTGGCGCTTGTTTTTAGTGTCGAGTTAATTGGAGGCTTGTTCACAGCGCAATCTGTGTCGACGTGGTACCTGACGTTAAACAAACCCATAGGAACGCCCCCTTCATGGGTCTTTGGACCCGTTTGGACGCTCCTCTATATCTTGATGGCTCTCTCCATTTATCTTGTTTGGAAACAAAAAGGAACGTTTGGGGCCTATTTGTGTTGGGGACTGCAGCTTTTTTTCAACCTGATCTGGTCCTTTTTGTTTTTTACGCTTCAAAGTCCGCTGCTCGGTCTCATCAATATATGCGCTCTTTGGCTGGCTATAGTGGCCACATTGATTGCGTTTGCACGCCATTCATACTGGGCCTCTGGTCTACTGGTTCCTTACCTCGCTTGGGTTTCCTATGCTCTTTATTTAAACGCAATAATAACAGCACTCAACTGAAGACAGAGAAGTGTAAAAAATATTTTATATAATTGTTGATTTTTGATAGTTTGCCGTTAAGCTATTGTTTAGCTATGGAAAATCAACTATTGAGGATTACAAGTATGTTAGTAGTTAGAGTTTTAGGAATGATTTTATTGGCAGTCTACCTTTTTTTCAGCGGTTTGTTTCTGTTAACAGGCATGCAACTCCCTGCGATGGGCACCTCCCTTTTGGGGTTAATCGGGATGGCATCTGGTGTTCTGATCCTGATTTCTCTTGGTAAGAGCGACAGACGTTAGTATTCATTTTTTTGAGTACAAAAAGCACTTAGGCTTTCGCCTAAGTGCTTTTTTTGTGGGATAGAATAGCTCTAATCTTGACTAGATCTTTAAACTCTTTTTTTGTTAACATCCAGAACATCCAGTTTTAACTTCAAAAAGGTGGGTCAATATGTCTTCTTCATCTACTAAGGACGCTTTATCCCCGGCTTTCGGCTATCGGGCATTACCCACTTCTCCTGATCGTAGTGACCTGAGTCGTATCCGTCCTTTGAGTTATGGGACCAAGTGCGCTCTAACGGCAGCCGTTGTGGTGGGCTTAGTTGGGCTGGTTTTGATCGGGTTGAGTTTTGCTAGCTCCATTGGTCCTATTGGGAGTCCTGGCTTTTTTGCTTCCTGGATCATGGGCGCTGCAATCACACTATGTGCAGCCGGGTTAATCGCGCTTCTTATTTTCAAACAAACCGACCGTGAAGAAGGAAGCTCAGTAGGTGGCGTGCGGCTCGGAGTAGACACTTATGACGGTAGTGGAGCAGAAGACGTGCAGCAGGGGTTGCCTCCCCCGCCTATCCTGAGCGCCCCGCAAAACCCTCAAATTTTTGTGAGCGCGGCTTTGCAACAATCCTATGAGCTATTACAGAATGCTGTAAACTTACCTGATGTGCAGGTTGAGGTGGAGCCCATTAATCGTGACATTAAAAGGTACATGCAGTTGAGAGAACAGTTGAAAGGCAGGTTTTTAGACGAATTAGAAAGATTTTCTGAAAACCCATGGACCAATGATAATGTTGTCAGGGCCTTTGATCCTCTCATGACAGTCAGTTTTACAATTAGTATGCTGACTTTAAGGGAATTAAATTCTGAAGGTGCAAATCTTTTGCAGTTAGCAGGTACTTATCCACGAAGGGCTTTTGAATACTGCAGTGACTACTTTGTACTAGCTTTCGAGGGAAAGCGTGTTGTTGATGGGCAATTAGTTGGGATTCAAACTAGGGAAGCTCTTGGGCACCACGCTGTTCCGTTTTATCAGCAAGGTACTCCCCAACACAATTGGAGAATGCTTTACAATGCTTTTTGTGATGAAATTCCTTCAATACTAGGTCGTGAGCAGCTACCACAAAGAATAGATGCGCTTGATAGCTCACGTAGCTACCTGTGGCTGAAAAGCAGAGCTTCCGATCAAAGGGGGTAACGTTTACTCTTCTCCCATTACATCATGGATGTAGTGGGCGTCCTGCATCGATTTGCGTGCGTCAATTAACTCGGAAATGTTTCGAAATAGATGCAGCGCAATGCCTCCTCCACAAAGAGTTAGTGCGCTGTCTGTGACGACACCATAAGCCGCAAGCCCCGCACACATCGTTAAGGTAAAAACAGCGGCTACTGTGAGAATGTAACGTGAGAACTGCTTATAGTGAACAAAGGTGTGATAGGAGGCAATCGCCTCAAAGGGGATCAAGCAAAGAACAGCAATGCCGGCTGCAAGGGGAGGGATCACGCCAAAAAAGGCTAACGTGTATAGAATGGCTTGAACGCCGAAAAAAGCCAGCTGCACCGCTTCTGCAAGCGCAATTTTGGAAGCCACTTCAGTGGCCGTTCCCTCTTTCACAGATAAAATATTGATCCCCTCTTGAGCGCGGAAAATGTACTGTTGGGGAATATAGGTCTGAGGAATAAAATTCATGCAACCATTTAAGCAAATAATCTATTTAATCTCAAGAGTTTAATGGGCTAAGTTCTCGATTGTAATTTCATAGCGCATTCAATTTTAGGGTTATGCATCATGTGGGCAAAAAAATAACCAGGAGGACCAAACATGAGACGACACTTAACCCTGCTTTCACTCATTCTTTTTCTTGTCAGTTCAATCTACGCTGCGCCTCAATGGCATCTAAAGGGGCCTGATGATGGGTGGAAAGATGAAGTATTAGCTCTACAGTATTTCCACAACTCGGAATTGCAGAGGCAGTGGGTGTGGCATCTGATGGGTCGCCACGCGTTTAATGGCCGCGAGCGTATGCTTGATTTTGGATGTGGAGATGGAAAGATCACAGCTGAGCTCTCCCATTTTGTCCCTGGGGGAGAGATTCATGGAGTCGATTTATCAGCTTCTATGATTGAATTGGCCACTCGTTGTTTTCCCTCAAAGTTTTTTCCCAATCTCACATTCGGTCAAGATTTAACAGAGCGTCAATATGATTTGATCACCTCCTTTAGTGTATTTCACATTGTGGCTGATCCTGTTGAAGTGCTTGTACGCCTTAAGGAGAGTTTAAGGGAGAATGGAAGGCTTCTGCTTGTGATTCCAGCGGGAAATAATCCTGCTTTTTTTCAGGCTTCTAAAGAGACGTTTGAAAAATATGGTCTAACGGCTCCTTGGAGTGGCAAATCTTCAAGCGGCGTGACGATGCGCACAGTTGAGGGGTGTGAGGAGTGTTTGATTGCAGCCGGATTGGAGCCTCTTTCGGTTGCGGCCTTTCATACACCGACCGCTTTTTTCAATAAGCAAGAGCTGGTGGAATGGATGGTGGGAACTGTGACAGCTAATTGGAACATTCCGTTAGAAAAAGCCGATGTGTTTTTTAACGATGTGATCGATCGTATGGCTGAGCTTGATCCCGATGTTGTGGATGAATCAGGCGCTTACAACATGAAGTTGAGCCGGATAGAGGTCATTGCTAAATAGCGACTAAGACACGGGTTAAGAGGGAGGCCTCAATCTCTTTCCATTTGCAAGTATAAAAAAGGCGCATATCCAAACGGATATGCGCCTTACAGATCGATCCAAAAAACGGACTATTTGGATGGTAGCCCCAAAGGAGTATCAGCATGGGTATCGCTGTTGGAACCATTGTAATCACTTTCGCCCATCATATCGCCATTGTAATCACTGTCGCCCATCATATCGTTATAGTTGCGCATAGAGCTGCTACCACTTGAAGATTGTTTGCTCTTCCCTTCGCAGCCACTTGGGCTATTACAACTACTTGAGCCGCCACGTGGGGGTTTGCTTTTTCCAAAAAAGAAATACTGGACGCCACCTGTTCTGCGATTCTTTCTGGCACTGCTACGCGAAGAGCTGCTACTACAGCTAGAAGCCCCACAAGAAGAGCTCCCACCCATGTACGAAGAGCTCCCACCGCACGAAGAGCGTGTGTTGCACGATGAGGCTCCACACGAAGAGCGTGTGTTGCACGACGAGGCTCCACAAGAGGAGGTGCCACCGAAAGAGCCACAGACTTGGGCGAGCTCGACTGTTTGCATCTGCTGACTAGCATCTAGTTCGTTGAAAGCATTTTGTGCTTCGGGAGAGAGACCTTGATAAAAGGCTTGGACATCAGCTTGCGACGGAGCTGCTCCGACAAGCAAGCCTGCACTGATTCCCATCAATGCAAGCTTTGCTTAATTACGTTTTTTCATTTTTTCCCCACTTGTTCGTTAAGTAAAAGGTAGTCCGAATCCTAAAAAAAACACTATTATTCTACAAGCTTACTTGTTTCAAATCGCATTAGGTGTATAATCCCATGCTCTTCAGGAGGAATCTAAGCTCGTGAAACCTTTATTTTTTATCCTTTCTTTTTTCTTTCTTTTCTCCGTTGGAGCGCAGAATACGCTTTCCATGCGGCAAGCGTGGGACTTGGTCATGGAAAACTATGAAGAGGTGCAACAGCTCTGCCTTGACGAGTACCAAGCTGAGCTGAATGTGAAACGAGTTTTGTCTTTGCTACTCCCAAGAGTTGGGGTTGAAGCATCACTCATGTATTCAAATGCCACAAAAGAGATAGACGGATCCCGCTTCATTCCAACAAGTCTTCGGTCGGGAACGCTTCGGGTAGAGCAACCTCTTTTGAATATGATGCTCCGCCCTTCCTATAAAAGTGCGCAGCTAGCCAGTCAGGCGGTGAGCCAGCAGGCTGATTACACCCTGACGCATATTTTGTTTCTCACTTCTGAAACCTATCTGGCTATTTTGCAAACAGAGGCGCTTTTATCGGTTAGTGCTACGCAACACTCCCTGGCGGAGCAACAGCAGGCTAAGGCTAACAAACGCTATGAGAACGGAGAGGCTCCCATTACGGATCTTTTGCAGGCAGAAGAGGAGGTGAATCGTGCTGAACGAATCCACTTGGATATCCGTGATGCGCTGCGCCTCTATCACGAGCAACTGGCCCGCTTATTAGGGTGCGAAACGGCTCATCTTCAGCTCACAAAACCTGATTTTTTACAGCTAGAGCAAGAAGAGAGTCTGGATACACTTATATGTGAGGGAGCTAAAAGGCGGCAGGATATCCAAAGTCTTTGCTCGTCTATTGAGTCGACAAAATTTCAAATCAAGGCTCTTTGCAGAAGGAACTGGCCCAAGCTCTCTTTTTTGGGTGAGTATATCCTCGAATCTCCCGAAACAATTGCTCTACGCAACAATAATTGGAGTGCCTCACTTTGGCTTTCGATGCCTCTTTTTGATGGAGGGATGAAGCGGATTGACGTTAAAGATGCCCGTGCTGGACTCACAAAAGCAGAATTGCAGTATGAGCGGATGCTAAAAGATTTGAGAGTAGAGTTGACAAGCACCTATCTTGAAATGCAGGCTGCAAAACGCAACTACGCTCTTCTGCAAACCGAACAGAATCTTGCTCAGCAAAATTACGCCATTATGTCAGAGCGGTACGAACAGGGGCTGGTGGCAAACATCGATTTGATGGCTGCCTTTCATAACTATGTGGAGGCGCAGGCAAATACAACAACAACAGAGTATAAGCTCACCTTACTGAAATTAAAGTTACGGAAGGAAGCGGGCTTTTTCGATGACATTTTAAAGGAGTGCTTATGAACCTGAAAGATAAACACATAGTTCAGGTTGTGCGGTTTTTCCTGCTAGGGACATTACTATTACTGGGCGCTTGCTCCCAGCAGCACGAGGTGGAAAGCAGTGTGGAGGAGGTCTCTATTACAGTGGATGCTCTAGATATTGAGCCTGAAACCCTTCTTGAAACGGTACAGGTATTGGGAGAGATTCACCCTAAGGAAAGTGTAAAAATTTATCCTAAGGTTAAGGGCAAGCTTGTGTCTTATAACGTGAAAAAGGGGCAAAGCATCCAAAAAGGCGAGTGTGTGGCCCTGGTTGATCGTGATGAGGTGGGGTATCAATACAATCAAGTTCCTGTCTATTCGCCTCTTTCGGGCGTCGTCTGTTCGCTTCCTTCGAGTTCAGGAAGTGAGGTCTCTGCTCAAACGGTGATGGGAGAGGTGATGCAGATCGATACAGTCACAGCCCGTTTTTCGGTTCCGGATCAATACCGAGAAAAAGTGAAAGAAGGCCAGAAGATCACTGTGCGTGTAGGTAGCACCTCCTATGAGGGTACCCTCAAGGCTATTGTCCCTCTTATCGATTCAGCAACGCGCACCTTCACCATAGAGGCGAGTTTGGAAAATCCTTCTCATGCGCTTCTTCCCGGTATGTTTGCTAAAGCAACCATTGTTTTAAATACCCTACAAGAAAGCATTTTAGTCCCTGAGGAGGCTGTGATTGCAATGGGAGGGCGGTGGCATGTGTACAAAATTGAAAAGGGATCTGCTGTTTTAGAAGAGGTGAAGCTCGGCTTAAGAAAAGAGGGAAGGATTCAGATTACAGAGGGTCTCTCACCACACGAACAAGTGATCACCAGAGGATCTCATAAGGTATCTGAAGGACAAAAAGTGAGGCGGGTGCTCTGATGAAGCTTTCGCATATTTGTATCAAACGCCCCGTTTTTGCGGCTGTTTTAGCCTTTGTGCTGATTCTATTTGGAATCATTGGTTACTTTAGACTATCTGTGCAGGAGCTGCCTAGTATTGACTTTCCCATTGTAACCATTCAAACAGCTCTCACAGGGGCAAGTCCTCAAATTGTCGATGAGACCGTCACCGATCCAATTGAAGCGGAGATGAATAGCATTCAGGGAGTGAAGCACATAAAGTCGCAGAGCTTTGATGGATTCAGCTCGATTGTGGTCCACTTCGAGCAAAGCACTAATCTAGAACGTGCGGTACAAGATGTACGCGATCGGATCGCCCGGATTCGTAGAACCTTGCCAAATGATATCAATGAACCCCTCATTGAAAAATTGGATCTCAATGCGATGCCGGTCATGTGGCTAGCAGTCAGAGGAATCGACATCGAATCGACTGATTTAACCGATTTGGCTGAGCATACGATTCGAGAACGGCTACAAAAAGTGCCGGGAGTGGGCTCGGTGATGTTAGCGGGTCATAAAAAATATGCCCTGAGAATCTGGCTTGATCCTTATCGTTTATATGCCAATGATTTGACCGTAGCTGATGTGGAGCGTGCTTTAAGGGAAAATAATATTGAGCTTCCTTCAGGAAGGATAGAAGGGATTAACCGGGAGTTTTCGGTTAAGACAGATGGAGAACTAAAATCGATTGAGGCGTTTGAAGACTTGATTCTAACGTATCGCGGTTTAAGCCCCGTAAGGATGCGAGATATAGCTCAGGTTGCTGAGGGTGTAGAGGATGAAAGAAGTCTGGCGCGCTATTCGAGTGAGGACGCAGTAGGACTTGGTGTGATTAAACAGGCCTCTGCCAACACAATTGATGTCGCCAATGGAGTAAAAAGGGAGCTGGATAAAATCCAGACTCTACTTCCCTCGACAGTTCAGGTTGAAGTAGCGTTTGACTCGGCCGAGTATATTCAGCAGTCGGTTGATGAGGTGAAAGAGACGCTTTGGAGCGCCTCTCTACTGGTTGTGATTTCTATTTTTATTTTTCTACGGAACTTCCGGAGCACACTGATCCCCGCCCTGGCCATTCCTATTTCGATTGTAGCTACTTTCTCTGCAATGCACTTTTTAGGCTTTACCCTGAATAACTTTACCTTGCTTGCTCTTGTTCTTTCAATCGGGGTGGTGGTCGACGATGCCATTGTGATGTTGGAAAATATTTTTCGTCATATGGAAGAGGGAAAAACACCCTATCAAGCTGCTCTCAAAGGTTCCAAAGAGATGGCTTTGCCCATCATTTCAGCTTCATTGGCTTTGATCACCGTTTTCATTCCTATTGCCTTTATGGAAGGGATGGTTGGACAGTTCTTCTTTGAGTTTGGCGTCACTGTTTCAATTGCTGTGGCTGTTTCTGCTTTTGTTTCACTCACTTTAACCCCCATGCTGAGCTCAAAAATGCTCAAGTCGACCCACTCTCAGTCACGCTATTTTGAACGGTTTTACCAAGGTCTTGAAAATCGATACAAATCGACACTAAACACACTTCTCAAGCGAAAGTATTGGGTTGTGGCAGGGGCGTTTGTGCTTGTTTTGGGGAGCGCACTTTTGATTGGGGTCATTGGGAAGGAATTTGTCCCCGATGAAGATAGAGGAAGTTTTATGGTGCTGCTGCAGGCTCCTGAGGGATCTACGCTTGAGTATACCGATCTTTATTTGCAGCAGGTCGAAGAGAAGCTCAACAGCCACCCGGGTATTGAAGGTTATTTCTCAGCGTTAGCACTTTCACAGTCGGGAGCTCCTGCTGTGAATAAGGGAATGATTTTTGTCAGGCTCACCGACGCTTCAACACGTGCTCATATGACAGAGATCATCGCTGAGCTTAGGACAGAGATGCGTGAGATAGTAGGGGCCGATGCCTCTCTTATTACAATGAATCCTTTTGCTCAAGGAGCGCAAGCGAAGACATTTGAGTATGTTTTGACAAATGCGGACTATGGAGAGCTGAAAGAGCACATCTTCACTTTTGTGAACGCACTGAAAAAAACTCCCGGTTTTACCGATGTGAGTTCCGATTTTGAAGATAATAATGCCCTGATTACTCTCCATGTAGATCGAGATAAGCTTTCGGATTTGGGTGTCTCGATTCCCGTTATTTCCGATACCTTAAATGTTTTACTGGCGGGCAGAGAGGCAACCAAATTTCAGAAAAAAGGTGAGCGGTTTGGTGTAATTATGCAGATGGCCAAAGAGTTTCGTCTTACTCCTGAGCACCTAAGCAGCATTTATGTACGTTCCGATAAGGGAAGTCTTGTCCGTTTGGACCAGGTGGTGGCGCTTGAAGAGAGTATAGGCCCTAGTACAATTAATCGTTATGATCGGCGCAAAGCTGTGACCATTGCCGCCAACTTGGAAGGATTGACCTTGCAAGAGGCCATTCAATCCGCTAATTCACTCGTGAAAGAGCAACTGCCTTCCACATTTGCCCCGGTCCTATCCGGTCAGGCAGAGGAAATGATCAAAACGTTTTCCTCTCTGCTCTTTACGTTTGCCTTTGCGTTGATCATTACCTACCTTGTTTTAGCTGCTCAGTTTGAAAGCTTTCTCTACCCGTTGATTATTATGCTTGCGCTGCCGCTTTCATTAGTCGGAGCACTTGGATTTCTTTATCTTTTTGGAATGACCCTCAATATCTATAGCTTGATCGGGATGATCATGCTCATGGGTCTTGTCACAAAAAATGCGATTTTACTCGTTGACTGCGCCAATCAACTGCGAAAAGAGCATTTAAGCGCACTTGAGTCAGTCTGTGAAGCGGGAAGAATGCGGCTTAGGCCCATTTTGATGACTGCGCTCTCTACCATTTTGGGGATTTTGCCGATTGCCTTTGGGCTGGGCGCTGGCGCTGAGTCCAGAAAGCCGTTAGGTGTCTGTGTGATTGGGGGAATGTTCTCATCAACGGTGCTCACTCTTTTGATTATCCCGGCGTTTTATCTGATCGCAGATGCTTTAAAAGCAAAGCTTCTGCGTCGACAAGTGCGCCGTGGACAAAGTCTCATTGCAGAGAATGAGTCTATTGTTCCTCGGTAGCCGTGCCTGCCTGCTTCAAATACGCAATGTGGGAGCGCAGAGCTCCCCAAAAGGTAGGAAATTCTGTATACTTGACTTTGTATTCGTCGCATGTTTCTCGGATCAGTCCATTGATCTGTGGGTAGTGGATATGGCTGATTTTTGGGAAGATGTGATGAACGGCCTGGAAGTTTAGCCCGCCAGTATACCAGAAGAGAAGTTTGTTTGCGGGGGCAAAATTCACGGTTGTGGCGATCTGATGGAGCACCCAGCTCTGTTCAATCTTATTTGAATTTTCTTCAGGAACGGGGAATTGAGTCTCTTCTACTAAGTGGGCTAATTGGAAGATAACACCTAAGATAAAGCCGCATGTTAGAGACATGATGGAGTAACCGATGATTGTTTTCCAAAAACCGAATTGAAGAATCGGCAGGATGAAAAATAGAGAGACATACAAAAGCTTACTGACCCAAAAGATGCAGTGCTCTTTGAAATTCATCTTATGTAGCGAAGTGTTTCCAATTTTTCTCGTAAAATATTTTCTGAAATCACCTATGAAGATCCAGAAGATATAGGTGATACTATAAAGGGCTAGGCCATAAATGTGTTGGTATTGATGAAACCAATATCTAGGCTGTTTACGGTGGGTGCGAATCCACGGCTCGATATCAATGTCTTCGTCGACACCCCCAATATTTGTGTAAGTATGGTGATTAAAGTTGTGCTTGTTTTTCCAGATGAATACATTGCCCCCCATAAGGTTAAGCGAGTAGCCCATCAGCGTATTTAGCCAATTTTTGTTTGAAAAGCTTCCGTGGGCCCCATCGTGCATGATGTTGAAGCCGATTCCGGAAAAAGTGATACCTAGAAAGGCGCAAAGAAGTGCCAGTACCCAAGTAGGAAGAGGCGCGACCATGATCAATGTGTAAGTGCTAACTGCAGCTAAAATAAATATAATTGATTTAAGATATATCTTATAGTTGCCTGTTCGTGCGATTTTATTTTTATTAAAATAAAGATCTATCTTTGATTTCAAAGATGTAAAAAAGTCGCCGTTTTTTTTCTTAAAAGATAGAGGGTGCATATAGTACAATTTTTTAGGGTTAGGAGGATGGGGATTGTGTAAAAACACGCTCCTTGGACAAGTTAACCAGAATCGGACTTCATTTGCAAGCAGATAGAAATGCGCTTTTATTTTTCTAATACTTTGTTTGTTATGTAGTTAAGAAAAATAAGAGAGAGGTGATTATGGGAAGTGTTGAACGCCTACTTTTGGGATAGGTTCCTGTTCCTTCTAACCTGAACTTTGGGTTTCACAATTGGGCAATTGCAATCGGCAATTTTTAGTCAACGTTCCCAATTGTTACACCGATATATGTCTGGTTAGGGATAAAGGTGGATGACTGCATGAGTACCTGGGGCCAGAGCGCTTCATCGAAGGCATAGGTGTAGATGAGCCCACTTTCATGCAAAGCTTGGGCGTAAAGATCATACCAGGGGCCGGAGGCTTGACCGGCGGGACTCAAGTTGGGATTCACCATATAGTATTGATCTTGGTTGGCGACGAGTCCGGGTAGAGTAATGGGATCAGCCGTCGGCACGATCCCCACAATAATAGCCTCTTCAAGCGTTTTGTTCACTTGGATTCCATCTGCCATTCCGGGAGAAGTGTCGGAATCAATAAAGAAAGTGCCTCCAAAAATCGCGCGCGTTGTGGTGATACCCGCTGTAGTGGGCGCGGCTAAAACGACTTCATAGCCACTTGGGCTGCTTGTGAAGGTGATCGTATTATCGACATTGATGACGCCTGTGTAGGTTTCGCCACTTCCATCAGGAATGGTGATCACGAGGGGATTGGTGCGATAAAAGCTGGTTAAGCTCGACCAGATATCTTCGATATAGCTGTAGCCGTAGTCGGTCGCATTATCCAGATAGTTCGGATCCATGAGTCCGGCTGCCATGGCCTTTTCGGGAGCGGCGATACGGAGCACCTCCTCTCCATCCATCAGTAGAAGTGTATTCCACTGAGCCGATAGCGGAGCTTGATTGAATAAAGTGGTCGCTCTTTCAATAATGGTGCTGCGTGGTTCATATAAGCCAGTATTTTCACTAGAGCCTACATCGGGAGTCGAGAGGTAGCCGTACAGAGGGATAGAAAAAGCCGTTACGGCAGTCGCATCAGCAGCAATCTGCGTGCCGGTAGAGACGTAGGCATACTCAAAAATATCAAAGTTGGTGGTATAATTGGGATCTAGGGGATTTGTGCCATCGGGCTGTTGGATGCCTCCTACCACGACAGGCATATCCAGAGGCATCTCCATAGAAAACCAAATCACCCCTCCAGCTATGTTAGGGGAGTAGATTACATGCCCACCACTTGTCTCAGGTAGCTGGTCTAGTGTTACGGCATAGTTATCTCCATTATCGCCAAGAACAGCGGGAACAAGAGTGCCGATTCCGTCTCCATCTACCTCTAGAAATACTTGATCCGAGGTCCCTTCAACGTTTCCGGTAATCAAAACGTAAACTTGGTCATCGGGTAGTCCACTATTGTTGACAAGAACAATAGGCAGTAGATCGTCTTCGAAAGGAGGGGGAGTGGGATTGGGAGGAGGCACAGGAGTGGAACTTTGTCCACAAGTGAGGGCATCGCGTTGTTCATCGATAAAGTCGTCATAGAAATCGGAGAGCTCTTGTCTAGAGGGCGTGCTCGCGGTAGAAAAATAGAAAAGGGAAAACAGAGCAGCTAACTTTAGAATGGATTTCATGCGTTTTTTTCTTCATAACATTTTGAATGATCAGTATATTGCCAATCAGTAAATTTTTTAGGAAGGGCTAGAGTGAAACACGTTCTACTTTTTTTCGGCTGCTGGGTGATGACCGCTTCTCTTTTTGGAGGAGATGGGTGCTCTGTACACGATTTACAACTGGGCTTCAACTATACACATGTCTGCTTCGAACCGAGCGGAGATCCGGAGCTTAAAGGCAATTTGGGAGGTGTGCAGGCTCTCTATGAGTATCAGTCGTGGAGTGGCTTTTATGCCGGAGCAAAAGTTGCGTGGCGGGAGGGCGACGGGGATAGAAGCTTTTCCTACGTTGATGTCCAAGAGAGGTTAGGTTATCGGTTTTCGTTTTGCTGTGGGTTAATCGAGTGGATTCCCTTCTCTGGGGTAGGTTATCGCCATATTGGACAGGGGACAACATGTCCCGAGGGTTGCTCGTTGGATTTTCGTTACAACACGTTCTACGTTCCTATTGGTTTTATCTCTAACCACTGCATCTGCCGCTCTCTATCTGTCGGTTTAAATCTCACGTGGATGCCCCAATTTTATCCCACCGTTCGCATCACACCTCTAAATGGGACGCGTTGGATTTTAGAGGAAAGGTATGATAACTTTTTGGTTGAGTTTCCAGTCACGTGGTGTGTGCAGCTTGGATGCTGGGACTGGAGATTTGTGTTCAGACCCTTTTACGAAAGGTGGAATGATGGCCAAACTACAGCCAAAAAATCTGATGGGACACCTCTTGGTCTTCCCGCAATTCGCTACGATTTTTGGGGAATCGATGTGAACCTGCTCTACGTATTTTGAGGTAAAGGCTCTCTGTCTAACGCGGCTGATATGGGTCTAGGAGATTTGTTGCTGTTTTTATTTTTAATCGATAGCATGCTCTTCACCATTCCATTTAGGAGGCCTTTATGCAGTACCGTAGGCTGAGTCTCTTTTTCTTCTGCCTAGCCTGTCTTATGATCGAAAAAGCGGAAGCCTATACCGCTTATGCAGATAATCAATTCGATGGGACAGTCAGTGCTATTGACACTGTTACAAACACCGTAATCGGCGGGCCGATTTCAGTAGGGACTGCCCCTTCGGGTGTGGCGATCACACCGGATGGCAAATTTGCCTATATCACCAATCCCGGAAGCGACACTGTCAGCGTGATCGACACGGCTACAAATACTGTTGCCACCACCTTCCCGGTGGGGGATGGTAACTATGGAATCGTGATCACACCGGACGGACAGTTTGCCTATACAGGAAATGTGAGCGACGGAACAGTGAGTGTAATTACCCTTGCCACAAATGCAGTAGGCCCTACATTTTCAATTGGAGGCAGTGCTTTTTCCCTCGCTGTCACTCCGGACGCTCAGTTTGTCTATGCGACAAACTTTTCTGGCGATTCTGTAGTTGTAATCGATACGTCCACTAATACAGTTGTAGGGGCTCCCATACCGGTGGGAGATGGACCTTTTGGGATCGCGATTAGTCCGGATGGCCAATATGCTTATGTAGCCAACAATCTGGGTAATTCCGTAGTTGTAATTGAACTTGCAACCAATACAGTCGTAGGCGCTCCCATTGTGGTCGCTAATCCAAATAGCATAGCCTTCACTCCCGACGGAAAATTTGCTTATGTAGCAGGTCAAGGAACCGATACCGTAGAGGTAATTGATACAGCGACACGTACAATTATAGCAACAATACCCGTGGTCGATGCGCCGTTTGGGATCGCTATTACCCCTGATGGCAAATTTGCCTACGTGACCAACGGCGGACTTGCAGCATCTGTCAGTGTGATCGACATTAGTACCAATACAAATATCGACACAATTCCCATTGGTGATGGTCCTGCCGGAATCGCGATTACACCTTCTGACTTCCCTGTTTCAGGTGATTCGGAAAAATGTGTCTTTTTGACACAAACAGACTACGTGAATGTCATTTCTTGGGAAAATGTTTTCGCTTTTGGAGGCTATCAAATCTATAGAAATGGAGTTCTCATTGGCGTGCTTCCAATGGCAGGACCGTTTACCTTTGAGGATCATAACCAACGAGCGGGTCAAACCAGTACCTACACCGTGGAAGCATTGAACGCAGGAGGCATTGTCATTTATTCAAGAAGCGTTACAATCACGGCAGGTGGGGGCTAGCATGAATTTAACGTCTACATACAGATTTACTCTATTACTCTTTATGTTTTTCTTCTTTGCGTCTCAAGCGTGCGCGCGAGATGTCAGTGTAGAGGGCAGGGTTGCCTACTTCTGTCCAACAGGCGCAAAGTTTCGTGAGATCTACGGAGGGGGAGCCCTATGTAGCTTAGAGGTCTCTGCAGAAACCTATTGCGACATTTACAGTTGGTTTTCAGTTGGCTACCTTCGCAGCACAGGGCACTGTATTGGAGGAGATTATGGGACTACGCTGGATATGGTACCCTTCAGTCTGGGGTTGAAGTATCACTTTTGTGCATGCCGCTTTCGCCCCTATTTGGGGGTTGGGCTAGGCCTCAACTACATTCATACGCGGGATGATTCGCCCTATGTAATACGCGATCGGAGCAACTGGGGATTCGGTGGTGTTTTTAAAGGGGGCTTCCTTTACAAGTTGCGCAATCGTTACTTCATTGATGGGTTTATTGACTACACCGCCATGAAAGCCGGGTTTAAAAATCACTGCCACAAAGTCGTTGAGTGTTATGATGCAGATGTCAGTGGCTTTTCCATTGGCTTGGGTTTAGGCCGTTCTTTTTAAGGAGTGAAATTTCAGTTCTCTTAGGTATTTTGAGGTAAGAAACCACCCACTTGCATATTCCACATACGAGTGTAGAGGCCGTTTTTATGCATGAGAGAGGAGTGCGTTCCCTCTTCTACGATTTTTCCCTGATCAAAAACCAAAATACGGTCCATACGTGATAGAGTCGAGAGGCGATGGGCGATCACAATGGTTGTACGGTTCTGCATAAGCGTCTCCAAACTATCTTGGATATATTTTTCTGTGACAGAATCAAGAGAGGAGGTTGCCTCATCCAAAATGAGAATAGGAGCATCCATTAAAATGGCACGTGCAATGGCAATTCTCTGTTTTTCTCCTCCAGAAAGCTTGGTTCCTCTCTCTCCCACTTTTGCCTCGTAGCCGCCAGGCGTGCTTTGAATGAAGGCATCACAATGCGCTTGCTGAGCGGCACGGATGATTTCTGCTTCTGAGGCTTCAGGTTTTGAATAGGAGATATTCTCCCACAAAGTGCGGTGAAAAAGAACAGGATCCTGAGGAATCAAGGCAATCTGACGTCGCAACGATTTTAATGCTGCACCTGCAATATCTTGCCCATCAATGAGGATTTTACCCTCATGGAGAGGAAAGAAGCGCAAAATGAGATTGACAAAAGTGGACTTTCCAGCTCCAGTGAAGCCGACAAGACCCACCTTTTCTCCCCCCTGGATCTGAACATGCTTGTTGGTAAAGAGCTTTTTGTCTCCGTAGTGGAAACTCACTCCTTCGAAGGCAATTTTTCCTGATGAGACATTCAATTCCTTGGCGTCCGGGTTATCCCCTAAATCCTGAGGATCTTGCATCACAGAATAGGCCTGCTTAGCGGTTCCGAAAGACTGAAATAGAATGGGAAGAGAGCTTCCTACCATCCACATAATGCCCCCGATGCTCCATGTTGTGGTAAAAACCTGCACGGCCTGACCGGTTGAGATTTGATCGTGGAGCCACAAGTAGATCAGGGAGCCGAGAAGCGCAAAAACAATTCCCAAAATATAAAACAGAGAGGTGACAAAGCGCATTTTTTCGACATAGCGTTTGGCTCGTACGTTGGTGTCTATTTCATCCTGTTGGAAGGGGGCGATCGCTTTTTTTTCATGCTTAAAGCGATAGAATAGATTGACTGCAAAGTTATTAGTGAGACTATCGACAATCTTTCCAAGCAGCGTGCTACGTGCCTCTCCATGGCGGTGTTCATAAAGGTCGCATGTGCGCGTAAATAAAAGGCAAACGGTCACATGAATCAAGCTCCAGGCAAGCAAGAGCCACGAAAAAAGAGGGTGGACAAACCATAGAAAAGCTGCGCCCAATAGGGAGGCTGTTAAGGCTGGAATCAGAGGGAAGTAGAGCTGCTGAATGATCGACTCCACTTGTGTGGTCATATCCGTGATCTTATTTGCCAGATTTCCGGCAAAACGTTCGTTAAAATAGTGTGGAGAGTGGTGTTGGATATGGTCAAAGAGTCGCATGCGCAGGCCAGCTTGTAGTGTAGGCAAAGCCTTTGCCATCAAAAAGCCCATCGCACGCGAGGACGCTTCGACAAAAAAGACCAAGCAGAGTCCTCCCACAATCGGCGCTTTCAATGACTCCCAAGCAGCCATTCGATCCCCTTCATACTGAGTAAAGATGTCAACAATCACGTGCAAGATATAGGGCCACACTAAAACATCTAAGGGCCAGGCAAACGCATCCAGGAAAAGGATGAGAGCAAAGACTCCTTTTTGCTGTCGCATGAAGTGCCAAACAAAGCCGATGAGCTGACGATATGAAACCACTAAAGCCTCTTAGGAGTATTTTTTAACAAGGTTTTGTACAATCATTTGGTAGCACTTGCTTTCAAATGCGTGCTGAAAAGGATAGCCGGGATCGGGATCGAGTATCGTTACATTGCTGATTTTAGCCAACTCCTTCTCGTAATAGCGGCATCTTTTTTGAGTGTAGTTTTCAATCACTCTAGGGTTTAGTGAATCAATCTTCAGAAGAGCATCACGCCTAGCCAGATCATAGATCATCTCTTGGTGTCCAATTCCTTTTTTCTGAGCGTTATATTTTTCCAAAGCGAGAAGTTGAAGTTTGGGTGATCCCAGGCGGCAGATGGGATCAGCGGCGCTTGCATAGTTGTGTGAATCAGGATGACTTTGTCCTGGAGCGATGAACGAGCCTCCTCCAAAAGAGAAAATTCTTAATTGGGCTCTTTCAGGTTCCGAAAGATATTTAAGAGCACGCTCACAAATAATTGCTCCTTGACTGTGGGCAAAAATCACCACAGGTCTGAGTTTATCGGCCAGGGCGATTAGGTGGCGAAAAAAATGCGTGGCCAGATGAATCACAGGAGTATCCACAGCACTTTTTTGGACTAAGACTGTGAGTAAATCGATTCCCGATTGAGTGTCATTGGGTAGAGAGTGAACAGCTTCACCTCTAGCTGCCTCCGCGATTATTTTTGCCGATCGGAGCGCTCTTTCTTTGGTGTTGTAGATCCCGTTGATAAAGCCCCAAATCGTTTGCCCCTCTTTTTTGTGACCGACCACACGAGCGAGGGTGGTGACACGCGTCTGCTTTGGGAGCCGTTTTAACGGCTTTTTGATGTGGAGAACGGGGCGTCTGGAGCGGAGATAGATTTTTCCCTTAGGCCCGTGTACAACGGAGGCATCGAGACGAAATGACTGAATCCATTCCATCGCTTTTCTTTTAGAGAGAAGCTTGCCTCCACTAATCAAGTAGTCTTTTTTCTTTCCGGGGCCATTGTCTATTTTCCCTACGATACGTGGAAGAAGAGAGAATGTTTCATCCCCTTGTTCGGTAAAGTCGCATTGCTTCTCGATTGCTCTTATGA
Organism: uncultured bacterium; assembly: GCA_964350245.1. Classification (GTDB taxonomy): domain Bacteria; phylum Chlamydiota; class Chlamydiia; order Chlamydiales; family JAAKFR01; genus JAJACP01. The sequence goes on along the minus strand of CAYGJC010000024.1, from coordinate 3,409 downwards.
GGAGGGCAAAATCCGCTGCAGAAAAGGTTTGAAGCTTTTGATTTTTAGGCAAGTTTCCCAAAGCGTGTAGTTTTTCAACAAATGCTTCAGGATCATTTGGCTGATAGTGTTTACCGAGGGCTCGTAGAGTTCTGTTGGCGAACTTTTTTAGGCGGAGCCACTGTTCAAGTGCCTCTCTTCCTTTTTCCGGAGAGGGGAAGATCGCGTATTCTTTAAACGAACCGATAGAGCCACTTTTTTTGGCTATAGGGCTTCTGCTAGGAACAAGTCCGGGATTGTTAAGACGCCAGGCGAGACAGCCTCCCTCGGCCAGGTATTTATTTCCGGAGGCATCAAAGTAGGCGATCCGCTTCTCATCTTCCCGTTGGGCTAAAATAAACATGACAACTAGTTTGTTTGGTGAGAGGGCAGGCTAGCAAGTTTCTCTCCGACTGTCAATTTGATTAAAAAATAATCTACGGGTTGTTGCTTATGAGTATTAATGTTAACATTTTCTTTATATTAACAGAAATCAAAGAGGTTTTTATGCCAGATTCAATATCCTTAACTTCTCATTTACCTGCAGGTTCTTGTCAAAGGGAAGCAAGTACCACTTCTAAGTGCATGCTTGTAGCCACTTCAATCGCTCTTATTGCCGGAATTGTTTTGGCTGGTATGGGTGGAGCCGGTCTGCTTGGGTCTGTAGGGACGCCAGGTTTCGTAGGCGCTTTAGCTGGAGGGGCTGCTTTGACTGTGCTTTCTTCTCTAGTCTTGGTTGGAAAAGCCTGTCTAGCCCGCCGTCCTAGCATAACAAGAAGTGGAGCTGCACCTACAACACCTACAACAACAGCCACGGCTGCAACGGCATCCACGACTACAACTACAACAACAGCCTTGAGAGACCCTGATGCTGCTGTTAGTGGAGGGGGAGCTGCCG
>CAYGJC010000024.1:0-2393 GCA_964350245.1 uncultured bacterium | reverse complement strand
ACAACAACAGCCTTGAGAGACCCTGATGCTGCTGTTAGTGGAGGGGGAGCTGCCGGTTCTACGCGATTTGATGTCTACGCGTATCTAAGGTTAAACTGCAACAGTGATTGTATTCGGCTCAAAAACCCAGAACAAGGAAAAATGGCCTTTAGGAGAGCGATGACGATGCTGGGCTCTGAAGTGGCCTTTCCTACTTCAGGGTTTCTTCCTACTGAAGAGAGTATGGCGTCTTTGTCCGGAACGTTGGAAAAGTCTCTATTTCACCTCTCAGCAACCACAGGAGTGCAGAAGGATATTCCTAGTTCATCCAGGGATGCAAAGCGCGTTCATGTCTATCAGGTGGCTAGCCAATATAATGCAGCCGAAGCTCCCAGACCCGTTACTCCGGAAATTGGTAAGGCGATGACTGCCTCAGATGGGGATAACACACAAGGGCCCTTGGCTCAGAGAACAAACCCAGACGCGTTTGAGCTGGTGACAGCGTTTTTGACTCATTCAGGCTTTAATATGCTAGAAAAAGTCTTAATTGATGAGGGCACAACAACTTATACACCCGGTTCTCCAATTGAGCACGGCTATCTGCGTCCGAACAATACTAATATTGCTTGGCTAAGGGATCAGTTTAAAGCCAACTACGGGTGTGCAGAATATGTCTGCTACTCAAGCTTACGTTCTGAGTGGGGTGGAGACCGCCCTGTTTACATTATGTTGCAGGCCGCGCCAGCGATAGCGATGCGATATGCTTTTAATCTAACAGTTTCTTCGGATGAGTTACAAAAATATGCGGCGCTCGCCAATTATCTAGCCCTATTCCGTCATGGCATTAAGCTTGCCCAGGATAAGGGGATGCCGGTGGTCTTGCACGCTGCTGCGGTTGGGGGAGGTGTTTTTGGCAATAAAACAGCAAACTTGCAGTGGGGATTTCAACAAGCCGCTTTGGCTTGCCAGGCCGAGATGAAAGAACATGGTGTTTCTGTCCAGCTTGAAGCATACGGTGGTAAAGGACCTATGGCGGAAATTGCTACTGGCCTAGACATCCCTAAGTTTGATCGCCTTGGCGATCCCTCAGTAGACTAGGGTTGGTTCATGGCATAGTTGAGCTGTACGAGTCCACTTGGGTACGCTTGGGAAGAAACGAAGCGGCAGGGGAGTTCTTTGGTGTTAAAAAGTGGGATTCCTGATCCAAGGATCACAGGAATCACCGATAGAGTCAGGGTGTCGACTAGTCCCAAATCGAGGAAGTGTGAGATTGTGACCCCACCGTCGACCCACACATGCTGAATCCCCTCCGAGTGCAATTTTGCAACAAGCTCGGCCAAGTCTCCCTGATAGAGCTCAGCTTCCTCTCGAACTGTTTCTAGACTTTTGCTCAGAACGATGATTCTCTTTCCCTTGTAGGGCCAGTCAGGAACGCCGGCTGCGACTTCATAGGTATGGCGTCCTAGAATCACGCCATCGATGCTGTCTAGAAGTTCTTGAAATCCATAATCTTCATCTGGATCACCCACTCGATCAAGCCAATCAAGAGAGCCATCTTCACGTGCGATATAGCCATCGATGCTGGTAGCCATGTAGACAGAGATTTTGGGGCGTGCCATCAAGAGTTCTCCATGATCGTTGATTCCTTCAATAGCTGTTTGACTCTGGGGATTCTTTGTGCAAGATCGATGCTGCCTGCACGAATGTGGTAAGCAAAAGGGAAAAAAGCTTCTTCTTTTTCGATCCAGCCGACAAACCAGCCGATTTCTCTGTCACCGCTCCGGCCCCATCCCGTTTTGCCGAATAGCTTCCATCCGCTGGCTTCTTCTTCAAGAAACAAGAGTTCTTTGGTCATCTGCATGGCATGGCTGGAATGGGAAAGCATGTTTTGGATAAAGATGACCTGCTCTTCGGCAGAGATCTTCAAAGAAGAGCTCAACCATGCGTTAGTGACGCCTCCTGAGGCGTCTTGATTGCCATAGTCAAGGGTACTTAAGTAGTGTTCAAAGAGTTCTAATCCCATCTGCCTGGCTAGTAGGCGCGAATACCAGACACAAGAGTTTTTCATCCAAGATGCTGGAGTTTGAGGCTGTTTCCATACTTCCAAAAAATCGTCATACCCTTCTTGAAAATCCCAGATTGGGGTTTGCTCGTCGATTAAGATTTCGGCATCATACCCCATCAAGCTCAACGCAATCTTAAATGTGGAGCAAGGAGAGAGACGTTCATCTGTATGTGGGCCTAGTTTTTGGAGGTACATGTTTGCTCTGCCATCTAACAAAACAAAGTTTTCTTCTACAGAAAAAGCAGGCAAGTAGGCTTGAAAGGCAAGCAGTAAGGTAAAAGAGAGAAGTCTCATCGATAAAGCAACGATTTTTCTGTAAATTCACTTCCATTCCTCATTTTTTATCCGC
>CAYGJC010000023.1:0-25593 GCA_964350245.1 uncultured bacterium | reverse complement strand
GCTAAAAATATAGATGACTCAGTTGTAGTTAAAGTTGCCATTGGTATTTGCAACAATTTCCAGGAAGAATTTGAGCAAGTGGCAGCGCACTGTGCAAGAGAGTGGCACACAACCCTCATTTTTAGGTGGTGGTAAGTTATATTTGTGAATCATTATATGCTATCCAGCACCTTCTTCTCTGGGCAGATGTGACTGCTTCGATTCGAACTGGCCATTAGCTTTAGTAGTACTCTCATGTCTTAGAGCTAGCTGGTGGTCCGATTTTATAGGGCAAAGGCCAAAGACCCAATAAATTGGGTTTTTGTTAAAGAAGTCTGCTAGTTTTTGCCATAAATTCGGTTCAAAAAAGCCTTTTGTTGATGAAGGTAGTATTTTCGTATTAAAGGAGGATAGAAGCTCCAGAATTTGGGGCGTCTGAGAGCTTGAAAACTTTTAAAGAAGCAACCTAATAAGGCTGATTTTTTGAACCTGTTTTTCAGTTCAAAATTTTCATTGAGATCAAGCATGCTAAGTACGTTTGTAATGATTTCGTTTTTTAGTGATTTGTTGAGGCATGAAGAAGTATAAGTGTTTGGATGTAGGCGCATTGCGCACAGTGTTTCAGGTATATATGCGGTGCTTTCAGAGAGGGCTATGGAGTGAAACAAAAACCAATCCATCCAACAGTAGAGCTTTGGGTTATAAAAGCCATATTTTTCCATAGATGCTTTTTTCACGATTGCTGTATGTCCTGAAATCATGAATTGTCTTTTGCTACAAAATGAAATGATCTCTTTGGGAGAAAACACGCAGGGCTTTGATGAGGGAGGCAGAAGCTTTTTTGTTAGGATATGATTTGGTTCACTGTCGTAAAAATATCCACAATCGGAGTAGCATAACGAAATTCGAGGATTCAGCTCGAGGTGTTTAAGGGTCTTGTCTAGAAAACCTGGCAAGTATTTATCATCGGAGCTGAATGCATGAAAATAGTAACCTTGTGAATGCTTGAATCCATCCGATACTGATGAATAAAGACCTTGATTTTTTTTATGCTGAATCACTTGAATACGTCTATCTCTACTAGCATAATCATGAGCAATGTCTTGGCTGCCATCGGTGGACGCATCGTCGACTATGATCAGCTCAAAATCGGAATAATTTTGACAAAGTACAGATTCTATTGCCTCTGGAAGATAGCGGGCGTAATTGTAGCTGGGTATCACGATAGATAGTTTCATCAAGACGGTAATACTGGTGAGAGAGATTTATGTAAAGGTATCGATAGATGTGCATTTGCAGTTGAAATTTGAGAGACGCGCATATTTTCAAACCGTTCCGAATAAATTCTTGGGATTATGCTTTTTGGTGAGGCCTTAGCTCCTATTTTTCTTATCGCGTGTAAGCTACTGCCAAGCTCGCTTGGCATGTAAAAAACAATTTGAATACGTGATCAATGTTAATAAAAAAAGAGAATTTATCTAAACCAAAACCTTCTGTATCTAGGATTTAGGTAAATCTTCCACTTAAGGTCGCGGAAAACAAAGTCTAGTAAACCCGCACGCATGAAACGCTCACAAAGCTCCTTGTCTTTGGCCACAACTTTAAGCAAATGATGAAATGTCGCGCGACGCCTCTTCTTATTACGCTTCACCTGGTTCGTTAACGTATGTTCATGCACACGCATCGATGTCAAAACCTCGGGAATATAACCTATACCTTCGTACAACGCCATTTTATGGAAATAGTACCAATCGGAGAGATTCTCTAACTGAGGAATATGTGGACCATAACGGACAATTAATTCCCGTGAAGCAATACACGAGGCTCCTGTTACCCAAAAAGATGTGCTTCGAAACACATCGGAAATATCATTTTTGGAAAAAAAGCAAGGCTCGCTCAAACCAGGTAGTAGTCTTTTTTCATCAAGATGCGAAGAACCATCCTGAAAATAACCTAAATCCGTACACACGACCTCGGCTTGGGGATGACTTTCTAAAAAGGCCATGCTTTTTGATATAAAGCCAGGAAGATAACGATCGTCTGCACTAAAATAATGAATGTAGTCGCCGCTGCAGTTTTCAAAACCCGACAAGATTGAATGATATAAGCCTAAATTTTTAGGATGCTGAACGTGTTGGATATGTGAGTGATGGGACGCATATTCTGCGCAGATATTTGGACTACTATCGGTAGAATAGTCATCGACTAAAATGAGCTCGTAATCGGTGTAGTCCTGCAACAAAACTGAATCAATTGCTTCTGGCAAGTACTGCGCGTAGTTGTAACTGGGTATGACGATGGATAAACGTGGCATATTAGTACCATTTTTTGATGAGAGGTGTTCTCTTAACCACCACTTGAAGTAAAAAATCAAAGTAACGAGGATGACGGAGTAAATCAAGAGCATGTCGTCGGCAACGGGGATACAGAACTTGAGATTTTAAAAACTGTTTGCGTAGTACTGGGTGCTTGGAAAGAAAGTCGAGAATAGAAAAAAGCATCTCTTTTTTGGCCGCAATGGTGCAAAAATGATGAGCATGAGAAGAGCCGGTCTTACGCCAATACTGCAGCGGTCTTGGAACAAAAATTAAACCCTCTGTTAGAGCTATAGCATAATTGAAAAACCAGTCAGATCCCAGCCGATGTTTGTAACCCCCATATTTAAACCAGAGGCTTCTCTTGATCATAATACTGCTGGAACAAGTGAGCTGAAACTGACGGACTGCCTTAACCATATCCAGAGGTGTAAGGACTGTATAGGGAGCCTTCATCAAATGCTCGGGTAAGGGTTGGATCCACTCCTTGGAGGTCTGTGTATCAATAGACGCAAACTGGCAGCTGCAAAAATTCATATGCGGATTGTCCAAAAGGGGATCTAGTAAAGCCCTGATCGATCCGGGCTGTAAAAGATCATCCACAGCCAAAGGAAAAATATACTCCCCTTTTGCTAATGTGACTCCATAATTTAAATTTCTCTCAACTCCTAAGTTCTTTTTATTAACTATGATGCGAAAACGCGGGTCTGCTTGCACAAACGGAGCAGAAGTCTCGACGCTATTATCTGTCGATGCATCATCTAACAGGATAAGTTCACTGTTGTCAGGGAGTTGTGCTAAAATAGTCTCTATCCGTGCCTTAAGATAGGACGCGTGGTTGTAGTTGATGAGAATGACGGATAAGTCGAGAGACATGGTTTTGCTTGAAAAGAATAGAAGCTAAAACTTATACCAGAACTCTCAAATTTAATTCAGAGGAATAATGAAAGTTCTTGTCGCCGGTGGCGCCGGATATGTCGGTTCCAAACTAGTGCCTGCTCTTCTGAAAAAGGGATACGAAGTCGTTGTCCTTGATCTCTATCTATATGGTGAAGATGTTTTAGAAAAACATCCTCGGTTGATTGAAATCAAAGGAGATATGAGAAATCTTGAGATCGTAGAAAAGGCCCTAGAAGGATGTGATCATGTGATTCACCTTGCCTGCATTTCTAATGATCCGAGCTTTGAACTCAACCCTGAGCTAGGCAAATCGATTAACTTTGACGCTTTTGAGCCCTTCGTAAAAAAAGCTAAGGAAAAAGGGATCAAACGCTTTATTTATGCCTCTTCTTCTTCAGTTTATGGAGTAAAATCTGAACCTAATGTGACAGAAGAGATGACTTTGGAGCCACTCACAGACTATTCTAAGTTTAAAGCGGCCTGTGAAAAAATCCTCTTTAAATACCAAGATGATCACTTTGTGTGCACGGTATTGCGTCCCGCAACTGTGTGCGGTTATGCCCCCAGACAGAGGTTGGATGTGGTGGTCAATATCTTGACCAACCATGCGTATCATAACCGGAAGATCAAAGTAATGGGAGGAGATCAAATGCGCCCCAATATCCATATCGATGATATGGTGGATGCCTATCTGTGTGTGCTAGAGGCGCCCGAAGAAAAGGTGCAGGGAGCTATCTTCAATGTGGGCTACCACAATCATACGGTTCGTGCCATCGGCGAAATGGTGGCGCAGTCGGTAGATGGATGTGAGCTGGAGGTGGTGCCTACTGATGATAACCGTTCGTATCATGTTTCATCTGATAAGATTGCGAAAGAATTGCAATTTGTTCCGCGCAGAACAATCGAAGATGCGGTGCAGAGCTTGATCGATGCATTTGAGAACGGGAAGCTGCCTAACTCATTAGAGGATAAACGGTACTTCAATATTAAAACAATGAATGCATTGGACTTGCAATGAGAGCACTTGTAACAGGTGGTGCAGGTTTTATTGGTAGTCACCTCACAGAATTGCTCTTGCAAGAGGGGCACGAAGTCTGTGTGGTTGATAATCTCTATTCGGGCCGGTTGCGGAATCTGGGAGCTGTGGAGAATCACCCGGGCTTTTCGTTTCATGAGATGGATATTCGCGATTTGGAGGATTCGGTTTTTGAGGGGGTCGATTGGGTTTTCCACTTAGCGGGACTGGCCGATATTGTGCCTTCGATTGAAAATCCGCGTGACTACTTTGAAGTGAATGTGGATGGGACATTCAACGTGCTGGAGTGCGCAAAAAAGGCCCAGGTGAAGCGTTTAGTTTATGCTGCCTCTTCGTCATGCTACGGGATTCCCGCGGTTTATCCAACGCCAGAGACGGCGCGCATTCAGCCTCAGTATCCTTATGCCCTGACAAAATTTTTAGGAGAAGAGCTGGTGATGCACTGGGAGCAGGTTTACAGCATGCCTGCTGTGAGTCTTCGCCTGTTTAATGTATATGGTCCAAGATCACGCACCTCGGGGACCTATGGAGCTGTTTTTGGAGTGTTTTTAGCTCAAAAGCTGCATGGAATGCCTTTCACAGTTGTGGGAGATGGCACACAGACGCGAGACTTTACTTATGTAGCGGACGTGGCTCGAGCCTTTTATCGTGCGGCTCAGAGTGAAGTGTCAGGCGAGATTTTTAATGTCGGTAGTTCGCATCACTATAGTGTCAATCGTCTTGTAGAGCTACTGGAAGGGGAAGTAGTGCAGATTCCGAAACGTCCAGGTGAGCCTGATTGTACGTTTGCAGATATCTCGAAGATAGAGAAACTGTTGGGCTGGAAAGCAGAAATCTCTTTTGAAGAGGGTGTCTCGCGTATCTTGAGTGCCATTCACGACTACAAAGATGCTCCAGTTTGGGATCCGGAAACAATTGAAAAAGCGACAAAAAGTTGGTTTAATTGCCTATGTTCTGTGAACGATTAGATGAATTAAGAGCCCTGATCAAAAGCTGTGTCTACACGACACGCTTGGGTGAAATTGACGCACATGATGCCTTGCAGATGGCTCACTTTCTTTTAGAACAGGTTTCGAGGGTAAGCGGAACGGTTTATGTGATTGGAAATGGGGGAAGCGCGGGGATTGCGTCCCATTTTTGTACTGATTTGCTCAGAACACTCAATGTTTCAGCGACCACTCTTTCAGATGCAAATATGTTGACGTGTTTTGCCAATGATTTTGGTTATGAGAATGTTTACAAAATGCCTTTAGAACGTAATTTGAGGGCAAATGATTTGCTTGTCGCGATTTCTAGCTCAGGGCAGTCTGAAAATATCCTAGCTGCTGCAAAGGTGGCCAAGGAGAAAAAAGTGACCCTGGTCACACTCTCGGGATTTGATGCGGATAATCCTCTTTGTAAGTTAGGTGACTTGAATTTTTGGCTAGATAGTCACGATTATGGTCTCGTAGAGACCGGACACTTTTCCCTTTTACACACCATTGTGGATACGTTTAACGGATGCAAGAAAAAATCAAACAGCTTAGCGACATCGGCCCTTTAGTTGCCGAGGAGAAGCGTAAGGGATTCAAGGTTGTACATTGTCATGGTGTTTTTGACTTGCTGCACCCGGGTCATATTCGTCATCTTCAAGAGGCAAAAAAACAGGGTGATAAGCTGGTGGTCTCGATTACGCCTGATTGCTATGTCAATAAAGGACCGGGTCGCCCGGCATTTACCGAAAAACTGCGTCTCGAGCAGCTCGCTTCACTGGTTTCTGTTGACTATGTTGTCTTGAATGACTCACCCGATGCGGTTTCGGTCATCAAAGCAGTTAAGCCAAATGTCTATATCAAAGGGGAGGAGTACCGCAATCACGGGGCAGATGTAACAGGAAAAATCTCTGAAGAAGCGGAAGCTGTCCAGAGTGTGGGAGGTGAAATCTGTTACACAAATGATATCGTTTTTAGTTCCTCTGAGCTTCTTAACCGCTTTTTTGATCAAGATGCAAAAAGGCTTTCTCCCTTTTTAACCACGCTGAAACAGAATTTTTCACTAGGAGAGATTCTAGAGCGGATTGAATCGCTCAAAAGTCTGAAAGTGCTTGTTGTGGGTGATGCCATTTTAGACACTTATCAATATGTCGACCCTCTTGGTCAGTCGGGCAAAGGAGTGCATTTAACAGCAACGCTCCGGGAGTCTGAGACGTTTTTAGGAGGCTCTTTGGTAGTTGCCAATCATTTGGCTTCTTTCGTCGAGGATGTGACGCTTTTAACAGGAGTGGGAGCTGGAGAGTCCTTTCCAGGGCTGGCTCCTAACGTACATCCGGAATTTATTTATCTTGAAGAGCTGCCTACTTTGACCAAAAAGCGCTATGTGCTGCAAGACGGCAAGACCATTACCAAGCTGTTTGAAACCTATTCTAGTAATGTTCCTCTGCTCACTGAAGTGCAAACAAAGGGGCTAATTGCAAAAATCCGCGAGCGCGCTCGTGATTTTGACCTCGTTTTAGTCTGCGATTTTGGAAATGGATTGATTAATTCTGGCGTCATCCATGCGCTTTGCTCCCAGCCTAAATTTCTTGCTGTGAACACGCAGACCAATAGTGGCAATCGGGGCTTTAATGTTGTGACACACTACCATCGGGCTGATTTCATCTCCCTCAATGAACCCGAGCTTAGATTAGCTGCTCATGATCGCACAAGCCGTCTGGAGACGGTTGTGGCCGATATCAGTGAGATCCTTCACTGCCCACAAATCTCTGTGACACGCGGTGTAAATGGGGTTTCGCTTTACCAAAGGGGTGAAGACGCACGATCTATTCCGGCATTGACGATGCAAAGCGTGGATCGGGTGGGTGCAGGTGATAGTTACTTTGCTCTTGCCTCTCTTTTTGCAGCTAAAGGGTATCCTCTTCTTTTAGGAGGCTTTGTTGGTTCAGTTGCTGCAGCAATTGATGTTCAAATTGTAGGGAATAAAGAGGCTGTGCGTAAGGTCGATGTTTGTAAATATGTTACTAGGTTGATGAAATGAAGGTTGCGCACGCTTTAGAGTATCAGCTGATGCGTATCCGCATGATTGAGGAGGCAATTGCCAATCGCTATCACGAGCAAAAAATGCGCTGTCCCGTCCATCTAAGTATTGGTCAAGAGGCGATTGCTGTCGGTGTTTGCTCTCAGTTAACTGCGCGCGATTATGCGGTCAGCGGTCATCGTGCCCACGCCCATTATCTAGCGAAGGGGGGCGATTTAAAGCGGATGCTGGCCGAAATTTATGGCAAGCAAACGGGCTGCTGTCTAGGGCGTGGTGGCTCGATGCACCTGGTAGATCTTTCTGTCGGATTTTTAGGATCCACTCCGATTGTGGGGGGAAGCATTCCTGTAGGTGTGGGCGCTGCGTTGGGAGCTAAAATGAAAAAAGAAGAGCGTCTCGTTGTGGTCTTTTTAGGTGAAGGCTCCACTGAGGAGGGCGTTTTTGCCGAGAGTCTGAATTTTGCCGCGCTCAAACACCTCCCTGTTCTGTTTGTCTGCGAAAACAATCTCTATTCAGTCTATTCGCCTTTAGATGTGCGCCAGCCCCCTGAAAGAAGCATCACCTATTTTGCAGAAGCGCATGGTGTCTTTGCCTTAAAGGGAGATGGAAATGTTCTGGATCAAGTCGTCACGTTGACAGAGAAGGGGGTCAATCATATTCGAGCGGGACATGGACCGTGCTTACTTGAATTTTCTACGTATCGCTTTCGAGAGCACTGCGGCCCGCACATCGACCCGTATCAGCCCGAAGATGAGGTTGAATTCTGGAAACAATTGGACCCTCTTAATGGTGTCCAGCTTGACTTTGGGCCGATTGAGCAAGAGATTGAGGAGGCGTTTGCCTTTGCTGAGAAGAGTCCCTTTCCTGTGGAGGGGCATGACACAGTTTAACGAGGCAATTTTACAGGCAACTGACCAGTTGATGGCCGCAGATACCAGCGTCTATTTGATGGGCTTAGGGGTCCCTGATCCGAAAGGAATTTTTGGCACCACCATTGGATTGCAAGAAAAATATGGTCCTGAGCGCGTGATGGATATGCCCTGTTCAGAAAATGCCATGACAGGTGTGGCTGTGGGTTCTGCAGTTGTGGGGATGCGTCCGATTTTGACGCATCAAAGAGTCGACTTTACTCTTCTCGCTCTCGATCAAATCGTGAACAACGCTGCCAAGTGGAACTACATGTTTGGCGACCAGATGCATGTGCCTTTGGTCATTCGTCTGGTCATTGGGCGTGGCTGGGGGCAAGGTCCACAACACTCCCAAACCCTCCATAGTCTCTTTGCGCATATTCCCGGACTTAAAGTTGTTGCTCCCTCTTCTCCCTACGATGCGAAAGGACTTCTTATTTCGGCTGTTGAAGCAAATGATCCTGTCATCTATTTAGAACACAGGTGGTTGCATAATGTTCACGGCGATGTTCCACAAGAAATGTACCGTGTTCCAATTGGAAAAGCGAAAGTTGTCACGGAGGGGAACGATGTGACTGTGATCGCTTCCTCACATATGACTTTAGAGGCATATAAAGCAGCACAACTCCTGAAAGAGGATGGCATCTCGGTCGAAGTTGTCGATTTACGCAGTTTAAAGCCGCTTGACACGGAAACGCTTGTCGCTTCTGCCTGGAAAACAGGACGGGTGATTATTGCCGATGCTGACTGGAAAACGTGTGGTCTAGCCGCTGAAATTTCTTCACTGCTCACAGAACACGCATTTGGCGCGCTAAAAAGGCCTCCTAAGCGAATCACCTATCCTGATAGCCATAGCCCCACAAGCTGGGCATTGGCAAATCACTACTACCCAACCTCCACTGATATCGCGATTGCTGCATTAGAACTCATGGAGAGGCCGACTCGTGCACGCGCTTTGCTCGAACAACTTATTGAATCTAAGATGGGGCGCCCGCACGATGTGCCTGATCGTACATTTACAGGACCCTTTTAATGAAAAAAGTACTTGTGATTGGTAGCAACTCTTTTTCAGGAAGCGATTTTGTCGACCTGCTTCTTGAAGAGGGATCGTATGAAGTGGTGGGGGTGAGTCGCTCCCCAGAAAAAAGCTCGCTATTTCTCTCTTACAAAGAGAGAGAACATCCTCTCTTTCGCTTTCAACAGATTGATCTGAATCACGATCTCGATAAGCTGGCAGCCTTACTAGAGAGCTTTCAGCCTGAATACGTCGTGAATTTTGCCGCGCAAAGCGAAGTGGCTCCAAGCTGGCAGCACCCTCATCATTGGTTTCAGACAAATGCTGTCTCCCTAACCAAGCTAGCTAATCTCTTAAAAGACAAAGTCTACTTGAAGAAATACGTGCATATCTCTTCGCCCGAGGTGTATGGAACATGTGAAGGCTTTATCTCAGAAGAAACACCGGTTAATCCCACAACACCTTATGCGGCGTCTAAAGCGGCCGGAGACCTCTCTTTATTCACATTTGTGAAGAACTTTAACTTTCCGATGGTGATGATTCGCGCAACTAATGTCTATGGACCTCATCAACAATTATTTAAGATTATCCCTCGCTCGATTATCTACATGAAGCAGCGGAAAAAAATTCCACTTCATGGAGGGGGGCATGCAGTTAAATCCTATATTCATATTCGCGATGTCTCAAAGGGTGAACTGTTGGCTATGGAACAAGGAAGAGCGGGAGAGATTTATCATCTATCTCCTGATAAAGGCGTTGCGGTAAGGGATGTGGTGGCCATGCTCGCAGAAAAGATGAACCTGACATTTGAAAATGCTGTCGAGGTTGTAGAAGAGAGACTTGGCCAGGACAAAGCGTACACGATTGATTCGAGTAAAGCGCGTCATGAATTGGGTTGGAAGCCCGAGATTTCCTTAGAAAACGGGCTTGCTCAGACTGTGAAGTGGGTGGAAGAGCATTTTGATGAGATCGCTAAAGAGCCTTTAGAATACATGCATAAAGAGTGAGTGATGGAAGTTGATTTATTAGAGAACTATCCGAAGACAAAGCGGAATATCAAAGAGCGGGGAGCGACTAAAACGGACGAAGATCGCCAGATTGCGCGTCAGTTTGGCCGGGAATTTTTCGATGGTGAACGGCGACACGGCTATGGGGGGTTTGCCTATCACTCTCGTTTTTGGCAGCCTGTTGTTCCTACGTTTCAAGCGCATTATGGACTGAAAGCTCATTCTAGAGTCTTAGATGTCGGTTGCGCTAAAGGATTTATGCTGTATGATTTCAAGGAGCTCATTCCTGATATTTCTGTAAAAGGAGTTGATGTTTCAGAGTATGCGGTGAGGCATAGTAAAGAAGAGGTGCGTCCCTTTTTAGAGGTAGCCGATGCGCGGGCGCTTCCCTTCGAGGACAACGCCTTTGATTTGGTGATTGCGATCAACACCATTCACAATCTTGAGCTAGAGGATTTAAAGCAGGCACTTAGAGAAATTGAGCGAGTAAGCGCGAGAAACAGTTACGTTACAGTCGATGCCTATCGGAATGATGAGGAAAAAGAGCTGATGTTCGACTGGAATTTGACAGCGAAGACGATCTTACATGTGGATGAGTGGAAGGCGCTTTTTGCTGAGGTGGGTTATACAGGTGATTATTATTGGTTTATGCCGTGAAACCTTTGATAGTGGGGGCAAAAGGCTTTATTGGGAGCCATTTTTACCACCATTTCAAGGCTGATTTCCCAGACTTGCTGGGGACTCACTATCTCGCTGAGGAGGGGTTTGTAAACCTAGATCTCGCAAATCCAGAATTGCATCTTTCTGTTTCAGGTTATCGTTATGCTTTGATCACAGGAGGAATGAGCCACCTTCTTCAATGTGAAGAGAATCCAGACAAAAGCTACCAGTGTAACGTTGAAGGGCCCATCAAGCTGGGCAAAGAGTTGATCAAAAAAGGGGTGATCCCTATCTTCTTCTCGACGGACTATGTTTTTGATGGACGAGAAGAGGTTTATCATCCCAATTCTCCCCTATCTCCATTAAATGAGTATGGTCGACAAAAGGCGGAGTTGGAGAGACAAGCTGTCAAGTTTGAGTCGCTTGTGGTTCGTCTTAGCAAGGTGTATGGGTTAAAAAAAGCGGATGGAACCCTTTTTGATGCTTTTGGAAACGCGCTCAAGCAAGGACTCCCCATTCGCGCTGCATCGGATCAAGTATTTGCTCCGATTTCAATAGAGGATGTAGTGAAGGGAGTTGAGTCTTTAATGATAAAAAACGCACGTGGAATAGTGAATGTTGCGGGTCCAGTTTATGCAAGCCGGTTAGAAATGGCACGGGCGGCGGCTGTCACAATGGGCCTATCTGAGCAGGTCATTGAAGAGATCAAATTGAAAGATCTAAATGAGCCATTTGAGCGTCCATGCCAGGTTCGATTATCATCAGCTATCCCCGCAATGGGATGGCAAGAAGGAATGAAAAGAGTAATGAGGCAGTATGAAAAATGAACCGATAGAAAAACAAAAGTGGGATGAAACTGCCGAGATGTTAGGGAGCGAAACGTACAAGATAGGAGAGCATTGGGCTTACAATTTTCGCAATGATCCCCGCAGGCTTGGCTTTGTGCTTTCAAGATACAAGTTTGCCGCTAAAATGAGCCGCAAAGAAGGCTCGGTTCTTGAGCTGGGATGTGGTGAGGGAATCGGCGCGCCTATCCTTGCTGAAAATGCCTCCCATTATACAGGGGTTGATCTAGATGATGCTGCGATTTTGATGGCGCGGGAAAACTTTAATCCCGAAAAGTTCACTTATCTCTACGACGATTTTATGGGCAAATGCTTTGGGGATTTTCAAACCGTTGTTAGCCTTGATGTGGTTGAACATATCTATGAAGAATATGAGGCAATCTACTTCGAAACACTTTGTAAGAATCTTGTAGAAGAGGGCGTTGTCATTGTTGGAACGCCTAATGCCACAGCGGCCCCTTATGCTTCAGAGGCAAGTAATTTAGGGCATGTGAATCTATTTACCCAAAAGCGTCTGAAAGAAACGCTAGAGCGCTATTTTCACAATGTCTTTCCCTTCGGAATCAATGATGAGATGGTACACACAGGATTTGGTGATATGTCGCATTATCTCATTTGTGTCGCATGTAATAAGAGGGAGCTATGAAGGAGCATTTTCTTAACAAGGGTTGGTTTGTTTACGACCTACCTGATCCTAATCCCGTTTTTCGAGCTCGCGAATCTTTAGAAAACCATCTCCATGCATTGACAGGCTCAAAAATGCCTTTGGAGCAGTACCACCAGCTAGCTGATGAGGATTCTGTACATACAGATTTACAAATCAAGCTAACTGACTTCTACCGTCAGCAACAGTTGGGGCCACAAATCATTAAAGCTCAGCTTTCTATTTATCAGGATCTACTTGGGCCCGATCTTTTTGTACAAGCAAACCCCTATTTGCGAATTGCCAGACCTGGCAAGCCCCAAGATAATATCGGCTACCATCGGGATACCTTTTACGGAGGCTCTCCCTATGAACTCTCTACTTTGATCCCCTTTGTTGATCTGCCTAAGGAGAGCTCCTTGAGCGTGTTCTCTGGCTCACATACAGCTCCTGAAGAGGCATATTCAACGCAACAAATAGTGGATGAAGAGATCACAAAAGGATCTCCAAAGCACCAGCTGGGCTTCTTATATGCTCCGAAGCTAATGGATGACTCCATTGAAGCCGAGATGGAAGCGATTCCACTCAAACTCGGACAAGCGCTGGTTTTTTGCCTCTCAACGGTGCATGGAAGTCGCCTCAATGCGGGTTCCATTTCAAGGTGGAGTAGCGACATTCGTGTGATGCATGCTATGGCCCCTGTTGACCTATCAGCCCGCCCGGATTATTATCAATTATTAAATCAATCCGTTGTAACCCAAACAGCCAAACAGTATTTTTATGGAAAAGAAAGAAGAGACAATGTCCAACTGGAACTGTGTGACGCAGCTCCTGGAAAATCATGAGCCATTTACTCTAGGTAAATACACCTCTTACTGGATGCGTCGTACACCTAGGCGCATGCTCCATTGTCTAGCGTATTATAAGTTTGCCTCCAAAATGATCGGACAAAACAAGCGTGTTTTAGATGTAGGGTGTAATGAGGGACTGGGTTCATGGCTGATTGCAAAAGAGTGCGGCTATTGCAAAGGGGTAGACTTTGACCAAGAAGCTGTCGAAAAAGCGCGTCAGAATTTTACTCATCCCTCAATTGCCTTCACGTGTGAGGACTTTCTTGAATCAGAAGCAGAGCGCTATGATGCCGTTATCAATTTTGATGTCATTGAACATATCTATCCTGAGCATGCCTCCGATTTTTTTGCTAAAATTGCAGCCAATCTACACGATTACGGATTGGCTGTGATTGGGACCCCGAGCTTGATCAGTCAAGAATTTGCCTCAGAAGTCTCTAAAAAAGGGCATGTGAATATCTACTCCCACGAGCGATTAGAAACTGAGCTGAAAGCGCACTTTGAGCATGTTTTTCTTTTTGCCGCTAATGATGAGGTCGTGCACACCGGTTATCTGCCTCTAGCTCACTACTTTATTGCCCTTGCTTGTAAACCGAGAAAGGAATGAAAACAACAGCTGCTGTACTCACTAAGCAAAAAGCACCTCTAGAGCTACAAGAGCTCACTATCCCTGAGCTCCAGCCTGGGCAAGTATTGGTGCGCATTGCCTTTAGTGGGCTTTGTCATAGCCAACTTAATGAAATCAATGGTCTCAAGGGAGAAGATCGCTTCATTCCTCACACATTAGGGCATGAAGGATCAGGAGTGATTGAGGCTGTAGGGTCTGCAGTATCCAAGGTGAAAGTGGGAGATCACGCTGTTTTGACCTGGATTAAAGGAGCGGGTGCCGATGTCCCAGGATGTCGTTATGGTCATGTCAACTCCGGGGCCATCAGCACCTTTATGACCCATGCCGTCATCTCTGAAAATCGGATTGTTCCCATCCTCAAAGAAATGCCTCTGCGCGAAGCAGCTTTACTCGGATGCGCCATTCCCACAGGTGCCGGTGTGGTAAAAAATGAAATGCAGCTCCAAGAAGGTAAGTCCTTTGCTGTTTTTGGCTCAGGAGGTGTGGGCTTAAGTGCCTTGCTGGCAGCAAAAGGGGCCAAAGCCTATCCGATTATTGCCGTAGATGTGAGTGATTCAAAACTGGAGCACGCTTGCGCTTGTGGGGCTACGCACACGATCAATGCAAAAGAACGTGATCCTGTTGCGGCTATTTTTGAGATGACAGGAGGCTCGGGGGCTGACTTCGTCTTCGAGTCAGCTGGAAAACGAGAGGCGATGGAAAAGGCTTTTGGCTCTTTGAAAGCTCCTGGAGGCTTGTGTGTTCTAGCAGGGAATCTTCCCAAAGGAGAGCAGATTTCCATCGATCCCTTTGAGCTCATTCGAGGCAAGCGGATTGTAGGGACGTGGGGAGGCAAAAGCGCCATTGATCAAGATGTGGCGTATTATGTTGATCTCTTTCTCAATAAGAAGATTGATTTAAGTGAATTGATCACCCATGAGGTGCCTCTTGATCAGGTTAATCATCTGGTAGATGAGCTTCAGGCAGGAAAAGTGGGAAGAGGACTGATCTGTTGTTCCTGACTATTCTGCACGCTAATGCCGAATAGTCGTGACTTTTCTGCAATAGCGTGCAGAATGGTCAGGATGAAAATAGGGATTGATGCCACGCCTCTGAAAGAAAATCTGACGGGAGTCGGCAACTATGTTTACTACTTGCTGGAAGGGCTTATCCGGAAAAGGGTTGAGGATCATTTTTTTCTCTATGCGATTCGACGCTCAAGTAGGCTAGCTAAATTAGCCGAGCACAAGAATGTAACGGTCAGGGTGAATCCATTTTTGGGTTTCAGTGAAGCGCTCTGGAGTCAAACAACTTTAGCCTGGCTTTGCAGAAAAGATCAGATCAACCTCTTTTGGGGAACCACGCAATCGGTTCCTTTGTGGGCAAACCACAAAAGCTTAATCACTGTCTACGATTTTACCTATCGCCTCTACCCCAAAACGGTCTCGCGAGTCAGAGGAACCTATCTCCGTTGGTTTGGAAAACATCTCTATAAAAAAGCAGATGTCATGACCACGATTTCTCAAGGAACTGCCAGACGTTTAGAAGAACTCTATGGTTTGAAAGCTGACCATGTCATCATTCCTCCACTGAAAGACTTGACTGTGGAAGATGGAGTGTTGGAGACGTTTTCTCTTCAACCCAAAGATTATTACCTGATGGTGGGCACACTGGAGCCTAGAAAAAATATTGTGCCGACGCTGCGCGCATTCCAAGGAAAACATTCTCTAGTTCTGGTTGGAGCCAAAGGGTGGCGTGACTCTGAAATTGCAAAAGAGCTGCAAAAACAATCCGCTCCTATTTTGCATTTAGGCTATCTACCTGATCAAGAATTAAATGCTCTGGTTAAAGGGGCAAAAGCATATGTAATACCTTCTTTATACGAGGGATATGGCATGCCAATTGCCGAAGCGCGCTCTTTAGGTACACCTGTGATTTGCTGCAATGTGCCTGAAATGATCGAGGCTGCTGAAGGGGATGCATTGGTTGTACAGCAAAACGAACTGGAAAAAGCCTTTACAACAGATGTACCTTGTCCCAAAAAACCCACCTATCCCACAAACGAAGCGCTTATTGATCTTCTCTCAGAAGCGTTCGCACAACTTGCTCAGCAGAATCAAGATTGTGGTTAATGGTGAGGCGCTCAGCCTGTTTTAAAAGCTCTCCCAGCTGCTTGCCGGGCTTGATCCCATGCTCTTGTAAAAGGGCTGCTGTCACAAGAGGACGGTTTGATTGGATGCGCTCAATGTGGGGGTTCAAGCGCTCTCTGC
This sequence comes from uncultured bacterium, assembly GCA_964350245.1. GTDB lineage: Bacteria > Chlamydiota > Chlamydiia > Chlamydiales > JAAKFR01 > JAJACP01. Next base: position 9,545 of record CAYGJC010000023.1, on the reverse strand, counting down.
GTGCTGCGTGCTCATTCATAAAAACGAGGCGCTCAGGAGGGTAAATCCGCGCTCCTTGTATTTGCAGAAAGAGTTCTGAGTAGGGATTTGCATAAAAATGCGCCCATTCATACGGCTCGGTACCGGCATGACTGAAAAAGTGCGCAGAGTGTGTAAAAAAAGTGGTCAGCTTTTTGTCTTCATTGGTCACTTTTAAATAGTCACAAAGAGCTAAACGTTCTTCCAAAGTGGTGTCTGGAAAGAGCTCAAGAAGGTAAAGAATGGGTGGACACTTGAGGGGGAAGTAGGGGAAAGTAGAGACGTTTTTCTCAATGTTGACGCCTTGTAGTTGAGGAAAAATGGTAGAGAGCAAGCCAAGGTGCTGGAGCTGCACAAGGGCCTGATCAAAGTGCGGAAAAGCTGCCATCTTTTGCAACTCTTGCCACACGCGCTCAATCGAAACAGATGGAAAAAGGGTTCCCGCTTGCGCGGCAATCGCCTTTTCTGTCTGCTCTTCAATAGGGAAGCCAAAACGCGCAGAAAAGCGGACAGCGCGTATCATCCTGAGGCGATCTTCCGCAAAGCGGAGATAAGGATCTCCTATGGCGCGTATCATTCCTTTTTCTAGATCTTCTCTTCCATCCACATAGTCATAAATGAACTCGCTTAAGGGGTCGTAAAACAGTCCATTGATCGTGAAGTCACGCCGCTGTGCGTCTTTTTCTGGAGTCGAAAAGTCAACACCTTCTGGGTGGCGCCCATCGTGATAGGGATGGTCCTTGCGAAAGGTGGTCACTTCAAAGTTGATGCCTTCCAGCACAACAATGACAACGCCAAACGCCACGCCCACCGGAATGGTCTTAGGAAAAAGCTCTTGGATAACTTCTGGTGAGGCACTTGTAGCAATATCGATTTCATCTGTGGGCTGGTCCAACAAGAGATCGCGCACCCAACCACCAGCAAAATAGGCTGTATGTCCTGCCTCAAACAGGGTCTGGCAAATAGAAGTAGCAAGAAGAGTGGCTAAATCGCTCATGCAATTTTTTCAGAGGAACCGCGGCGTACAATCTCTGGGGGACGACCCTGCGTCACGGTTTCTTCTACAATACGTATTTCAGCAATGGTGTCGTCAGAGGGAACTTCAAACATCAGATCAGTGAGAAGCGCTTCCAAAATCATCCGTAGCGCACGCGCCCCGGTTCCTGCTTCTTTTGCTTTCTTCGCTGCTGCAAAAAGGGCCTCTTTTGTAAACTCGAGTTTGACATTTTCTTCTGCAAAGAGAGCCTCATACTGACGGACTACAGCGTTTCTAGGCTCGGTCAAGATCTTCACAAGGTCCTCAAGGGTGAGTTCATTGCAGTTAACAATGCAGTTAAACCGGCCAATAAACTCGGGAATCATGCCAAAGCTAATCAAGTCTTCTGGCTCAACCTGAGCCAATAAAGTGCTTTTATCGTGCGGATCGATCGATCGACCTGTCTTTGAATCGATAAACCCAATCGTGCTCTTGCCCAGTCGTTTTCCAATAATTTTTTCTAAATTCACAAAAGCCCCTCCGATGATGAAGAGGATATTTTCAGTGCTGACTTTAATGTACTCCTGCTGAGGATGTTTGCGTCCGCCTTTGGGAGGAACATTCGCAATTGTTCCTTCCACGATCTTCAAAAGCGCTTGCTGTACACCCTCACCAGAGACATCACGGGTGATGGAAACGTTTGAAGTCGTGCGCCCAATTTTGTCGATTTCATCGATATAAATAATTCCTTGCTCAGCACGAGCCACGTCGTAGTCAGCGGCTTGCAACAGCCTGAGAATGATGTTCTCGACATCTTCACCTACATAACCGGCTTCTGTCAGAGTGGTGGCATCAGCAATCGTGAAAGGAACATCGAGAACTTGCGCCAACGTTTTTGCCATCAACGTTTTCCCAGAACCAGTGGGTCCCAAAAGCATGACGTTTGATTTGCTGTAGCCAACCTCTTTACCCTCAGAAAGAGCGCGCACGCGCTTGTAGTGGTTGTAGACAGCCACAGAAATAGTGCGCTTGGCTTGATCCTGTCCAACAATAAATTCGTCGAGGCGGTCTTTGATTTCTTGAGGCTTGAGTACTTTAAGTTCATGTGTCTGGGTTTTTTTCTCCAGAATGCTCATGCACAGACGGACACAGTTATCACAGATATACACATTGGGTCCGGAAACAAGCTTTTCTACATCTTCTTCAGTACGTCCACAAAAAGAACACGTTGCCAACTCTTTATTGCCGAAGTTTTTTTTGGTCATGCCTATTTTCCATATGCTTTAGGAGAGGTGACAATCTCATCGATCAGACCATAGTCGATCGCCTCTTGAGGACTCATGAAAAAATCACGCTCTCCATCTTCTAATATTTTTTCAACACTCTGTCCTGAGCAGTCAGCAAGAATTTCAGCAAGATATTGTTTCAAACGTAGAATCTCTTCGGCCTGTAGTTTAATATCTGCCGATGTGCCCATAATGCCCCCTGAGGGCTGATGGATCATGATGCGACTGTGGGGTAGAGCACGTCTTTTCCCTTTTGTACCGGCAGCCAATAAAAGCGCTCCCATAGAAGCTGCCTGCCCAATGCAGTAGGTGTTCACGTCACATCCCAGAAAACGGATTGTATCGTAAATCGCTAACCCCGCGGTAATATAACCACCGGGTGAGTTAATAAAGATCTGAATGTCTTTTTTTGGGTCATCGGACATTAAGTAGAGCAGCTGGGCGATCACAGTGTTGGCGAGATGTTCGTCGATTGCTTGACCGATCAAAACAATGCGGTCTTTCAGTAAGCGGGAGTAGATGTCCATGGCTCGTTCGCCACGGCCGGTATCTTCAATTACATAAGGAACTAGTGACATGGATTAACTCTTTAATTGGGTTTTACGTATAGGGGGAGTTTATGATCTCATGCACCCAAGGTCAAGGATTTTCAGTGCGTCAGCACCTGTTCGAGAGCATATTCTTTTGTTTTCCGCTCTAACAAAGAGGCTGCCATCCGTGACATAATTCCTTTAGAGGTCTCCTTGTCCATGTCCTTGCCGTAAAGATAAGGATTTTGACTGATCTGCTTGACCAGCTCGTCATTCAACTCTTGGTTGGTCAGGGAAATGTTGCCTTGCTTGGCGATTTGCTTGTTGATGAAATAGAGGCGAAGCATAGAGTCGACTTCCTGAGCGACCTGCGCTTCAATTTGCTTTTCTTGGTTTTTAATCTCTTCATCACCTACGCCTTGACCCTTTAGCTCCTCTAGACGGGCACGAATGCGATCGACACGCTCCGCTTCTACAATGGAAATAGGCAATTCAAAAGAGTATTTTTCCAGAAGCGCTTTTTCCAAAGCCTCAATCCGTTGCTGGCGTTGTGCCTCCTCGGCCTCTCTTTCCAAGTTGGTCTGGATCTTTTGCTTCATGTCTTCAACAGAATCAGCGCCCACTTTTTTAGCGAGCTCGTCTGTGAGTTCAGGCAAGATGATCTTTTTGATCGCATGGAGTTCGATGCGGACCTGTGTGGGCTTGAAATTTTTCTTTGTCTCTGCGTCCGCTTTATCATCAACCTCGCTCAATCCCTCAACTGTGTCGGAAATTTGCATGCCGACCAAAAGCTTGAGCATCCAAGGAGCTAGACGCTTGTCTTCTACTTCAAAGCGACGATCTTTCACGATAGATTTAGGTGGATCGACATCGATGGCATCAATAGAGACATCGACAAAGTCTCCCTTTTCAACAGCACGTCCGGTAATCTCTTCCCAGTCTGCATTGCTGCGCTTCACCTCTTCAAGAATTTCTTCAACACGTTCATTAGAGACGGCTGCCTTTTCAATTTTTGGTAGAGACAGGCTGGATAAATCAATCTCAGGGAGAACGGGATAGCGCTCGTAAGAAAGAGCTACAGTGGCACCCTCTTCTTGAGAGCAGCTCTCGATTTTGGGTGGCTTGATGCTGTCCTTATTAAAGGGGTAGACCTTAGTCAAGTCAAGAGCTGCGTGATAGGCGTCGTTGATCAAAATATCTTTCCACTCCTGATCAACGTAAGAGCTATACTTGCTAATTACAGTGGCATCAGGTGCGCGCCCTTTGCGAAATCCTGGGATCGAGATCTGCTTGTTGACCTTCTTGATCGCCTTTTTGTAAGCCTTTTGGGTGGCCTCTGGCTGTACATAGATTTTTAGGGAGTAGCGACACCCCGGCTCTTCATTGGCTTCGACAGAAAAGGAGGCATTTTCAAATGTTGTCATAGTCTCGAGAAGTTTTTATGGATAGCGGGTGATGAGGTTCGAACTCACGACCCTCACGTTGGCAACGTGATGCTCTACCACTGAGCTACACCCGCATGAAACGAAAGGGGAATTCTAGTTTCACTCCGCTTTTTCCGCAAGGGAATAAGAGGGCTAAAGGAAGGTCTTTCTTAAAAGATGCCTAAATCACCTTTACTGAAATGAAGTTGTACTAATCAGTAATGAATAAAAATAGCGGTCCTTTAATTTTTCTTTTTGAATAACGAAATTTTTTAGCAGTGGTCCTCTTAAAAAAACCATTTTTTTCTAAAACTCTTTGAGAGCCAGTATTGGTTGGGTCGTCATATGCCTCTATTCTTATAACATCTAGATCTTTAAAGCCGGCTTCGACAGCATGCTTTATTGCTTGTGTTGCGTATCCTTTTCCCCAGCACTTTCAGTCTATACCACTTGTACACGCTAATGGGGTTGTGGAACAGCCCTCTTCGATACCAAAGTTTTCTTGATTGCAATTTTCGACAAAGCATGACATCTTAATTATTTCTTTATTTCTCAAAAAAGGAGGAAAGAAATGAATGGTAGAATTTTTAAGAATGTTGTCTTGCTGCTTATTTGCGTGGGTTGCTTTTGCTCCAGCAAAACTTTCGCTTATAACTATGAATCTTGTTTTGAGACATTTGACAATCAATTTGAAAAAGTGTCTGAAGATAAGTACTATGTGAAACCAGGAAGTATTTTTGTATCTTCGGAAGAAATTTTTTTGTGTTGTGAAGGGCAGCTTCTTCCAGTAAATTTTGTTGAATGTGATGAAGGAGGCGTATTTGTGCGCTCAAATGCATTTAAATGGGGTCAATGCCCCGTTTGCAAATGGCCACTTACACCTTGGGGAACATGTAGCAATTCAAACTGTCCGACAAAGGGATAACTGAGCCATCGCTCAAAAAAGGAGTAAACAGCATTGCCTACGTGGGGGGTGTACTTATGGAGTTATTTAAGCCATTTATTCCTTTTTTTCTTTTATTATGTATGTTTTCTGGTCAGATGCATGCCGTGACCCATTTATCTCAGATTCCAAAAGAAGACAGCGAGAAAATAGATAAATTGTTCTCTTATCTTTTTTTGGAGGAAGGGTTTTCTTATGTATTGCTCGGTTCTAAACCGATGTCGACAATTGGACACGATAAGAATACTCCCGCAGCCTACCAAGAGTTATACCCGCATCCTCTGTTTGAGTTAGAATCTTGGTGGCAAATTTGGGAGAAATATAGCCACTTGTTTCAAATAAAAGAGTTTTTCCTTTTTGCTCAAAATAGAGGTGAATGGTTTGAAGTCTTTTTGATTAATAAATCAAACGCTCTAAAAGTTATTGAAGAGAATCTTTCTTTATTTAGGGAAAAAATGGGCGCGCGTTTTTCTTCTCAAGAGATACTAGAACATATTGTCTCAAGTCACCATATTTTTAGAGATGGATTGAGCAAAAGCCATGCGCTACTTGGTCTGCTTTTAGGATATGGCAAACAGAATGCAGTAAGATTTGAAAGATATTTTTCTAAAAACAGAAAATGGTCTTTTCTATATCGAGCACCCAGAAATAGTGCTGAGATGGTACATATTGAGACAGGCGAGCTAGCCATTCCCTCCTTTTCTTCCTTTTCAAACAAGGAAACTTTTCAAATAATAAAAAAATACATTCGGGAAAGGAAAAGAATACTAGAGGTGTATTCCAAAGGCAGTTTTCTTGAGATAACACTGTGCAGATTATCCTCTCACGTGGACTAGCCTAACAGGCAAACTCAAAAGGATGGAAGGCAAAAATTGCCGTTGTCGATAATTTTTAGAGCGCGTAACCTGCTTCTCAAAAAGTTAGGTCTCCCATGCTCACTAATGGTGATATGCTCGCACGTAGCGCTTTTCCGCAGGGCACTCAGCTTTGTGAATACCTGCGCGCTATGGATGAAAGAGAGACGGAGCTTTTAAACCGGGAAACCGGAGGGCCGAATGAAGGACTTCCTAGTGGGGATGTGACGGGCTGGACAGCTCTTGCGGCTATCGTAGGATTAATGACAACGGGTTTGTGTTCAGGCTTTGTTGCTGATCAATTTAGACGATTTGGCTCCCAGATTATGCTTGGAGGTATGGCAGCGGCAGCCGCAGCTGTTGGATACCGAACCGCCACTTCCATTGCCGCAAATCCATGGGACCGCCGGTCTCAAGATTGAGATGGGCGCTACACAAGACTTTACCTAAAAGTAACGCAAATAGATCAACGAATCAATGCGCTACGCGACGGAGGAAGTTAATCTGTGGGACAAAGTGAGGTGGAGCAGCTGGTAATCGCAAAGGCCTATTTTGAGTCCAAAAAAGTTGTGTATGAAAGATCTCTAAGAGACCCTAATCGTCCGACGGTTCTCCATCGGTACGCTTAGTTAAGTTTTTGCGCAAAGGATTAGTATGGCACTCGCTCCAATAGGGTCGGCAAATCAAGAAAGTTCTCGCCTTGCAGCACATGCAAGCTTGCTCGCGACAGGGATTAGCGCTTCGGAAAACCTGCAAAATAGGTCTTTCCGCAAAAGATACTTAGTCCCCTTAGATACCTATTTAGTCAATCCAATGGCCGAGGCTCTGGCAAATCATGTCATGCTTCCCACTGTAAGGAAGCTAGGCAGGATGGTCAAGGCCCGTTGTCCGAGACTCTGCGATCCTCTCTCAACAAAAGCAATCGTACAGCTTTGCCAATGGGCCCAAAGTGCTTCGGGTCCGCTTGCCGATCGAACCCCTAGCGCACTACCTGTACTCGCCTACTTTGATGCCGCTATTATAGTATCTGCCCGCTACATGTATATCCTTTCAGAAGATGCTGTTTCTGTCCTACGATTACCTGAACAACTTCGGGCTTTCGCAAGAGAAGTCTCAGCAGCGGCCCAGGAGGAGATTGTAGTCCCTCTTGAACGGCAAGCAATAGAAATGGGACGCTCCCTGGTAGCAAATGCCAGTGAACAATACGATGAGACGGCCTCTACGGATTCGAGTTATTGGACAAGCACAAAAGCAAGCATGACCTATTACACGCAAGTTACAGGAGGATTTGCTGCAGCAGGTTCAGCAAGAGTAGGAGGTCTTGCCGCGGGAGTTGCTGTGTCTGTGGCTGAAAAGCACGCAATGGCTTCGATTGATCAGAAAGAAGCGGAAATTCGCCGACAGAGAGTTGCAGTAGTCGCAGACAAAATAGGCCAAAGCGCTGCCGTCGCATTGACCCGGTGGAGCATAAGGGGAGGGATTGTGGCAACTAGCTACATGGTATTGGAGCGTTCCTTCATTCACTTTATCCCTATGGAAGAAGGTGCTGCTGTAGAGACTTTTGCTTCTATGGCCCGCTTGACCTCTTTTGCCATTAGCTTAGCAGGGATCTGCTTATGGATCATTGCTCTGACTCCTACTGTGCAGAATCTCCACAGATATAGAGACCGACACTTTCATCGAAGCAAGACTACTGTCCAAGAGCTTGGGGATCTTTTCAGAGCGACCAGGGTCGCCTTTTACATTGAAGAAGCGGTGCAAAGACTCCCTAATGTCCCTACCCAATGTCTTCGAAACTTTACTGACCGCGTTACAACAGCAACTAACCAGATTCTTTCCGGCGAACCGAGGCAATAAATTTGTTAATCATGACAACTTCTATCGAAAGACATTTACAGCAAAAGCTTGCAAACCATGGATGGCTTCAAGGTTGTCTGGAGGGTGATACTGGAGCTTTTCCATACCGTCTTTCTTCTGATAGACCACCTCAGCTTAACGGGCGCTCCTATTTTCCTCTCAGGCCACCTAAAATACTTCCTCAGGTCCCGCCTGGATCCGACCCGCTCTACTTGGTCAATGTCCCTTTGGGCCTTGCTCCTGATGTGACGGAATATACGTCCTTTCAATCCTTAGTCAAACTCTTTAGAGAAGAAGCCTTTGGGGCGACTACTGCCGAATCTAAAGCAGCATTAAAAGGGCGCTTTGCCCTTGTAGTCGGCATCAACCGGATGCACTCCCTTGACCCAGCTTTAAATCGGCAGTTTGCCCCCTATATCTCCCAAATCCCAAGAATGTTCTCTATTGTCTATCGCATTTTTGGATTCCTATGGAATCCAGTCTGGGAGAAGCAGATTTCTCAAGATGCCATCTACTCTCCTCAGAAGGCTTTCATGCTAATCAAGGCCCACAATGTAACACGTGCAGAGGCGGTCCGCATTACGCATGAGACCGAGCCTCCGATCGTTCCTTTTCAGCGTATTCGCGAAAGAATCAAAAGGTCAGATGAGACTCGCTTGTTGGTTCGTCATTTTGAGAGCGGAAATTCATCTGCTCCTATTTATTATGGCGTGATGGATGCTGACTGCCAAGAAATGCGTACGACAACAGGTCTCTTCTCCCGTTTTGATTCCCTTATCGAGATCCACGGACCACTCTCAGCTTTCTCCTTAGGATATCGGGTGAGTGAGAAGGAGCGTCCTATCATCCGCTTGGGAGTGGAGATTGATATGAAGATACGAGAAGCAATGAATTCTGTGATTCCCTACTCGGGCTATTTTCCTGAGCCAGGATCGATCTTTTGTATTCGTACTCCCTTTGATCCAAACAAGTTAGACTCTCTCTCGTTTTTAGGAGCAGGTCAGGGTCTCGAATGTCGCCGATTGATCCAAAATGGACTTGCCACCGGAGCCTTGAAAAGAAAAGTGCATTTTTCAGCTGACGGCGGGGTGGAGACAAAAACCCCGAAGCGGATGAAAACCGAAAATAATGCGCGGATTACTGAGTTGACTCGTAGCAAACTAAAAGAAAAACGCTCTCTTCAGGCTCTTCGGCATGTTTCCCAATCTCATCTTAATCCCAAGCAATGGGCCGATAATCTCTATGCAAGTCTCACTTCCCCAGAAAGATTACACCCTACATTGAGATCTCAGGGAAATCCTACGGAAGAAATGGATGACCTGACCTTTCGTGCTTCACGTGTCACCGATGTAACAACACCTATGATGCACCTCTTTAGCCTCTATGACCCTATATCGAGAGCCTTTTCAGAGCAGGGAACCTATTCAACCCGAACATTTGATCGCGTGATGGACACCTACAGCGCTCCTCTATCCGATGGACAACAAAACCTACGTTTGACAGCACGCATGAATCTCGCTGCTCAACAAATGCGTCCCATGTTAGTAGACCGTATCGAAGAAGCTGCCAAACAGTCAGGTACGGCCATTCACTCTATGCTCAAATCGACTGCTACGACCTTGTCGTGATCACTGAACCAATCTCACTAATCTGTTAA
>CAYGJC010000022.1:0-31993 GCA_964350245.1 uncultured bacterium | reverse complement strand
ATGTGGCGCAATACATACAAAGACTACAAACCTGATGAAAGCTGGGTAAAAGAGCAGGTAGAGCCCGGCAAGGGAATTGTCGGTTGCGAGATGCATGAGCTCAACGGATGGGGTAATCAACTCCATAGACCCCAGAAAAAACAAGAGGGGTGGCTGCGCACCTTTTTGAATCTGTTGTTCAAAAAATCTTGAACCCGTAAAAGGGGTCTATGGATTTTCATGAAATCGATCCCCATGAAGCGCAAATCGCCCGAGACACCTTAGAAAGGTACTCAGGTTCCGAGGTCGACCGCTTTGGTTCCTATCTGCTTCTCACTAACTTCTCTCGCTACATCCGGGCGTTTGCCGAAACCTATCAGGTGCCCCTCATGGAAGGGTCTATGTTCACCTCAGCGCATGCCCCTGATCTCGATGTCAGCATCGTCGACTTTAAACTCGGCTCCCCCGCAGCAGCTCTGATTATCGATCTCTGTTCCTTTCTTCCCAAAATTAAGGCAGCTCTCATGCTCGGCATGTGCGGAGGACTGCGCCGCCACTACAATATCGGCGACTACTTCCTGCCCATTGCGAGTATTCGTGGAGATGGGACCTCGGATTTTTACTTTCCTCCGGAAGTGCCGGCTCTTAGTAACTTTCTTATGCAAAAATCTGCCACTGAAGTGCTGGAAATGGAAAGAGCACCCTACCACATCGGCATTACACACACGACGAATATCCGTTTTTGGGAATTCAACGAAACGTTCAAAGAAAAACTTGTAGAAACAAAAGCACAGGCCATTGAGATGGAGTGCGCAACCCTTTTTGCCGCCAGTTATCGCCGCAAACTTCCTACTGGAGCTCTTCTTCTTGTTTCGGACCTTCCTCTTAAGCGAGACGGCATCAAAACCAAGCAGAGCGCCAAACAGATCTTCGACACGTATACGACCGATCACCTGGATAAAGGGGTCAAAACGATCAATGTCATGAAAGAGATGCTCAAACACAAAGCCAAAGGGGCCTTCCGCGGCAAGTCGGCGAAAACAGATATCTGATTACAAGATACGCTCGAGGATGGTGTCCACAGAAAAGCCAAACTCCTCACTCAACATGCCGGCAGGAGCAGAGGCTCCATAGCTCTCCATACAGATCGCTACTCCCTCTCTTCCTATGTACTTATGCCATCCAAGATCGACACCTGCCTCAATGCTGATGCGCTTACCTAAATCACCCCCAATTAAGCTCTCTTTATAACCCTCATCTTGCATCTCAAAGATCTCCCAGCAGGGCATGGAAATCACACGGACATCTTTGCCGCGCTTCTCTAGCTCTTCGGCAACATTTAAGGCTAAACTCAACTCAGAACCGGTAGCAAACAAGGTGTAGTCAGGAGAACTCTTCTCTTTTTTGACGATATAGCCACCACGTCCAACTCCCTCGGCAAACGAAATGTTTGTCTCCTCTAAGGTAGGTAAACTTTGGCGGGTGAGCAGAAGAGCTGTCGGCGCTTTATAGGTGAGCGCCGCCATCCAGGCCATCTTCACTTCGTTGGCATCACCGGGTCGAATCACATGTAGATTAGGAATCGCACGGAGAGCCGCATAGTGTTCGACGGGCTGGTGTGTTGGTCCATCTTCGCCTAAAAAGATTGAATCATGCGTAAACTGGTAAATCACATGCAGCTTAGACATGCTGGCCACACGAATGGAATTACGCAGGTAGTCGGAAAAAGTGAGAAACGTTCCAATAAAAGGGGTGATCATCTGGGTATAAGCCAATCCATTTGCGATGGTCCCCATACTGAACTCGCGCACGCCGTACTTAATATTTCTCCCCTCAAAATGACCGGGCTCGATCACAGGAAAGTTCTTGAGCATTGTCAAATCTGAACAAGAGAGATCGGCCGAGCCCCCATAGAGATCGGGCAAAAGCTCAGCAAGGGCATTCACCACAGCATTCGAGGCCTTTCGTCCCGCCACAGAGGCAGGTATCTCTAGATCCCACAAGGTTTTTTCTAAATCGTCAGGGAGGGTGTGATGCTGCATCTTCTCAAAATCGGCGTGCAGCTCCGGGTTTGCTTTTGTCCAGAGACGAAAGGTCTCATTCCACTCCTCTTCAAGCTTTTTTTCACCAGCCCACTTCTCTTCAAAATAGGTCCCAACGGCTTTATGGACAAAAAAGGGCTCTTCGGGAAGACCGAGATTCGCTTTGGTCGCCTCCACCTCTTCGGACCCAAGGGGAGATCCATGGGCTTTATGAGTTCCCTCCTTGTTAGGGGACCCTTTTCCTATCACCGTGTGAGCTAAAATAAACAGGGGTTTTTCTTGATGGGCACGCGCTTTTGTGATGACCGCATGTAGCTGATCAAAATCATACCCATCTACCTCGGCAACATCCCATCCATAGGCACGGTAACGAGCCAGAACATCATCAGACATACACTCAGAGAGCGGACCATCTAGGCAGATGTTGTTAGAATCATAGATGAAAATGAGATTATTAAGCTGAAGATGAGCAGCCAAAGCAGATGCCTCATGACTCACTCCCTCCATCATATCACCATCGCTACAGAGACAGAATACCTTGGAGTCAAATAACGTATGCTCGTTTGTATTAAACTTTTTAGCCAAAATCTGCAGTCCAAGCGCTATGCCCACCGCATTTCCTGTCCCTTGACCGAGCGGCCCTGTTGTGGCTTCTACACCGTCTGTATGGGGAAACTCCGGATGGCCAGGTGTTTTGGAGTGGAGCTGGCGAAAGTGCTTGATTTCGTCCAGGGAAAGGTCAAATCCAGCCAGATGAAGACAGGAATAGAGCCACATCGACCCGTGGCCAGCTGAAAGAACCAACCTGTCCCGATTCAGCCACTTAGAATTTTTAGGATTGTGCTTAAGCGCCTCACCATAGAGATAAGCGCCAATCTCCGCGCACCCAAGAGGAAGGCCTGGATGACCCGAGTTCGCTTTTTGGACGGCATCCATCGAGAGCTGGCGAATCGCGTTAGCCACTTTTCCCAGAATCTTTTTCTGCTCAACACCTAACTCTTTTCCATCCATTTTTTAGCCTAATTTGTGATTCGAATGTGAGCAGTCTAACGCGGACGTAGAAAAAATCTCAAGTGCATGCTACTATTCCCCTTTTTTTCACAATGATTGGTGCCCAATGATCAGCCAAGAGATCCGCCGCCGTTTTCTGCAGTACTTTAAAGACAAAGGACACACACAAGTCCCTTCTTCCCCTGTTATCCCTCATGATGACCCCACACTTCTCTTTATCAATGCAGGAATGAATCAGTTTAAAGATGTTTTTTTAGGGAAAAGTGCACGCGATTATGTCAAAGCAAGCTCCTCGCAAAAATGCATTCGCGTTGGTGGAAAACATAACGATTTAGAAAATGTGGGACACACAAGCCGCCACCTCACTTTTTTCGAGATGCTCGGCAATTTCTCTTTTGGCGACTATTTTAAGCGCGAAGCAATCGATTTTGCCTGGGAAGTCACCCTGAAAGTCTTTGGATTTAAGCCCGAAGATTTGTGGGGCACCGTTTTTCATGAAGACGATGAGTCATTTGAGCTGTGGAAAAAACATCTCCCTGAAGAGCGGATCGTGCGGATGGGTGAAAAAGATAATTTCTGGGCAATGGGCGACACGGGCCCGTGCGGCCCTTGTTCTGAGCTCTATTTTGATCGAGGCCCTGATTATGGCTCTGCCCGCAGTCCCGCAGAAGATATTGATGGAGAAAGATTTATAGAGTTTTGGAACCTTGTTTTCATGGAGTTTAATCGCGATGCCTCAGGTGAAATGCGGCCACTCCCCAAAAAATCGGTCGACACAGGTGCAGGCCTAGAACGAGTCGTCGCTCTTAAAATGGGCGTGGAAACCCTTTTTGAAACCGATATTCTCCGCTCACTAATCGCTGAGGTGGAACGTATTAGTGGTAAGACTTACAATCACGAACCTGCCTTTCGCGTGATCGCCGATCATATGCGCTCACTTTGTTTCGCCATTGCCGATGGCGTACAGCCGAGCAATCTCGACAGGGGGTATGTCCTCCGCAAAGTATTGAGACGTGCGGTGCGCTACGGCCGTCAACTTGGGCTAGACAAGCCCTTTTTAGCCCAGCTCCTTCCTTGTTTGATTGAGAAGATGGGAGACGACTTTCCGGAGCTGATCACCTCGCAAGAGCGGATCAAAGAAATTCTGACGTTAGAAGAGGAGGGCTTTTTGCGCACGCTTTCGCGCGGAGGCAATATTCTCAACCAAATCATCGACGCCTCAGCCACTTCAGGCCAAATTTCAGGCGATGACGCCTTTAAACTCAAAGATACATATGGACTCCCCCTTGAGGAGATTCTCCTATTGGCCAAAGATGCCCACCTATCTGTCGATATCCGTCGTTTTGAAGAGCTTGAGCACGAGGCCAAAGAGCGGTCACGGGGCGCACGGAAAACAACTGAGCAAATGGCAGAAGAGTCTGCCTTTGAGTCTTTTGCTGCCAGTGAATTTGTGGGCTACGAGCAGCTCACAGGTGATGCCGTTGTGCTCGGGTTGATGCGGGAAGGAAAGGAGGTGACCGCTCTGTATCCAGGTGAAGAAGGTGTGGTGCTTCTCGATAAAACTCCTTTCTACGCAGAAAAGGGAGGCCAGGTCGGTGATCAGGGACTTCTTACCCATGTGAGTGGCCGCTTTAATGTGACTGACTGCCAAACTCCTTTTACTGATGTGATTACCCATCACGGTGTCCAACAGGAGGGAGAGCTACATGTCGGAGACCGGATTACCGCCTCTGTGGATCCCATCAGAAGGCAGAAAATTGCCAATAATCATACAGCAACCCATCTGCTTCACTGGGCCTTGCAACAGATTTTAGGGTCCCATGTGCGTCAAGCCGGCTCTGTTGTGGATCCTACACGTCTTCGTTTCGATTTTAGCCACCACAAAGCACTCTCTGAATATGAGGTGGAAAAAATTGAAGCACTAGTGAACGAGAAAGTTCGTGAAAATCGTTCTGTACGTAGCTATGAGCTTTCTTTTGCAGAAGTCCAAAAAAAACAAGAGATCAAGCAGTTTTTCGGAGAGAAGTATGGCAGCGTTGTGCGCGTTGTCGACATTGAAGAGTCTAAAGAGCTTTGTGGAGGAACACATACTAGTCAAACAGGAACGATTGGCTACTTTCGTATTGCCAAGGAGGGTAGTATTGCAGCCGGCGTGCGGCGCATTGAAGCTGTCACCGGAGAAGAAGCGGACAGATTTGTGCGGGAGCGCGAACAGACTCTTGCCAAGCAAACAGAAGAGCAGATCGAAGAGAAAAAGAGACTCCTTCTTGAGCTCAGTTATGTCAAAAAAGAACTCCTCGCTGTAGAAGTGGAGAATTTCTTGGAGCACCTTCAAAAGGTGGGCCCGATTGACTACCTTGCCCATACTGCCACCCTTGATCCCAAAGAGCTCAAAGAGTGCGCTGAGATCTTGATGGCTAAAGTGCCCTCTCTTGTTCTGCTTTTGATCGGAAAACAAGAGGGCAAATGCGCCTTGATTGTGCGCGTATCAGACGATCTAGTCGGGAAAGGGATCCATGCACACGCGCTTTTAAAGGAAATCTCACCCATTTTGGGTGGAAAAGGAGGCGGAAAAGCAGGGAGCGCACAAGGGGGCGGCACGCATCTTGAGAAAATACCGGAAGCATTAGAGGCAGCCCGTCAATGGATCGAGCAGAAGACTACTTAGAAAATCCTAAACTCAAGGATTTTAAAGAGTGGGCGCGCTCAGGTGCGACCCTTGTTGTCGAAGAGTTGTGGGAATCACCCAAGGCATTACTCACCGCCCAGACCCAGCTGGCGACCGGTAAGCACCTTGTCATTTTGACAACGCATAGTCAACTCTTTGACAATCTACCCTATTTTTCTGACCGCATTCCGTTAGAATTTCCCGCTTGGGAATCACTGCCTTCTGAAGAAATTCCGCCTAGCCCTGATATTGTTGGAGAACGGTACCGCATCTTGCGCACTATTCAAGAAAGCGACTCTCCCCAGCTGATCGTCTCCACTCTACAGGCCGTTTTGCAAAAATTGCTTCCCCCAGAACGGTTGGAAAGGCTCCATCTCATCTTGAAAAAGGGAAGCGAAGTGCCTTTTGAGCTGCTTCCCGACCACTTAAGCGAAATGGGCTACCATCGAAGAGCTGTTGCCGCAGATAAAGGAGAGTTTGCTGTCCGTGGAGGGATTATCGACATCTTTCCCGTGAATTCTCCAGATCCTTTCCGGATTGAATTTTGGGAAGATGAGATCGCCTCTATACGCAAATACGATCCCATTAGTCAAACGTCTGTCGGCAAAGTAGAAGAGATCGTGATCACTCCTGGTGAAGAGCTTGAGCTACTTGCCGAAGAAAAAAATCTGGCAACTCTCTTTGACTACTTGGGGCCTAATACCGTCGTTGTGTTCGATGACATTCAAGAACTCGAGGAAAAGTACGTCGCCTTTAAAGGGATGGCAGGCGCTAAAACCCGCTCCTTTGCCACCTTAGATGAGCTTCTAGAGCAAATCACTTCTCTTCAAAAGCTCTACTTCACCCAGACCACTCTAGAGGAGATCAGCGCAGTCAAACTGCTTGAGCGGACCCACAACCCCTATTCGACCCAAGCGCCTCCGCAAAAAGTAGCCTTTGAATGCTTTAACCATCCCATTACAGCTCATCGTTGGCACCATCCTTTCTTTTCACTCAACCAAGAAGATCCCTTGAAGGGACTTGAAGGGATCACCTCTCTTTACCTCGTCTGCCAAAATGAATCGGAAAAGAGTACTTTCGTAAAAAGGATGGATCCCGCTCTCACTCCTCACTTTGAAAAAGGGTATTTAAGCACCGGTTTTATTCTCGAAGAGCCCCCATTCGCTCTCATTCCCACCGCCGAGCTCACTCACCGTTACAAAGTACGCAGGCAAAAACAGCGGACTCACTACCACACTGTCCCAACTGAAATGCTCTCGCTGACACCGGGAGAAGCCGTCGTTCACATGAATAGTGGAATCGGTCGCTTCTTAGGGATTGAAAGGCGGCCAAATCACCTCGGTGTTGAGACCGAATTTATGCTCGTTGAGTATGCACAAGGAGGCAAACTTTACGTGCCGATGGAAAATGCCAATCTTATTTCCAAGTACATCGGCGCCACTGATACACCTCCTGAATTCCACACACTGGGAAGTTCCCGTTGGCAACGATCACGTGAACGGACTCAACAAGCAATCATTGGCTATGCCAACGACCTACTCAAGTTACAAGCTGAGCGCGTCATCAAAGGAGGAGAGGCGTATCCTCCCGACAGCGATCTTATGCTCCAGTTTGGCGATGAGTTTCCTTATGTTGAAACGCCCGATCAACTCCTCGCTATCCAGCAGATCCAAAGAGACATGCAAGGCACACAGTCGATGGATAGACTCGTCTGTGGCGATGTCGGGTATGGAAAAACAGAAGTCGCTATGCGCGCTGCATTCAAAACAGTCGTCGACGGAGGCAAACAAGTCGCTGTCCTGGTACCCACAACTATGCTGGCTTTGCAACACTATGAAACCTTTTGCGATCGCATGAGCGGCTTTCCGATCAAAATTGCTCACGTCTCTCGCTTTCGTAAACCCAAGGAGCTCAAGCAGACCCTAGTCGAAGCTGCTGAGGGCAAAGTCGATATTCTCATTGGTACTCATCGCATTGTGAGCAAAGATGTCGCCTTTCACAACCTCGGTCTTGTGATCATCGATGAAGAGCAACGCTTTGGCGTGCGCGCTAAAGAGCATCTTAAAAAAATCCGCAGCGAGGTCGACTGTCTCACCCTTTCAGCCACACCCATTCCACGCACTCTATACATGTCTTTGGTCGGCGCGCGCGATCTCTCGGTCATCAATACCCCTCCCGAAGACCGTCTTCCGATTCAGTCGGTCGTGTGCGCTACTTCGGATGAGCTCATTAAAAACGCGCTTATGCGCGAGCTGGCACGTGATGGGCAGGCCTACGTGGTGCATAACCGTGTTGAAACTATCTACAAAATGGCAGATAAGGTGCGTACCCTTCTCCCCGGCGCACGCATCGTCGTGGGTCATGGACAGATGAGCGCACAAGAGCTCGATCTTGTCTTCCACGCCTTCAAGTCAGGTCAGGCCGATATCCTAGTTGCCACCTCTATCATTGAAAACGGTATTGATATTCCGCGCGCTAATACCATTTTGATTGATCGAGCCGACCGTTTTGGCCTGGCCGATCTCTATCAAATGCGCGGTCGTGTAGGGCGATGGAACCGAAAGGCGTATTGCTACTTTATGGTTCCTAGCACCAAAGAATTGAGTGAGCTCTCTCGCAAGCGACTTTCCGCCCTCACTCAAGGGGGGAATGGGATGAAAATTGCCATGCACGACTTGGAGATCCGTGGGGCCGGCAACATTCTTGGTACTGAGCAGTCAGGACACGTGGCAGCAATTGGATTCCAGCTCTACTGCAAACTGCTTAAAAAAACCGTGACTGCTCTTCAGAAAAAGGAGACGCCTCTCTTCTATCACGAGGTCAAAGTTGAGTTTCCCTTTGATGCTCGACTACCCGATGACTACATCAACGAGACCTCTTTGCGGATGGATCTTTACCAGCGGCTTGGTGACGCAGAAGATGGCGAAGAAGTTGATTTAATCATTGAGGAAGTGCGTGACCGTTTTGGACCGTTGCCTCCAGAAGTGGAGTGGCTCCGTTGCTTAAGTCGTCTGCGCATTTTTGCCGCACGCAATAGCTTCACATTGCTCAAAATGACAAAGCTCGTCTTCATTGCCGAGCAGTCCCATGGGAAGAAGAACAAGATCAGCAAGAAGATGGTGATTCGATTACCCAAAACACCTCAAGAATTAGAGGTTGTTCTCATCAATGCATTGAAAGAAAATTTTCCAACTAAGCCCTGATTGCTACCAACAGCAAACAGAGAACTCTAAAAAAGGAGAGCAAACAATGGCCACCGCAGTAGCCACTCACTCCAGCACCGCCTCTCCATCTCAATCACCTGCAAACGAGAGAGAGATCAAGGCACAAGAGATCGAAGCCTTTACACAGCGCTTGGCCACTCATCTGGCTAGATACCCCACAATACAGCAAAAACTGCGGGAAATTAGACTCTACACAGGAGACGGCTCTTTACGTGACTCTGTTGAAAAAACAAAAACCGCCATCTCCATCTTGTTAATGGAAGTTGATCCTGCAGATTTTAAAGGTATTCCTATCGGTCACCGATTTCTTGATGGTGTAGACGTATTTGATTTCGCCCGTGAGATTAGATCTCAAACCAAAGAAGAAAGAACCGTAGCTTCAGTCAATATCTATGTACGCTCCGATCCTAGTAGCCCACGGGGACGTGAAATCGCCACACACTTAATCGATGACTTTCTACAACTAGAACCACACCTTGATACCCAGAAGAAAAAAGAATGCTTCCTAGTGGTGCATAGCCCACTAAAAATCTCGTTTAGAAGGTTGGAAGGTATCGAGGCTGCTGCTATGGAAATCTCGGATGAAATCGATAGAGCGTACATTTTAAATCGATTGGCTTTAGCTCACTTAGATGAAGAACAGGGTTTTGAAAAAGCGATGAAAATGGCTGAGAGGATCACTCATCTGAAAACGAAAAAGAAGCTATTTGAAGAAATCAGCCTTGTCATGCTTGAAAAAAAACACTACTCTTTGGCCCTGGCAGCCGTTAATCAAATCTCTGAGGATAAGAATGAAAAAGCACTCGCTTTAATGCGCGCCTATCGTAGCTCCTCTCATTTATACACCCCTCCATATGAAATTGCATCGTATGTAGTCCGCAACCCTCCAGAAATAACAGAAGATTTCACGTTGGAAACAGCAGGGTATTTGGAAACACTTGCTGATATGATGATTACGGTTGAAGAGCTAACCCAAGCACATGAGCTGATCACAAGCAGAATGGCTGGTCTTGATAGAGAGTGTATGCTAAAACGCCTAGCTGAAGCGCATGATAAGATAGGTGAGAACGAGCGAGCTGATGAAATTAGGTGGTCCTACACACACGGCGAGTACTCTTACTTAGTCGGAAAAGAGAGCTACTCTACTAAGCCTTAATGCTCCTTAACTCTGTTTGGTAAGAATCCGCCAACTGATCGATCTGTGCCGATGCGTCTCTGTTGAACCTTTTCTCTTTTTGCAAAAGCTTTTGTACTTGCTCAAAGTTGAGGGGCCTAGCTCTTTCTTGGGCAGTGGAATACACAAAAAGACACGATGCTACACCACCCTGGAGTGCTGCTACAGCTGCAAGTGTACCGAGAATCGCTGGACCTGGCCCCAAGGTTCCTAATACTGCAAACACAATCGCCAAAACCACTCCCATAAGTCCACCCATAGCCGTGACACCACAAAGACTCGAACTCATACCCAATATCCAAAAGTCTCGGCCTGCCAAAGTACATCCATCCTGATCAAGCCTTTCTAACTTATCTACTAATTCACCTTTTGTTGTTACTGGCAACATATTCCCCCTCCTATTTACAACAATAAAATTATAACAATTAACTCCTATTTAATTAAATTAAAGTTATTGTTTTAATTTAACTTCCGGAAAAGAACAAAAAGGAAATAAAATAATTTTTTTGCCTGCTTGACCTGCGTGTTTACGCGCCGAAGCTACCCTAGCAGCCCACCTCTCTGAAGAGGTTACGCAACACAGCCAACAAAAGCTTTCGTTAATCCACCAAGAATGCTAACCTCCCCTGTTCTATGTTACTAGATGCCCTAAAGTGTCGAAATGAAGGAAGGCCGCCCATCTGGCTGATGCGGCAAGCAGGACGCTATCTACCCGAATATAAAGCGCTCCGGAGAGGACGCTCCCTACTAGAAATGTTTCACGATCCCAAAACGATCGTTGAGGTCACCGAACTCCCCTTGAATATTCTCAATGTGGACGCCGCCATTCTCTTCAGCGACATTTTGACGGTTTTTGATGGGATGCAGATCCGCTACGACTTCCAAGAATCGGTCGGCCCTGTCGTTTTTGACTCCCCAGATGCCATTCAGATGCGCGCACCAGAAGAGGCCTATCCCCATATCACCGACTCCATTCAGCAACTGAAAAAGAGACTGACTGTTCCTCTTCTCGGTTTTGCCGGTGCTCCTTTTACCATCGCCAGCTATCTGATCGAAGGGAAATCGAGCCGCGATCTCAAAAAAACCAAGCGGTGGCTCTTTCGTGAACCGGAGAGCTTTTCAAAACTGATCGATGTAATCACTGAAGCCACTATCGCTTATCTAAAATGTCAAGTAGAGGCTGGTGTCGATGCCATTCAACTCTTTGACTCGTGGGCAAATGCGCTGGCAATTCATGAATTTCGCGAGTTTAGCTTGAAGCCGATGCGTAGAATCATTGAGGCTCTTGATATCCCGGCGATTCTGTTTTGTCGAGGCTCTTCACTCTTTGCTGAGGAGCTGGCCTCGATTCAACCTGCTGCAATCAGTATCGATTGGAGTGGCGATCTCCCCTCAATTCGGCGCCAGATCCCCAAAACAATCGCTCTACAGGGCAATCTCGACCCGATGCTTCTCTACGGATCGCAAAAACAGATCGCAGAGGCGATTGACCGCCTGCTGGAGGGAATGAAAGGCGATCCGGGCTTTATTTTTAATCTTGGACATGGTCTGCTACCTGATATCCCGGTGGAAAACGTGAAATTTATGGTCGATTATGTACACCTTAGATCTAAGCAAATTTAATCGCCCCGCCCCGCGCTACACCTCGTACCCGACGGCCCCGGAATGGAGCGATCTATCCCCTGCTGTTTATCGAGAAAAACTGCTCGCATTAACCGACTCTCCACTTTCACTCTACTTTCATATCCCCTTTTGCAAGTCAATGTGCCTCTATTGCGGTTGCTCGGTTGTTTTAAATCGAAAAGCAGAGAATGAAGAGCGATATGTGGACTATTTGATGCAAGAAATCGATCTTGTCACCTCTTTAACAGGGAGAAAAAAGGTCGTGCAACTCCATTTTGGCGGAGGAACACCCACCAAACTCTCCATCCCTCTCTTTGCCCGCCTCTTTGAGAAGATCTGCAGCGCGTTTGAGATCGATTTTTCCAAAGAGGTGGCAATCGAAATTGACCCCCGTACGGTGATGGAGGATGAAGGAGCAAAGCTCCGCTTTTTGAAAAAACTGGGCTTTAACAGGGTGAGCTTTGGGGTGCAAGACACCAATTCTGAAGTACAAGAGGCCGTAAAGAGGCGGCAGAGTCTAGAGATGACGCGCTGGACGTATGATTTAGCGCGCGCTTTGAATTTTGACGGAGTGAATATCGATTTGATTTATGGTCTCCCCTATCAAACACCACTCACATTTGAGCAAACGATCACAGATATTTTAGAGATGCGTCCCGATCGGATTGCTCTTTTCTCTTACGCGAAAGTGCCGTGGTTAAAAAAGCATCAGCTGGCCATTAAAGACGAAACGCTTCCCTCATCCGAAGAGAAGTTCGAGATTTACGCTGAAGCGCGGCGCCGCTTAATTGAGAGTGGGTATGTTGCTATTGGAATGGATCACTTTGCTCTCGAAGAGGATGAGATGACTCACTGTTTTCGAACGCGAGCGCTTGGACGCAACTTCCAAGGGTATACAGCCCAACTTGCCGGCGAAATGCTCGGCTTCGGCGTGACAGCCATCGGATGCGCTCGGGATACATACGTGCAAAATCTAAAAGATCTTCCTGCTTACTACGCTGCGCTGGATCATGGAGAACTGCCCGTACAGCGAGGGAAGGTCTCCACGGAAGAAGATCTCTTAAGAAAATGGGTGATCCACACATTGATGTGCACCTTTGAGCTCGACAAAAACGAGTTTGAGAAACGTTTTGAGCATAGCTTTGATAGCCATTTTGCTGAGGTCCAAGAGAGGTTAGCGCAGCATGAAGCAGACGGACTGGTTCTCAACACACCAGACAAGATTATCGTCACCGAGCTGGGTGAGCTGCTGATTCGCGTTGTGGCCACGTCCTTCGATGCCTATTTCGATCAGGGACACAAAAAATTTTCGCAAACAATATGAAAAAAATCGTGATCATCGGTGCGGGCATTTCCGGATTAGCTGCTGGCTGGTACCATAAACAACAGGGACATACGGTCACCATTTTAGAAAAAAGCTCCCGCGCCGGCGGCTGGATTCGCTCCTCTTGTGATCAAGGCTTTCTTTTTGAGCAAGGACCGCGTGGCTTTCGTCCTTCAGGAAAGGGTAAACGGACGCTTGCTCTTGTGAAAGAGTTGGGGCTCGAGTCCGAGCTGGTGGCAGCAGACAAAAATGCGCGTAAACGGTTTATTGTGCTGAAAAAGCGCCTTCATCCCTTTTCGCTGGGATTTCTGCTACGCCAAGGAATGGCCTCGGCATTGCTGCGGGACCTACTTACGTCTGCATCTAACCGGGAAGACGAGACAATTGCAGACTTCTGCACACGGCGTTTTAACGCCAAGATCGCGCAGCGGATTGTCGATCCGCTTGTTAAAGGGATTTTCGGTGGAGATGCCGAGCAGCTCTCGATGCGTAGCTGCTTTCCCACTGTCTGGGAAGCCGAAAAAAAAGGCTCTGTTATCCGTAACTTGAAAAAGAGTAAAGACAAACCACCTGCCAGTCTCTACTCCTTCCGCAATGGGATGGAGAGATTAACAGAGCGGCTTGCCGAGGTGTTAAAAGATGAAATTCACCTGAATACACCGATTGAACGTCTGGATAACATTAAAGCCGACCAAATCATTGCAGCTATTCCTGCCCACGCTCTGGCCGAAATCGCTGGTATTCGCGACCCCTTTACCTACGCCTCTTTAACAACTGTAAGCTTGGGATGGAATGGCGCGTTTCTACCCAAAAAAGGGTTTGGATTTCTCGTTCCTTCGTTAGAACAAGAGAATTTTTTGGGAATGACATGGGACTCGGCAATTTTTCCTGAACAAAATCGGGGCGAACAAACGCGGGTATGCGTCATGATTGAAGGGGAGGGCACATTAGACATAGCATTAAAGGCTGTAAAAAAATATTTGGGGATTGAAAAACCTCCTGATGCACATTTGGTCGGTAAAGCGATGCGCGCGATCCCCCAGTATCTTCTTGGACATCACAAGCGACTCGCTTTTTTTCAAAAACAGCTGCCTATCCGGTTAATTGGAAATAGTTATACAGGAGTGGGCGTAAATGATTGTATTGAGGCTGCATGGAAAAGTGCGTCATCATAGGAGCTGGAGCTGCCGGCTGTTTTGCAGCGATTGCCTGCGCGGAAGCCTACCCGCGTGCGCAAGTGGTGATTCTGGAAAAAACGCGGCAGCCACTTGCCAAAGTGCGTGTCTCAGGCGGTGGACGGTGCAATGTCACACATGCTTGCTTTGATCCTAAGGTGCTTGCCCAATCCTACCCGCGCGGATCCAAAGAGCTTTTAGGTCCTTTTCACCGCTTTCAACCAGCAGATACTGTGGCTTGGTTTCAAGAGCGAGGCATTGAGCTTAAAACCGAAAAAGATGGGCGGATGTTCCCCACTACTGATCGATCAGAAACAATTATTGACTGCTTTTTAGAGGAGATCAAAAAACGAAATATCGAGCTCCAGCTGGGAGTCAAAATCGAGCAGATTCCCGAAGATGCCGACGCGGTGATTTTAGCGACCGGAAGTAGCCACCATGGACATAAAATGGCAAGGTTAGTCGGACACACTATCATCGATCCGGTCCCCTCTCTTTTTAGCTTTAATGTTCCCAGCTCTCCTCTATTAGGACTTTCAGGAGTCTCTGTTCCCGAAGCCACCGTCTGGTTAGAGGGTGGAAGTTGCCGCCAAACCGGCCCTCTTTTGATCACGCACTGGGGATTTAGTGGGCCGGCCATTTTGAAATTGTCTGCTTGGGAGGCGCGTTTTTTACACGAGCAAGCCTATCAAGCGACTTGTGTGATTGAGTGGAAAGAGCCACTTCCTAAACGGCTCTACCGCGCGCTGAAAGAAAACCCCAATCACCGCTACCGTATTGAGGGAAAAACGACCTACAAAAGTGAGTTTGTCACTTGTGGAGGCGTGAGTCTAAAAGAGGTAAACTTTAAAACAATGGAGAGCCGGATCCGCCCCGGTCTTTTTTTTGCGGGTGAGGTGCTCGATATCGATGGAGTGACAGGCGGCTATAACTTTCAAAATGCCTGGACAACCGGATGGATTGCGGGAAATGCGAGTTTATCAAACTTTTCTCTTTCCAAATAAATCGCTTTTTTCGGAAAATTTGAGGCAGAGCAAGTACATCTGAGAGGTCGTCTCAAGGATACCTGCTAATTTTTCTTTAAGAGGAATTTATGGCAAAAAGCAAACCTGGAAGCGGCAAGCCTCCTAAAAAGTAGTTTTTCGTCTTGGTACCGGCGGCTCAGCTGCCGGTACGCCTCCTTTTCCTCACTGTACAAAACGCCACAATCAAGCCCAGCAAACCTAAAATAGCCGATACAAACGAGATTGCCCAAAAAGCTGAGGTATTGGAGCCGGTTTTTTCCAGTGTCGTGTAGTAAATTGTGGTCAAAACAGCAATTCCAAAGGTACTAGCCAACTGCCGCGTCTCAGTGGTAATCCCTGATGCAGCTCCCAGCTTTTCCGCTGGAACTTGGGAAAGAGCCATTGCAATCGTGGGCGAGAGAATCATTGGAATTCCACTACCAAAACAGAGTAGACCCGGCAGAAGTAAAGCAAGACTACCTAGTCTAATGGTCGATGAGAGCCAAAAAAGAGCAAAGGTGAGCAGAGCAAAACCGATTAAAAGGGGGAGGCGAGGCCCAAAGCGATCGCCTATATACCCGCCTAGCGGTGCCATCAAGAAAACGGGGAAAACGGCAATAAAGATGATCAAACCTGTTTTAGCAGGAGTGTAGTGCATCTGATTTTGAAAGTAGATCGCCCATAGTACTGTCACCATAATGACAACCTGGGTCAGAAAGATAAAAATATTGGCGACCGTGAAGAGAGGATTTTTGAAAAAATGGAAGTCGATTAACGGATGTTCCGTGTGCGTCGAGACCCACCAAAAAAGCCCGAAAAAAACGGGACTCAGAGCCAAAAGCGTAATCGTCAAAGGAGAAGACCATCCCCACATGTTTCCCTGCATCAGCCCCACAATCAAGGTCACCGACGCAAAGAGCATCATCAGAGCGCCCATAAAGTGAAACGTTTCTTTTTTCTTTTTACTCGGATGGAGGATGAAAAAGGCCATCGCAATTCCGAATACGACAAGGGGGATATTCAGATAAAAGATGCCGCGCCAACTGAGATATTCCGTGAAAAGTCCGCCAACAGCCGGTCCTAAAATAAGAAAAATAGAACTGATCCCCGTATTGATCCCGATCGCCTTTGCGCGCTCTCCCAAAGGAAAGGTCGCAATTAAAAGAGCACTGGTGGTCGGTACAATCAGCGCGCCGCCTGCTCCTTGTACAGCTCTACCTAAAATCATCCACCACTGCGTCATACTCAAGGCGCTAAAAAGGGAGCCGAGCCCGAACAGAACCAGTCCTGTGACCAACACACTCCGCCTTCCAAAAAGATCGCACAACCGACCTCCAATCAGCAGCAGAGAGGTCAAACTCAGAAGGTAGGCGTTCACAATCCAAACGAGGGAGAGAGGAGAAAACAGAAGCTCTCTTTGAATCGTAGGAAGCGCCACCGGCATGACGGTATTATCAAGAAAAACGACAGATGTGCCGCTGGTTGTGACAAGAAAAATCCACCACTTATTTTTTTTCACTTACATATTCCACTGTTGTACGATTGGGAAGCGCCGCCCAACGGTAAAGGCTTTTTTTGTCACCCTTAAGCCAGGTGGCGCCTGCTGCCGCTTATATTCGTTTAAGTGGATTTTCCGCACTAAATCTTTCACAAGGTGAAGAGGAAGATGGTGTTTGTCTGCAATCTTTTCGGGAGAGAGATGCTCTTCCACATACTCCGTTAAAACCAGGTCGACAACGGGATACTCTGGAAGAGAATCGGAGTCTTTTTGATCCGGTCTCAATTCTGCAGAAGGAGGCTTTTCAATTGTTGTATTAGGAATGATCTCTTGATCGCGGTTAATCCAGCGTGCAAGAGCGTAGACTTGCTGCTTAGACACATCGTTAAGAACACCCAGTCCACCGCACATATCACCATAAAGCGTTGTAAAGCCCATCGCCATTTCACTTTTATTCCCTGTTCCTAAAAGGAGGTAGCCCCATTTATTCGCATAAGCCATGAGAATGATTCCACGCACCCGCGCCTGCAGATTCTCTTCGGTCACATCAGCCTCTTTTCCTTTAAAACGAGGGGTAAGCAGGTCTAAAAAGCTCTGGAAAGGCTTTTCGATCGAAAGCTCCTCAAATGTAATCCCCAAACGGCGGGCTAGACACTCTGCTTCTTCCAGTCCCTGCTTTGTGGAGTAGCGTGAGGGCAAGAGGAGCGCATGCACATTTTCAGCCCCAAGCGCCTCTTTTGCCACACACGCCACAACTGCAGAATCAATGCCCCCTGAGAGACCAAAACAGGCTTTAGAAAATCCCAGCTTGTGAAAGTAGTCACGCACGCCCAAAACAAGTGCTTTAAAGAGGTCCTCTAAAGGATCCACAAAAATCTGACATGGAGCAGACTTCTTTTGCAGATCAACAAAAAGAAGATCCTCTTCAAATCCCTTGGCATGCTGAACCAACTGTCCTGCGGAATTGAGGTGGAGACTATAACCATCGAAAATCAAACTATCGTTGCCTCCCACTTGATTACAAAAAAGGACCGAACATCCTGTTGTTTGTGCTGCTTGTGTGCAGACACGTAAACGTGTTTCATGCCGTTTTAGGTAGTAGGGAGAGGCTGACAGGTTGACAAGCAGATCAGGAGCCTGCTTAGCCAGTTCTTGCACAGGATCTCGGAGGTACGTCGTGTATTCCACCGCTGCTGCATGCTGCCAAATGTCTTCGCAGATGGTCACGGCAATACGCAGACCACCTACACTCCACACATCTGCGCGTGCAGCCGGCTCAAAATAACGCCTTTCATCAAAAACGTCGTAATCAGGAAGAAGTGTCTTATCCTGGAACCCCACAAGCTTTCCATCCTCCAGAATCGCAGCTGAATTGTAGAGCCCTTTCTCCCCACCCGATAGATTCTCGCGAACAGTTCCTACAATCACGATCATTCCCTTAGAGGCCGCGATTATTTTTTTCAGTTCTTCTTCCATTGCCTCGATGAAGCTCGGCAAGAGGAGCAGGTCTTCAGGAGGATAGCCGCAAAGAGCCATTTCGGGAAAAACGACCAGAGTAGCCCCCGATGACCGAGCACGCTCAATAAATGAAAGGACTTTTTGACAATTTTGCGAGAGAGCTCCGACCGTCGGATTGATTTGTGCAAGTGCAGCTAGCATAAGGATTACTTATAACTTAAAAAGAATCTTTGTAGCATCTACAATACCTGGTATGTCAACTGGATTTAGTTGTTTTTGGTCAAACGGTGATGTTGAAGCTACGATAGAAGAGAATCACCAAACTATTCTACATTCTCTTTGGACAAAAGAGCACTTTTGTCCGGAAGGAAGGCTCTCCGGATATCGCATAGCCTGGTCAGCTGGAGCGTATCTGTTGGGAATGATCGGGTATCTTGCCGATACGATCCATAAGATCGTATTGGCTATTGGTAACACGCTGGCTTTGTTGCCCCCACTTATCACTAGAGATTCAAAGTGGCTTAAAGAACGCAGCGTGATCTGTCTAGATACGTGGGCTGCTTTGGGCATTGCCATCATCGGCATTTTGCTTCCTCCGCTTGCCTACCATCTTGATGCGAAGGCTCAGGAAGCCTTCACACGCTTAGCTACCAAAGTCATCTAGAACAATATTTTCGCGCGGAACGCCATAATCATCGAGTAGCTTTAGGACGCTTGAATTGTGCAAAGGCGGTCCGCAGACGTAATAGAGACACTCTTCTGGCTCATCCATCTTTTGCAGCTGCCCCAACTCAAATGCTTTAAAAAGATAATTTGTTTTTAATGGATCATCTTTCGGCCAACCAGCTTCCAAATCCTCCGGCAACGGCTCAGATAAAACGAGATGGTAGCTGAAATTGGGATGCGCTTGATCCAGCGCTTCATACTCGTCTTGGTAGATATTCTCTTTAACCGAACGTGCGCCATACCAAAAGTCGACCCGACGATCGGTTTTTTCTGTGTTAAAGAGATGGAGGACATGGCTACGGCCAAAGGAAGAGCCGGCTCCTCCGATTAAGAAGATCAGCGGACGCCCGTCCTCAATCATAAATGACTCGCCATACGGTCCTGATAGCTTGACCTTATCGCCGGGCTTTAAGCCAAAGGTGTAACTCGAACAGATCCCCCATGGAATCTTATCCACCATCTCCCCCTTGATAAAAGGAGGTGTTGCAATCCGAATGTTGAACTTGAGGGTACGCCCTTCAGCCGGGTACGAGGCCATCGAATAGGCGCGAATCACTTCACCGGACGCGAGATGACTAAAGTCGATCGTCCTGCCAAAAAGTCCAAATTTCTCCCAGTCCTCAAAGTACTTGGGATCCATTGTCTTTTTCCATTCGTCGGTCTCCGTCTTGAAAGGAGGCACATGAAATTGAAGATAGCCACCCGATCGATAGGGAACTTCTTCCCCGGCAGGCAATTCCACAACTAGCTCTTTGATAAAAGTGGCCACGTTCTCATTGCTAACCACGGTCGCATCCCACTCTTTGACATCCAGATACCGCTCTTCAATGTGCACATGGATGTCATCTTTCACTTTGAGCTGACAGGAAAGACGCCACCCCTCCTGGAGCTCTTTTTTGTTAAAAGTCCCCTTATCGGTCTCAAGGGGCTCCTCAGCTCCATCCAAAATCTGCAAACGACACTGCTTACACGTTGCTTTTCCCCCACAAGGAGAGGGAACCGGAATTCCCTCACCAGTTAACGCCGAAAGCAAGGTTTGCCCACCCGCAACTGTCTTGGTCATAGAAGGATCGTCATTGATACGCAGCTCACATGGGGCCGTGCGCACAAGCTTCTTCTTGGTGAAAAGAATCATGATGGTTAAGGCTAAGCCAATCACTACAAAAGCGATAACGGCTACTATTGCCAACGTCAGGCCTTGAACAAACTGCGCGAGAATCATATTCTTTAATAATAACTGTTCTGCTATCCCTTTTCAATATGAAACCGCGTGAAAATTGGGGAAGTAGATTAGGCTTCCTAATGGCGACAGCCGGATCAGCCATTGGTTTGGGCAGTCTTTGGAAGTTTCCTTATGTAACGGGAGAAAACGGAGGAGGCTTCTTTGTATTAGCCTATTTAGTGTTTACTTTTCTCATTGGTGTTCCAATCTTTATGGCCGAACTTTTGATTGGAAGAACAGCTCAAAAAGCGCCTGTCGGAGCCTTTTCCGACCTGGCGGGACTGCAAAAAAACTGGCGCTTTATCGGATGGTCTTGTTTTTTTGTGACTTTCCTGATCCTCTCTTACTACGCCGTTGTTGCAGGCTGGTCTCTTAATTATGCTTTAATGTCGCTCCTGCATTTTTCTGAAGGCAAAGACCCTGAACAGATTAGTGCGGTTTTTGATCTTCTCTACCAGTCGGGAGCCATTAATTTGCTCTGGACCTTTATCTTTATTGGAATCACCACAGCTATTGTGTTTAAAGGAATCCGGAAAGGGATTGAATTTTGGGCTAAACTACTGACTCCTGCCCTTTTAGCTATTTTGGTCCTTCTTTTTCTCTACAGCACGACTTTAGAAGGATTTCCTCAAGCATTTAGCTTTATTTTCCGTCCTGACGCCTCGAAGCTAACTCCCTCAGGACTTTTAGAAGCCTTGGGACTTGCCTGCTTCACCTTAAGCGTCGGAATGGGAATCATTCTCACCTACGGGAGCTACATGCGTAAACACGACGACATCCCCAAAACTGCCGTTACGGTTGCATCCATGGATATTCTCGTCTCTCTGCTCGCCTCACTCATGATTTTTCCGATTATCTTTACCTTTGGCTTCTCTCCAGAAGAGGGACCCGGCCTTCTTTTTAAGACGCTGCCCGTGCTTTTTAACAAGCTTCCCGGAACCCTCATCATTTCAACAACTTTTTTTCTTCTCGTTGTCTTTGCTGCCCTCACCTCGACGATTTCCGTGATGGAGGTGCTCGTGGCGACCGTTACTGAGAGTTTTGGGTGGGCCCGCCCAAAAGGAGCCTTGATTGTTGGGGGCTCTGTGTTTATAATGGCTATCCCCAGCGCCTTATCTGGTTCAAGCGGGCTGTTTGTCAACTGGACCTCCATGTATGGAAAGACTTTTTTTGATACAGTCGACTATTTTTCCTTCACATGGCTGCTCCCGGTTAATGCTATTTTGACAGCCGTTTTTGCCGGATGGGTATTAAACCGTATGGTGCGCAAAGAGGGCTTTCTGGCGGGATCTAAATGGCAATGGCTCTTTCCCCCTTGGCTTTTTCTTGTACGCTGGGTCGTTCCGCTCGGCATCGTATTGATTATGCTGCAGCAGGGCGGAATTATTGATATAGACTTAATATTAAAGGACTTAAAATGGGAAAATTAAAGATCCACAGCGAAAACATCCTCCCCATCATCAAAAAATGGCTCTACTCAGACAAAGACATTTTTGTCCGAGAGCTCGTTTCCAACAGTTGTGATGCGATTTCCAAACTCCGCAAGCTGACCGACGAATCCAATGAAACATGGCGTATTGATATTAAGATCGACAAGGAGAAGCGCACGCTTACTTTCTCCGACAATGGCCTGGGGATGGATCATGATGAGGTTGAAACCTACATCTCTCAGATTGCTTTTTCCGGCGCTGAAGAATTTGTACAGAAATACCAGTCTGACAAGGAAGAGGATCAGATCATCGGTCACTTTGGTCTTGGTTTTTACTCAGCCTATATGGTGGCACAAAATGTGGAAATTCAAACCCTTTCCTACAAAGAAGGCGCCGAGCCTATGCATTGGAGCTGTGATGGATCGGTTGACTACACACTGGAAAAGGGCACGCGTGCAACGCGCGGTACAGATGTCGTTCTTCACCTTTCCAAGGAGGAAGATGAGTATCTCGACGATAGCCGTCTAAGGCAGATTTTACACCACTACTGCAGCTTCCTTCCTTACCCTATCTTCTTAAACAACAAGCAGATCAATGAGAAACCTCCTCTTTGGATGAAGCCTGCTTCTGAATGTACAGAGCAAGAATATCTCGATTTTTACCGCCACTTGTTTCCCATGGAGCCGGATCCTCTTTTCTGGGTGCATCTCAATGTTGACTTCCCCTTCAACCTAAAGGGAATTCTCTACTTCCCTAAACTTGCGCAAGATGGTGAGCTGAAAAAAGAGACGATTCAACTCTTTTGTAACCGGGTTTTTGTCTCAGACAATTGCCGCGATCTGCTTCCCGAGTACTTAACCATTTTGCGTGGCGCCATCGACAGCCCCGACATCCCCCTCAACGTATCGAGAAGTTATCTACAGATGGACCGCACAGTGCGCCAGCTCGGCTCTCACATCTCTAAGAAGATTTCCGACCGATTAGCTGCTCTTTATCGCAGTGAAAAAGAGAAATTTCTTACCTATTGGGAAGATATTGAGCTCATTGTCAAGTTTGGCGCCCTCCAAGATGAGAAGTTTTATGAGAGAGCCAAAGAGTTTTTGGTCTGGAAAAACAGCGATCAAGAGTGGGTGACATTAGAAGACTACCGCGAGCGCCATCCTGATCAACCCATTTATTATACCTCTGAAGAAGGGCATTTTCTCGACCTATATCGAGAAAAAGGGATTGAAGTGCTCTTTATTCGTCCTTCTATGATTGATCAGGCGTTGATCCAATTTTTAGAGAAACAGACCAACGCTCAGTTCAAACGGATTGACTCTGGTTTGGATGATAAGATTCTTGATCCTTCTAAGGAAAAAGGACTTCTTGACGCTGATGGACGGAGTGAGGCAGCTAAACTCGCTGAGTTTTTCCACAAAAAACTCGACATCGAAGTCGAGGCTAAAAGCCTTGCCTCTGAGAGTATGCCCGCTTTTCTCATGCTCAAAGAAGAAGAGCGCCGGATGCGCGACTCAATGGCTTATCATAGCCGTGGTGCTCCTATGCAGAGCTTTATCAAGCCCACTTTTGTGGTGAACACCAACAATAAACTGATCAATGCGATTCACAGAGTTGAAGAGAAGGATCCGGAGCTGGCTAAGCAAATGGCGCATGCAGTTTACGATCTGGCCCGCCTCTCGCAGAAGGAGATGGAACCCGATTCGATGACCGGCTTTATTGCCAGAAGCACAGAGGTTTTGGAGAAACTAGCCCTTAAAGGGCTTGGGGACAGTTCTCCGGAGTGAGTAGCTCAAAGTTGCCTATTTTCTGCGACTGCTCTCCCCGATAGATGAGAACGCCCCCTTTCGCTTTTTTGGGGGCTTGCTGATGAAAGTAGTGCAAGCCTTCTAAGTAGGCTGGAGAAAAGGTACGGCCGCTCTTAATTTCAATCGGAACCAGCTCGCTCCCTTTTTGAAACAACAAATCTACCTCCTTGCCCGATATATCTCGGAAAAAGTAGAGCCTAGGATCGACCGCCTGATTATATCGAGCCTTCATTAACTCCATGACCACCCAATTCTCAAACACGTTTCTAAAAAGGGAATCCCCTTTCAACTGTTCAACAGAATCAATGCCCAGAAGATAACAAGCCAGTCCTGTGTCTGTAAAATAAAGCTTGGGCGACTTAATGACCCGCTTGCCAAAGTTTTCAAAATAGGGCTCTAAGCGCACTAAAATATAAGTCGCCTCCAATACAGAGATCCACTCTTTAATCGTGACAGACGAGACCCCCACATCTGCGGCCAGGCTTGTGTAGTTGATCAATTGCCCAATCCGACCCGCAACAAGTTTAATAAAACGCTCGAATTGAATCACATCCTTCACTTGCAAAATCTGTCGAATATCACGTTCTACATAGGTTTGGAAGTAGCTGCTATACGCATTTGTCAGAGGAAGATTTTCTTTATATATTCTGGGATAGCCCCCCTTTAAAATGATCTCCTCCAAAGGATCGTCTATCTGAGCCGCACGCAACTCTTGCATACTCAAAGGGAGGAGCCGGAGAAGGGCGGTTCTTCCTGCTAAGGATTGGGAAACGGCTGAGTGCAACCGGGCTTGATGACTGCCCGTTAGAATAAAGAGCCCATTACATCCCATCTCGTCGACTTTGACTTGAATATACGACAAAAGATGAGGGACTCTTTGTACTTCGTCAAAAATGGCTCCTTCAGGAAAGCCCTCCATAAAACTCTTGGGATCTAAAATCGCAAGATCCCTATTTTCAGCATCTTCCATATTCACATAGAGCTTTTCAGGAAAGGCTGCCCGAATCAATGTCGTTTTACCCGACTGACGAGGACCCAACAAAGTCACCACAGGATATTTTCCTGCAAGCATCTGAATATGAGTTGTTAGTAATCTTTTATACACTACTTTAGACAATCTAAGGTTGAACTTTAGATTATCTAAAGTAAGAGTTGAAGGCAAGAAAAAACCCCATCCAGGCGGTTGGGGTTTAAAGATTAACTAGAAGCTTCTTGAGCAGACTCTTCTGCAGCGCCCTCTTCTTTAGCGCGTACTTCTGTAATGGCCGCTTTGACAAACTCGATTTTGGAGCCGTCCACCATCTTTAAAATAACAGTTTGCTCTTTGATACGATCGATGGTGCCCACAATGCCCATGGCGGTGACCTTATCACCCTTTTTCATGGCACTTCGTTTTTGCTCCATTGATTTACGTCTTTTTTGCTCCGGACGCCAAAGGATAAAATAGAAAAAGACGATGGCGATCCCGATCATGATCAGGGTTTGCCAAAACGAGCCTGCATTACGTGCCACTTCCTCTTCCTCTGCAAGAAGGGGTAGAGATGCCGAGAATAGAAAAAAGAATGAAAGAAATTTTTTGATCATGATTTGCCTCTAGCTAGGTGAAAAAGAAAAAGCATAACACAGACGTGCTGAAACTTCAAGCACTCTGATATTCGTGTATTGCAAAATTTAGGTTATTTGAATTGAAACTATTGTAATTCTATAGTAAGATCAATGTGTCTATTACTCAAAGGGAAGAGTCGTGTTTTCAACTATAATTGGAAGTCGTTGCATAGGACCAAGAGTTATTAGAGCAATATCTGTAGAGTCTTCTGAGAGACGTAACTATTCACAACTAACATTTAAAGCGCAGACGGGAGGTATACTCCTGGATCAACTCTTAGGAGTTGCGCTAATCACCCTCGGCATTTTACTCGTTTCAGGGGGCATCCCCTGGACCAGCACTGCTGCACTGGTTACCGGCGGTTTACTAATTCCGCTAGGGCTGTTAAATATGCCCCTGTCGTGTCTCTGCTGCTGTGGTTGGCATGCTTCCAATCACCCCGGCTGATTTATGGTCCTCTTTTTCTTTGACAGCAAGACAATATTCTCGAGGTGAGGGGTGTGGGGAAATTGATCAACAGGCATAATGCGCTCAATTTGATACCCCTCTAAGTCCGCACAATTCTGCGCTTGAGTCACAGGATTACACGAAATATAGAGTATTTTCTGAGGTGAAAGACTGAGTAAATACTTAAGAGCTTCAGCACTCAAACCGGCTCTAGGAGGATCCACAATCACTGTGGAGGGAGAATCGGAAAGGAGCCCCTCCCCTACATCGCCCGCCATAACAGATACATTGGTTATCTCATTCAGCCTGATATTTTCCTGCGCGTCCAAGACAGCCTCGGGAACAAGCTCAATACCATACACTTGAGCCACCTGCGCAGAGGCAAAAATCCCTAATGTGCCTGTTCCGCAATAAAGATCAAATATAGTCTCATCAGAGGTGAGCTGAGCGCTTTCTAAGGCAAGCGCATAGAGCGCTTCGGCTTGAAGGGTGTTGGGCTGAAAAAACGAGGCAGCACGAATCTTAAAGGTAAAGGGACGCCCACTGGGATCATGCATGATCTCATGAATCACCTCTTTACCGGAAAGAAGACGCTCCTCAAAACGAGTGGGAGTCTTTTTGGCGATGATCTGTGTACGCAAAATAAGTGAATCAACCTCTCCTACAGCATCCATGAAGTCTTGTATGTCCGCTTCATCAAGCGCAAAGTCAGGATTGCCAGAAACAGTCAAAACGACCATTTTCTCCCCTGTTTGCACACCATGACGTATAGTTAGAGTTCTCAAAGCTCCTTCATTAGAGGGGGGATGATAAGCTGCAATTTCACTCTCCGTCCACCAGAGACGGACACGCTCTAATACCTCGATGAACCAAGGAGCGGTTAAAAAACACTCCGAGAGATTTTCCACACGCCCTCTTTTCCGCATCAAGCCGAGAAATTTTTGCCCCTTTCTATCTTGGGAAAAAGAAAACTCCATCTTATTACGGTAGCGCCAGGGAGGATCGCATGAAAGTATAGGCGAGACCTCTTGTTGAAAGAGTGAGCGAACAAAGGACTCTTTTTGAAGTAGTTGTTCGTCATAAGGGATGTGCTGATATGCACACCCGCCACACTGTCCAAAGTGAGAACAGAGGGGATCTATGGGCATTTCAGAGGAGATTTGAAGCTTCATAGGTAAGAGGATACCTATGAGGGATAAAAAAACGAAAGGCTTTCAGATTTGAACCTGAAAGCCTTTCGTAAATCTTATTTTGCGAACTACTTTTTGCGCTTTTTAGGTAGCTTTGCTGTTGCTCTTTTTTTCGGAGCTGCTTTTTTAGCAGGAGCTTTTTTAACAACACGCTTTTTAGCAGGGGCCTTCTTCACCGCCGGCTTCTTTCTAGCAGGGGCTTTTTTGGCAGCTGGCTTCTGTTTAGGAGCCGCTTTTTTGGCAGCTGGCTTTTTCTTAGCTGCAGGTTTTTTCTTTGCGACAGCTTTCTTTTTAGCTGCTTTTCTTTTTCCACCGCCTGATTTTTCTGCTTTGACAGATTCCTTGCGGTAACCTTTAGCGACCTTCTCAAGCCGAATGGTGCATGTGCGCACACGCTGCGACGCTGCTTTGTTTCCTTCCTCTGCTTTTTGCAAATCACCAAGGATGCAATCCAAGAGCGATCTCATTTCCTTACATGTATCTTTGAGCGACATACCAGATCAACCTCCACTTATATGAAAAAATGCTTTTACCAAATTAATAAGTCTCCGGTTTGAAATTGTGCAACACTTTTCTGAAAAATTCTGTTAAACTGGTGCTGATATGCAAAAAAAACTCTTTTTTCTCAGTTTTTGCTGGCTGGCGCTCTCCTCTTTTTTCTGGAGCGACGATGAAGAGAAACAACTACGCTCCCTTTTGCAAACAGCCGAAGCCTCCATAAAAAAAGAAGAGTTTGCTGAGGCAAAGGAGTCATACAGCGAACTGATCAGCCGTGTAGGTGTGAATACTGCGCAAAAATACAGCGTAGATTGGCCGACCTATGTCGATATTGTGATGCGATATGCAGAAGCGTGCGAGGCGCTGGGAGATCTCGATGAGGGTGAGGAGGCTCTATCCAGACTTTTAAAACGCGGCCCCCCACAAGAGCAGCTGCCGAGAATTAAACTCATGAGAGCACGGTTCACGACGAACCGACAGTCTCCTGGAGCCGCCTATATTGAAATGCGCTCGGTCGAGCGCCACTACCCAAAAGAGGAATGGAAAAAGCAGGATCTCTCTTTTTATCGCGCATTGGAGTACTCTCTCAACAGTTACTACGACCAGCTCACGCAAAAGGCCAAACGGTACCTAGTGACAGGTCACTACTCTGAGGCTTTAGCTCTTTATAACGAGATTTTAGAAGCAATTGAGGCAAAATACTACCCTAAAGCATGTGCTCCGGACTCGCTCATCGAAAAGAAAATCCGTTTTCGCTTAGCTGAGAGCCACTATAGCCAGGCCAATTATGAGCAAAGCCTTGCTCTTTGTTACAACGGCAGTGTCGTGGAGGATCGCATCGACAGAGAGATGCTCTATCTCTCGGCTCTTTGTTATCGAGAAAAACAAGAGTATGAAAAAGCGCTTCAGCTGCTTCAAAACTACACAACCTCAGGCAAGCAAAAAGATCTGGATCACTACGACCACGCCCTATTTGAAATCGGCATTTTTCATTATGCAGCTGGCAATCTCCACCAAGCCTACAGCTATTTTGAGCAGCTCCAGCAGATGGAAGGCAAACCCAAACGGGTGGCCGCTCTCTACCTGGCGCGCATCTATCTTCAACAAAAAAAGTTTGAGAAAGTGGAAGCGCTTTTAACCCCACTGATTGAAACATTAGCAAGCGATGACTCCCTTCGTTACGAGTGCTATTATCTATTGGGAGAAGCGGCATATGCACGTGGGGAGTATTTCAATGCAAAGGAGGCGTTTGAAAAATCTCTACCCAGCCAAAAAGCCCCTGTTGCCTGGCGCGAACAGGCTCTTATTCATCTCGGATGGTGCTTGATCCGAATCGGCGATGAGAAACAAGACGCACTCACCCTAAAGCAAGCGGAGGAGGTCTTTAAAAAACTACTAAGATCCAAAGAACAAGAGGCTGCAGCGCTGGCGCTGAGCCGGGTTTATCTACTTCAAGGTCTCTATTTTAACAACAGAGAAGCGGTTAAACGGGTAGGTCCTCTTCTTCGTCCCTTCCACTCACTGGATGCACTTTTACTGCGCGCGGAAGCAGCCGAGCATTATGAGGAGAGAGAGGCGCTTCTGAAAGAGGCGACCTGTAAGACGTTTCAAACGCATGAGCGCTACGCGGATGCCTGGTATGAACGCGGTCTAAATGCTTTTCGTGAGGGTCTAAAAAATCCAGCAAAAGGGCATAACCATTTTGAAATGGCTGCTCTTTCTCTTGGTAACTCATTTCGTTACATTGAATTGCGCGATCCAGTCAAAGCCGCCCACATTTTGAAGCTCGAGGCTAAAGCGGACGCCTATTTAGGCTCCCCTATCACCTCTCTTGCTCTTCTTGAAAAACTCCTTAGTGACTTTAATGAGACGGCAGAAGACTATGAGGAGACGCTCTACTTAAAAGGATTAATCGCCTCTCGTCTTCCCTCTTCTACTTACTTTTCACTGGCCGTGACCTCGCTTACACAAGTTGCACAAAATAAAGGGAAGTACCAGGAGGAGGCGCTTTATGTCTTAGGTACCCTCTATTTTGGACAAGAACTCTATGAAAAAGCTAAAGAGACGTTTATCTCACTTGCCGAAATGCACCCAACCTCTCCACACGCTAGTGATGCCTGGTTTTGGGCTGCAGAAGCAGCTGAAAAAATGGGTCTGCCCGAGCATTTCACCTTACATGCGCGGGTCTATCAAGACTATCCCCTCTCATCGAAAGCGTCAGAGGCTTACTTTCGCCAATACGCTTATGACATCTATCTTGCAGGAAATAGCGAAGCGCTCAAGCACCTCAGAGCCTTTCCCCATCGTTTTCCGCACTCTCCGCTTCTTGTCGTAGCGCACTATTTAATTGGAATGAACGAAGAGCACAGTGAGTGTGCAAAAGACTGTTTTGAGGAAGCGATCAAAACCTTTCCTCTCTGTTTAGAAGAAGGAAAAGTTCCCGATGCCGCTTTTGTCTATTTTCGTTACCAAGCGATGTTGGAACTCGCGCAGCTCTATTTAGAGAAAAACGCCTCAAACGAAGCTCTACATC
The DNA here is from genome assembly GCA_964350245.1 of uncultured bacterium. Classification (GTDB taxonomy): domain Bacteria; phylum Chlamydiota; class Chlamydiia; order Chlamydiales; family JAAKFR01; genus JAJACP01. The sequence goes on along the minus strand of CAYGJC010000022.1, from coordinate 2,353 downwards.
TACTCAACACTATCGTTACCGATTTTTCCACTTCCGATCACCCTTTTACCTCCTTGCTCACAGCAAAAACACCCTACCCCACCCTTTATGAAGAGGCTGAGTATATGCTTGTTCAGACCTACTTGCAGAGTGGAAAAAAGATGCGCGCTCAAGAGCGGCTGGCAAAAATGCTCGCCCACTTTGAAGAAGCGGGCATTCAAGAAGGCTATTATCTCTCACAAGTATGGCGGGAACAGGGAGAGCTGGCACACCAATGCCGCGATTACGATACCGCTCTAAGGTGCTTTGAGATCGCAGAGGAGTGTGGGGTAAACTATTTGACAGATGAGCATCGACTCTCGCTTCTGCTTCTGCAAAGCCACGCTTACCGCGGGAAAAAAGAGTACGATATCGCCATGCGCCTCCTTTCAAAGGTCATCAATACCGAAATCGACTCCCCTCTTCGGCTGAAGGCCATGTTTTTCCGAGCTGAGGTGTATGAACTGCAAGGACGCCCCGAGCTTGCTTTTCGACAACTGGAAGCAATGGCAAAAAAAGGGGGGGATTGGGCCGTGCAAGCGCAAGAGAAGTTAACAAAAGAGTATGGATCTAATCATGGATTATAAATTGGGTATGTTTTTTACCGACACCGTCCTTCGCTATTTCACAGAGGGAAACACAATCTTATTTATCATTGCAGGGTGTTCTTTGATCGCCATGACCATCTTCTTTGAGCGTCTTTTTTATTTAAGAAAGTCTGAAGTGGATACAAACACATTTGTGATTAGCTTACGCAAAGCTGTAGAAGAGCAAAACATCATCGACGGTGTGCGGATCTGTGAAGAGACAGGAGGTGCTGTTGCAGCGATCGTCAAAGCGGGACTGATGAAAAATGAACGTTCACGCTCCATTATTGAAGCAAGTATGGAGATCGCCGGGCTCAGTGAAATTGCCAGACTCGAAAAAAACGCGAAAATTTTATCGATCATTGCCCATATCACTCCCCTCATCGGACTACTCGGAACGGTTTTGGGCTTTATTCAAGCCTTTTCAGAGATGCGTGTCTCTGGGTTGATGGATATTTCGACAACGCGAGTCGGAGAGGCGATGGAATATGCCCTTGTCACCACTGCTGCGGGCCTCGTGGTGGCGATTCCCACGGTTGTAGCCTACAACTATCTTGTGAGTCGCATCAAAGGGCTGGTTTTAGAAATTCAGACCACTTCCTCAGAAGTCGTTGACCTGCTTACGCACAATAAATATGAAGTTTAAATCAAATTTAAAACCCACTAATGCTCTGATCGATCTGACACCTCTTGTTGACGTGGTCTTTTTGATGCTGATTTTTTTCATCATTACGTCCGACATTCTTCCCTTAAAGTCGCTCAACATTGAAAATCCCTCTCTCGATAGACCCGCTCCTCCACGTACAACTCAAATCTTAGTCGTTGTCGATGCGCAAAACGTGATCTATGTGGGAAGCAAAAAAGAGATCGTAGACCTTGAATCGTTTGGAGAAAGCTTGCAAAAGGAGATACATAAAGCGCTCTCTACCCATCCCGGAGCCGATACAACCGTTGTTTTGAGTCTCGATAAGCGGGTTGAGTATGGTGATTTTTTAAGGCTCTTTTCATTGGCTCAGGAGACAGGAGCAAAACTGCGTTTAGTCTACCACGACACAACATGTTACGAATAAGTGCTAAACAAAATCTTTTTCTCTCAAAACGTGAAGGTCTCTTTTCAGGTGACCTTTTCAAAGGGTTGGCCATCGCTTTTTCCCTCCACTTACTCCTCTTGTTTGGTTTGCATATCGCCTCACCTACAAGTTTAGACCTCTTAACTCCCTTGACTCCCGTTGCTGTTGAAATCGATCTTGGAATACCGGAAGTGCGTGTCTTGGCTCCTGTTCAAGTGGTCCACTCACCGATGGAGAGGATAGAGCCTCCAGAATGGCTGGAAGTACCTGAGCCAAAGCTCTCTCTTGTCACCCAAAGGGATTCAAAAACAGTGATTCATGAACCCGATTTTTCTGAAATAGAGAAGATTGGGTATCAGTTTTTAGACGACTTGGAAGAAGATAATGATTGAAGTGGACACCTCTACAGCACTCCTTCTCTACCTCGGTCTTTTCTTATTCATGTGCTTAGGTGTTTGGTTTTGTTCACACCTGAAGCAACGAAATAAACAGCCTCTTCCTCCGCTCTATCTGCTCAAGAAGTGTGAGTACTGCCACTATCAATATTTAGGAAAAAATGGAGAAAAAATCACCGAGTGTCCACAGTGTCAATCTCTCAACAAAAATGAGTGAGAATGGTTTTAGCCCGATGATCCCAGGTGTGATGAGCGAGTACATGAGACTGCAATGAAGAAGCTT
>CAYGJC010000021.1:0-32676 GCA_964350245.1 uncultured bacterium | reverse complement strand
ACTTGGTTGCATTCATCTTGATCTTGCCCGCATGAGCACCAAAAACGGTGTGGATGCCATTTACCTCAGCCATATCACCAAGAGGTGTAGAAGTTGCGTGAGCATTGACGTAGTTGATCTGCTCTTTGGGGATATCAGCATCTTTTAGAGCCAATTCAATACAAAGAGCCACGCCCGAACCATCTTCTCGAGGTGCTGTCATGTGATAAGCATCACAGCTCACAGCTCCTCCTAGATACTCGCCGTAGATAGGAGCGCCGCGCGCTAGAGCATGCTCTAGAGACTCCAGAATAAGCACTCCAGCTCCTTCACCCATGACAAAACCGTCTCGATCCATGTCCCAAGGGCGAGACGCTTTTTCTGGAGCATCTTTTCGCTCAGAAAGAGCTTTGTTGGCAATAAAGCCCGTTAACCCTACAGGTGTCACAGCAGCCTCAGAGCCTCCGCAAATCATGAGATCAGCGTGTCCCTGACGAATGTGGTTGGCAGCTGCTGTGATGCTGTAATTAGCCGTTGCACACGCTGTGGAAATGGAGTAGTTAGGTCCCATAAAGCCAAGATCGATAGCTAATAGCGCTCCGGCCATATTCGTGATGATAAAAGGGATAAAGAAAGGGGTAATCCGACGATACCCTTTTGTAAGCAGCATTTCAGTCCCCTCATAGAAGGTGCTCAATCCCCCCATACCCGAGCCGATAATCACACCACAACGGGTTTTGTCCAGTTTTTCCACCTCTTTCGGACCTAGGCGCGCCATCTCCATTCCCTTTTTTCCGGCGACGGTCGCAAAGCGGATAAAAGGATCGATTCGACGCGCCTGCTTTCTGTCGATATATTGGCTCGTGTCAAACTCAGGAACCGCTGCTGCAAAGTTAGTCGGATAATCTTCACAAGGGAAATGAGTGATCGTCTTCACACCACTTTTACCCGCTAACAACGTGTCATAGAAGAGCTCGACATCGTTACCAAAACAAGATACAACTCCCATTCCGGTGACTACGATCCGCTTTTTACTCATAAAAATACCTCAAATAGTTCTTGCTTGGGGAAGAGTTAAATCCAAGTCCACTATTTTACCCTCGTGCCACAACTCTTCAAGACGGTACTTCTCTCGGATACCCGGCTTAAAAAGATGGATCACTAGCTCTAAATAGTCAATAACAACCCAATCTCCTTGATGTAACCCCTCTACATGGAGAGGGGTTTCTCCCTCATTTTTTAACGTCTCGATGACCGTTTTGGCCAATCCAACCACATGCTTGTCAACATTTCCCTCTGCAATCACAAAATAATCGGTTAACGTCGAAACCCCTTGAACGTCAAGGGCCGTGATGTTAATCCCTTTTTTATCAAATAATGCTTGAGCAATTGCGTTGAGGAGTAATAGAGGATCTTTCTTCATCGTTAAACAGTAAAATATAATTGATTTACATATATAAAGTCCAGGACTTTCGCAGGAATAAGATGTCCTATATACAACCTTTTTTTGATTCGATCACGCACCTGGGTTGCACTGATATCCAGCTGGGTTGAGTTCACCAAGCCCTTTTGGACAGCTACCTGGATCTCCTCAGGAAATACAGGGAGAGTCTCCCCTTCTCTCCGCCCAATGAGAAACGGAATGCGCCGCACCAGTTCGAAAGGTTTTTTCCACTCCATAAAGCGCGCTAAAACGTCCAGGCTGAGCAAAAGAGAGAATTCGAAACTGGGATTGGCCTCTATGACAGCCTTCACCGTCTCGATTGTATAGGAGGGAGGAGGACGTCTAACCTCCAAGTCGAGTACTTTAAATTGAGGGATTTCTTCAACTGCCAGAGCTACCATCTCAAGTCGTTGCTCAGGAGTGGGCCCTTCACCTTCTTGTCGAAGGGGCGAGCGAGAAGCGGGAATCCACCACACCTCATCGAGCCCTGCTTTTTCCATCAACTCAAAGGCCAAGTTGAGATGCCCAAAATGGACCGGATCGAAGGTCCCGCCAAAAAGGCCTACCTTCATAGAATTTCCCATTTTTGTTGGGCCGCAATTTTGGAGAGGCGACGATTAGGACTCACCGCAACCGCACGTGATGCCGCTTGTAGAAAAGGGAGGTCGTGATGACTATCTGAAAAGGCTATCGTCTCGTTTTTAAACGCTTGAAGCATCTCACCTTTTTTCTTTCCGTCCACTAATGAGGCAATATTCCACATCAGACCGGCATTGTCAATTTTGTAATCGGTCGCAAAGACATTTTTCACACCTACGGATGCTGCTATCGGCTCAACCAAAAAACGAGGGCTATTAGAAAAGATATGTACCTCAGCACCTTGCTCACGTAACTCTTTTAAACGCGTCAACGCCGGCTCATACCAGCAGAGAGTTTGGATAAAAGGATCTACATAGGGACGAAGCCTATCTACAGAGCGGCCGCGAAACAAGCGCTCAAAAACATGTGTATGAAGAGCTAAAAGAGAGAGGCCAAATAGAAGATGGGCTGAATAAAGAGAGAGGCAATAAAGAAGATCCAGGTGAGAAAACACACCTTGTCGACAAAGCCAGCGGCAAAAAGAGAAGCTGCTATTTTGAGAAAGAAGGGTTCCGTCTAAATCAAAGGCTGCTGTGATCACGATGAGGACTTAAAGGCGCTGATCTTTGCTTCAATTTCGGCAATTCCTTCATCCAATTTTGCCAGCCGCTCTTTTTCTTCCTGCATCAGCTCCTGCACGCGCATCGCTTTTTCGAAGTCAAGCCCAGAACCACTACTTGTTTTGCGATACTCCTCAATCTGCGCTTTCACCGCTTTGCGTCGCACTTTGCGCTGTTCCAGAACCTCTTTTAAGCTATCAAAGGTAGCTCGATCATCATCGGAAAGATCAATAAGCGCCTGTTCCTGTTTTTCTGCAATGAGATCGCGAACCTCTTTGATCTTTTTATCGAGCTGTTGCCGTTCCACTTTCACCATCGAAACCCCTGTAAAGGCCTTCCGACACTCTTCCAATTTGACTAGGAGGATATCGACGGTTTCACTTCCGATATTTTGAGCAATTGAATCAACTTCTTGCTTTAGCTTCTCCACCTTCTCTCGGCGCGCTTGTTCAAACTCAACTTGCTTCTGACGTCTGGACTCCTCTTCTGCATGCTGAATGGCGTCGATGGGTTGGCGGGCCTTTTCTAGTTCCTCTTTCAAAAAACGGACGTGCTGGCGGGTTAGATCTACATCCCGCATCCAGCGACTAATCGATTCAAGCTCTTTGAGCCCCGTTTCAACTGTGTATTTTCCATCCGCATAGTCAGCAACAAAGGCTTGAATCCGGGCCTGCACCTGTTCAACATTTTCACTCGATTGATGCTTTTGCTGCGCGTACTCTTTTTTCAGTTCCTTCTCCATCCCCTTAAGCTGATCCCAGCACTGACTAAGCTGCTCTCGTGTGGCCGAAAAAGCATGGGTGTTAAGCGTAAGCATTTTGGCCATTGCCTGTAGCCCCTTTATCTCATCCCGGAAGAAAAAGACTGAACGACGCACCTCCTCATGAGAGAAGGCCTCTTGGGAAAAATAGGTGTGGACAAAACCCTCTACATCTTGAATAAAGGCTTCACTCACCTCACGAATTAACTCTTTACGTACAGGAAAGACTTTATCTCCAAGCTGAGAGAGACGCTGAAAAAACTGATTCTTTTGACGAATACGCATCTCAGTGCGGATCAATTCCTTACGCAAGCTATTGATCCGCGAGGCGTAGACATTGAGAATAGTGAGCTGCCTTTGCCGTTTTTGATAGAAGGCGTTGCGTTCCTTCACGGTTGCTAATCCAGAGGGAAAGTCAATAGAGGCAACTTGATCCACTGCACTATCTCGATTTTCATGAAACTCAGTCGCCTCTTTTTCAAGAGAAGCGATTGCGAGTTCAATCTGCTCAACAGCAAAAGCCGACTCTTCATCAAGTATACTTTTCAGGCGCCTGCCCTCGCGGGTTAGCTCTATATACTCAGCCCACAGCTGCGCGCGCATCATCCCTGCAAGCGGCTCTTTAAAAAGCGGAAGACAGATTTTACGGATCTCCCAAAACCCTTTGAAGTTAGGTGTCCCCTTTTGCGCGAGAGCATCGCGCATAAAGTGGATACTAGAACGGAGTTTTTCTTCGACATCAGAGAGAGTCTCAAGCTGAGTCAAAAAGGCACTTGTCTCTTGCTTAGGCGGATCTTGCTCTTCCAAAGTAGTGGGTTGGTTCATACGTAGAGGATCACTGACGTGAATTGACAAAAAAGTTTAAAGGGAAGATGGTAACCATTCCACTAGTTTTAGTCAACGGATAGGATATGCACAAGAGGATCACATTAGAGGAGGGGCTGGACCTATTCAAAAATGCCTCACTTGCCGAGCTAAAGCAGCGCGCCCAAGCGATTCGGGAAGAAAAAAATCCCCCAAAACGAGTCACCTTTGTTCTCGATTCCAACCCCAACTATACCAACGTATGTAAAATAGACTGTGGATTTTGCGCTTTTTACCGCCATCCCGGGGCTAGAGACACCTACACCAAGTCCGTCGATGAGGTGATGGAACATATGCAGCGTGCACGCGATGCCGGTTTGACAACGGTTTTGCTTCAAGGTGGAGTCAATGATGAGCTAAAAATTGACTACTATGTTGCCCTTGTAAAGACGGCTCGCGAGCGCTTTCCTGATATCCACCCGCATTTCTTTAGTGCAGTTGAGCTCTGGAATTGCGCGCGCGTCTCTAACCTTTCTATTCGGGAGGTTCTGGAGCAGCTTTGGGAAGCGGGCCTGCGGACCATTCCCGGCGGCGGTGCAGAAATTCTTTCTGAACGTGTCCGCCTTCAAGTCTCTCCCAAGAAAATAGGCCCAGATGGCTGGATGGAGTTTCACCATTTAGCGCATCAAATTGGGTATGAGACTACAGCGACGATGATGTATGGACATGTGGAGGAGCCTGAGGATATTCTGGAGCATTTTGAAACATTACGTGTTCATCAGGATAAGATTCCCGGATTCACCTGCTTCATTCCATGGAGTTATAAGCGGAACCGAACTGCTCTTAGACGAAAAGTCAAGAATTGGGCCGGCATAGATGCGTATTTTCGGATTTTAGCGTTTGCTCGCATCTACTTGGACAACTTTGACCACATTGGCGCTTCATGGTTTGGTGAGAGCAAGGAGGTCGGGATGGAAGCGCTCAGTTATGGCGCCGACGACTTTGGGGGAACCATCATGGAAGAGAATGTGCACCGGGCAACAGAGTGGATCAATAAGGCTGATCATAATGACATGTTGCGCATGATTCGGCAGGCCGGTTTTGAGCCGGCTCAGCGCGACACGTTTTACAACATCCTTCAAACTTATGAAGGGGTGGAGAGTGTCGAGGTTCCTGAGGCAGGACGGGTCAAAGAACCCGACCACCTGCCTGTCCTTAACTAACTAATGGCTTTTAAAAAGATCCTCCAATACAACTAACCCTGACACAAGTTCTTCTGAATAAATGCTCTTTTTCAGCCCTGAAGAGGCAATGAAAGCAAAGAAAATCTCTTTTTGTGTTTTTGTCACCTTTTTATACACGTCGATCTTTCTTACCAGTTGTTGATAATAAGATTTATCAATACAAAAAGGTTGTTCTGTGTATTTGATTTCACATAGGGTAACAGCACCGTCTGTTCGATCAAACAACAAGTCTACTTGAGCTCCCTCCTTTCCTAATTTTCCATCGTGCCGCCAAGTAGCAGGAATCGCTGACGGATCAAGATTAAGAGCCTCATGAATTTGATCCGTATGTTTATAACAGATGTTTTCAAAAGCATAGCCCGACCATGCTTGCCAGCTTGGACTATTTCTTTGGGACAGCCAATTTCTCCGAGCTTGAATCAGCTTTTGAGCTGACTTTTTTACTGGATCAATCCATCTGAGATAAAAAGCTATATACTCATCAATCACTCTGACATACACCCCCTTCTTTTTATGACCATATGGTACAAAGGTGATGACAAGCCCAGCTTCTTCTAAATCTTGTATTTTTCGGTTTGCTCCTCCCCCTCTCTCTAAATGCCTACTTTTTCGAATGACCTCTTCTTGTTCAATTCCATAACGATTCTGAGAGACAATCTCGATAATTTCACGATATTGATCAGCGTCATCAAATAGTGACTCAAACAAATGATCAAAATCTTGATAAAGAATTCCTCTTTTTGAAAAAGCCATTTTGGAAATATTCTCCGTTGCTGATAACCCGGCCTGGATATGATTAAGATAGTAAGGCACTCCACCTGTTACCATGTAAATTTCCAGTATCTGGCGATGATTCAACTTCACCTTGTTGGATCTTAAGAACTCTTTTGTTTCGCAAAGGTCAAAAGATTCTAGCAGCATTTGTCTTGTCACTCGATTATACAGTCCTCCTCTGTTCCTAATCACGTTTCGAATAATCCAAGATGCAGCAGATCCACAAATAACCAACTTAAATCGCAAATCATGCGACCAAAATCGATTCCAGTAATAATCCAATGCCTGCAAAAAACGAGAACGTTTTGTCGATAGCCACGGCACTTCATCAAGAAACAAAACAATCTTTTTGTTCCGATCGAATCTTTCCAAAAGCTTATTGAGCATCTCAAACGCCTCCATCCATGAAGATGGAGGCTTCAATGAAAGCCCCTTCAATAAGTCTCTTTCCAAAGACTGCGTGAAATTTTGTAGCTGCTCTTTTAAATTCCCATCTTTCATCCCCGACACATAGATTAGAATGCAGTTCTTGGATTCAAAGAAATTTTTTATCAAAAAAGTTTTACCGACTCTCCTTCTCCCATATAGGGCAATGAATTCAGATCTCTCAGTATTGAAAGCTTCTTGTAAAACTGCTTTTTCTTCTTTTCTCCCGATGATTTTAGCCACTTTTCCTCGCTAGACATTTTTATAATCATCGCAATTTTAGCTTACTTCTCAATATTGCGCCACATAAAAACCCCCTATATTTGTCGCAATAATCTAAAAATCCTGAAAATCGCGACAATTATAAGAGTTTTATAAGTGTCGCAATCTAGTTTAAGAAAAATTTAAGATCCTTGAAATCAATTAGATGAATCTGTTGTTAATCTCAAATTCTCTCTAAGTGCGTGCACAACATCTCTGCCTAACACAGATTCGAGAAACCCACCGTTAGGACCTAGACGAAACATCTCACGCGCAAAAGACTGATATAAATCTGAAGATGGTAAAGGAGCTAAGGCTTCTCGCACTCCAGCTTAGACAACAACTTCCCTAAGAGTAGACAGCTTCTCCATAAGCACTTTACTTCAAGCGGCTTTTTAGAAAAATCCGTGTTGATATGACGCGCTTGCTACTTACATACCGTGCACCACCCCTTGAGGTTTGAGTTGTATTCGTTGTAGAAATATGGTTTGAACTCATGACTACCTTGTAATTTGAAAATTGGAAGTATGAACCTATCCCAAAAGTATCCCCGGATGTCCCGCATCATCTTGTCGTGATTCTCGTAAGACCGCTCGTCGGTCCTATTATTTCCACTATTCCCTTCCTCGCGTTCACGCTTACGCTTGACGAGGCTCACCGACAATCTAATACGGTCCATTGCGCGCCTACTTTTGGAATAGGTTCATTAAAACAAATTAAATTGTTAAAAAAATACAATTAAACAGAAGAATTATACTCTTGGGCAATCATTTCAGCTGCTATCTCAATGTCATGCACATCCACATCGAGCCATTTGAAAAGAGGCTCCTTCCGGAACCAGGTGAACTGACGCTTTGCGTAGTGACGAGAAGCTGTTTTAAATCGATGTACAAATTTTTGATACTCCTCTTCGCTCTGAGAAGTCTGTAAATAATCTAGACACTGCCGGTACCCAATAGCCTGAGAAGCCGAAGGATTCATGCGTAGCCCCTGCTTCTCTAGCTCCCGCACCTCATCCAAAAGTCCTGCCTCTAACATGTTTTCACAGCGTTCATCAATACTTGGATAGAGCACCTCTCGAGGACGATGAATAAACCAAGCGTGATAGGCGTAATCTGGAAGCGGCTCTTTCCGCTGCCAGCTGTTATTACTCACCTTCTCACCTGTCAATGTGATGATCTCCAGCGCGCGAATCACTTTATGGCGATCGTTGGGCGTGATGGTGGCTGCATAAACAGGATCAGCCTCCACTAACTTATCGTACATCGCCTGGTTACCTGCACGATTGAGTTCTTCTTCCAGTGCATCACGCAAGTCAGGCACCGAAGGAGGTCCATTCGGAGGCCCATAAAGTAGCGCACGAAAATAAAAACCCGAGCCACCAACAATGATGGGAATGCGGCCGCGCGCTAAAATGGAATCGATGCACTGACGCGCTTCAAAATAAAAATCAACAACATTAAAACTCTCTTGAATGTGACGAATGTCAATGAGGTGATGAGGAACACGTCCCTGATCTTCTTCTGAGACTTTAGCTGTCCCAATATCCATCCCTCGATAGACCTGCATCGAGTCGGCTGAAATGATCTCCCCTTTCATCATTCCGGCCAAAATAAGAGAGAGATCGGTCTTACCACAAGCAGTTGGACCTGAAATGAGAATGATTTTTTTTGGCTTGGTACGTTGAATCCCTTTAAGCTTCTTCTCAAGAGGAAGAATGGCGCCTAAGGGAGAAAGAATTTGCGCCTCTTGGCATTCGGGTGTGAAAGCACACACTATACGCTTCTCTTATAAATGACTAAAACATTCCTCTTCAGTCGGATACATCTCTAGAACCTGATGAAAGCCTGCCATCTTGATGACTTCCATCACCTCATCGTTTAACGAACAGGCTACCACTTTGCCCTCAAGATGTTTGAGTTTTTTTGAGACAGATAGCATGAGACGCATCCCAGCACTACTGAGGTATTCAACACCGGCAAAGTTAAGAACCAGTTTAAAGTGTCCGGAGTCGACAATTGAGTTGATTTTCTTTTCGAGTTGTGGAGAGGAAGCTGCATCCAAGCGTCCTTCAACGCGCACAATCACAACGTCTCCTTTCTCTTCAACCTGCGCTTCCATAGTTTACCCTTGCTCCAAACATTTGCTCTATTATCGCGATTCAATCAATTAATTCAACAGAGGGTCTTATCGACCCTCCATATAAGTTAAGCCAAAGCTGGCTCAGCTGCACAAGTCTCCCCTTCACGCCCAGCTTCTTCACAAGAGGCTTCTTCAACCGAGCACTCCTCAACAGCCACGACTTCCTCGCCCTCAAGATCGTTCTGGATGAGCTCCACCTGAGCTTTTTGACCCAAACGGGTCGCGACTGTTCGTACAATTGTGCGCAGCGCATTAATTGTGTTTCCGCGGCGCCCGATGACTTTGCCGACATCTTCTTGTGCCACACGGATTTCAATACGTACTTTTTCTTGGTCCGCAGAAGAAGAAACATGGACATCTTCTGGATTAGAAACGAGATTTTTAATGATATATGCAACAAATTCTTCCATACGAATACCTTTAAGTTGGAATGGTCCCGAAAAATAGAAACTATCTCACAGCAGACGTGTTTTGTGCAAGCCAGTCGAGATATTCCTGATTTCCGCCTAAGATAGGGACCATTAAAATTTCTGGAACCTCATACTTTGAACGGTTTAAAATAGCTTTTTTAACGGAATCAAAAAGAGCGCGTTGCGTTTTAAAAATCACTTTTGTCTCTTGACTGGTGTCTATCTGTTCATCCCAAAGAAAAATGGATTCAATCCAGGGGATGATATTAGCACATGCGACAAGTTTCTCTTCCACAAGAGAACGGGAAATCTGTCTGGCCTCATCGAGGCTACCACACGTCCAATAGATCTGGATAAATTCAGGATGCATTCGTGATATACGCCACTTCGGGGTTTCTCAAATCGATGACACTAGAACGGACACGCTCTTCCATCCGATCGGAGATGATAAAATAATAGGTGAGTTCTTGTGCATAATTTTTTGGCGTGAGGCGCAATAAAGTTCCTTCTTCTAGAGTAAGAACTATTTGCCTTGTGCCACTACTGGGTGATTCGCACTGGGAAAAGTCGATTCGCTTCAAAGCGCCTGTCTCAAAACGGGCTAAAATTGCCCGCGCCCACTCCACGTATTTGCTCTCCGCTCTTTCGCCCCACGGGTTGGGAGGAGCCTTCGCACCTAAATAGATCTCAGGAAGGCTACGAGGCGAGTAAAAAGGGAGATAGGGAACGAAAACTCCCTCCTCATCCATGACCGTATTGGTGTAATCTCCCAGAAAGGCAATGGGCTTGCGTACTGCGTATTCAACATAGAGGATATTGGGTTTGATTTTCTTAATCAGCGCTTCTCGAATGAAGTGTGTGGCTCTCAGTCGTTCATACGCCTCATCGATCTCAAATTGGCTTAGGTTAACCGGCATATCTTGCGAAAGCTCCAAAACCTCAGCCAAGTAGGTTGCTTGTAGGGGAGCATACTCAGCTGTCGCTTGAACAATGACCTGAATCACAGAACCGGTGTTTGTTCGATGCAAGCGCTGTGTGTAGCGGTAAAAGAGATACGTCGCTGTACTCCCTCCTGATAGACAAAAAGTGGAAAGAGTGATTAAAAGCACCACCTTTTTCCAGGGGTAACGAGGGCCCGGCTTTATGTACTTAAACATCGAAAGTGTCTATCCTGTTGCCGTTTGCGTTGCAGAGATAAAATAATCAATCTGTCAAATAGTTGTTCTGGCTCCAGTCCGTCCCGTTTCCATATCTTGGGAAACAGACTCAAAGGCTGTAAACCAGGAATCGGATTCATTTCAAAAAACCAATAAGTCCCCTCTCGATCCAAAAGAAAATCAACGCGTGTCATTCCACTACACCCCACTGCCTGGTAGGCTGTAACCGCGTGTTGTTTTCCTTTTTCAACCCAATCAGCAGGAAGATCGGGCGTAACTGTCGTTTGCACTGACTGAGAACCATATTTCTTGGCATAATCCACAAAGACCCCTGCTGCAAGTTTCTCTCCGGGCATTGGCGCCGTCACTTTATAGGCATGACTATTGCCCATAACAGCAAATTCGAGCTCGCGGCAGCCTACTTTTCCCTCTTCGATCATCACCTTCGTATCAAAACGGAAGGCACTTTCAATCGCTTCTTCGAGTTTTTCAGGAACAGCGACACAGCTAATGCCCACACTAGAACCTAAATGAACGGGCTTAACATAAACAGGGAAAGCAAGTGTCTGCTCAATTTGATGGAGCAACTGCTCTTTTTTCTGATTCCACTCGATGTGTCCAAAGGAGAGATCTTTTGGCGTTGCTATTCCATAGGAAGCCACTAGCCGCTTGGTGAGCACTTTATCCATCGACAAAGCACAGGAACGGTAATCAGGCCCCATGTATGGTTTGCCCAAGATTTCAAAGAAGCCCTGCAGAGTGCCATCTTCTCCATAGGTTCCATGCAAAATGGGTAAAAAAACATCACAAGCTTCTAGCTCTTTGGTCACTTCAAAAATAGGTCGACATAAAGGCGAGGAGACAACAGCTTGGTCCTGAAGAATCTCTTGCGCAGCTTGTCCCGTCACCCATTTTCCTTCTTTATCGATGCCAAAGTAGCACACTTCATATAAGTGACGATCTAAAGAGGTCGCTACAAATCGAGCTGACCGCAAAGAGATTTCGTGCTCACACGAGACTCCTCCAAAAACAACACCAACGGTTAGCTTTTGAGGAGCGCGCACCTGCTCATAAGCTTGGGTGACATCACCGGCTCCCATAGAAACAAAAACATCATGGGGCTGAAGCGCGATCTCTGCCCACTTTTGCTTAGGCAAGTAGGAACAGGGAACTGTTGAACGTTCCCGCATCCTATCCACTAGGTTTTCAGGGCTAATTCCTTCGATTGGCGACTCGCCGGCTGCATATATATCTGTCACATAAACATAATCGGCTCTTTCAAATGCCTTTCCCAGAGCTTCCAGTGTGTCACGCGTTCGGGTATAGCGGTGGGGTTGAAATAACACGACCAGGCGACGCTCCTCAACTGCGTCTTTGATAGCTCCTAGTGTTTTTTCAATTTCGGTGGGATGGTGGGCATAGTCATCAAGAAAAAGAACACCCCTTTTTTCTCCCTTTTTTTCACATCTGCGTCCAATACCAGGAAACGTCGCCAGAGCATAACGGATTTTTTGCTCTTCAATTCCCAAACTTAAAGCAAGTCCAAATACGGCGGCTGCATTGAGCGCTTGATGCCGGCCGACCAAAGCAACTTCGATAGACTCATACACACACCCTTTAAAAGAGAGATCGAAATAACACCTCCATCCCTCTTGACGGTAACGGGAGAGTTGGAGTGTGCAGTGATCGGAAAATCCATAAGAATAGCCCCTATCTCGAGCCAGGCGCATCAAAACAGCGTCGTCACCACAATAAAAGAGGTGTTCCGGATGGGTCACCTGACTGAAAAACGTCTTAAATGCGTGATAAAGTGCTTCGGGAGTCTTGTAATGCTCCATATGCTCTAACTCTACATTCGTGATGATCCCTCCCTCCGGATAGTAGTTGAGAAAGGTTCCATCACTCTCATCTCCCTCTGCAACAAAGCAGCCTCCCTCTTTTCCAAACTGTCCATTTAGCCCCTTAAACAGCCCCCCGATGGCATAAGAGGGCTCTAATCCCCCCTCCACTAAAACAGCTGTTAAAAGAGAAGTAGTCGTCGTCTTCCCGTGCGAGCCACAGCAAACAAATGTACGCTGCCCCTCCATGAGCTCAGCAAGAAGTTCAGATCGGTGCAGAATGGAGCAGTTTAAAGCCTTGGCTGCGACCATCTCAGGATTACTCTGGTGAATGCCCGAGCTGTAGACAATAGTATCTTGGGCAGAAATATGTGCAGAAGCGTGTCCTTTTTTTACTTGAGCTCCCTTTTTCTGAAGCTGCTCAAGCAGAACAGAAACCGAAACATCGCTCCCCGATACAGAGATTTTTTTATCCAAAAGAATATGAGCTAAAGCGCTCATACCGATGCCACCAATGCCAATAAAATGGTACTTTTTACTTTTCATGCTTGATCACTTCCTCAATCACCTGGGCCAGAGAGGTCAAGGTTTGTTTCTGTTTAAAGGCATTCATGGCTTCTTTTTTCTCTTGGATGGGAAAGCTCAGGATGGCATCAACGAGCTTCTCTGCTGTTAAATCTTTTTCCAGTACAACTTGCCCCCCGACAAAGTGGCGGGCATTTTTCTCCTGATGATTATCAGTAGCAAAAGGAAAGGGAATCAAAAGAGCTGGGGTCTGCTGATCCATCAATTCAGCTAGAGTAGAGGCGCCTGCACGGGTCACCGCTAAATCGGCAATCTGCATAGCTAAATGCATCATCGGTTCAAAGGGTTTCATACAGTATCGAGCGCTCCGTTTTTGATAGAGCGGCTCGATTGTGTCGCATGCTTTCCCGGTAAAGTGAAGAATTTGGTAGTGAGATAGACGGGGAAGCGCCTCAAGAAAAAGGGAGTTGAGACGGTCCGCTCCTTGAGAACCACCAAAAACAAGCAGTGTGGGCTTTCCCCTTTCAAGACCAAAATAGCTCCAGGGATCACCCTTTGGCTGCGACCGAAGTGGAAAATGCACTAACTGTGTGTCACCCCGGAGCCAAGAGGAAGATTCAGGAAACGTAATCGCTGTCTTCTTGGCAAAACGTGAGAGGAGACGATTCACCTTTCCTGGAACGGTATTTTGTTCGTGTAAAACAATGGGTACTTTTTCCCACAGTCCAGCAAGCAGAAGGGGGAGTGTGTAGTAGCTTCCAAAACCTACAATGGCATCAGGGGCAAACGAACGAACAATCTGCCTGCTCTTGTGCATTCCTCTTACGATGTGTCCACTCCCTCTGACCACTTGGAGGGGCTTGGAAAAACTGAATGTTGCCGAATCAATCTCTTTGTAGGCGTAGCGAGAGCGGTCAAAGAAGCGGTTTTTGCCCAAGCCCCCAGCAACAAAAAGCACTTCATAATCGGTTAATGACTGGGCCAGAGCTTGTGCCGGAAAGAGATGCCCTCCGGTGCCCCCTGCGCTCAAAATGAGCCTCTTTTTTTCCATAGCTTCCTACATTTAGTAAAACAGCAAGTCCAATGATATTCGCAACAAGTGAGGTTCCTCCTTGGCTAAAAAAAGGAAGGTTCACTCCCTTACTTGGGAGCAAACCGGACACAACCCCCAAATTAAGAAAGGCTTGCAAGGAGATTAAAAAGGTGATGGTCATGGCCAAATAGCAACCTAAAACAGTTGGTGTGCGCATGGCGATAGAAAAACCACCAAAAGCTAGCAGCATGTACAATGAAATCAGAATTAGGATACCAATGAACCCGAACTCTTCAGCATAAATCGCTGCGATATAATCATTTTGTGCCTCCGGTAGATAAGTGAGTTTTTGCAGACTCGCTCCAGGCCCACGCCCTAATAACTTTCCTGAGCCGGCAGCAATTTTAGCTTGATGCGGCTGATGCCCCTTACCTCTGATGTCTAATTCGGGATTCAAATAAACAGTCAGTCGCGCTCTCACATAGGGAAGTTGAAAAGCGGCAATGGTGCCGATCGACAAAAGAATCATGACAGGAAGAGCCCAGTACTTAAAGCGGATACCGGTGATGAAAAAAAGAGGAATAAGAGAGGCGCCAATCACAGCAGTTGTTCCATTATCTGGCTCTACCATAATCAGAAACATCGGGATGGCCAGGATTGAGACGATTTTGCAAAATGTGAGAAAAGTAACCTCATGTTTATAGCGACGAACAATCCACTCGATATAGACCATAGGAACAAGATACTTTACGACCTCAGAAGGCTGAAGGCTAAACGGACCGATTCCAACCCACCTGTGGGCGCCGTTTCGCACTTTTCCAATTCCAGGAACAAAAGCTAAAACCAAAAAGAGAGTAGCAAAAAGAAGGAGGTAGGGACTCAGCCTTAGTAAGTGCGTGTAGCCTATCTTCCATACCAAAATAGAGAGGAGAAGTCCAATTGCTGCATAAACAATCTGCCGAAAAAGAGCCTGGTGAGTACTACGATCAAGAGATCTGTCTAAGATCTCTGCTGAGGATGTATTGAAAACCATCACCAACCCAAGGGCAAAAATCAAGATGACGCAGATGAGAATTAAGGATCTCATTTAATTCTCAAACGGTCTCCGGGGCGAAGACGGCGTGCTTTTTGGTCATCTAATCCATTAAGCTTCAGCAATTCATCTAAACGCAGGTTATTTCGAGAAGCGATCAACCAGGGATTATCTCCATCTTTGACGACATAATACTCTTCTGCAGGAGAAGGCTTAGAGACCTGCTTGGGTTTGGCGTCTGAAACAGGAACCTTGAGTACTTGGCCGATTTTAAGTTGAGTTGAGGTCAACTGATTCGCTTTCATGATTGCAGAAACAGAGGTGTTATTTGCATTGGCTATTTTTTCTAGAAAATCGCCTTTTTTTACCGTTACATCAACAACACGGGCCTCTGTTTTGGGCTTTTCTACACTTTTTTTCGGCGGTTCCACAAGCTCAGGAGGATTGAAAGCCAGTTCAATTTCCTCAGTAAAGGGGATAGGATCTGCGACCGTTTCGGCTAAAGTAGGCACTGAGGTCGCATAGTGATGGAAAAGCTCCTCCTCTTTTGACTCTGTTTTGGGGGGAGGTGTCTGGGCAAGTTCTACCTGTTTAACAGGTTCTGCGTTATCCGATCGAACGGCTGTCGCAAATAGAATCATCAGTAAAGCGGCGTTCACCAACACAGCTACAATAATCGTATCTCTACGGCTCATGACGGTATCTCCTCAAGTGCACCAACCAATTCCTTAAATTTATCTCCGCGGTGTTCATAATTTTTGAACTGATCAAAACTCGAACAACCCGGGGATAGTAGCACCGTATCGCCCTGTTGGGCGTAACGTGCTGCTTTTTCCACTCCCTCCTCAAGCGAGGAGACTTTGTCCACCTTTATTGTGGGACTCAATTCACTCTCGATGCGCCCGGCAGCCTCTCCTAACGCATACACCATGCGCACTTTTTTTAGAAACAAGGGCACCCATTCTCGAAAGAGTCCTCCCTTATCGACACCACCGGCAATCAAAATCACCTGAGCCGATAACGCTTCCACTGCCTTTTTTACGGCATCCACGCTTGTTGCCTTACTATCGTTGACAAAAGAAACCCCTCTCCATTCTCGCACAAACTCAATACGGTGAGGGGGTTTTACAAAAGTTGCCAGCCCCTCTTCCACGACTTCGCGCCCAACACCCGCCAGCGCAGCAGCAGCAGCGCAATTTTGCAAATCGTGCGGATAGAGTCTCCTATCTCTATAACTGAGTTGGGAAAACGTTTCAATATCAAAAATACATCCTTGAACAGGAAAGGAGTCCGCCACTTGCTGACTGATGTAGAAAGGAGCCCTCTCTTTCAAGCACGCCTGCAAACGGAATTTAGCTTGAGCATACGCCTCAAATGTTTTGTGCCGATCGAGATGATTGGGTGTGATGTTGAGCAAAACGGCGCCATCAAATACAGGGAGGGGAACAATTGTCTCCAACTGAAACGAGCTGAGTTCCACAACCAAGCACTCAAAATCCGAATCGATTTGAGAGAGAAGTGGAGTTCCCACATTTCCCACAGCCAACGTTTTTTTTCCTACCAAATTGAGGAGATGCGCTGTCAGCAGAGTCGTTGTTGTTTTTCCATTTGAACCGGTTACTGCATACAGAGTTTTTCCCTTGATCTCAGCCAAAGCCAGATCGACTTCGCCTACCAAAGGGATGCCACGTTCATGTGCCGCTTTTGCAACGGGATGAGTCAGCGGAATTCCCGGTGATTTCACTACACGGTCGATCTGATTTAAGTTAACCGGGTGGGGGGCGTTGATATCGTCATAAACAGAGACACGATCCCCTCTTTTTTGGCAAAATTCTAAAGCCGCCTTTCCACTGACTCCTAAACCTAAAATGAGCGTATTCATCACTGAAATTTGAGAGTTGCGATTCCGACAATGGCAAGCAGAAGGCCGATGATCCAAAAGCGGAGCACCACCTTTGTTTCTGCCCACCCCTTATATTCAAAGTGATGGTGAAGCGGCGCACACAAAAAGATCCGTTTTTTATTGCGCAGTTTATAGCTTCCTACCTGAAGCATGACAGAGAGCGCCTCGATGACAAAAACGCCACCCACAATACCAAGCAGCAACTCTCGTTTCAAAAGCACCGCGGAGACACCTAAAATTGCACCTAGCGTGAGCGATCCTGTATCCCCCATAAACACTTGTGCCGGATGGCCATTGTACCAAAGAAATCCGAGGGAAGCTCCAGCCAGAGCTGCCAAATAGATGGCGATCTCGCCACTTCCCTCGATATAGAGAATATGCAGGTAGCGGGCAAAGTCGACATTATTGGAGATAAAGGCAATCAAAGCAAAGGCAGTGGCAGCCAGCATCACTGTGCCGGTTGCCAGTCCATCCAATCCATCTGTTAGGTTAACAGCATTTGAGGCGCCTGTAATCACAAGCGCGATAAACAGTGCCATGACCAGTGCTCCCAATCCCGAGAACAAGATAAGGTGCTCCTTCAAGAACGGGACGTAGAGGCGTGCAGCATACTCATGAGTCGTCAAAAGAGCCATATCCGAAAGGGAGTCTACTTCTTCCTTGGCAACAGGCGGCACAAACCAACTGTTGGTGTGCAGCGCTTCGGTCAAAGGCGACCAGAGTAAGTAGAGGGCAATCAAAAAAGAGAAGGAGACTTGGATCAAGAGTTTCCATTTCCCTGAGAGCCCTTTTTTACTTTTGTAGCGGAGTTTTAGGTAGTCATCAAAAGAGCCTAGGGAGCCGATGACCACAGTTGTGGCAAATAGAAGAAGGGTAAACGGGCTTTTGAGATCCATCCAAAGAAACAAAGAAATGAGAAGCGAAAATAAAATGAGAACCCCTCCCATGGTGGGCGTTTCATTTTTATTTCTGTGCAGCTCTCCTAAAAGGGGACAGTCTTCGGTGCGGACGCGATCGCCCACTTTCCATTCGTAGAGTTTTTTGATGAACACTTTGCCGAACAAAATCGTAACAAGCAAAGAGGTGATGGCAGCCAGCGCCATGCGCGTCGAGCAATACTCAAATACGTGAGGCACCTTTACGCCCAATACATCACGCAGAAAGGATAAGAGGATAAGCAGCATATGCCCCTATTAAAAGGGAATAGGCACTATAATTGGTAGCTTAAAATGCATGTAGAAGCTGATCGAGGGCATAGGAGCGTGCTCCTTTTAAAAGAACCACATCGCCTGGTTGGACATGCGCTTTCAGAGCCTCTTGCAAGGCCGCTCTGCTCTCAAAAAGCTCTACCGCTTTTTTTTCGCGTTTCCAGATTTTGTGCATCGTCTCACATCGACTTCCCACACAAAGTAAAAGATCGACATGATGAAGGGCTGTCTCTGCCACCTGTGCATGTGCTCCCTCCGTATACATACCCAAAGCATCCATTTCGCTGAGCACTGCAATTGTCTTGCCTCCCTGACCAGGTCGCGGAAGACTTTCTAAAGCCGCCTTCATCGAGTCGGGATTCGCATTATAGGCGTCGTTGATAAATACAATCCCCTCTTTAACAACTTTTTCAAACCGCATAGAAGGGAGATGAACTAAAGGAGCTGCTTTTTGAATCACAGACCACTCCACCCCCACTGCTCGGGCCAAACAGACGGCCGCCAGAAAATTTTGATAGTGCGCGTGATTAGGAAGTGATAATGGTATTTCGATAGGATCTTCTCCTTTTGGAAAGACGCTAACACCCCCCTCAACCAGCTCGAGATAATAGTCAGCCTCTTTTGATGTTGTTGAGAAAGTCAGCTTGGGACAAGCGCCTGTTTGATAAACCTCATCAAAGTAGTGGATATCTCGATGCATAATCCCTAATTTTGTCTTAGGGTGTGAAAAAAGCGAAGCTTTCTCGCGGCTAATTCCTGCTAAACCGTCTGAGAAATTCACCGCATGCTGAACAGCTACTGTTGAAATCAAAGCAATGGTTGGCGGAGCAACAGAGATTAATTTTTTTAGATGGCCAGCATGGGACATTCCCATTTCCAAGACAAGGTAGTCTTCTGTTTCATCAGCCATGAGAATACTGAGTGGAACCGTTGCTTGTGAATTATAGCTCTCGGGACTCGCAAACACATGAAAGCGCGCGCCCAAAAGTGTCGCCGCAAACTCCTTCACTGTTGTTTTTCCAAGAGAACCCGAGATTGCAATCACCTTTGTTTTCCGTCGCTTCAGACTTTTGCGAGCCAAATCTTGAAGAGATTCAAGCACATCCGGAACATGCAACATCGGGATATTGAAGGCAGGGCCTCGATACGTTTCACTGACAACAGCTCCTGTGGCCCCTTTTGCAGCGATTTCTTCGAGGAAGTCGTGCCCATCGACTCGATTTCCGGGCAAAGCAAAGAAAAGATCACCGGGTTTTACTCTACGACTGTCAATCGCTACTCCTTTGACCAAGGTTTGGTTTGTGTGATTGAGATCGAGTAGTTGTGCAAGAGCACTAAAAGAAATCGGCTTCATGTGCCGTATCATAACCTTCATCAGGGTGAAATATCAATTGTCTTTTATGGATTGGATTGTTAACCTCAGGCTTTGAGCGAGTATGAAAAATGGTGTATGCCTGATTTCTTCTCCGAAAGTTAGATGAAGTGTTTTTTGGAAGATTTTCGTGGAGACTCGGCCAGCGACGGCGAGAACATAATTCTTCATTAGGACTCACCGCCTCTGGCCGAGTCTCTACGAAAAGATCCAAAAAACACAGGGTGGCATGGCCAAGTGGTAAGGCAGAGGCCTGCAAAGCCTCCATTCCCCAGTTCGAATCTGGGTGCCACCTTTTTTTTCTTATGTTGTATCTCATTTCTACTCCTATTGGGAATTTGGGCGACTTCACGGTGCGAGCGGTGGAGGTTGTCCAGAACCTGGATTATTTGTTGTGTGAAGACACACGAAGAACAGGCATCTTATTAAAACACTACGACTTAAAAGTTAGAATGAAAAGCTTTAATGCCCATAGCGAGGGAGGTAAGCTGAGCAGGGTCGTGGAAGATTTAAAGAAGGGAATGGAGATTGGCTTGGTGTCGGATGCAGGCACACCGGGTATTTCAGATCCTGGAGAACGTTTGGTGGCGGCGTGCAGGAAGGAAGGGGTGGATGTCGTGAGCATTCCGGGCGCGTGCGCGGCCATTACGGCGCTCTCTGCTTCGGGGCTCGATACCTCTCGATTCCAGTTTATTGGCTTTCTTCCACGGAAAAAAGGTAAGTTAGTACGCCTTTTTGAGGAGATTTTAGCCTATCCGGGCACCTCGATTTGTTATGAGTCCCCTTTTAGATTGGTCGCGAGCTTGAAGGTTTTGGAGGCGTTGGATCCAAAGCGCAGGTGTGTGGTGGCCCGGGAGCTGACAAAGAAATTTGAAGAGTACGTTGAGGGATCTGCTCAAGAGCTCGTCGAGCTCTTCTCGAAGAAAACCCCCAAAGGGGAAATTGTATTGATGGTGTCGGCTTAACCTGCTATACTCCCTTTCTCTACACTTAAAATTTTAAGAGGTGAATCCTATGTCTGATGCAAAAGAAATTGTCTTTGAACAAGAAGCGCGTGATAAATTAGCAAAAGGTATTCAGCAGCTTGCGGACGCTGTCCGCTCTACCTTAGGGCCAAAGGGACGCAATGTTGGACTAGAAAAGAGTTGGGGAGCGCCTACAATCACGAACGACGGAAACAGTATCGTGAAAGATATTGAACTTCCTGACCAATACGAAAATATGGGCGTGGCAATGGCTCAAGAAGTTGCCAGCAAGTTGAAGGATAAGTGTGGTGACGGAACGACCACAGGAACTCTGCTTCTCGATGCACTGGTTCAGCATGGAATTAAGCATATCGCAGCTGGCACCAGCCCGATTGGCCTTAAGCGAGGCATGGACAAAGCTGTTGAGATGGTCCTTAAAGAGCTAGAAGAAAAGGCCATTCCGGTTAAGGGACGCGAAGACACAAAAAACATCGCGACCGTTTCTGCTTCGGGTCATGAGGAGATTGGGACCGTGATTGCGGATGCGATTGAAAAAGTGGGAAAAGAGGGCGTCGTAACGATTGAGGAAGCCAAAGGAACCGAAACGGTCATTGAGATGGTCGAAGGGATGCAATTTGATCGCGGCTACATCAGTGCCTACTTTGTCACTGATCAAGAGAAGATGAGTATCGAAATGGAGAGCCCCTACCTGCTTCTGGTCGACAAAAAAGTCTCGTCTATTCAAGAGCTGCTTCCTGTTTTACAAGCTGTTGCCACAGGTGGCCGTGAACTTTTGATTATCTGTGAAGATATGGAAGCCGATGCCTTAGCTACTCTCGTAGTCAATAAAATTCGTGGTACGCTGAAAGTGACAGCTGTTAAAGCTCCCGGATTTGGAGATCGCCGCAAAGCCATGCTCGAGGATATCGCCGTTCTAACTGGAGCGACTGTTATTTCTGAAGAGGCAGGTATCTATCTAAAAGATGCTGGCGTGGATAATCTAGGAACGTGTGAGCGTGTTCTGATCACGAAAGAGACAACGACGCTTGTGGGTGGAAAAGGAGATCACGAAGCAATTGATGCGCGCATTACACAAATTGAAAGTGAACACGCCCACTCAACCAGTTCTTATGATCAGGAAAAATTGCTAGAACGGAAGGCAAAGCTCAAGGGAGGTGTAGCGGTTATCCGAGTCGGAGCAGCTACAGAGCCTGAGCTTAAGCAAAAGAAACAGATGTTTGAAGATAGCTTAAGTTCCACCAAAGCTGCTATGGAAGAAGGAATTATTGCCGGTGGCGGAACGGCTCTCTTACATGCGAGCAAGGTTCTAGAGTCCCTTAAATTAGAAGGCGACGAGGCAATTGGAGCAGAGCTTCTAGCGCGAGCGTGCGAAGCGCCTCTTCGGCAGATTGTAACCAATACAGGATTCGATGGATCCGTTGTGTTGGCCGACGTAAAAGCACAAAAAGGCTCAATAGGATTCAACGCCTTGACCGAGAAAATGGAAGATCTTCTTAAAGCGGGTGTCATTGACCCTGTAAAAGTGGTGAAAAACTGCTTAACACATGCAGCCTCTGTGGCAGGCATCGTATTGATCTCAGAAGCGCTGATTGGTGACGCGCCGGAAGACGAAGAATAATAGAGTGGGGAGTGAAACGCTAGCGCATCTCACTCCCCGCTTAGACCTCAACGATCTAAGCAGTAATTTTTATGACCGGCGGTTGCGGTCTTGCTTTTGTTCCTCCGTACGCTCTTGGCGCTTTGGTTGACTCTCAACAGGTCGCGCATTGGGGCTCGCTTCACGACGAGGCGGCTCCTGACGGCGTGTTGGACTTCCTCGACCGGGTCTTGCATTTTGTCTTCTAGCCATGCTCCTTCTCCTTCCTTGTATTTAAAGAGAATTAAGAGGTTTACCCTCTAATACTTATATTTAATACTAAACCACGTAAATAGGCAAACCAATTGCCATTAATTATTTTTTTAAAAATATAAACCGCTCTAAATAAGAAAGATAAAAAAACGGTAAGCAATTAAATAAATATTTTTTACTGAAACTAATCCAATTTATGTTAAGATACCTATAATTGCAGGAGAAAAAATGAGCGTAATAAATAGCTGCTACAACTATGTATGTAGTTTTTTTGTACCCGAATCTGAGCAAGTGGACCTGGACCTGATGCAAGAAGTCCCTCCGTTTGGAGCAGCCGGATGGAGCCAACATCTTGGACTCAGTATGACTCATAAGCCTCTTCCTTTTGATCTTCAGAAACTTTTAGATTCTGACTGCCCTTTTTGGCCTGGTAAAAAGGTAAAAGAGAGCCATTTTGCTATTTTGGTTCCTGCGGGAATTGTTGGAGCCCTTGCTGAAAAACGTTATAGTACTCACTTTAACAGCAATTGTAGTGAAGTAACAGACTCCTATTGGATTTTAATTGCTAAGCAGGTAGTCCCAGGGACTGAACATATGCCTTTTGCTGAACAGACTAAAGCTATTGGAGATAATTATAGTCCTCCAAGTGTAGTTGAGGCTACCTTAGCTGTTTTAGCGGCTAAATTTTCAGATCAAAAAGCCCTATACAAGAATATGCAGCCAAAGTTCACAAAATGTTCCGACAAAGACGGACTGTATTATCTTGTTGTAAGCGCTGACCCATACACAAATGTGAGCGTCAGTCGTGATCTACCAGAAAGAAGTGGTTTAACTGGAGTCATTCGGTCTCAAAGAACTTCTTCCTAGAGACAATTCTAGGGCCATCTATCTAGTATCGTGTTGTAGGAGACATGCGCTACAACGGCTTCTATGAATCCATGGTAAAGCCCTCCATAAGCTTGCAAAGCTCCCAAAATGGCTCCAGCCGTGAAGGTAGAAAAAAACTCTGCACTCCTTAAATCCTCATTATGCACTAGACCAAAGAGTAGCGCGATCACGAGGATGCTTGTCACTGTAGCCGCACTATTAGGAACCTGTGCTTTGAGAAGGACCCACCTAATTCCGTTTTGGGCAGCAAGCCGAAAGATTAGCTCTTCAATAACCGGTGATATCAGGTTTGTATACCATTTGGAAAAGGCAATCCGTCTGTATCCTCTATCGTATAGATGAACTTGTAACAAAGACACAGGAGCGCCTAGATAGGAGGCACATCTATTAGCCAAATTTTTTACCCGTTGGGGCAACAGCTCATTTAAAATGGTCCCTAAGTGCCCGTTTACTTTGATCCATTCGGAAACTTTTTTTGAAATTTTGGGGATGTTTTTCATACAAAAAACAGCTCCCCCCACTCTAAGAGCACTCTTATAACCCGAAGTGGTAAGTTGACCCACCCTGGAGTTTGAAAAATCTCTTATCCCTGAAACGCTCATAAATTCTTAAATTAAATAAAACAAGAATTAATCTTACTGTTTTTCTATATTTAATTGCAGCTAATTCACTTTTTAAAACAAAGTTTAGTATGTCAGCTTCATAATAAGAAATAAAAAGATTCGTGATTTCAATATTGTGTGCTGTGCTATAAAGGCCTTATGGAAACACTTAGACTCGTTCACCTTTCAGATCCGCATTTTTCACATATCACAGCGAACCCTAACCAATTCTTAACCAAGAGATGGGTGGGCAATTTAAATCTGCTTTTATTTAGGCGGCACGCCTACCAAACCGAGCACTTAACTCATCTACCTGAGCTATTTGATTCATTAGATGTTGAACATGTGTGTGTAACAGGCGACTTCTCTTCACTTTCCCTCGACTCTGAATTTGCGGAAGGTAGAGCCTTTGTGGAGTCTTTTTCCCAACCGGTACACTATTTGCCTGGCAACCACGACTGCTACACCAAATCTGTGGAAAAAACACGCCGCTTTTACGATTTTTTCCCTTCGGAAGACCTTAAGCAGAGAAGAGTCGAGAGAAAATCTTTGGGCAAGGGGTGGTGGTGGGTGGGGTTAGATTGCGCCTGCGCCACACCTCCTTTCTTTGCCTTAGGGCGTTTTTACCCTGAAACGGAAGAAGAGCTTGAAAGAGTTTTAGACGCGATTCCAAAAGGAGATCAGGTGATTGTGGGTAACCATTTTCCTCTTTATCCTACCGGGCGTCATATGCATGATTTGAAGCGCGCTTTAGCACTACAGGAAGTCTTAAAGCGTCACCCACAAGTGAAGCTCTACCTACATGGGCACGACCACAGCTATTATATTAAGGATCGGCGCAGCGAGGGACTTCCTCTTGTCTTTAACAGTGGTTCGGCAGCGCATCGGCCTGATGGGACTTTCTATCTATTTGAGCTCCACGAAACGGAATGCCTGGTAGAACGGCTTCTTTTCCGCAAAGACAAGAAGGGCTTTTCGTGGGTGATGGACTGGCAGAAACGTTTTAGCTATCAGCTGTAAGAATTTTTTGTGCCAGCTCAAAACTAGACGGGCTCGCCTGCATGGCGACCTCCATTTTCTCAGGACGTATGTCAGGCATCTCTTTTAACATCTCCACCCAAGCGGCTCTTTTTTCCGACTCAGGAGAGATCGAAAGGTGATCTTGTGGTGCGATCTGCCGCACGCCCTCTTTCTTTTGCAAGGCGCCAACCGCCTTGGCTCCCCCAACTTCTGAAATTTCCATGCCCCCAGGTATACTGCAAAATCTTTTCTCTAGCCACATAAAAAAAATCTGCCTAACATTTGCTCAAATTAACCGGGATTTCTATGTCAACACTGCAAGGTTCTCTATCTGCAACAGCTCCTGCTGAGAAAAAAGTAACAGCATCTAAGTATGGTACTTTTTTTGGAGTCTTCTTACCCAGCGCCCTCTCTATTTTTGGCGTCATTATGTACCTGCGTCTGGGCACCATTCTTGGTCACATTGGATTGATCCCTACCCTTTCTATCATCAGCATCGCCTCGCTGATCACCTTTATCACGGCTCTTTCTATCTCCACTGTCGCCACCAACATGAAGATTAAAAAGGGAGGCGCCTATTATATCATCTCACGCTCTTTAGGTATCGACTTTGGAACAGCAATCGGAATTCCCATCTATTTAGCGCAAGCGTTTGGTATCGCCTTTTATATCTTAGGTTTTTCAGAAACGCTACATGCTTTTTATCCTGCTTTTGATGAGATGCACATCCGCATGGGCACGCTTTTGATCTTGGGACTCCTAGGCTTCTTTTCCACAAACATTGTCCTCAAAACGCAGTTTCTCATTTTTCTAGCGATCGTCGCCTCCTTGGTCTCTATCGTTTTAGGAGACCCCATTGTTTCGGTTGATGCTGTTGCAACTATGGGACCTAAACTTGGTTACTGGGCTGCTTTTGCCATCTTTTTCCCCGCTGTGACGGGAATTGAGGCAGGCGTCTCCATGTCGGGTGTTCTCAAAAACCCAAGAAAATCGCTTCCCATTGGCTCCATCGTCTCTGTTTTGGTCGGACTTGTGGTCTATTCATTGCTTGCCTGGCTCTTGTGGGAGCGGGCTCCAAGAGAGGTGCTCGTCACTGACAACATGGTATGCGCCCATCTGGCCAAATACTCAAGCCTCATTATTTTAGGCATTTGGGGCGCGACCCTCTCTAGCGCTCTGGGAGGGCTTCTTGGAGCGCCGCGCACATTGCAAGCACTCGGGGAAGATGGTGTGCTCTTTCGCTTTTTAGGAAAAGAGAGCCGTAAAAAACAAGAGCCCCGCATTGCTTTTCTGTTCACTCTTCTCTTAGTTGCCCCCTGCTTGTATTTTGGTAAAATCGACTTAATTGCCCCACTATTGACCATGTTCTTCCTCATCTCTTACGGCATTTTGAACTTGGTCGCCGGAATGGAAACCTTGATTCAAAGTCCAAGCTGGAGACCTTCTTTTAGTGTTCCTGCCATCGTTTCTCTTTCAGGAGCGTTGCTTTGTCTCATTGCCATGTTGATGATTAACCCGGGAGCAACGCTCATTTCGACTCTTGTGGTCATCTGTCTCTACTTTTTTAGGGGCCGGAAGTTGAGTTCGAATTGGGACAATATGTGTTCGGCTATCATGCTCTACTTTAGCCGTTCGCTCATGTATCGGTTGATGCAATCAAAAGTGAGCGCACATTCGTGGCGCCCTCACCTGCAAATTTTCTCCTCAACCCTTACCCCTCCAACTTACCTGTTGGACTTCACGCAGAAAATCACAAAAGGAAATGGCTTTCTCTCCTTTATTAATATAATTGAGAAAAAAACCTCTTGCAACAGTGCCACCATCAAGAAATCGATCGTCTCTACTTTGAAAAAAAGAAAGATGAAAGCCTTTGTTGATGTGAGACAAGAAGAGAGTGTTCTAAAGACCTATAAGCAGTTGATTACCTCCCACGGTATTGGGCCTCTGCAGCACAATACTGTTCTTCTAACACACGCGGAAGGCAGTAATAATGAGGTGAATGGGGATTTGATCTCTCTTGCCTACCATTCAGGCAAAAACGCTCTTGTTTTGAAGTCGGATGGTGAACCTTTTGCAAAAAAAGTCCAAATCGATATCTGGTGGGACTCCGATAACCGTAAAAGCAGTGAACTCTCGCTTGTCTTAGCCCACATGTTTCAATCGAGTTATGGGCTCAAAAAGAGCCACCTCACATTAAAGTCAATCGTAAGTAGCGAGATTGCCCGTGAGCAAAGACTTAGGTATCTAGAGGACTTTTTTGCTCAGAGCCGCTTTAATGTCGATTTCAAAATCTATGTGGCCACTGAAGAAGATGAGATCAAAACCATCGGTTTTTTCTCAGCTGATGCTGATTTAGCCTTTATTAACCTTCCCCCTTGCACAGAGGAGGCAGGCGACTATAAGAGCGTCTACAGTCAGATGGTCCGTAAGTTAAAGGGATTAAAAAACGCCATATTCGTCTGTGGAGCCGAGCCGGTCGATTTCCAAGAGATCTTCAAGTAGGTCAAAACAGGGCGTCTAGGTTGATAAATCCCCCTTTCTGCAGAAAGATGAGGATTACAGCAACCGGCGCCACCCATCGAATCAGAAAGTACCAGCCGCTGAATAGGTAACCGAGCGTTGTCCCTTTGAGAAACTCATCTTGTACCGTTTCTCTTTTTAAACGCCAGCCGATAAAAAGGGCTGTCAAAAACCCTCCTACAGGAAGGAGCCAAACAGAAACTAGGCTATCAATGGTTCCAAAAAAATTGGTTCCATACATCGGGAGCCAATCTTTAAAAAGGTCTTGAGATCCCGCAAGCGCGCTGGGAATACTGACGATGAAAACGGCAATTGTAGAGCAGCAGACTGCTTTTTTTCGGCTCCAGTGATAGAGATCGATGAGATTGGCTACCACAACCTCAAGTAAGGCCATAGCGGAGGTGAGCGCTGTAAAGACAAAGAGGGTGAAAAAGAGTGTTGAAACAATCATAGAACCCGGAAGCGACTTAAAGAGCAAGGGCAGTGTTTCAAAAATAAGCCCTGCCCCTCCGTGCACAGGAAGATCAAAGGTAAAAATCACAGGGAAGATTGTTAACACGGTGATCATGGATACCACAACCACCATCAGACCGACAATTAAAGCCGTTTTGGCCACATCTTCAGTGCTTTTTAGGTAGCTACCGTATGTGATGATGATCCCTTGCGCCAGGCTCAGGGTAAATAGAGAGAGGCCGAGCGCTTCAATAATCCCGGAGGGTTTAATTGTGTGCAGGTGCGGATGAAAGAGAAAGTCGATTGCTTTCCCAAATCCTTCAAGAGTCGTCGCATAGAGACACAGTATAATCAGCAAAGCCAAAAGAGCAATGGTTAAAATGCGGCTCCACAGTTCAATTCCTTTACGCACACCTTGAAAAATCACCCCAAAGGTCATGAGCAAAAAGACCAGTGCCCAAAAGAGGGAGATACCGCCAGAGCTAGAGAGAATGCCAAAAATGCCTGAAATTTCTGTTGCCGTGCGTGTTTCGTACATCTGATTGAGCGAAAGCATCAGGTAATTCAGGCCCCAACCCGCAACCACACAGTAGTAGGAGAGGATCAAAAAAGAAGCAGCTACTCCCAACCAACCCACTGTACGCCAGGGGCTAGACTCTCCAGAAAGTTCGGCAAATACGCCCACAGCACCCCGCTGTGCCCGTCTTCCAATGATCAACTCTCCGATAAAGAGAGGTATTCCCAAAATGAGAGTAAACACAAGGTAGAAGACGACAAAGAGACCTCCTCCATTGTCGCCTGTCACATAAGGAAACTTCCATAGTGTTCCCAAACCAATTGCTGAGCCGAGTGCGGCCAGAATGAATCCAAGCCGCGACCCCCAGTGTTCTCTCATCTATTTTCCTTTTTTCCAAACGGTAAAGGCTGCACATATTTCTTGTAAATCGAGGTCTTTAGGCTGTGAATAGATCAGATCATAGTCAGATAGACTGGCGCGCGTATGTGTTGTCTCTAAAGCGACCACAAAGGCGCCTGCATCTTTTCCTGCTTCAATACCTGCTGGGGCATCCTCAATCACAATACACTCAGATGGATCAAATCCTAAATGGTGGGCTGCTGCGATAAAAATATCGGGGGCCGGCTTTCCATGGGCAACCTGTTCAGCTGAGAGATAGTGATCAAAATAGCGCCCCAAAATAGTAGATGAAATAAACATCTCAAGATTTTCAATGGGGGTGGAAGAGGCGATAATATGGGGAATTTCTGCATCCACAACAGCTTGTAAAAAAGGTTCCATACCTGGCAAAAGATCTATTTTGCCACGGGCGCATTGACGGAAAAGCGCCTCTTTTTTTTCTGCCCAAGCCTTTCTTGTCTCTTTGGGAACATGAGGCGCCAACTCTTCCAAAATTAGGTCATTTCGCTTGCCAAATCCTTTGATAAAGTGCTCATGCGACATGCTGATAGCAGGCTCCTCTTCCATCAGAAGCTGCCAAGAGCGCCAGTGCAACTCAGAGCTATCGATCAAAACCCCATCATTATCAAATAAAAAAGCAATGCGCATCACTCTTCCTCCCACGCAATTGAGAGAACATCCGCCAACGATGATGTCTCCGCTCGAAGCATCATCAGCCGATCAAAGCCAACGGCCACTCCACAGCAATTGGGAATGCCACTCTTTAAAGCCTCCAAAAAATGGGTGTCGATAGGATAGCTTTGTTTACCCATCTTCATACGTGCCTCATTGGCTTCATCCAAGCGTTTTTCTTGTTCTACCAGGTCAGTTAACTCATGGTAGCCGTTTGCTAACTCCACACCACGATAAAAAAGCTCAAAACGCGCGGCCATCCCCTCTTCATCTAATTGCGCCAATGCGGCTTGCTCGGGAGGAAAGCCGTAGAGAATGGTGCTTTGCAGATGCGGCTCGATTTCAAAGGCAAACAGGCGATCGCGCTCTTCAAGGTCATCTGGCAAACGGCCTACGTAGCGCGCAAACGCTTGTCTGTAGGTCAAGGTCTCAAATGCAGCAGCGTCAGGTAAAAAGAGCTGCACAAAGGCCATCGTCTCGGCAATCATCTCCTGAAAAGTGAAGCCGCATCGATACCACTCGACCATGGTAAATTCTGGATTGTGCCGCTCTCCCCTCTCATCATTGCGGAAGACGTGTGAAATCTGGTAGATATCTCCGCTCCCTTCAGCCAAAAGACGTTTCATTCCATATTCGGGAGAGGAGTGAAGAAAGGCTTTTTTTCCAAGGCAACTTGCTTCAATTAGATCGATGTGAGCGTCAATAGAAGCGCATTTGCTTAGAATCGGGACATCGACTTCCATTACGTTTTTTTCAGCAAAAAAAGCGCGAGCAGCGGCCAGCATAGCGGCGCGTTCTCGGAGCCTATTTGTTAACGCGAGAGACATATTCGCCGGTGCGGGTATCGATCTTGACAACCTCGCCCTGATCGATAAAAATCGGCACTTGAACAACAGCACCTGTAGATAGGGTTGCCGGTTTCATCACGCGCCCAGAGGCTGTATCGCCGCGCGCTCCAGGATCTGTTTCGGTGATTTCTAGTTCCATAAAGGTAGGCGGCTCGATGGTAACCGGCTCGCCCTTGTAGAAAACAATGGCATAAAGCACATCATCCAAAAGCCATTGCTTCACATCTTCGATTTTATCATTGTCAATGGTGATCTGCTCATAAGACTCATCATCCATAAAAGTAGCACCACTTGCATCGACATAGAGAAGACGCATTTGCGTCTCTTTTACATCAGCTTGTTCTACCGTTTCTCCCGACTTGAAGGTACGCTCGATCACCCGTCCGGACAGGAGGTGTTTCATGCGGACACGATTGAAAGCTTGCCCTTTTCCCGGTTTAACGAATTGGTTGGTGACAATCGTGTAGGGCTGCCCGTCCACTTCTATTTTTAAACCGCTTCGAAAGTCGCTTGTTCCTATTTGTGCCATATCTTCTTCCTCCAATTTGGCGCAGTATACAGGGAGAAGAAGAAAGGTGCAAGATCTGACCGATTTTTCCGGTTTAATTTTAGAGACACTTTCTTTAAACTGCTGCAAAAAAGGATTTTTTTATGGCCTCTTGTTATAATATCGGACGTTATTCAATGGCCTCTCTGGCAGTAAGCGCTCCCCTTGACTTTCACCATTTAAGCGCCCAAGAGCATCACCATACATGGAAAGTGATCGATCTCCATAATGATCAGACCTATTATCTCCATCGTGTGGGAGCAACCTTTGAAAGATTCAAGAACCTCAAAGCGCTCAATCGAAGCCGGGAGGAAAAAAGCCAAGCTCTCCTTTCTAGAAAAGGAGCGCACTTCTATACCTTCCAAAAAGGCTGGTTTTATAGCTCTCTCAATCCTGTCAATAAAAGGCAGTTTAAACAGTTTATCCAGAACCAGAAAAACCAACCAAGCAGACTAAAAGCTGTCGTTTTAGGGCTTCTCGCAACTTTGCATGGAACCGGTGGCTACGCTAGCTCACCCGGACACACAGCGGTAGAAATCCTGTCTTCAAGCACTCATAGGGTCTCAACGCTTCAGGTGCCTTTACTCGCAGCAGGAGTCCTATCGGCTGCGTTACCTGCAGCTGCTGCAGCTGCCGCTACAACCACAGCATCCGAAGTGATGACTACAACCGCAACATCCAATGTGGTAACAACGACAGCAGCACCCAGCTTGGTGACTACAACCGTAGCCCCCTTTTTTGCAGGATTAGAGTTCCCCATCAACACCTATACAACCGATAATCAGTATAAACCTAGCGTAGCAGCTCTTCAAGATGGGAGCTTTGTCGTCACTTGGCAGAGCTACGGACAAGATGGTAATGGCGATGGTGTTTACGGGCAGCGCTTTGATGCCTCAGGCGCGAAAGTAGGGGTGGAGTTCCTTATCAATACATATACGAAATCACACCAAGGTGAACCTAGTATAGCAACCCTTCCAGATGAGGGCTTTGTTGTCACTTGGCAAAGCCTAGAACAAGATGGTAACGGTGAGGGCATCTATGGGCAGCTCTTTGATGCTTCAGGAGCAAAATTAGGAGTGGAGTTTCTAGTCAACACCTATACGATTTCTTCTCAATTGAATCCCAGCGTAACAAACCTTAAAAATGGGGGCTTTGTCGTAACGTGGACGAGTAGAGGGCAAGATGGTGATCTTACTGGCATCTATGGACAGCGCTTTGACGCTGCAGGTCAAAAAACTGGTGCAGAGTTTGCCGTAAATACCTATACAACATCTTTCCAAGACTCTTCCAACGTAGCAGCCCTGCAAAATGGGGGCTTTGTGGTCACTTGGCAAAGCTTCGGACAAGATGGTGATAAATGGGGAGTTTATGGGCAGCGCTTTGACGCTGAGGGTCAAAAAGCTGGAGTTGAATTCTCTGTCAACACCTACGCAATCTCCCCTCAGGAGAACCCCAGTTTGGCAGCTCTTCAAGGTGGAGGCTTTGTCGTCACTTGGCAAAGCTTCGGACAAGATGGTGATGAATGGGGAGTTTATGGGCAGCGTTTTGACCCTGCTGGTCAAAAAACTGGAGCGGAGTTCCTCATCAACACCTATACGGTCTCCCATCAAGTTAGGTCCAATGTAGCAGCCCTTCAAGATGGGGGCTTTGTTGTCACTTGGGATAGCACTGGACAAGATGGCAGTTTTACTGGCATCTACGGGCAGCGCTTTAATGCTTCCGGTCAAAAAGTAGGCCCGGAGTTCCCCATTAACACCTATACGGTCTCCCATCAACGTATGCCCAGTGTAGCAGCGCTTCAAAATGGAGGCTTTGTTGTCACTTGGCAGAGCAGCGGACAAGATAGTGAACTTAGCGGTATTT
>CAYGJC010000020.1:20839-37286 GCA_964350245.1 uncultured bacterium | reverse complement strand
AGGGTGGGTAGATTCGGCAAAGCCCCGAGTAGCACAGTGCGAGTAGCACGGGCTAAGTTCTAGAGACTCCGGGGTAGACCCCCAACCGTAGGGTGGGTAGATTCGGCAAAGCCCCGAGTAGCACAGTGCGAGTAGCACGGGCTAGTCGGGGCTTTGTCGAAGATACCCGCCATACGGTTGGGGGTGGCTGGATTCGAACCAGCGTATCCGTAAGGAGTCGGATTTACAGTCCGATGCAATTGGCCACTATGCGACACCCCCAAAAAAAAGATGCTGGAGAAAGGAATTGAACCCTCAACCGTCCGATTACAAGTCGGGTGCTCTACCAATTGAGCTACTCCAGCATGGAAGAGTGGTGTTTATAGCAAAACCACTTGTTTCTGAACAATTATTTTTTCTTTCTAAAGTCCTCTGATGTGGGTTTGAAGGTTTGGTCGGGTTTAGGAATTTTTTGTTCACGATCTTCGGGCTTCTGTTCGGATCCCTCAAATTTGATCGGTTTTTCGGGAGCCTTTTGCTTGAAGTCTTTGTTGGTCATCCGAAATTTAAGCTTCTCTAGGGTATCGCTTTTCTCCGGAACTTGCTGAACGGTAGCGGAACGGCCAAAAACGGATAGACTCTTATCTTGGGCGCTCAGAACGGTTGCTTTAAATTTTCTTTTACCGGAGGCTGTGTACTTTGCTGCTGACTGCTCTTGCTCTTTTTTCATGCAACAGCTTTTGTATTTTTTCCCGGAGCCGCAGGGGCAAGGATCGTTTCTACCCAATTTCTTTGTCATTGCACACCGTTTTTTAAAATCGGAATCATTTTAACGCATCTTATTGATGATGTCCAATTCAATTTCCTGCTATACTCCCTGTTCTATGCTTGAGATTACGTTACCTATAGCACACCCTCCTTGGAAAAAGCTTGGAAAAAAACTGGAGAGTGCAATCCGCAAAGCTCTTTATGAATATGGGATGCTGAGTGGAGTCTCTACAGTTGCTGTGGCATTAAGTGGAGGAAAAGATAGCCTCACTCTTTTGTATATGCTGAAAGCAATCTCTGGACGGGGCTTCCCGGAGCTAGATATTCATGCGATTCATGTGGGTGGAGAATTCTCATGT
Organism: uncultured bacterium; assembly: GCA_964350245.1. Lineage (GTDB taxonomy): Bacteria > Chlamydiota > Chlamydiia > Chlamydiales > JAAKFR01 > JAJACP01. The sequence continues at coordinate 36,180 of CAYGJC010000020.1, read as the reverse complement.
GGTGCGGGGATAGAAGAAAATTTCTTACGCGCTATCTGTGAGAAGCTCTCTGTCCCCTTTATCTCAGAAACCTCGACTCAAAAGCGAGAAGCGCTCAACTGCTACAGCTGCTCAAGGGAGAGACGACGCTTGATTTTTGAGGCCGCAAAGAATATCGGAGCCCAGACGGTTGCTTTCGGCCACCACAGAGACGATCATGCCCAAACTGTTTTGATGAACCTCCTACATAAGGGAGAGTTTGTGGGTAATCTTCCTAAGTTGGAGATGGTGGATTATGGAATTACCATCATCAGACCTCTTATTCTTGTTAATGAGGAAGATATTCGTCAGTTTGCAAAGGATCAGGGCTTTGCACGAATCACGTGCCAATGCCCGGTGGGACAAAATTCAATGCGAAAAAAAGTCGATAAGCTCCTCACCGAACTAGAAGAACTATTTCCCAATACGCGGGCGAATGTCGCACACGCCGGACTTGTTTATGGGTCTGATAAAGCAAGGAGACAACATGACTGAACACGAAAGTAGAATCCAAATCGATGGGGTGGAAATCGCTCTTGGATTTCCAGATGCCTTCCCCTTTCACTGGGTTGGTCAACAAGATGTGCTAGATCAACTCCTCGCCTCTTGGCTTGTGATTCATGCAAACGACATTCCTCTCAATCCCCGCCTAATCGGCAAACCCGGGGTAGGGAAAACAACGCTTGCGTATGCGGCGGCAAAAAAGTTGGATAAGCAGGTCTATATCTTTCAATGCACAATGGATACGCGTCCAGAAGATTTGTTGATCACTCCGGTCATCGATAAAACGGGTGGTATCCGGTATGTGGCCTCTTCGCTAGTCACAGCAATGATTCGTGGTGGGGTCTGTATTCTAGATGAGGGAAACCGCATGAGTGAAAAGTCTTGGGCCTCTTTGGCTCCCCTTTTAGATGCGCGCCGCTATATCGAATCAATTGTTGCTGGCTTGAAAGTCTCAGCTCACCCCGACTTTCGCATCTGTATCACAATGAATGATGACGCCTCAACTTTTGAGGTGCCAGAGTATATTCACAGCCGTTTGCAACCTCAGATTTTTCTGGATTTTCCCGAGGCCGATGAAGAAAAAAGAATCCTAAGTGAAAATCTTCCCTTTGTAAAAGAGGATATCCTCAATTATGTGGTGACATTCTTACAGCGAGCTCACGCCAACCAAGAATCTTACACGGTGCGTGATGGAATCAATATTGCCCGTTATGCTGCAAAGCGACTAGAAGCCCTAGATGGCAAAGCCGATCCAGAGGCGATCTTGCGACAAGCAATTGTCATGACCCTAGGAGATGAGGCGACTGTCCATACATTATGATCAAAGGGAATATCTACACTGTGCCGATCCTCCACTACACAATGGAGATGGCGCTGTTTGTCAAGCGGGCGTTTGAAGAGTTTAAGCCTGATGCAGTCGCGGTAGAGCTCCCTGAGACGATGGAGGGGCTTTTTCAGAGGGCAGCCATGCGTCTGCCCGATATCAGTGTGGTTGCCGCGGACGCGCTTTACTTTTTGTGTGAGCCGTGTGACGGTGCGTTTGAGGGGCTTCGATCTGCATTAGAGAAGGGCATTGCTGCCTATTGCATCGATCTGGATGTCGAGAACTATCCGATCCACTACGACTCGCTGCCCGATCCTTTTGCCACCACACAGATCGGTCTTAAACAGTATTATGAGGCATATCAAGCCATCAATATTCCCAAACACCCTTTGGACCTGCAACGTGAAACACATATGGCGCGTCGCTTGAAAGAGCTTTCGCTTCGACATGATAAAGTTCTCTATATCGGGGGTATGTCTCATGTAGATTCGGTTCTTAACTTGATGGATCAGAAAAACTTGACTAAACTTGATCCTGTAGAAAGACAGCATTTTGAGCTGGCCACTCTAACTGAAGATGCTTGCCGTGAGGTAATGGCTGAGAGTGGATGGAATACTCTGGCCTATGAAGAGTGGCGCTTGAATCCTGAGCTTTCTTTGTTAGATCGACAAAAACTGCTCCTGCACCTCTACAAAGCCTCTGCAAAAAGATACCAGGCGAATACAGGTAATCCGTTCCCCGGTTATCACTTGCGCAATACCATGAAATATGTGCGCAACTATTCTTTCATCCATGGACAGCTCATGCCCGACCTTTATAAAATTCTCTCTGCCGCTAAGGGATGTGTCGACCCTAACTACGCCTATGAAACGTGGTATTTAGCCACAGATTATCCTCTACGCAAAAACATCGACAATCTTCCAGAACTCAACCTCACTGTAGAAGAGGTGTGGAAACACTCCAAGCAGCTCCGTTTTCACCTCAAACAGAAAAGCGAAAAAGGGCTTCATTTTCAAAGAAGAGCCAAAGACCGCGCTTCTGTCAAATTTCGTCCCCCTTCTCCCTTTAGCATCTGTTCTTACCCTCCAGAAGATGTCGTGGTCGAAAATTTCGGAGAGTTTTTAAAAAAGAAGGGTCAGGTGCTCCTCAGTGAAGAGGCTGCCCGCTGTGTGCCTTTTTCATCGAGCCTAGAAGATGGAATCGATACACGTGAGACAATCCGCCACTATTTTGAGCGCAAGCTGTATGTAAAGGTCAATGGACGCCCCCCTGGCGCGGCAAGCAGTGTCGTTGTGGTTTTCGACGCAGATGAAGAAAAGGACCGTTACTCTTGGCGTACGACATGGATAGGCGAGCATAATCAAGAATCAGATATGGCCTTTTACGCTACTTCTACTTCCCAGAATATCGTGGGACCCGGTATTAGCCGTTGTGAATACGGGGGCTTTCTGATGACAACACCTCCCAGGCGCCTCTATGATATCTGGAGTGACCCTGATTATGTGGGCTTGCGTAGTAAAGCTGAGATCCTCTTACGTGCCGCTATCGATTATGCGGTAAAACCGGTGATTGTTTACGTGGCAGAAAAACCGCCAAGAAGTAAAATAAGGACCCTAGCCGGCCGTTTTGGAAAGAAAATTATTTATATACCCATTGGCCAACTCTCTCCTGTTATGCTGAACAAAATCCGAACCTTTCACGTTCTGGATGGACATGATAGGCGCGAGATTGCAGGAGATTATATTTTTTAAAGGAGACGTATGCAAAACCGCCCCCGTATTATCTTAACAAATGACGATGGAATTCATGCGCCAGGCATCAAAGCGCTTTGGAAAGCTTTGCGAGCAGCTGATCGTGCTGACCTCTTCATTATCGCGCCAGCAACAGAAAAATCGGGAACAGGTGTAAGCATTACTTGGGAGAGACCCATGTTGATTCAACAATCCGAATGGCCGGAAGAGACCCCTGCTTGGTCTGTAGATGGTACACCTGCTGATTGCGTCAAGATGGCTGATCGCATCATCTTATCCTTAAAACCCGACCTGATCGTTTCGGGAATCAATGCCGGCTCTAATGCTGGACGTAATGTACTGCATTCAGGAACAGTGGGCGCCGTAATCGAAGGGGTTTTACGCGGCATTCCTGGCCTTGCTCTTTCATGCGAAAATGGTCAAGAGCCCAACTTCCACGTCGCGGAAAAATATGCCGCCCAATTGGTAGACTACGTGCTCGCACACCCTCTTCCTTCAGGCACCTTCCTCAACGTCAATTTCCCTCATGCCGCTCAAGAGTCTGTAAAAGGGTTCCGCATGACCCGCCAAGGAAAAGGAAGATGGGCAGAAGATCCTTACCTCCACATTGAAACAGAACATGGTCCTAGCTACTGGCTCGGAGGGAAACCTGAAGAACTTGTTGAAGATGAAAATAGTGATATTTCTTTACTACGTGAGGGGTATATGACGGCGGTACCGATTCATGTGCACGAGCTCACAGACAGACAAGAGCTCCTAAAAAGACAAAATAGCTTTGAAGGTTATTTTGTTGAAAATGGTGTCTTGAATTAAATACCGCTGCTTGGTACAGTGATCTCCTTTTTCGGGCGTATAGCTCAGTGGTAGAGCGCCTGTCTTACACACAGGTGGTCATAGGTTCAAATCCTGTTGCGCCCACCATTTTTATTTGCTCTGCGGGAGTAGTTCAACTGGTTAGAGCACCGCCCTGTCACGGCGGAAGTTGCGGGTTCGAGTCCCGTCTCCCGCGAACCCTTTAGAGGCGTTCATGTCCAAACAGACACCTTCTACCTTCCGCTTCGGTAAGTATTATTTTAAAACCCTTCTCTGGTTTATCATCGGTGCTACGCTGGCTGCCGGTGGGGTGGAAGTTGTTCTAATTCCCAACCAGTTGATTGATGGAGGCGTTGTCGGTCTCTCCATGATGGCTGCACACCTCTTTGGGACACCTCTTCTACCCTATTTCATGATCCTCTTCAATCTCCCCTTTGTCATTCTGGCCTACAAACAGATTGGAAGGCACTTTGTCATTCAGATGCTGACTGCAGTGATTCTCCTCTCTATTGCTCTGGCCATGTTTTACTGGGTTCCTCGGGTTTTACACACAAAACCTCTGGAGTTCCATGGAGATGCAATCGAGGTTATCGTTCTGGCCGGATTTATCATTGGCTGTGGCATTGGATTGATCATTCGTCATGGTGGCTCGACAGATGGAACAGAGATTTTAGGGATCATTATCAACCGTAAGCGCGGCTTCACGGTGGGTCAGGTAATCTTATTTGCTAATATTTTCATCTTTGCCATGGCAGGAATTGTCTATCAAAATTGGCACACAGCCTTTCTCTCTTTGATGACCTACGCGGTAGCCACTAAGGTAATGGATATGGTCATCGTCGGCTTTGAAGACACTAAGTCGGTCATGATCATCTCCGGTAAGCCGCAACACTTGGCGGACATCTTGATGGAAGAGCTCGGAGTGGGTTTGACTGTGATGTACGGCCGGGGAGGATTTTCAGGCGATGCACGAGAAATTCTTTATATCGTCGTGGAACGACTCCAGCTTGCGGAGCTAAAAGAGCTCGTCCACAGAGAGGATCCTAAAGCCTTTATTGCCGTTGAAAATCTACATGAGGTGATCAATGGTCGTCAAAACACCATCACCGCTCAACAGCCCCCCTCAGTCGACTGATTTCCAACGCGGATAGAGAGAGTGAGTCAAGCCCAAGGAATCTAGGACTTTGCCTACAATAAAGTGTTCAACATCCTCCAGAGATTTAGGCTGGGTATACCAAGCGGGAACAGGTGGAACAATAGTCGCTCCTGCTCGGCTCAATTTCAACATATTTTCTAGATGGATATCACTAAAAGGCGCCTCACGTGGCACAATAATAAGGGGGCGCCGTTCTTTCAAGGTCACATCAGCGGCCCGTCTCAGTGCGTTATCTCCAAGTCCTATGGAGATAGCAGCCAACGTCGTTACGCTACAAGGAATGATAATCATGCCATCTGTGACAAATGAACCGCTTGCAATCGCACACCCCACATCCTGATTAGCATGAACCGTTACAAGCTCCGGTTTCTCTAGATGGGAAATCAACTTAGCAGGCGAAGCATATTCTTTGCCCAGCTCCAGAGCTGCCGTATAAAGTGCGTACTGGCTCATGGTCAACTCAACCTGATGTCCGCCCTTTGTCAAGGCATGTAGTGTATGTAGAGCTAGAATGATCCCTGAAGCTCCACTTACACCGACTACATAACGTCCCATATTACACTCGCTAAAATAAACCCAAAGATGGTGAAGGCAATCTGCACATTACAGGAAAAAAAGAGAGGTTCGGTTGGCTTTTCGCTGATTTTAGAGTGAAAGCGATAAAAAATTCCCGCAGACAACGGAACCAGGGCATAATAAAATACGGGAAGGTGCCCAGTAAAGCCTACCAATGCCAGTGCAATCACGCACAAAAAGTGTAGTAAACGGGAGAACTGCAGGCTTTTTTCAATCCCCAATTTGGAGGGAAGACTGAAAAGACAGTGGTTCCGATCAAATTCGAAATCCTGAATGGCATACACAGCGTCGCTTCCCGTGATGGAAAGGGCTGCTGCAAACCCCAGCCAAAGAGCCGGGACTAGGATCGTACCTGAAACGGCAATAGAAGCCATTAGTGGACCCAAGCCAAATATCAATCCCAATACAAAATGGCAGGCTGTGGTAAAGCGCTTAAGATAAGAATAGCTAAATAGGAGCAACGCCACCACTGGGGCGAGCAAAAAACAAAGGGTGTTGATCTGGAAGCAGACAAGTAAAAAAAGAACGAGGGCTCCCCACGCGATGAGGCGCGCCTGTTTTTCACTCACACGACCGGAGGGAAGGGTTCGGTTTTGGGTACGGGGATTTTTTGCATCAATGTGCCGATCAATCAGTTGGTTAAAGGCCATCCCTGAAATCCGAGCGAGCAAAAAGGCCGGAAAAATCCAGAATATGCGAAAATTCAATGTCACATCACACTGAGTATAGGTAAGAAGAGCCCCTGCAAGTACTAATGGTAGATTAAAGAGAGTCTGCTCAATGCGCGTTAAATCTTTAAAGGCAGCTAAATTCATGAGTTGAATTTTATCTAGTGCTGGTTTATTCATCCAGTAACATGAGTGAAATTCCAAAAAAACCTCACTTTGACTCCTGGCGCATTTTTCGGATTCTATCGGAATTTGTCGATGGATTCGAAACCATGACCTACATTGGCCCCTCCGTCTCTATTTTCGGCTCTGCGCGTACTCAACCCGAATCACCCGACTACCAGTTGGCAATAGATGTTGCGGAAAAAATTGCAGAGCGCGGCTTTGGTATCATTACCGGCGGCGGCCCCGGCATTATGGAAGCGGCCAATAAAGGAGCCCAAAAGGCAAAGGGCCCTTCTTGTGGCATTAGTGTGAGTCTACCCTTCGAGGATGACACCAATCCCCATGTTGATCCCAAATACCGTCTTGTATTCCGCTACTTTTTTGTCCGGAAGGTGATGTTTATCCGCTACGCGCAAGCCTTTGTCTTTTTACCGGGCGGATATGGGACTCTTGATGAGCTTTTTGAAGCCCTTACGTTGATACAGACTAAAAAGATCAGCCCTTTTCCGATTTTTCTGATGGGCACACACTTTTGGCAAGGGATGATCGATTGGCTAAAGGCCTATCCACTTAAGGAAAAGTGTTTGAAAGAGAGCGATTTTGATTTGTTTACCGTAACCGACGACCCTGAATTTGTCGCACACGAAATTGAAAAGCACTACAAAAAGGCAGGCAAGCTTCACACCTTCGAATTAGGGAGTGGTGGCAGCTAATGCTTCTTTCATCGCATCCGATTTTGCAAAGCGATTCAGAAGCATGCGCAAAGTGACTCCGGCTAGCTCTAACTTCTGCTCTAAATTAAGATTAAGCGTTTTAAGATAACAAAAGACCTCAACTTGATCCCCTAGAACGGCAAAAAGTGCTGCATGCATCAAATTAGTCACATTCTGCTGAGAAGAAGCATGCACGCTAAAGGCAATCTTTGCTGTTTCAGAATCTCCAAAGTAGCAGGCGAGCAAAAAAACAAGATCTTTTCTTTCTCCTCCAAGATAAATGTAAGCTTGCATCTTAACAGGATCGTACTGAAAGCCGGGAAACAGCCTGTCTTCGGATTCAAAAGGGTTCTCAAACTGCTCTTGGGGAGGAAGAATAGGTAAACGACAATGAGGAGCAAAACGCCTGCTTACACAAAAATCTTTTAGATTTTCGATTCTCCCCTTGTAATAGGGTACAAGGTCGCTAAAAGCACGATAAAAACACTCTTGCTCAGCACGTCCTCTCCAAAAAGCACACGTACAGGCAGAGCGGCTTAAAGCCACAGGATCTAAATAAGAAAAAATATGATCCAGGGCATGAGGAGCGATTCGAGAGACCCACATTTCTTGTTGAATGTTACTTCTGGACTGAACTGGCCACATAGTTGCCCTCCCACTTAAAAGTAACTATTTTAACAAACTTTTAATTAAACTCAAATCCAGAATCAATTAAATCATCGATGTATTTAATATCATATTTTGAATCGAGGAAATCAGGGTTGTCCAGCATGTATTGATGAAAGGAAATTGTTGAATGGACACCCCCAATATGAAACTCTCTCAGAGCCCTTTTTGCGATCGCAATCGCCTCTTTACGGTCTTTTCCCCTTACAATCAGCTTAGCGATCATGGAGTCATAGTAGGGGGGAATTCTATACCCTGTGTAGCAGGCGCTATCTACCCTTACGTGCGGCCCACCTGGGGGTAGGTAATACTCGAGAAGGCCAGGGGAAGGAGCAAAATGATGTGCGGGATTTTCTGCATTGATCCGACATTGAATGACATGACCGTCAAAATGAATATCTTTTTGTTTGAGCTTAAGCTCATGGCCCATTGCCACTCGAAGCTGCTCTTGCAAAAGATCCACTCCTGTTAACTCTTCTGTAACAGTATGCTCTACCTGAATACGGGTATTCATCTCCATGAAGTAGAAATCTAAATTCTTATCGAGCAAAAACTCGACAGTACCTGCGGAAAAGTACTTTGCCGCTTTAGCAATGCTGATCGCTGCCTTTCCCATTTTTTGCCGCATTTCAGGTGTTAAAACGGGACTTGGAGCCTCCTCGATTAACTTTTGACGTCTTCTTTGAATGGTACAATCACGCTCGCCCAAATGCACATAGTTGCCGTACTTGTCGCCCAAAATTTGTACTTCAATGTGGCGAGGGCTTACAATCATTTTTTCGAGGTAAACATCAGGGTTGTTAAAACTTGCTTCTGCCTCAGCGCGAGCCGCGGAAAAGAGGCGAACAAACTCCTCCTTATTATGCGCAATCCGTATCCCCTTTCCCCCGCCGCCGGCAACGGCTTTAATAAAGACAGGAAAACCAATTTTTTTAGCTTCTTTCAAAGCCTCGTCATTATCCTTTACCACTCCATCTGAACCGGGAATCACCGGGCATTTGGCACTCTTGGCCAACGATTTGGCTTGGGCCTTATCGCCTAGAAGAGAAATAGATTGAGGCGAAGGTCCGATAAAGTTAAGACCACAACTCTCACAGATAGAGGCAAAGTTTGCATTTTCGCTTAAAAAACCGTAGCCGGGGTGGATCGCATCAGCACCGGTGATTTCACAGGCAGAAAGAATATTAGCCACTTTTAAATAGGAGCGAGAAGCAGCCGGCTCTCCAATACAGACAGCTTCATCTGCATACAGTACATGCAAAGCCTCCGCATCTGCTTGCGAATAGACAGCCACAGTATCGATGCCTAAATCGTGACAGGCACGAATCACACGTACAGCAATTTCACCTCGGTTGGCGATCAGGACTTTTTTCATGATTCAATCCGGAACATATTTGATCCAAACTCAACAGGATCGCCGTTTTTCACAAGAACTTCTGCAACACGTCCTTTCATTCCGGCTTTGACCTCGTTCATCACTTTCATCGCCTCAATAATGCAAAGAACTGTATCCCCTTCAACTTGATCACCCACCTTAACGAAGGGGGGATCATCAGGCGATGGGGAACTGTAGTACGTTCCGACCATCGGAGAGGTAACAAAAACACCTGAAGCAGGAGTCTCTTTAGCTTCTTTGTGGTGAGGCGCAGGAGGATGCCTTTCTACCACCTCACGGTGCACTTCAACCGGTGGAGTGTGAGAAGCAAATGCGGATTCACGTTCTAGCTCAATCTCAAATCCTTCCCGTTTCAGCGCTACTCTTTTAATTGAAGAACGCTCCATTGCGACCATGAGTTTTTCTATTTGTTTAAGATCCACTTGATTACCTTTTTAAACGCGTTGTATGTATTCCAGGGTGCGAGTATCCACTTTGATCACGTCACCCGCTTCAATAAAGGGCGGCACTTCAATGGTAGCGCCTGTTTCCAAAACAGCCTCTTTTGTTGAGCTCGAGTGGGCACCGCTCTCAGTCGCCTCTCCGGTTTTTGCTACCATCAGCTCTAAAAACTGAGGAAGCTCAACAGAAAAAATCGTATCTCCATAAAAAATGGCGTTAAGCGCTGTCCCCTCTTTGAGAAAGTTAACCGTGTCTCCTACAATTTCAGGAGGGACAAGGACTTGATCCAAACTGCCGATATCTAAAAACAGATAGCTTTTGCCCTCTAAATAGAGATACTCCAAAACTCTCTCTTCTAACTGGACATCTGCAACTTCCTGACCCACCTTAAAGTTCTTCTCAACGGGCTTATCTGTAGCCAGATCGCGCAGGCTCGTTTTGATGAAGGGTTGCCCTTTGGCTACAGTGACTTTCACAACGGATTCTACGCGAAACAATTTACCATCCAAAGAGAGGGTCATCCCCGGAACAATTTGCTGACTTGCAACCATTTATTTTTCTCCACCTCCACGCAATGTTTCAATTCCAGTGCGCATTTCAACGTTTTTAAATAGGTAGGTTCCGGCAACTAATATACTTGCGCCCGCCTCTATACAAAGGGGAGCTGTTTGATCGTCGATTCCCCCATCAACCTCAATCGGAACAGATAATTTTAACTTATCGCAGGTTTGACGCACAAATCGGATCTTTTCCAGCACCTCAGAATGAAACTTTTGTCCACCAAAACCGGGAGGAACCGTCATCATCAAGATTAGGTCACATTGATCAAGAAATTTTGGAACAAACTCAACAGAAGTTTCAGGACAAAACGCCAGCCCTGCTTCCACACCACACTTTCGAATAAAAGCGAGAGTATCTTCTACATCCTCTGTCGCCTCAAAATGGAACGTAATCCGATCCGCACCCGCTTCTACCAGCCTCTCAACATAGTCGTAGGGGTTATAAATCATAATGTGCACATCTAAAAACAGCTCCGTTGAGCTATTGATTGCAGCTAAAACTTTAGGGCCTATTGTGAGATTAGGAACAAAATGACCATCCATGATATCGACATGGACCGCATCTGCACCCGCCTGCTCAATGCGTTTTACCTCATCGGCGATATGTCCAAAATCACCGGCTAATATGGAGGGAGCAACTAAGATTTTATCTTGTTTCATAGGAGCAAGTTTATACATGTTTTGAAACACAAAAGTCAAGTTTGCTCTGGAATTGATCTAAACGGCTGTGTTAGGGTCGATCTCCTCATTACATAACTTAATATTTACAGGTGTCAAAAAAACCCAAAGAATTCTTCACTTCACGTTGGGGATTTATCCTCTCCATGATGGGAATCGCCATCGGCGCCGGAAATATCTGGCGCTTTTCCCGAGTTGTCGCACAAAACGGAGGGGGCTCTTTCATTATTCCGTGGATCATTTTCCTCTTTATCTGGTCTATTCCCCTTATTCTGGCGGAGATTGCCATGGGCAAGCTCGTCAAACGTGCTCCCATTGGAGCACTGGCTAAAACGGCCGGCCCGCGCTTTGGATGGATGGGCGCATTCATTGCCATGGTGACGACAGGCATCCTTTTCTACTACTCAGTGGTTGTCGGGTGGGGCTTGCGTTACTTTTTCTATAGTATATCGGGATCGCTCTCAAATACTACCGACCATCATTCCCTATGGAATGGCTTCACACATAGTTATCAACCATTTTTTTTTCACTTTACTGCAATACTTGTTGGCTGTTTTATCATCTATAAAGGAGTCAGCAAAGGAATTGAGAGAAGTAATAAAGTTCTTGTTCCCACTCTGATTGTCATTATTGTGATCATTGCCATTCGCGCTGTGACACTTCCCGGAGCCTGGAATGGGATCGTCTATTTCTTCACTCCCGATCTAGGCGATTTTCTCAATCACAGACTTTGGATTGAGGCGCTCACCCAAAATGCGTGGGACACAGGCGCCGGATGGGGACTAATCTTAGTGTATGCTGGCTATACCCACAAAAAAGATAGTGTCACCGTCAATGGCTGTTTAACAGCTTTTGCCAACAACGCCATTTCCCTTCTGATGGGGACAATTATTTTTGCCACAGCCTTTTCACTGGAGCATCAGTGGGGCATCCAATCTCTTATTTCAGGAGAAGGAAGCACCAATACCGGTCTTACTTTTATCTATCTTCCCAAACTCTTTTATGAGCTTCCGGGAGGCGCAGGCGTTCATGCCACCTTCTCAGCGTTTTTTTTCCTCGCTTTTTCGTTTGCAGCTCTCAGCTCCATGATCTCCATGCTTCAGCTGACCGCGCAGGTTTTCAGTGAGATGGGAGTCAAGCGCAATGGCGCTATTATCTTGACAGGTGCACTTGCTCTTGTTTTAGGGACCCCTTCTGCACTTAGCATGGCCTTTTTTAACAATCAGGACTGGGTATGGAGCTTGGGTCTGATTGTCAATGGATTATTCATTGCTTTTGGTGTGATTCGCTATGGAGTTGACCGCTTCCGCAGGGAGGCGATCAATTCGTGCCCGGATGACTTTAAAGTCGGAAAGTTCTACAATGGCCTCATAGGCGTGCTCATACCCGTTCAGGGCCTTTTTTTAATTGGTTGGTATTTCTACCAAAGTTTCAAACAAGCCGACAGCTTGTGGTGGAGTCCCTTCCACGTTTACAGCGTCGGAACCATCCTGTTTCAATGGGGCATTGCGTTTGTTACGTTCCTGATTTTGAACAAGTGGATGGTGAGGCGCTCTTTAGAAACCCACCGTAGTTAATTTGGATGACTTATCTGACTGTTTGCACCATGATCTTTGTTCTCGGAACCGTCTATGGAGGATTGGGTCTGATGTTGTGCCTAGCTCTCCGAGGGGGCGGCGAAAAGTGAGTCCGGCCAGTCGGGAAAGGTAAATTTTCCATCTCGTGAGATCACCTCTCCATCTACCGAAATAGTCCCCCCTTCTCTCAAATCACAGATCATGTCCCAGTGGAGTGCCGAAACGTTTGTATTCCCCGTCTCAGGATACCCCATTCCCAGAGCTGCATGAAATGTGCCGCCGATTTTCTCATCGAAAAGAATGTTTTGTGTGAAATCTTTGATTTTGTAGTTCGTCCCAATCGCGATTTCTCCCAGCCTACACGCCCCGGCATCTTGTTCAATCATGGCGCGCAAAAAGGACTCATTCCGCGATGCCCTTGCCTCAACAACAGAGCCTTTTTCAAAATTCAGTTCCACACCCTCCACAACGGTATTCTGCCAGATGGCCGGGAAGGTAAACTTAACAATACCGTTCACTCCTCCATCCGCACTATTTAAGTTGGGGCCTGTAAACACCTCTCCATCGGGGTAGTTCCGTTTACCGCACGAATTTTTCCACACCATTCCCTCAATGTTCACGCGCAAATCTGTTCCTGCTGCTGTCTGAAAATGGAGCTCTTTTTTTCCTTCCATATAATCGATGATCTTTTGCTGACGCGATTCAATCAGCCGCATAAAAGCGACCGGATCCTCCTCATCCAAATGCGCTGCTTTAAACACAAAGTCGGTATAGTCCAAAATACCCATATTTCCTTCCTGGGCACCTGCTTCAGTTGGACAAAGCGTCACCACCCAGTCGAGCTCCCCTGCAGCCGATCGGGTTAACACCTTCGAAAGGATCGGTTGACGCGCCTTACTCGTCAGAGCCTGCTTTTTGGCATCCACATGAGAGAGGTTGCGCGTATTTGTGGGGCCGATCACCCGAATTCGCTTATCGCAAAGAGTCACTTCATTCAAGGCAAATGGACAAGTGTATTGCAGCTGATTGATTGAGGCGTGCTTAAAAAAAATCTCTTCCCATTCAGAGGGTAGAAAAGTCGTTTTGACATGGGCTCCGGCTATGATCAGCTGCTCATAAAGTGCCTCCATCAACGCCAGCCCTCCTATCTCTCCTGACAGGACCACTCGATCATCTGACTGAACATTAAGAGAATAATTCACAATTACTTGTGCCATTTTAGTCAATCTAGGATCTCGCATGCACTACCTCAAGTTAAGATTAGCCGTTTTCCAAAATAGTAGATTGAGTACAATTAAGGAAAGAGGAGTGATCAAAATGGATGAGCCAAGAAATATCAACTGGATTTTAACACTACTGATGTCTTTGTTTTTCGGTACGTTGGGTGTCGACCGCTTCATTATGGGGCATATTGGACTGGGTTTGCTTAAGCTCTTTACCGGGGGCGGGCTTGGCATTTGGTGGCTCATTGACGTCATTTTAATTGCCTCACGCCACTCATTCCGTAACATCAACTGGGTTGATTAAGTGTCTCTCATTGAAGCCTTTCGAGATGGATCTGTCCATGTTGGGGATTTACTGCCACCTGAGCCCGCACCTGAGCCCACAAAGCGCGATTGGGTTAAGATTGTTTCCCTCGTTGTTTTGGTCATTTCGGGTCTTATCGCAGCTCTCTCCGGACTCTGTCTAGCCGGCATGTTTCCTACGGCTCTTCTAGGTGGGTTTGAGCCCACTCTTTTCACCCTTTTTGGCAGTGGGATGACCGCTGCAGCTAGCGGCGGTCTATTTTACTACAAGTGGCAGACTCAAGACCTTGATGCCACCTAAACCTCGCCTAGGATTTAAAGGAATACGCCATCTACCGCCCGCAAACACGTCGACAAGGAGGTAACCCTTGTCTTCAGCACAGCAGTTGTATCCGTCACTCGCCTGTAAATCCTAGGAGAGGTTTAGGGGACATCCAGAATCCAAGAGTTGTAAAAATTCTTTAAGATTCTGATAAATCTCAATTCTTTATATACTATTTACAATCAGAGCATATGTTAGCTCTTTTTTGAAGGACATCCCTCTTAAGATGGGATGTAGCCAATTGAGGGCAACGAGAAGTTAACAATACAACTCCTTAGGAGGTTTATATTATGTCAGTATCAGCAGCAACAAGTTCCGCACAGGGCGGTGACCGTTCTCATTTAGACCGTAGCGGAGGCGGCGGAGGCGGCGGAGGCGGCGGAGGCGATGCCTCAACTGTAGCACCTAACCTAGAAGGGCACAGGGTGGTTGCTCACAGTAGTGATGGTGGTTCACTTAGAACACCTCCTACTGATCGAGCTGATCGAGGCTTTAGACGTCAAGGACCTACTAGTAGGCTTGGTCAGCAGCAGCCTACTCCTTACCCCACCCCGGGGACACCCGCAGCTGGTGGCGCCGGTGTACGTCAAAAAAGTAATAGTGGGTCTAGCTGTAATACTGCGGTGAAATGGGTTGTAGTAGCGGCGGCACTGACAGCACTCGCCGTTGGAGTCATCGGCCTTCTCGTCTATCTTGGACACCTACAAATTGCCTGGGCAGGTGCTGGTGCCATGACTCAAACAACAGGTCTCTATACACTACTAGCAGGTGCAGGGGCTGCGGGAATCATCACAATCCTCTTAGGCGTCAAGCAGGGACTAGACAATAGAAGCCGTTCAAGTGAACAGCCACGCGCTGTTGGACGCGGCCACGCATCAATCACTGCCCCTCATGCTTTACAACCGGGTAGAGGTGCAGCAGCTGCAGCAGCTCCAGCAGAAGCGGCTGCTAGATTAGCTGATGATGATGTCGACGACGACGACGGTGA
>CAYGJC010000020.1:0-20739 GCA_964350245.1 uncultured bacterium | reverse complement strand
CAGCAGAAGCGGCTGCTAGATTAGCTGATGATGATGTCGACGACGACGACGGTGATGGTGATGACAGCAGCACTGATGGGGCTGGAGCAGCAGCAGCTGCGGCAACGGCACCTCTATCACCAGCAGCGGCTGCGGCAGCCAGGACTCCAGCAGCCACGACAACCACGACAACCACGACAACTACAGTAGTAGCGCCACCTCCTCCAGCACAAGGAGCGGCAGCAAGTAGAGGTAAACAAAAGGCTCAAGGCGACGCCTAACCTTCCATCCACTTGTGGAAAGTACTTAGGGCATAGTAGGCATACTATGCCCTTTTTTATGGACACAAAGGGTCTATTCTAAAAAAGAATTTACTTTTGAATCGGTTGAAGTAAATCTTTCATAAGAGTATACTTTTCCTGTTTGATAAATTGTTAAGAGCTAACAGGATATTTGCAAATTCTCAACTTGTAAACATCCCCTAAAGGTATGCCGGAATGGGAAGAGCTTTTCGCTTACTTTTTAATCTCTATCCGGGAGAGTGGAAAAAGGCCTTACTGTTCATTGTTTTGGGTCTATTCTGGAGCATCGGTGGCTACGGAACATTTACTCTCTCAGAAGGGCTTTTCTTAGAGCATGTCGGTGCTGAAACGCTTCCAAGAGCCTATTTAGCCATAGCCGCTTCCATGTGTTTGCTCTCGGGTGTCCTGATTTTCGCCCTCAACCGCCTCCCGATTCGCCACCTTCTGTTCGCCCTGATTGGATTTTGGGTTGCCGCAAATCTTACCTTTTTCTTTCTCCTCCCACGCAACACACAAACCATCTGGTTTCTTTTTAAAGTGGCGGGCTGGATTGTTCCCATCTCGACCTACATTGTTTATTGGGCTTTTGTAGATCTCTATTTCGATCTGCAGGACGGAAAACGCTTTTTTTGCCTCTTTAACTCGATCACATTCCTGGGAGATGCTTTAGGTGGAGGCATGATTTCCTTTCTACTGAAACCACTAGGTGTTCAGGGGCTTTTAGTTGTATTTACGGCCTTTATGATTGGCTCATTCCCCTTTATCTACTTGATTACGCGCCAGGTTTCTCCTCTTTGGGAAGAGTCGAGCGAAAACCCCGATACAGCCTCTACCCTCACACTACGTCAACTTGTCCAGACGATTTTTCGCTCGAGATTCACTCTCTACCTACTTCTGTTCTATTTCGTGATGCAAGTGGTTGCCATTGTCACGGAATTCAACTACATGGATGCTTTTCAACATGCCTTTAAAAACAGACGAGAGTACGATTTAACGGAATTTATCGGGACGTGCGGGATGTGGATCTCACTGGGTAATATGCTCTTTGGGATGCTTCTCTACAGCCGTTTAGTGAAAAAAATGGGGATCAACAATATCATCATTGTCGCTCCTCTATTCTTTCTAGCTATTTTTCTAATTTGGAACATTAAAGAGGCGCTCCCAATTGCCATTTTTGGAATGATTGCCCGCGAGGGGATGGTCTATTCTTTCGATGACAACAACCTCAATCTGCTCATATCAGGAGTGCCTACACGCATTAAAAACCAAGTCCGTATATCTGTGGAGTCCTTTTTTGAACCCATCGGAATGTTTAGCGGAGCCCTTCTGCTTCTTGCTTTTCAGGCCAGAGCGCATTTTTTAGGCCTCAT
This sequence comes from uncultured bacterium, assembly GCA_964350245.1. Taxonomy (GTDB): domain Bacteria; phylum Chlamydiota; class Chlamydiia; order Chlamydiales; family JAAKFR01; genus JAJACP01. The sequence continues at coordinate 19,088 of CAYGJC010000020.1, read as the reverse complement.
TTTATCGTGTGCCGCTCTGGCTGTAGTGCTCCTCTTACGTACGCATTATGCGCGCGCTATTTTCCGCAACCTGGTTGCCAATGCGATTTGCTTTGAGAAAAAGGCACTGGACTGGATTGCGCAATTTTCTAAAAAAGAGCGCAAACAAGCCGAGTTTCTTCTCCTTTCTAAACTGAAAAATACGGGAGAAAAAGAGCAGCTACTGGCTTATGAGTACTTACTTAAAATTGAGGATAAAAAAGTCCTTCCACGTCTTCTTAATCATTTAGGCAAGCTCAGTTTGCCCGGTAAGCTAAAAGCAATTGAACTGTTTAGTGAGAGTAACTGGGCCACAGATCCACTTGTCTTAGAACGCCTTGAGCGGTGGCGGTGTGTGTTGCCTCATCCTGCGATTAAAAGTTCTATTCACTACTACTTTGCCAGACATGGCTTAAACCGCCCTGAAAAGGTCATGCACGACTTAAAAAGTGAGCATTTGGGACTACGCGCTGCTGCTATCTTAACACTCAAGACCACCCCTCATGCTGCTCAGTTTCCCTCTTTTCACTCCTTGGCTTCTGATAAACTCCGCCTACTTCTTGATTCAAAGCTAGATGTCGAGATCTGTTCTGGTCTCAAAATACTCGGTTTTGAAGGTAACTCGGCACATATTCCGCATCTTTTTTCCTACCTGAAGCATCCCTCACTTAATGTAAACCGTGCTGCTGCACAGTCGTTGGCACGCCTTGCCCGTCCTGACCTAAAGGAATATGCAGCCAAAATCGTGGCCCGTCTCCGCTATACTCCAGATGCCACATTACGTCTCGCTTGCCTAGAGGCTCTTGAAAAATTTTCTGATCCAGACTCTATTCCAAACTTGATTTTAGCCTCACATCACTTTCGCCCAAGTGAGCGAAAAGTCGTGGAGCGCATCGGGGTTACATGTGGAAATACTCTCTTAGAACCGCTTCTCAAGCTGACCCGCGAAAATCACTATCCGGTTCGGTGCCGGTTGTTAGCAGGAAAAATCTTAGGCAAAATCGATCGCAAGCTTCTTAAGCAGCACCTGATCTCGATTGTACGCTCAGAAATTGATCGCGCCTATTTCTATTTCTACCACGCACATGAGATCCAAAAGCAAGTTCCTGAGCAAGATCTCTCTATTTTAGTCAAAACCCTGCAAACCGGATACCGCTCAATTGTCGATTTTATCATTCAAATCTTAGGTGTTGCGGGTTCAATTGAGGAGAGCGAAGTGCTCTCGCTCACGCTGCGTAGCAGGAGCAGAAAAATCCGAGGGCAGGCCATTGAATCTTTGCAAAAAACCTGTGAAGCGCCCATCTTTAGCCTTCTAGAACCTCTCATTGAGGAAGGACGCCCAGAGGACAAAATTCGACAGTATTTAAAAGGAGGTGGCATCCCCTTCAATCTCACTCAGCTATTAGATGCCATGCACCACTCCCCTTCACTAGCTGATCAAATTGTTTCAATCAGCTTAAAGGTGCGTCTGAATACGCCTGACTGGAAAAGCATTCTGCGGAAAAAGCTGAATGAAGGCGATGAAATCTTTCACCATTTTGCCACTGAATTACTTGAGGAAAGTGTATGAAACTCAACTTAATCGACAAAGCTTTTCTACTCAAAAAGACTTCTCTTTTTGGATCGCTTGACCTTGATTTGCTGCTTACAATCGCGGATCGTTTGGAGCTAGTGACGCATAAATCGGGAGAAAAAGTCTTTCAGCTCGATCAGAATGCCCAGCGCATGTATCTCCTCGTTGAAGGCTCTGTTTTAGTCCAGAATAAAGTGGGACAACAGTTAGCCGAGCTACACGCAGGAGATTTTTTTGGAGACGAGGCGCTCTTTCACGAGAGACCGCGTACCTACGAGGTCTGCAGCATAGAGCCGGTTACGCTACTGGCTCTTTCTCGCTCCCACCTATTGAGTATCATCGCAGAGTGTCCTTCTGTTGCGTTAGCTTTCCTAGAAGCCTACACACAAACCACTGAATTTCGCACACGTTAGCACAAAAAAAAGCAGGTACTTATTAAAAGATACCTGCTCCCAAAAGGCATTAGAAGCCTTTCTTATTTCTATTCGCCCTTCTTCTCGTTGATGTAGTTGATCACATCACCAACTGTCTTAAGCTTTTCTGCTTCCTCTTCAGAAATTTCAAAACTGAAACGCTCCTCAAAAGTCATGATTAGTTCCGTTAAATCCAGGCTATCGGCATTGAGATCTTCGACGAAAGACTTCTCTGGAGTAACGTCCTGCTCATCAACACCAAGCTGCTCGACTACGATATCGATTACTTCTTGTTCCATTGACATGGTTGTTTCCTCTTTAGACATAAATTTAGCTCCTCAAAAAAAAACATAATAATCACAAAAGTATACTTTTTTCTAACCCTTTTTGGCAAGGGTTACATCACCATTCCCCCATCAACAGTGAGAACCTGCCCTGTCACATAATCGGACAGCGGAGTCGCTAAAAAAAGTGCTGCATTCGCTATGTCCTCTGTCTGGCCCAATTTCTGCATGGGAATCTGCCCCAAAATAGCTTCTTTTTGCTTCTCATTCAACGCATCTGTCATATCAGTTTGAATAAACCCGGGCGCAATGCAATTCACGCAGATACTACGCCCTGCAATCTCTTTAGCCAAAGACTTGGTAAACCCAATCATTCCGGCTTTGGAAGCGGCATAGTTCGTCTGTCCCGCATTTCCCATCAATCCGACCACAGAGGTAATATTGATGATCTTTCCTCGGCGGGCTTTCATCATCCGGCGTACCACCGAACGACATGTGTTGTAAACAGATTTTAGATTGATGGTGAGCACCTCCTCCCAATCCTCATCGCTTAGGCGCATCAAGAGATTATCCCGCGTTATACCGGCGTTATTTACAAGAATATCAATCTCACCTAGTTCTTGATAAACCTTCTCCATTGCTGTAGAGACCTGAGCTGCATCCCCAACATTAACCTGATAAAAGGTGACTTTCTGCCCTGGATCGCTTGCCTGCGCCTGCAACTCCTGAGCTGCAGCTTCTCCTCGCTCAACATGGGTTCCAAAGAGGGCTACGGAAGCCCCTTGCTCTACAAAACGGGAAGCGATTCCTTTCCCAATTCCACGCGTTCCCCCTGTGATCACTGCAATCTTTTCTTTGAGTAATTTCGTCATAGTGCCTGTGCCAATTTTTCTAAATCTTCTATTTTGTTTACTGTAATCGTGGGAGCGTCTACTCCAATCTGTTTATTCATTCCTGCAAGGGTACGTCCACACCCAATTTCCACCATCAGCTGAACATGGGGAGCTAAAGCGCGTACTCCCTGCTCCCAACGAACGGGTGCTGTCACCTGGCGGATTAAGTTCTCTCGTATCGCCTCTAGATCCTCCACGAAGTTACCGGGAACATTCATGACAATGGGGATAGAGCTCTCTAAAATCTCAAGTTCTTGGCACTTGACGCGCATTTTTTCTTCAGCAAGCCTCATTAGTCCACTATGAAAAGCGCCATGCACTTTGAGCGGAATTGCACGCTTAGCGCCCCGCTCTTTGGCGGCTGCAATTCCTTTTTCTACTCCCTGCTCTGTGCCGGAAATAACCGTTTGCCCTGGGCAGTTAAAGTTCGCCACCCAAAGATCGTTAGGTAAAGACAGCTCGGTAACCATCTGCTCCACCTCATCAGCTGAAAGGCCAAATAAAGCAGCCATCGTCCCCTGAGTTGCCTCACAAGCGTCATTCATCGCATTGCCCCTAAATTGAACAAGGGATAGACACGTTTCGAACGGAATGCGCTCCGATGCAGTGAGAGCTGTGTACTCCCCAAGGCTCAGTCCCGCACAGACCGAGGGCTTAAGATCAGGAAATTGCTCTTCCAAAACACGCAATAGGGCGATGCTGGTCAGATAAATTGCCGTTTGACTGTTACGGGTTTCTGTCAGTAGCTCGCTTGGTCCTTCGAAAATGACTTTAGAAAGCGAGCGTCCTAAAAGGTCGTCGCCGTGTTGAAAAATTTCTCGAGCAGAGGTATAGGTTTCATAAAAGTCTTTGCCCATCCCAACAGATTGAGCCCCCTGACCCGGGAATAAAAATGCAGATTTCTTCATAATTTCGTTAGAATCGTGGCTCCCCATGTGAATCCGGCACCGAAAGCCACAAGGAGCATATTTTCTCCGGTTTTAATTTCTTTGTCGTGAATCAATTCATCTAAAGCGATGGCAACGGCCGATGCTGAGGTATTTCCATATTTATGCACAGTTTTGTAGACCTTAGACTCATCAATAGCAAACCGTTTAGCAATGGCATCGATGATCCGCTCATTTGCTTGATGGGGAATGAGCCAGTCGATTTGATCTTCGCTCATCTCGGCTTTTTCTAAACACTCTTTAGCCGCACTCTCCATACGCCGTACTGCATGCTTAAAGACTTCCTTTCCCTCCATTGAAATATAGTGCTGCTTGGATGCAACCGTTTCATTAGAGGCCGGGTTACGACACCCTCCTGCGGGAAGCATCAGGAGCTGCGCGACCTCTCCATCAGCCCCTAAACAGGCTTGTCGAATGGCAAATCCATCCCCAGAGTCGCTGATCACCGAGGCTGAAGCTCCATCACCAAAAAGGACACACGTATTTCTATCCTCGTAGTCTACAAAGGAAGAGAGCTTCTCAGAGGCGATCAACAAAATATTCTTGTAAAGGCCCGACTCGATGAATCCCTTAGCCATTGCAAGTCCATACAGATAACCCGTGCAGGCCGCCTGAAAGTCCATCGCTGCAGCTTGTGGGGCATTTAAGCCGCTTTGAATTAAAGAGGCCGTGCTGGGAAAGATATAGTCAGGTGAAATGGTCGCGACAAGAATCAGATCGATTTCATGGCTCTGTTTACCAGCACTCTCAAGCGCCTTTTGTGCGGCTTTCACCCCCATATCAGAAGTATACTCATCTTTAGCTGCCAGTCTCCGCTCTTTCATCCCTGTTCGGGAGACAATCCACTCATCAGACGTTTCAACTAAACCTTCTAAATCGCGGTTAGATAAGACACGCTCCGGGAGATAAGAACCTGTCCCAATGATCCTAGCTAGTGGCTTCACAAGAATCCTTATAAAGATAACGAAACAAACATTTTAGCAGATCGGGCTTTAAATTAAAACTGGTAAGAACGAGAATAGAGCCATGCACTACCCTGACCATCTACTCAAACTCATCTCTGTTCTAAAAAAATTTCCTGGTATTGGAGCTAAAAGCGCTGAGCGCTTCGCTTTTCACCTCATTGACTGGCCGGAAGAGAAAATCTCCGAGATGGCGACTGTCATCAAAGAGATTAAACAGCATTTGAAAAACTGCGCAGAGTGCGGGGCCCTAATTGAAAAAAACTGCTCTCTTTGCTCCGACAAGGGACGCTCTCAAGAAATTCTTTGTATTGTTGCCTCAGCTAAAGATATTTTTTCAATCGAAGAGACGCGAGAATACCGCGGGCTTTATCACGTGCTTGGCACCCTTTTTTCCCCGATTCATGGTCAAGCGCCGCAAGCGCGGATCATCGAGAAGCTCAAAGAGCGCATTCACACTCTTGGCGTCAAGGAGATCATCATGGCTCTTGACTCCACTTTAGAGGGAGACGCCACGGCCCTCTATTTGAAAAGGGAGCTCTCCGTTTTTCCTGTCTCAATCTCACGTCTAGCTCTAGGACTGCCCATGGGCAGTTCCCTAGAGTATGTTGATGGAGGAACCTTAGCTAGAGCTTTTGCCGGAAGACATATCTACTAGATTCCCTTGCAATAATTGCACACTTTCTCATACGATTTCACTCTTTTACCTTCTCGGCATACATTATGAAACACTGGTTTTTGACACTATTTCTACTCGCTTTTACTTTTGCTGCCCATGGGCAACAGTATGAGACTATGCGCGTGGCCAAGATCGATCTCATCACAGAAAATCTTCCCCTCGACTCGAGCTTTAATCCCACGAGCGTACGCTCTCGGCTCGAGACCAAAGTGGGCGGCTACTTCTCACAAGCTGAGTTCGATAACGATTTGAAGCTATTGGCCGACGAATACGATCTTATCGAACCGACAATCGAGGTAATTAATGGGGAAATCTATATTACCTTACGTATCTGGCTGAAGCCCACCATTCAACAGATCTATTTTTGTGGCAACGAGCGGGTAAAGACAAAAAAACTGCTCAAAGCCATGGAAATCGAATGCGGGACTTTGTTTGATAGAGAGGAGTTCATCAAAGCCTTCAATAAGCTCCGGGTGCTCTATGTAAAAAAAGGGTATTTTGAAGCCGAGCTAGATTATGCACTCATTACCACAGATGATGGGTGTGGAATCGATATTCAAATCAATATTGACGAGGGACGGGCCGGTAAAATCAATAAAATCTGCTTTAACGGCCTTAACAGCTGTGATGAAGAGGCCGTTTTAGATGAAATGCTCTCCAAACCCTATAACATTTTGCTTAGTTGGTACACGGGTAGAGGTGTTTACCATCCAGAGATGATTGAGCACGATCGGCTTCAAGTGATTAATTTCTTCCAAAATCAGGGATATGCCGATGCAATGGTAGACATTTGTGTCGAAGAGGCGCCTTGCTCAAATCGGATCAATGTTGTCATTTCCGTAGATAAAGGGATTTGCTATCAAATCGGCAATATTGTGATGTGTGGAAACACTCTTTTTTCCAGCGAGCGTATTTATAGCCAGTTCCAATTTGGGCTAGGCAGCGCCTATTCTCCTGAGAAAATTCGCCGCACCATTAAGGCCATCAATGATTTATACGGTAATTGCGGTTACATCGATACAGCTGTTGACTTGCAGTTAGCGATTCGTGAGGACTGCCCTGTTTACGACGTCTCGATTGTGATTGAGGAGGGACTTCAGTACTACGTGGGGCTCATTAAAGTTTTTGGCAATCACTGCACCCAAACTAAAGCCATTTTGCACGAATGCCTGCTCTGCCCAGGAGAAATCTTTGATAATCGTAAGCTAGAAGGAACTGAAGCACGCCTTGCCAATACAGGCTTTTTTAGTGGCGTCAATGTCTATGCCGTCCGCTCGCAAATCGAAGACCCTACAGGTGAGAGACTCTACCGAGACGTTTATATCGAGGTCGAAGAGACTGATACGGGAAATGTTGGCCTATTTGCAGGATTTAGCTCTCTTGACCGAATCTTCGGAGGAGTGGAGATCACAGAGCGTAATTTCAATATTGCCGGTCTTGCCCACCTGTTGACAGGAAGACCGTCCTCTTTAAGGGGTGGCGGGGAATACGCTCACGGGAAAATCAATATTGGAGATCGCCAAACCACCTATTTGATCCAGTGGACTAAACCCTACTTTTTAGATACTCCCTGGATTTTGGGGGTTGATCTTGAAAAGAGTAACAACCGTGCCTTATCGCGTGGTTATGAAATCAACACGTATGGTGGAAATATTCATGGTACCTACATTCTCAATGATTACCTCAAGTATAGCGTTTACTATCGTGCGCGCCACACCAGCACTTCCGGGCGAGCCACGGATACGCGTGCATTTGAGGAGAGAGGGGGTAACCAGAGTGGTTTCATTTCCGCAGTTGGGAACACGCTAGTCTACGATTCGACTAATAATCCGCGACGAGCCTCTTGTGGATTACGATCAAGACTGGGTTACGAGCTAGCTGGCTTCGGAGGAAACTATCAATTTATGAAGTTTTCTTACATCAACTCATACTACTATCCGCTTAGTGCAAAAGGGACACTGAAGTTCCGCGGCGATCTTCAATTTATTAAAAAGTATGCCCAATCAGTGCATGAAGACCTCCCCTTGAGTGAAAAGCTCTTTTTAGGAGGGGAAACCACGGTACGGGGCTACCGTCCGTTCATCATTGGTCCCAAAGCGGCTCCCAATGAACCGAGTGGTGGTCTCTCTTCACTACTTTTATCTGAAGAGTATCAACACACCTTGCTTAAAGCCCCCTGCTTGGACGCATTTGCGTTTGTTGACGCCGGGTTTGTCTCTGAGTCCCAGTTTACTCTGGGCCAATGGGTAGCGAGTGTCGGATTTGGGATTCGAATCGAAGTGATGCGTAACATGCCTCTTATGATGGGACTAGGGTGGCCGATCCATCCCGATGAGCATGAAACGCAGCGCTTCTTCTTTGCCATGGGAGGAAGTTTCTAGAATCTCGTCTCAAAGTACAAATCAGGGGATTTTTTTAAGGATTTTTTAATTGGGCCAAAAATGGAAGAACGTGTGGCACAAAACCAAGCTGATTTGGACAGTAAAAATAGCTTTTTAATTCCGATAAGGAGGAAATAATGAAGAAATTTGGAACAATTTTGGCCGTAGCTGCCTTAGCCCTTTGCGCGGGAAAGCTAGCTGCTGCAGATCTGAGTGTAGGACTTGTGAACTTTAAAGTCTGCGTAGAGAAATCAAAGCAGGGGCAGCAAGAGAAAAATGCCTTTGAGGCAATGAAAAACCAGATGACCTCAACGCTTGAAAAAACAGACAAAGAGCTAGAAGCAATTGCCAAGAAACTCGAAGACCAAGACTACATGGATGGCCTTTCCCCTACAGCTGAGGAAGAGTTAAAGTTGAAGTTTCAAAGTTTGAGCCAAGACTTCTCTCGCTACCAAAATCAGTATTACCAGCTTTTGAACCAAGCCAACTACAAAATGCTACAAACCATGCATGATGAAGTGAGTGTGGCGGCAGAGAAAGTGCGCGCGGCTAAAAAACTCTCTCTGATCCTGAGTGAAGAGTCTACTTTTGCCTATTCTCCTAGCCTTGACTATACACAAGATGTTATCAAGGTGATGGATAAGCAGTTTGAGGCAGAAAATAGCGGCACCGCCGCCCATTTGGAGTAAGAGTAGAGATGAAGCCTGCGTATACACTTGAAGAATTAGCCACTTTAACTGGTTCTGAGCTCTTTGGTGATCCTCATCATCAGATTACGGGTGTTGAAGATCTTGAAAACGCCACTTCGAGTGATGCTTCCTTTCTTGAAAACCCCCGCTATGAGAAGCAGATGCGCGCCTCTCAGGCAGGGGTTGTTTATCTCTCTCCCTCTGCAAGGCGAGCAGAAAACCAAAATTACTTAATTAACGCTCATCCCTCTCTAGCCTTTCAACAGACAATAGAGCTATTTATACACTCCCCTCAGTCAGGCTTTGTGGGCATCCATCCTACTGCAGTGATCCACCCAGAGGCTAAAATTGGAGAAGAGGTCACTGTCGGCCCTCATGCGGTTGTCGACCGCGGGGCAAAAATTGGGAATCGCACCGTCTTAGGGGCAAATGTTTCCATTGGCGCTGAATCGACTGTTGGAGAGGATTGCATGATATACCAGAATGTTGTTGTCCGCGAGGGGTGTTGGCTGGGAAACCGCGTCATCTTACAACCAGGCGCTGTCATTGGTTCTTGCGGTTTTGGCTATTTCTCGGATAAAAAGGGCTTTCACCATAAACTCCGCCAACTGGGAGCTGTGGTAATAGAAGATGATGTAGAAGTTGGAGCGAATACCACTATTGACCGCGCACGCTTTAAAATGACACGAATCAAAGAGGGCTCTAAGTTGGACAATCTGGTGCAAATTGCCCATCAGGTAGAAGTAGGCCCCCATAATTTGATGGCTGCTCAGGTAGGAATCGCCGGATCAACGAAAACAGGCGCGCACGTGGTGATGGGAGGTCAGGTCGGTGTAGCAGGCCATATTTCTGTCACGGATGGCGTCATGTTTGCTGCCAAATCAGGGGTCAGTAAGTCCGTGAGTAAAGGGGGTGTGTATGGTGGTATTCCAGCAGCCCCCATCAAAGAGGCAACGGCCCATTTCATTCAATCACGCAACTTGGGCAAATTTTTTAAACGAGTCAAAGATTTAGAACAGAAGCTGGATGCCCTACTTAAAGTAGAGCGCCTTGATGATTAGAGCTTTCATGATGTGGCGATCAAGATCCTCTTCTCGGATCTTCCCGGTTCTTACTAGCTTACACAGAGCGCGAATGGCTTCCGATACGTTTCCCTTTAGTAAAAATACATCATAGTTTGCATCAAAAGCAGCCAGGAGCGTTTTCTCTATATCTTCCTTGACCTGAGTCGCATCAAAGAAGGTCAACGTCTTATACCCGATTGTTTCTTGAACCTGCAGATGGTTGAAAGCAAGAATAGGAAAGCCTCCTTGCTTGGCAGAGTGCGTGCGTGCCACTGCTTTAGCCGTGTGGTCCAATCTCTCCTTAGCCACAATGCCTTGACCCTCTCGTATCCCACGTCTGAAGGCTTGAGCCTGCTTGGGATTCATCCTGAGCTTCGCCAGCACGCGCTCTTGATCAAACTGAACGTGAACACCCAAACGACGATTTTGAGCCATTACAGCCTTACCTAGATCAGAAAAACGCTGCTCAGGAAGCTCTTCTTCACAGGGCAGCTGATCTCCCTGCAGATAAAAGGAGAGGCCATGCAAGAAATCATTGGCAATCAGAAGTGCCGTTTTAGAAACACTTTGAAAGCACTCTATTAAGTAAGCCTGCCTTTTATAGTCACCATTTTTAAAGAGAATCCCACCTACCTGCCACGTTTGAATCAAAAATTCGACCTCATGTTGCAGAGCCGCGTTGTAAATCGCTTCCGTCTCTAAAAAGCAGAGCTGTGCCACTTTTTCTTCCAAAGTGGTCAATTGCCGCAAAAGCGCTTGAGCCCGGATAAGGACAGCCCGATCTGCGTATACTCCAGGAGAGTTCCGTTTTTTTTGCGACGGGACCTGATTACCCTCCGGCTGGAAAGGGAACTCCTCCTCCTTCTCAGCCCACGCTCTGCCTTGGTAGAGCACACGGCGTCTTTTACGCTCATCTTGTTGATCTTCTGAGTGATCCCCGTCAATAGGCTGGAGCCGGTTGATCTGTTGATTCGAGTGGGGTCCAAAAATCATAGCCTACCTATTCAATGTTTTACTATATTATAACAGATTGAGGTTAAGGAAATATTAAGACACTTGCTCCTATTTTTTATCAAACAAAAGATTCATTGCTAGCCGCTTTCTCACAAAATAGGCCTCCTGAATTTTCTTGTTTTTATGCAGCCGGGTTGGCTAAGATGAGTGGGGAATGGATACTCAAGATTATTTCAAACCACATCCTGAAGCTACGATTCGCCACTGTATTGAGCACATTAGCCCGCAAAAGGTCCTGGAAGCTCTGCGCTCTATGCTTTTGATTCGACACCTGGAAATACGGGGCGAGGCAGCTTATCAGCATGGTCTTGTGGGTGGGTTTTACCACTCATATACAGGGCAAGAAGCGATCCAAACGGCCGCTGTTCAAGTTTTTGGACCTAATAACTGGTACGTTGGATTTTATCGCTGCCACGCCTTAGCCCTTTTACTGGGGGCAACGCCAAATGAGATTATGGCTGAATTCTACGGCAGATCCACAGGCAACGCCAAAGGAAGAGGTGGATCGATGCACCTTTACACCGAGCGTATGCTTGGAGGTTTTGCTATTGTAGGCGGACACCTTCCTATTGCAACCGGAGCTGCCTTTTCTCAAAAGTACCTCAACAAGAAAGATGAAGTCACCCTCTGTTTTTTGGGTGAAGGAGCCGTGGCTCAAGGGGCTTTTCACGAAGCGCTTAACATTGCCTCTCTTTGGGATCTTCCGGTAATCTTTATCATTGAAAATAACAACTGGGGAATGGGCACACACGCCTCGCGGGCACTGGCTTTTTACGATGGCATCGCCGAAAAACAAGCGCCGAGCTACAAAATGAAAAGCTACACACTCAATGGGATGGACTACTTCAATTGCATGGCAGGCTTTGAACATATTAGGAAAGAGACACTGGAAACAGGCCGTCCTGTGCTGGTCGAGTGTCACTGCGAAAGATTTAAAGGACACTCTATCTCTGATCCTGGCCTCTACCGTTCCAAAGAGGAGCTTCAAAAGCTGATGAAACACGATCCGATTATGCATCTCCGTAAAACTCTAGAAGAAGAAAAAATTCTTTCTGAAGAGGAATTTAAGGATCTCGAAAGCCAAGCCAAGCAACAAATCATTGAGGCGATGGAGTTCGCCGACAAGAGTCCCTGGCCCTCTCCTGCTACCCTTGAGGAAGATGTTTATGCCCCCTAAGATGCAAACAATTGATGTGCGCGAGGCACTCAGACAAGCACATGACGAGGAGATGACACGTGATGAGCGCGTCGTGATTATGGGCGAAGAGGTAGCGGAGTATAATGGCGCCTATAAGATTACAAAAGGGCTTCTCGATAAGTGGGGCCCAAAACGGGTTCTTGACACACCGATTGCAGAGCTCGGTTTTGCCGGTTTAGGGATTGGAGCTGCCATGACAGGCCTCCGCCCTATCGTCGAGTTTATGAGCTGGAACTTTTCTTTTGTCGGCTGCGATCAGATTATCTCTAACGCAGCTAAAATGCATTACATGTCTGGAGGCCGTTTCCATGTTCCCATTGTCTTCAGAGGACCCAATGGCGCTGCCGCCCAAGTTTCAAGTCAACACTCCCACTGCGTCGAGTCATTCTATAGCAATCTGCCTGGCTTGATTGTGGTCGCTCCCAGCAACGCCTACGATGCAAAAGGACTCCTTAAATCCGCTATCCGGAATAACAATCCTGTTTTATTTCTAGAGAGTGAGCTCGACTACGGGATTAAAATGGAGATTCCCACAGAGGAGTACCTCGTTCCTATCGGCAAAGCCCAAGTCGTCCAAGAGGGAAGCGATTTAACGCTTATTTCCTACAGCCACGTCCTTCACAACTGTCTAAGGGCTGTGAAAAATGTAAAAGCGAATATTGAGATCATTGACCTGCGTACGATCAAGCCCCTGGACATTTCAACCGTTTTAAAATCTGTGCAAAAAACCGGTCGTTGTGTCATTGTCGAAGAGGGTCACTACTTTGCCGGCATCGCAGCAGAGGTTGGCTTTGAGATCATGGAGTTCTGTTTTGACTATCTCGATGCTCCCGTAACGCGCGTCTGTCAGCGTGAAACGCCGATGCCTTACTCCAAAGTATTAGAAGCCCAGACATTACCAACTGTTGACCGCATCGTAGATGCGATCCATAAAACCCTGCAATAAGAACTATGCCTTTTACTGTTACTATGCCCAAACTCTCTCCGACCATGGAGGAGGGAACTATCGCCAAGTGGCACAAGAAAGAGGGAGAATTTGTAGAAGCCGACACCCTCCTTTTAGAAATCACAACCGATAAGGCGACTGTGGAGTACAACGCCCTAGACGAGGGATGGCTCCGTAAAATCCTGTTGCCGGAAGGAAGCGCCGCTAAAGTCAATGATCCTCTAGCTATTTTTACAGAACAAGAGTCTGAAGCCTTTGAACTCCCCAAAGAGGCGGCTCCTAAAAAAGAAGAGCCTGCTCACAAGCAAGAAGTCTCAACAGAGTCTCCCCCTACTGTTACTGCAGCTCTACAACAGCCTGCTTTTGCCCCAGAACCCCCTCTGGAAGGAGTTTTTGCTGAAGCTCCCAAAGGAAAAGTGCGCGCCTCCCCTCTGGCACGCTGTTTAGCTAAGAAACGTAAGCTTGATCTCACCACTCTTCAAGGCACAGGACCTGGTGGACGGATCACCAGTAGAGATTTAGATCGTGCGCAGCACGCCGGCATTGTCACGTTTGGGCGTAGAGAAACACCTGCCCATCCAGCCGGTCATTACGATGAAGTTCCCCTCACTCCGATCCGCAAAGTGATTGGACGGCGCTTGCAAGAGTCGAAGAGCTTCATTCCTCACTTCTACGTCAAGCAGATCGTCAATGCCGAGCCAATGGTCGATCTGCGCGAGCAGCTCAAGGCGCTTGATCTCAAAGTGACCTTCAACGACATGATTTTGCGCGCCTGTGCGCTTGCTCTCAGAGAGCATCCTGGTGTGAATACAGGCTTCAATAGTGTTAACCAGACGATTGTGCAGTTTAATACCGTAGATATCTCTGTGGCTGTCACCTTTGAGGGTGGATTGATTACCCCTATCATTCGGCATGCCGATTTTAAAAATATCGGAGAGCTCTCTGTAGAGGCACGCGCGTTAGCTGAGCGTGCTCGCGAAGGAAAACTCAAGGAGCACGAATATAAAGGGGGCTCGTTTTGCATTTCGAACTTAGGGATGTATGGAATCACTGAGTTTACGGCTGTGATTAATCCCCCGCAATCCGCGATTTTAGCTGTTGGAGGTATCTCAGATCAAGCGGTGATAAAAGAGGGTCACGTTGTACCCGGCAAGCAGCTCACACTCACTCTATCTGCAGACCATCGTGTGATTGACGGAGCGCTTGCCGCTCGGTTTCTTAAAACTGTTCAGATGTTATTAGAGAATCCCGTCTCACTGACTATCTAATTCGCCTCGTAGGATGCTTTCAGTGGTGAGGATATAGTCATGTCCTTTAGTGGGATCAATGGCTTTGCTTAAACTCGTTGTCTCGACGATCTTTCCGTTTTGATACGTGACAACGGCAAGTGGTGCCCAACAACCAGCCGCAAAAAAGCCATTTTGTCCCAGCTTTTCGGGTCCTCCTCCTCCTTCCGGCCGCCAGAGGGCTTGAGGCCCACCCACAGACCAAAAGCCTTCGGAGCGGGTTAAGCCCTCATTCCAATCCGATTCGATTTGGGTACCTAGCTTACGCCCATTTAACGGATCCACGAGTACATAAAGAGAGGCATACATCAGAGCGGTGCCATAAAAGGGAGCTTTCACAATGCGCGCCAAAGAGGCTTCAATCTCGTTTGAGATGTCGCTCCACTTAAAGCGGCGTTGCTCCTTAAAAAGAGCTCTACCCAAACACGCTTCAATGCTTAAACAACCCAAGATATAAAAAGGAATCAGCACGGCACGGGCGACATTGTAACTCATCGCTGCCCCCACGTGGAGGGGGGTCAAGGCAAACATCATGACAGCCACTCCATATTCGTTGCTCACCTCTTTTTGAATGTAGAAAAAGGCCTTTCCTGACTGTGAAGCATCTAGTGTTGAGGTATCCACATAGCCAGGGAAACTGATGGCGTTTTCATTCTTTTTAATTGAGGCTGACACCCAGTGGGCTCCCCCTGTCAGGTTTCCAATATCTTGGTTTGTGATGCGATTTTGAAGAGAAAAAGCCCGACGAATGACTACAGCTGCGCCTATGGAAAGCACTACAAAGCCGGCAAAGCCGGCGCCCACATAAGTCCAGTTTAGGTTTTGAAGCCAATGGGCCACTTGCCCGGGAAAGGCCGTTAACTGCCCGTTTGAGGCCAAAACAGCAACCGTGATTCCAATCACAAGAAGAGCCAGTGCCGTTACCCGTAAAACAGAGCAGGGCCGGTATTGAAAGGGCAATTTATGGAAGCGGTTCTGAATATCCTCGCTTGGATTTCCAAAGTCTGCGGGAAGCGGACGTTTTATGCAGAAGTACATGGGATCACCTCAAATGTTGTGCCCCTTCCTCTCTCAAGGGCCTCACTTAAACTCACAGCTGACTGCAGTTCTCCATTGGAGTATGTAGCCACTCCAATCGGCTGCCAGCAGCCCGCCATAAAAAACTTAAACTGTCCTTGTTTCTCGGGGCCAAGCTCACCCCATCCTTTCCAAAGCCGCTGCGGCCCTTGAAGAGACCAAAATCCTTGCGGACGCTGCGCTTCAGCATTCCACATCCGTTCAATTCTCGCTCCCAGAATACGCCCTCCCATGGGGTTGACAAATGAGTAGAGAACAGCAAAAAGAAAACCTGTCGCATAGAAGGGAGCAGAAACAATGTGGACAAGTGACTTGGCTGGCTCTCGGACAACATCGATCAACTCAAATTTCCTTTGTCCGTCAAATAGAGACTTAGTCCGGCACCGTTCAATCAGCCAACAACCGAGATTGAACAAGGCGATAGGGACAATGCGCAGCGCATGGTAGGCAACAGCTCCAACCAAGTGAATCAGCGCTCCCGGAATGAGAAGCGTGCTCACACTGTAGTGATCATCGACAGGCTTAACACTATAGAGATACGCTTTTCCATTCCCATTTTGATCAAGAGTAGACGTGTCAATATAGACATTAGAGGGAATAGCAACCGGTTTTCCGTTCATCTCTATTGTCTGCTGTTGGCAGGCTTCCACCATCTGATGGCGTAAGGGAAAAATGGGGCTTTCAATCTGCGGATCTGGCCTCTTTTGGGCTCGATAGACAATCCATGAACCGCCTCCAATTAGCAGGGTTGTCACCCCTAACCCGATCGCTAAATGAGCAGGATGAGCTGTTGTAAATAGTCCGATAAAATCTTGTGGAAAAGTGAGGAAATGGTTGGTTGCAACCAGAGCAAATGCCACAACGGCAATAGCCAAAAAAGCGGCGACTACGATCCCTTTAACCCGCGCACAAGGGGAAAAAGCCCGAGCATAGGGTTTAGGTCCGTCAGCAGGAAAGCCTAACGTAATGGTAGCTGCCATGTTACTAACCTATTTGATCTAAATCGCATCCACTATACCTAAAAAATATTAAATTTTAATAAAGAAGCAAATATTTGACACTCCTATTTTCTCTCTGTAGACTAGAAGGAGGGGGAAATAGCTGTATGACAGAGCTCGCGATCACCAAGTTAGAGCATCTCAAGGGGGATGCCGATTCACTTAAAGATTTAATTATCGATCATCTCCGCTACACTCTGGCAAAAGACAAATACACTGCCACTCAGCGCGACCTCTTTCACGCGATCGCCTACACAATCAAAGACCACATGGTCGGCAAGTGGATCCAAACCCAGCAACAGTACTACGATGCAGACGTAAAACGGGTCTACTACCTCTCCATGGAATTTCTCATGGGACGTACACTCCAAAACAGCTTGGTAAACCTGGGCATTTTGGAAAATTGTCGTAAAGCCGTGCATGATCTGGGCTTTAATCTCGATCGTCTGATCGAGATGGAAGCTGATGCCGGACTCGGAAACGGAGGGCTAGGACGTCTGGCTGCCTGTTTTCTCGATTCAATGGCCACTCTTGGGATTCCAGGTTATGGATATGGCATTCGTTATGATTATGGCATTTTCACCCAGCAGATTCATGAAGGCTATCAATTGGAAACGCCTGATAATTGGCTCCGTTATGGCAATCCTTGGGAAATTTGTCGCTCTGAGTATCTCTACCCCATCCATTTTTATGGTAAAGTCGTTACATACACCGATTCAAAGGGGCGGCAACACGCTCAGTGGGTAGATACACATGAGGTGATGGCCATGGCCTACGACACACCTATTCCCGGATACAATAATGATACGGTGAACACCCTTCGCCTCTGGCAGGCCCGTTCGTCTCGAGGCTTTGAGCTGGATTACTTTAATCACGGAGATTACATCCGCGCTGTCGAAGATATTGCGATGACTGAAAATATCTCCAAAGTACTTTACCCCAATGACAATATCTTCGAAGGAAAAGAGCTCCGTTTAAAGCAGGAGTATTTCCTTGTCTCAGCCACCATTCAAGATATCGTGCGTCGGTACAACAAAGGACATATTCATCTGGATGCGCTTCCAGATAAAGTGGCCATCCAGCTCAATGATACGCACCCGGCGCTTGCCATTCCGGAGCTCATGCACATCTTGGTCGACCGTGAAGAGCTTAGCTGGGATAAAGCGTGGCAGCTCACCTGTGATACGTTTGGTTACACCAACCATACCCTCCTCCCCGAAGCGCTAGAGAGATGGACGGTCGATCTGCTAGAAAAAGTGCTTCCGCGTCATCTACAGATTATTTATGAAATCAATAGGCGCTGGCTGGAAGAGGTTGATCGGGAATTTCCCGGCAATGTAGAGATGCAGAAAACACTTTCGCTCATTGAGGAGACAACACCCCGGCGTATTAATATGGCCCACTTGGCCATCGTCGGCTCCCATAAAGTAAATGGCGTCTCTGCTCTTCACTCCGAGCTTCTCAAACACCAGGTTTTTGAAGCTTTTTGGAAGATGCAGCCGGATAAATTCACTAACAAGACCAATGGGATCACACCCAGGCGTTGGCTGAAGATGTGCAACCCCTCTTTGGCTCAGTTGATCACAGTGCACATTGGTGACAAATGGGCAACAGACCTCTCTCAGCTTGATTCGCTCACCTTTTATGAAAACGATCCCCACTTTTGTGATGAGTGGCACCGCATTAAAAGAGAGAACAAGGAAAATCTCGCCCATCTCATTTTAGCCGGTGAATCGATCAAGGTAGATCCCGACTCCATGTTTGACTGCCACATCAAAAGACTACATGAATATAAAAGACAACTCTTAAATATACTGCGTGTCATCCATGATTATAGACACCTTAAAGACAACCCGCAGAGTCACTACGTTCCACGCACCGTCCTGTTCAGTGGCAAAGCGGCTCCCGGCTATTTTTTAGCCAAGCGCATCATCAAACTCATTACTGCTGTGGCCAACGTCGTCAACCATGATAAAGCTGTTGCAGATCGGCTAAAGGTCGTCTTTTTAGAGAATTATCGAGTTACTTTAGCCGAAAAAATCATCCCTGCCGCAGATCTCTCTGAGCAAATCTCTACAGCAGGCACTGAGGCCTCCGGAACGGGAAATATGAAATTCACTCTCAACGGAGCGCTGACAATTGGCACTCTTGATGGCGCCAACATTGAGATTTTGGAAGAAGTGGGTGCAGAGAACATTTTCATCTTTGGTTTAAAAGCAGAGGAAGTTCAAGCGCTCAAAGAGGGGGGATATAACCCCATGGACATCTATAATCAAAACCTTGAGCTCCGTGCCGTTCTCGACATGATCCGTGAGGGCTTTTTCAGTGCCGGCGATCGAGAGCTGTTTGAGCCACTCATCCATAGTCTGCTTCAAGAAGGTGATCCCTACTGTCTATTGGCTGACTTTACCAGTTACGTTGAGTGTCAGCAGAAGGTAAGTGAGCTCTATCAAGACCAGTCGAGCTGGATTAAGAAATCAATCCGCAATGTCGCTAAAGTGGGCAAGTTTTCCAGCGACCGGACGATTAAGGACTACGCCGAGGAAATCTGGCGCCTTTAACCTATGTTGAAATATTGTTATAGCTTAGGCTACTGTCTGTTTACAGCTTATGTAAGCGTCTAATGAGGACATCTTTTTAAGAAGAGTCTTCTCGTGCTAAGAGCC
>CAYGJC010000019.1:13321-37350 GCA_964350245.1 uncultured bacterium | reverse complement strand
CGAATACTCTTTTTTTTCACTAGAGAAATAAAACCTCTAATTTTGTACAATAGTCAACTAAAATTGATTTAGAATGATTATGTTTGTTAATTCATGTAACACTAATAGCCAAACGCCACAGAACCTCTCTGTTAAATGCGCTAATACGATAACCTTTGCTTTAGGCGCTATTGCGATTTTGGGAGGAACCCTTGCCCTTCTTGCCACATCTGGTGTGAATCTGGGGGCATTCAATGCATTGGGCTCACTGACACACGCCGGAGGAAGTGTTCTTGTAGTGAGTGGACTTTTGATGCTCACGCTTGGTTTACATAGTCTCTGTAAACGACCTGCACGCTCGACCGCGGTTTCCTTTACCCCAGGGGGTGATACAGCCCCCCCCGTTGGCCCCACACTTTCTGGCGACATGGATGCTGCCCCAGCAACTTCTGAATCGGCGTCGGCACCTCCTCCAGCTACAGTGCAGGCTGTTTCTGTCCCTCCTTTCGCCCCTTTAGAGGCGCTCAAGCAAGAGCGCGCTCAGCGCTTTGCTACCTCACCAACAAGAGCAGTTCCTCCTTTTTCTGAATTAGAAGCGATCCAAGCAAAAACTCAACCTCTCACATTCGGAGCGATGGAGTACACCCACACGCATGTACGCAATCATGCTCAAGTAAAGCTTCAAGAGCATTGTGACACTCTCATTCAAGCAGCTACACATCCAGACCATCTACGTCAAATAGAGGTCTTTCTTCAGGAAACACTTGCTCAATATAATTTACAGCTAAAAGCACGCAACCTTGAACCTCTCACAATTGAACTAGACTTAAGTGCAGCGATTCAAGCTTGGAGCGCTCTGGAACAAATGGCTTGTCAGCCCATTTTGACTCAGGAAGTTGTTTCTCAATTAGCTTATATTCTTTTACCTCAAGTTGTGCAAACACAACTCAGAGCTATTGTGGGAGACATCCTGACAAAACCCACTCTTCGTCCATTTCCTGCAGATGTCTTAACGGGGCTACAAGAAGAGCTACAAACGTCCTTTTCCCCTCCCCCCCTCTTTGCCGATCAACTTCAAGCAGAGATCTGCGCTCTTTTTGCTCCTAATCCCGATGTCAATCTAAGGGGTGAGCATTTCGCACAGATCCGAAGTTATGTCCTTAGCGAGCTTCGGAAATATGCGATTGATTTGAGATCCTGCCCTCTTGCTGCTGATCTGGTCCGGTTAGAGGAATCTTGGAACTCCTTGCATGTTGTGCTTACAGCCGATGCTCCCATCGATTGCAAAATCGAATCTCTGGGATGTACCGCTAGAAATCTACCAGATCAAAACTTTTGGAATCGTTATCCGTCTGTGAAAAATCAATTGGGGGTCGCTCTAACCACTCACCTGGCGACTGCTTATTTTTCCCATTATCAGTTTAGGTTACCCTTAGATGAGGCTGATCAAATGCGAAAAGTCTCTATCGAGGGAGCCTATTGGCTAATAGCCCAAAAATTGGGATGCGAAGCTCCAGAGCTTGTGATTGAGCCTGATACCACAAATGACGCAGTGTTAGCGGCAACCCTTGCCTAATATCAGTAAATTTTTTAGTATCCGGACTTAAGCGAAACAGCAGACAAGGAGTCTGGATATGAAAAAACAAAATCTTGCCACTTTGGCAGTGATTGGAGTGGGCGCGGGCCTTCTTTTAGGTGGTTGTCAGCAGCATGAGAAACAAGCGCCTGCTAAAAACGGCGCGAACGGTAAAGCACCGGCAGAAGAAGCGGGCGCCGATATGCAAGCCTTTTCTTCCTCCCTTTCCCCTGAAGGAAAAAAGAAATTCGAAGAGCTCGATGCGCAGCACAAAATGATGGCAGTCGAAATGGCCAACCAAGAGTGCAACGGAAAAAATAAGTGCGCAGGTCTCGGTGGCTGCGCAACAGCAGACAACGCGTGTGCCGGAAGTAACTCGTGTAAGGGCAAAGGCGGCGCACCTGTTAAAGATCCGAACAAAGCTGTAGAAGTGCAGTATAAAAATCAGAAAAACGGCGGTGAAAAAGCGGCTGAAAACGGTAAGCCTGCCGAAAATGACAAACCGGCGGATACCAACGGCAAGGCTAACTAAGCTGTTGCAAAGCTGAAGTAAAAGTTCTAAGGTGTATATCTCAAGATATACACCTTTTTTTTATGAAGCATGCGTTCCCAAAACTCGGTATTGGAATCGGTCTACGGCCTGTTCACTACCAAGAAATCCACACTCAAAAGCCGGCTATCGACTGGTTTGAAATCATAAGCGAAAATTACATGGTGGAGGGGGGCAAGCCCCTAGAGCACCTCGATAAAATCCTGGAGCGGTATCCGGTAGTCCAACACGGTGTGAATCTCGCTATTGGAAGTCCAGATGCTCTGGATTGGGAGTATCTGAAAAAGCTGAAGGCACTGACACGCCGCACCCAAACACCTTGGCTCTCAGACCACCTCTGCTGGGGTCGTCTCCCCGGCGCTCACTACCATGACCTTCTCCCTCTCCCTTACACGCAGGAAGTGATCGATTATGTTGCTGAGCGCGCCCGCATCGTGCAGGATTTCCTCGAGATTCCATTTGCTTTGGAAAATCTCTCTTCATATGTCGCCTTTAATGCCGACGCCATGCCCGAGTGGGACTTCTACACAGCGGTTGTAGAGAAGGCTGATATTTTCATGATGCTCGATGTGAATAACATTTATGTGTCTAGTCGCAATCATGGCTTCGACCCTCTTGACTACATCAACTCTATCCCGATGGAACGGGTGTTACAAATTCATCTGGCAGGACACAACGATCACGGCGCTTATGTGCTCGATACACACGACAATCCCGTGCGTGATGAGGTGTGGGAGCTCTACGCTGAAGTGTGGCCCCGTACCGGAGGTGTCTCGACCCTTTTAGAGTGGGATGACAACTTTGTGAGTTTTGAAGAGACATGGAAAGAGGCGCTCCGGGCCAAAGAGTTTCAAAAAGAGTTGGTGGGCGTATGAGTCAGCGGGTTGAAATCCAAAAATGGTTTGGCGCTCTAATCAGCCAACCGCTACAAGAAGATCACAAAATTGCCAAAAAAACTCCTTTTGGGACCGATGTAAAGCAAGAAGCCAAAAAATACATCGCTCCCAGTCCGACACTGGCCCCCTACCAGCGTATCGAGCTCTACCATCAGCAGTATTGGTGGCGCCTACTCGGATGCTTACAAGACAACTTTCCACTTCTTGTGCGCATACACGGCTATACTTTTTTCAACCAAGAAATGGGCGTTCCTTATCTCACTGCCCATCCCCCTAATCATTGGGGACTATTCCAGTTGGGTCAAACACTTCCTGACTGGCTGAGAGAACAAGGTTTTTGTGATCTCGATTGTGATGTCGCCTCGATTGATGCAGCAGCCCAACGCACTTTCTGGATTGGTGCAGCCGAGCCGGTCGATTTCAGCGCCCTCTCTGAGCAAGAAATTTTAAGCAAAAAGCTGACTCTACAGCCGCACGTCAAGCTCTTTGAACTGGGTGGTGATCTTTTTACCTTTCGAAGTACTGTTTTGAGTGAGGAGGTGGCTTATTGGGAAAACAACCCCCTTCCTGAAGTGAAAGAGGGCTGCTCCTATTTTGTTCTCTATCGCAGTCTAATAAATGAGGTACGGTGGAAACAACTCTCTTTTGGAGAATCCCGTCTTCTTACCTATTTTAATGAGGGAGCAACGATACAAGAGGCGTGTGAAAGACTTGAAAAAGAGGGAGGCCAGGCCTATAAAGAGGCTGAAGAACTCCTTCCTCTCTGGTTTCGTGAGTGGACATTTTTAAAATGGTTTCAAGAGGTTTAAATCTATGTGGTGGATCGTGATTGTTCTTATCATTCTTGCCCTAATCATCGGCGGCTGGATCGTGGGCATTTACAACCGTTTGGTGCGCTTGCGCAATCAAGTGAAAAATGCGTGGAGTCAGATTGACGTGCAACTACAAAGGCGTTACGATTTGATCCCCAATTTGGTCGAAACGGTGAAAACATACATGTCGTATGAACAAAGCACGCTGCAAAAAGTGGTGGAAGCGCGTAATTCTGCTTTGGCTGCACGGGATCAATTAGAAAAAAGTGGAGGCCCTACTGAGGGCTCTTTGAAAGATCTCATCGGCGCTGAAACCTCTCTGAAGGGTGCGCTTGCCAATGTCTTTGCCCTTTCTGAGAATTACCCAGAGCTGCGTGCCACAGAAAATATGCAGCGGCTGCAAGAGGAGCTCACCTCCACGGAGAATAAGGTCGCCTTTGCACGCCAAGCTTACAATGACAATGTCATGCTCTACAATACCTCCCAGCAGGAGTTTCCGGCTGCCCTTTTCGCCTCTGCGTTTGGACATAAGCAGTCTGACCTTTTTGAGGTTGAGCAAAGCGAAGCTAAAAAAGCTGTCAAAGTACAATTCTGATGAACTTTTGGGAAGCACAAGCCAAAGCTCGGTCGCGCACGTGGATCTACCTATGTACGTTTTGTCTGCTTACAGTCGCGATTGCCGTTGGGATAGAGTTTGCTGTTCGCTTTCTCGCGCATGAAGGGTATACCCCTCCCATGCCCTACCTAGGGCTTCTTTTCCTAGGGGTCACTTTTTTGGTTGCCGGCTTTTACTATCTCACCTACAACACCCAGGGAGGCCGCTTCGTAGCTGAATCTCTCGGGGGTAAACAGGTCGTTCCCACTACCCGCGACTTCCATGAGCAGCAGCTACTCAATGTTGTCCAGGAGATGGCAGTTGCCAGTGGTCAACCGGTTCCGCCTGTTTTCATTATTGAGGCCAAAGAGATCAACGCATTTGCTGCCGGCATGAAACCTGAAAACGCAGCCATCACGGTCACCCGTGGGACACTCCATGCGCTCACGCGTGACGAGCTACAGGGAGTGGTTGCCCATGAATTTGGTCATATTTACAACGCAGACATGAAGATCAGCATGCGTCTGGCTGCAATGGTGATGGGTTTTGTGTTTGTGCTCTACTTTGGCATTCGACTATTAGAGGGTTCTCTTCTTTTTGGAGGAGGGCGGCGGCGTGATGGCGGCTCCAATTCCATTGCTTTGGTGGCCTTGATTTTTCTTGTAGCCGGAGCAATCACCTGGTTTGCAGGGGCGATTCTCCGTTCAATGGTGAGCCGCCAGCGCGAGTATTTGGCAGATGCATGTGCTGTGCAGTTTACCCGTAATCCGGAAGGGATCGCGAATGCGCTGCGTAAAATTGGCGCTATGGAAGCTGTGCATGACATGCCCAAGAGTGGGATGGCTTATGCACATCTTTACCTGAGCAACCGCTCTTTTTGGTCCCACCTCTTTGCTACGCATCCCCCTCTAGAAAAGCGCATTGCTGCTATTGAGGGAGGCAAATACATCCCCAAATCGACATAATGCTGATTTGGGGATGTTTTTTTGGCCTCACTTTTATATCCCCAAATCGACATTTTGTTGATTTGGGGATCAAAAATATCAATCCAAAAGTTGGCCAAAATCGATCACTTTATCGAAGTATCCTGCGTCTAAAAGCCCTTCTTCTACACCGTTGACATGGATTAGAATAGGTCTAATAGAACAGTATCTAGGCACCTTTAAGCGCTTTCGTTTCTCTTCCATTTCCTCAATTACCTTTCTCCCTATCGGATGCTTCGAAAATTTGATCTCATAAATATATAAATTTTGAAAACGTGTTTGGATCATATAATCTATCTGACATCCCGCCTGCCTTTTTGTCGGCTTTTGGAAAAACGGACCATCCATAACTACTTCTTCTGGAGTAATCTCTGATAATTCCCAAACAGTTTTATGATTATGGACAACTAAATTTTCAAACTGTAGCCCCATAACTCCCTCCCATCCAGGAAGGTTGGTGACTGAGGAAGAAGCAAAATTTCCTTTTTCAATTTTGGCACGGTTACGAAAAATGTATTTTAAATAGAAACGCAAGTAGTTATCACTAAGTCGATACTTGCTTAGCTTTCCTTCTTTTCCATTCTCCAAACACCACGTAAAATCTCTTTGAACAAAGCCTGCCTTGACTAAGTCATCCAAGTACTTATTGCGCAGTCCCCCCCGGCTTTTTCCTAACCCTGCACAAATTTCAGGAAGCTCTTTGGGCCCATCAGCAAGAAAAGTCACAATCTCTTTATAGCTACTGCTTCGACGCGAAAATAGATCTGAAAATATCTCGTCAAATTCACGTACTAGTAAACCTCCTCGGGTAAAGCAAAGGCTTTGAATATTTTTCTCAGCAGGAAGCGCCGGTATAATCTCTTCAAGATAACGAGGAACTCCACCCGTAATAGATAAGAGTTTAAATTTTTCAAACGCCGTAATGCGTTTTTCTTTGGGACGCCAAAAGGCATTGCATACTTTAAGCGGAAGCTCTTGTAAGACAAGATCTATTGTAATTCTGCCTACAAATCCCGTGCTGCTCAAGATATTTTCTTCTATCCAAGAAGATATGGAACCACACAAAGCCATGACTAGATGAGGATTCCGACTAAAGTACATATCCCATGCTGTTTTTAGTTTTCCCAAGAAAGTCGGATCTTTCCCACCCATCCAGGAAATTTCATCAAAAACAACGAGGACTTTTCCTTTTTCTGTATGTTTTGATAAAGCCCAAAAAAGATTTCCCCAATCATCCGCTTTAACCCCAGGCAACCCAGCTCTTTCCATTTGATTGGCAAACTCTTCACGCTGTAGCTGAGCATTTGTTTTTTTTACAGGCGGCATTCCTGAAAAGAAAAAGCTCTTCATCTCTTTTCCAAACTCAGAAAGTAGCCTGCTCTTACCAATACGTCTGCGGCCGCGGACTACAATCAAACTTGCGCTTCGCTTGCTTAAAAGAGCTCTCAGCCGTTCCATTTCAGATTTACGACCCATAAAGGGAGATTCAGTCATTCTTCTTATCCTTTACCCAGTGAAACTCCATTATCAGGGAATGTGACAATAAAAAACATCCCCAAATCGACATAATGCTGATTTGGGGATGTTTTTTTGGCCTCACTTTTACATCCCCAAATCGACATTTTGTTGATTTGGGGATATAAACTCTAAGTAGTTATCCTGATGAATTACCTCAAAGCTAGAGTTGGGATACGTTTTTGACCACAGCTTAGGAGGAGCCACTTTCTTGGCTTTCCATTTAAATTCAAAAGCAAAAAGCTTCCCTTCCCTCTCTTCAACCCAGTCGATCTCCTTCTGATCATAGGTACGCCAGAAGTAATTGTTCGATAAAATAGCGCAGTATTGCTGCTTTTTCAATCTCTCTATCACGAGATAATTTTCCCAAAGTTCTCCGACATCATTGCGTGTGGAGAGAGGATTAAAGTTATTAATCAAAGCATTACGAATGCCCACATCGTAAAAGTAGTAGCGCGAGGTCTTGGTAATTTCAGAACGCAGATTACGGCTAAACCCCCTAACATTTACTAAAACGAAGGCTTGCTCTAGAAGATCCAGATATTTTTCCACCGTCCCCTTACTCATACCCAGCTGTTTTCCTAGTTCTGAATAAGAGACCTCCTTCCCAATCTGAAAAGCGATTAATTGCAAAAGATCAATTAGCTTTCTCGATTTTTTTATCCCTTCAAAATCGAGAATATCTTTGTAGAGATAATCATTTGCGAGCTGATTCAAGTAGATTCCCTTCTCGACATTCGAAGCAAGAAGAATGACTTCCGGATAAGAACCATACACCAACCGATTTTCTAAATGAGCGCGCGTTTCTAAAACCGTCTCGATTTGGCTCAATTCAATCTGAGATAATGGAAAGAGCTTAAGAACTTTTTTGCGTCCGGTTAGAGGCTCCCCTACTTGACGTGCTAACTCAAATGTGGAAGATCCGGTCGCAATAATCGAAAGATCGGGGAAGTGATCAACAAGCAGCTTCAGATTGAGGCCAATCTGGTCAATTTTTTGGGCCTCATCGATAACAAGAAGTGGTGTGGTCCCTACCAAGCTTCTGAGTTTTTCAACCGATTGACTAGCTAAATACTCATGCACCAATCGGTCATCTCCACTTACGAGTAGATAGTTTGTTTTATCCTCCAAAAAATGGTGCAAGAGAGTCGTTTTTCCCGTCCGACGAGGGCCATAGAGAATCACAACCTTGCCGGGTTGAACAGTCTTTTTAAGAGTCCGAAGCTGCCATTGTGGAATGTACATATAGTCCGTATTTTACCAAATTCAGCCATTTAAATGGCCAAATTTAGTTAAATTCGGTCATTTGAGAAGCTGTCGTAACGCTTCATAATCGGGAGGGCAAGAAAGGGCTTCTTTCGTTTTTGTGATTTTAAGTGGTTCAGGGAGAGGGATCCGGCGGTGGATTAGGGGCTCCAAACTCTCCCGAAACTTGGCCGGATGGGCTGTGGCATAAAAGAGGCCGGGTAACCGCTCTTTTTCCTGATATTTCTTCAAACCGAGTGAACCAATAGCGGAATGCGGATCAAGTAGATAATCAAATTTCTCTAACGTCTCTAGGATCTCCTGCTCAATCTCTTGATCTGTAAAGCTGATTCCCACAAGCTCTGTTCGCATCTTTTCAAGCGAATGATCATATAGCTCCAGCAGTCGAGGAAAATTGCTGGGATTGCCGACATCCATAGAAACGGCTATGGTAGGGTAGGCCGGATGGGGATGAAACTCTCCTGAGCGCAAAAACTGGGGCACCTCATCGTTGATATTGGTCGCTCCAATCAACCGCGCAATCGGCAGCCCCATTCGTTTGGCCAAAATTCCGGCTACTAAATGACCAAAATTGCCTGAGGGAATCGAAAATAGGACGGGGACGCCATGCTTATCCAATTGGCTATATGCATAAAAATAGTAAAGGGTGTGCGCAAGCAGACGACCCACGTTGATGGAGTTGGCTGTGGTTACGTTAGAAAGAGTGGGATCGAGACAGGCTTGCTTGAGTAAATCCTGACACTGCTCAAAGCTTCCCTCCACCTCAACGGTGGTGATGTTCCCTCCAAGGGTAGTGATTTGCAGCTCCTGCGAAGGGGTGACCATTCCTTTTGGATAGAGGATGAAGACACGCACACCAGGTAGTCCATAAAAGGCTTTTCCAACAGCGCTTCCGGTATCGCCTGATGTGGCCACAAGTACTGTGAGAAGATCGTCTGGTTTTTTGAGGGTCTTAATTAACTGAGCCAGTAAACGGGCACCGAAGTCTTTGAATGAAAGCGTGGGGCCATGGAAAAGTTCTAGTGCATAGACTTGATCTGGAAAACGAAAAAGGGGGACAGAGAAGTCAAAAGCGGCTTCTATATCCAACTCCCTACCAAAGAGGGCGCGTCCTATCTCCACGCTGACCTCAATAAACGAGCGGCCACGTAGCTTTTTCAATTGATCCAAAGAAAAATGGGGAAGCTTTTCGGGTAGATAGAGACCTCCATCTGGGGCAAAGCCTTGAAAAAGGGCCTCCTTTAAGGAAATGCCTTTTTCCTGCCCACTATAGAAGCGCATGCCTATCTATACTCTTCTTTAGAAGGGCGCTGCAACAGCCACTCCACTCCTTCTTGAGGACTAAACCCTTCATACACGACTTTGTAAACAGATTCGGTAATAGGAACTTCAATCCCCGACTTTTTGGCGATTTGAATCGCAGACAAGCAGGTGTAGGTCCCCTCCACCACCATACCAATTTGCTTTTTGGCCTCTTCTGGCTTGAAACCATCGGCGATCAAGCGGCCAAAACGGTAGTTACGACTCAGTGTAGAAAGGCAGGTCACACACAAATCGCCCATTCCCGAAAGCCCATTTAAGGTCTCTGGTTTACACCCTTTAGTGACAGCTAATTTACGGATTTCATGTAAGCCGCGCGTCATTAAAGCGGCTTTTGCGTTATCCCCATAACCCAATCCGTCTGAAATCCCGCAGGCGATGGCGATGATGTTTTTTAACGCACCACCAAGCTCAACTCCGTTAATGTCAGGATTGGGGTAAACCCGAAAAGTCGGCGTAGAAAAAACCTCATGGATCAGATTCATCACATCGGGGTGATACGCGCTGCAAACGACCAGGGTGGGAAGTCCTTTCAACACCTCCTGAGCAATCGAGGGACCACTTAAGCAGCCAATCTGATGCTTATGCTTTTTTCCCAGCACTTCTAACACGACATCTGAAAGAAGCAGTCCGGTATTTTGCTCAATTCCTTTAGAGGTTAAGACAATGGGACATTCAGGAATGCCTACTTCTTTCACTTCCTGAAAAACTTGACGGATCCCGGCAGAAGTCACGCCCTCAACAATGAGATCTTGCCCATGCAGAGCTTTACGCATATCGGTTGTAAAAGAGAGAGTAGGAGGAGCGGCAAATCCCTTTAGTTTGGGATGTTCTCGTTTCTCTTCCATGTAAGCGACCGCCTCTTCTTCAATGCTCCAAGAGGTTACCTTATACCCTTTTGAAGCAAGAAGTGAGGCCAAGCCATATCCCCATACACCTGCTCCAAGATAGCCGATTTTCTTCATGTGTTTATTCCTCAATATACTTCTGATCAGGCAACGCTTTTCCTTTCCATTTTTCTACTAAAACGTCCGTGGGATAGTAAAAAGAGGCAGAGAGCTCAAAAAAAGCCGTTTCCGGCGGTTTTTTTCCTGTGACGCGGGCATAGACTTCTCTGTCTTGAGCGAGAAGGGCCGCCTGAACGGTCTTAATACTATCGTTTCCTTCATAATTTTTCAAGGGAGCAAAAACGTGCTTTCGTGGACAAAGGAGCACCTCATAACTCGTTGCCAAGGGCAAAGCATCAAAAATAAACTCTTCAAATTTCCACGCATTGGGTTGATCAGGGAAGCTCTGAACACCTGAATCAAGTAAAAATTTCGCGGCTTTTTTTGCTCGATGCAAAGGAAGCAAACTTTGAGAGGCTCTTTGGATAAAAGACATAGAAAAGTTGTAGAGACCTAAGTTGGCAAGTGCTCCGCTTTCCGCATTTTTTTGCTCCGCAGTTAGCTCGGAATACTCTACGACTCCCGGCTTCCCCTCCATGTTGACTAGCACTCCTACTTTTTCCTCAGGTGTGAGACGGGTAGACGATTTGATTACAACATCGGTGCACAAACGGTCCTGAAGCCCAAACAGCTCATGGTCGAAAGGATCGGCAAGAGGATTGTCGATAGGCAGGACGCTAACCATCTCTACTCCCATCTCCTCCCATTTTTTCCACAAACCGATCTCTACAAGGCGTCGAAATACGCCCCCATTACCGTTTGGCCCTCGGGCAATCTGATCGGGCCCTTCTAAAAAAAGATGACCCTCTAAGTCGAGGAGTGGCCACATTCTCTGATAGAAAAAGGTGACTTGCCTGGGATCTAGGCCAAAAAAGGCATTCTGCACAAAGTAAAACTCTGTCTCAACATGGTTGAGAGGAGAGGTCATGATTGCCACTTGAAGGGGATAGCCGGCTTGCTTGGAAGCCGCTTTTACTTTTTCGGCAGCCAGTTGAAAAAGCGTTTTCTTTTGCACGTTGGTGATGGGAAAACACCCTTTGGGTCCCTCACAACGGAGTCGAGAGCCTTGACCACCTGCCAAAATAATACAGGCTCCTCTACCCTCTTGAAGCGTTTTGAGACCTCGCCGGCAATCTTCAGGATTCCCCGAGGAAACAGAGTGATCTAATGGTTCGTGGGCTTCTGAATGTTCTTGGGGATGGGTCAGCTCTTCTTGTTGTCTGTGAAAAAAAACAACGTTAAGGTGGGTGATCTGCCGGAGCAGGTTCTCCTTTTGCCCAGCATCGAGCTCATCCCAATGGCCAAGCAATCCCTCTTCTCCAATAGCTTTGAGTTTTTCAAAAGCCTCCTTCTCAGTCAGAATGCGGACGTTGGAGGGTGATTTCATCCAAAAGGGCTCCTTCTGTTTGTTCTGTTTGAACGCGCCACTGAGCATAGTGCTTTTCTTTTAACTTTTCGATCACTTTTCGCTCTTGAATGATTTGTTTGAGCTGCGCTTGCTTCTCTTCGACCTGCTTGGATTGAGCGGCCAAAACTTCGGTTACCTGGGCAAGATTGGTTTGCAGATGCTCTAAAAGTTGGGAGTAGGTCTCTTGCAAACCGTGCTCTTTTTGTTCCCGTTTTTTTCGAATCTCATCGATCAGAGCCGTGATCTGCTTCTCAATTGTCTCTTCTTTTTCTTTAAGCTGCTCCCACTTATGCTGGGTGTAGGCAAGTTCACGCTGCATCCTCCCCTCACGTGCTTTGCGCACCTTCAAAAGCGTCTCTAACCGAAAGAAAAATTTCTTCATAACACGATCCTTTTACTCTCTTCGAAGGTCACTTTTTCATCCCTCTTTTGCTTTAAGAATTGCTCTATTGTTCCCATTTTGTCCACAGCTTCATCAATTTTGGGATTCGACCCCTTTATATACGCGCCTAGGTTGATTAGCTCTTCGGCCTCTCGATACGTATGCAAAAGAGCGCGTACTTTTCCAGCTTTCCGTTGATGCTCGGCATCGGTCACATGTGGCATCACCCTTGACAGCGAGTGCAAAAGATCAATGGGAGGAAAGTGATGCGCTGCTGCCAGATCGTGCGAAAGCTGGATATGACCGTCCAACAAGGAACGCATTTGGTCTGGAATGGGGTCGTGCATCTCATCCTCTTCACACAATATCGTATAAATCCCCGTTATGGAACCTTTTTCGCTATTTCCTGCCCGTTCAAGTAGGCGCGGGAGGTGCGCAAAGACCGAAGGCGTATAGCCTCGTGTAGTTGGAGGCTCCCCAACAGCCAAACCTATCTCTCTAAGAGCCATAGCATAGCGAGAAATCGAGTCCATCATCAAAATAACGTGCTTACCCAAATCGCGGAAATATTCGGCAATGGCTGTTGCCACATTGGCTCCTTTACTACGTAGTAAAGCGGCTTGATCTGAGGTCGCCACGACAACCACGGAGCGTGATAGTCCGTCGGCTCCTAGCTCTCTTTCAATAAATTCACGTACCTCACGTCCTCTTTCTCCAATAAGCGCAATCACATTGATATCGGCG
Organism: uncultured bacterium; assembly: GCA_964350245.1. Classification (GTDB taxonomy): domain Bacteria; phylum Chlamydiota; class Chlamydiia; order Chlamydiales; family JAAKFR01; genus JAJACP01. Next base: position 24,377 of record CAYGJC010000019.1, on the reverse strand, counting down.
CACGCCATTTGGGCGATCATTCCCATCAAAGTCGATTTACCCACTCCAGGAGAAGAGAAAATGCCAATCCGTTGCCCTTTTCCTAAAGTACAAAAGGCATCGATGGCACGCACACCTGTAGGGAGAGGTTCGAAAATGGGTGGCCTACTCAAAGGAGCAGGAGGAGGAGCTGTGACTGGATATAATTTTTCAGAGATCAAGGGTCCTTTTCCATCAATCGGCCGGCCCAATGCATCCAAAACACGTCCACAGAGGGCTTCTGAAACGGCAACTTGGTGTACCTCTCCTGTTGGATAAACCTCCGCACCGGGAGAGATATGAGCGACCTCTCCCAGCGACATCAGAAGCACCTTCTGATCTTTAAATCCGACAACCTGACAGGGAACAGGCTGCCTTTTTTTGCTATAAATGTAACAGAGTTCATCGACAAAAACATCAGGACCATTTGATTCGATCAAAAGTCCAATCACCTGGGTGACACGTCCGCTCACCCGCGGGCCGCCGCTCTGTTTGATCAACTGAATTTCTTTTGCTAAAAACGTCAATGCTGCAACACTTTTGCTTGTAAATCATTGAGTTCTCGAGAAATGTCGTAATTCAATAAACCACTGGTCGTTTCAATACGGCAATCTCCGCGCCGCATAAGAGAGTCGGAAACAAAATGGATCCCCTTCACCTCTCTTTTATCATATTGAATTTCATCAAAATGATTTTCGAGCATCAAAAAATCGTCTGGCGCTAGAACAATTTTGATCGAATCGTCTTTAAGCGAAGGAGTAACCACAACAAGTAGAGAGTGAATGAGTCGAACAAGAGCATGGGGCTGAGAGAGCTCTTTGCGTAACACTTGCTCACAGACGCTCATAGAAAACTCAATGATTTCAGGCTTGAGTTGATCTAAAAGACGATTTTTTTGCTCTAAAACCTTACGGGTCATGGTCTGCAGAAGGGTGACAAACATTTTCGACTCTTCCAAGGCTTTGTAATAGCCAACCCTCTCACCTTTTTCCTGCCCTTTCTGAAAGGATCTGCGGCACTCCTCTTCGACAAGGTCGGTAAAGTCCTCTTTATTTGTCCCCAATAACTCTCCATTAGGCGTTAGAAGGAGAGTTTGTTGAACTGTTTCTCCTCTAATAACTTTCATATTCAATCTCAGAGAGATGGTTTAAGATCTCCTCTTGAAGCGCTTCGGGCAGAGCAGCAATGAGTCTTTCTGCACGCGCCGGCTCTAGGTAGGAGAGCATCAGAGCGATGGTTTGTGGGTCCTCATCTTCAATCGATTCGGCAAGCTTATCCACATCAACACGCGTCATCACCTGAAAAAGAGAGTCGTCATTTTTTTGGGTTCTATAACGGCGCATGAGCGGATACAGACAGGCAAGAGCCACCAAAACCACCACACTTGTGACAATCAGTCCTCCATACCTGCCTTGTTTCTTGGTTTCGATCCATGGCTTTTTCTTTTTCTCAAACGCAATCGCCTCGACAGTTAGGTAAAGAGGCATTTCATATCCGGAAACCATATGGTGTAGATAGGCCTCAATCTCTTTAACCAGCTCGCCATGCTCCTGATCGATGGCAACAATCACCGAAACAGAGCGCGGGTGTTGGCTTCCCTTGTCTACCATAGCTTGCACAGTTGAAAAGTAGTGCCCTTCACCCACTAAAACCTGGAGCAAAGCCTGAATTTTCTGACCCAAGTGCTGCTCAAAAGCTAAAGAAGCGTTGCTTAAATACTCCTCCTCACCTCCGGAATCAATTGCTTTGTACAATTTACCCGTCGTATCGGAGATCGCAACCATATGGGGTTCTAATCCATGCACTGCTCCAGCCAAGTGATTTGTGATCGCTCTTAATTGCGAGGTTCCCAGGTGAGCTGCTGGATTGAGCGTCAAAATGACCGAGGCTTTTGTTTTATAGGAGGTATTACCAAAACTGCGTCCCGGAGAGATGTCTAGAATCACACGCGCGCTTTTAATCTGATCGAAATCGGCCAAATCTTTTTCCAACTGACCCTTGAGTGCCCGCATTTCGAGCACTTGAAGTTCCTTATCTCCTTTGATCCACGTATTGGTATCAAAGAGCTCAAATCCCTTTCTCTGGTCATTACGTAGAGCATTCGTTGCGGCCAAATCCAAAAGCTGCGCCTCTTCACGTGCCACTTTCTTCGCCGCTTGTTGCCCTGCCATCGACTTTAGGACCAAATAGCCTAAAACTGTCGAGACAAAAAGAAGGATGGCCACAGCAACCAATTTTTGCAGAGGTTTGATCTCTTTCCAAATTTTGAAAAACTGGGAGGCGATCTCTTTCATCAATTGTTTAGTTATTTGTCATTATCCTTTAGCATTAACAGAAAAAATCAAATTTGACAAATGCGGATTATTTATCCCTACAATGAAATTTTGCCTAAAAGAAGCGCTCATGACGTTTTTATCTTCGACTCATGCGCTGCTTTGGCCACCCAGGGGATGGATGTTTCCCTTTTATGTGGAAAAGGGTCTGCTTCTGATCTTTTTGACCATTATGCTGTTCCCCCCCATTGTTTTTCTATCCAACGTCTTCCCATTGTGCGAAAAAACAATCTATTTAACATCAGTTGGAACACTCCTTTCTTTTTCTGTGTGCAACGCCAGATACGTAGGATACGCCCCGACTGGGTTATCATGAGCGTGCCCAAACAAGCTGCTTACCACCTGGCGCGCAAAATCTCTCACGTGCGCTATCTCTATGAGGTACATCAACTAGCCTATTATCCTGATATGGAAACACTTCCTAGCACATTCCACGTAGAACAACAGTTATTGCAAAGAGCCGACCTCATTACAGTAACCACCCAAGCCCTGAAAAAGATCCTTCTGGCTCCCCCCTATTCGATCCAAATCCCTATTGAAGTGGTCCCATTAGCCGTCAAAAAAGAGCCGCTTCCTCCTCCTGAAAGTGGAGAGCCTCTTACTCTCATGTATATTGGTCAACTCTATGCAGGACAAGGACTGCCACATCTGCTAGAAGCTGTCTCCCAAGTGGAGGGAGTCCAACTCAAAGTGGTAGGAGGCAAGCAAGATGAGATTGCACATCTCAAAAAAAGGCATGCTCAGGTGGAGTTTCTTGGATATATCCCTCCAGGTGAAGTGTGCGCGGTAGCACAGCAGGCAGATGCCTTTGTGGCCCCATTTGAGCCCACAGGACGAATGCCTTATGTAGCACACACCAAGCTTTTTGAGTACGCCCGAATGGGGCGCCCTTTCATCGCCCCCAAAATGCCTGTTGTCGAGGAACACTTTACTAATGGAGAGGGCGTGCTTTTATATGAGCCGGGTAACACAGAGGATCTAGTGAAAAAAATGCGCCTTTTAAAAGATGCTAAGACCCGCGAGCACTTGCAGAAACAAATTTTGAACTATAAGACAGCCTTTAGCTGGGAGGCTCGTGCCACTCGCTATTCTGAGCTGTTGAACACAAAGTAAGGAGAAACAAATGACCGCCTCGCTTAGTAGTAGTTGTGACAGCATTCACTTCAGTGCCATAGACCCCGATCCGTATGAAGCTCCTCGTTCTCATACCCATCGATCTCACGTTCATCAACAAGATCGCCGTCCTTCTGCTGATGCTGCAACCATCATTATTGCCACTTCCACACTAGCCGGTGCGGTTGCTGGCGGAATGGCTGGAGGTCCGGTGGGAGCATGCCTAGGGGCACCTGTTGGATATGCGTGTGGAGCCACAGTATGCATCATTGCGGGGGATGATATTGAGAACGCAGACAACACAGATCTGTCTATCATCGTGTCGTGTACACTCTCAGGAGGTTTTGCTGGAGGTGTGGCAACAGGGGGAACCTTCGCAGCGCCTGGAATGATGTGGGGATTTTTGGTTGGCTTAAGTGCAACTAGAAGAAATGCCTAATCTCCCATTACGCATGTTAAGATAGAAAATGATTCCTTGCTCAATAAGAGGCTTTACTGATAAAATGAGGACAATCCAGGGAACTGGAGGTGGATGGCGCAAGCTATCGGGCCCTTCGGGCCTTTTTTTTTGCCTTCTTACAAGAATTTCTTTCCATACATATTTCCCCTATACACATAGTATTTTCCTTGAAGAATTTGAATAATTTCCTGAGCAAATGGTGCAAGAGGTTTGTCCAAAATATTTTTTGATTTAAGTATTTCGTTTCTGCTTGGATGAGCAATTAAATCTGCTAGTTGAAGACCACTAATATTATTTGCCTTCGCTTTGATCTTTAACTGTTTGCTTGTTAAGCATGATTGAAATCGAGGTGCACTGACAAAGTGTGTGCCTTCATGCCACAGTCTGTGGTAAACTTCCTTAAGTTTCATGTCCTCTTTTCCACCCCTCGATTCCGCCATTGCATCTCCTGATTTTTTTTTCGCGTCCAAAAAATAGAGGTATCTTTCTAGCAAGACTTCGAGACAATAGTGATAAGGCTCAAACTTCCATTCGGTATATTTTTCACTATGACGCAGCTTGTCAATACAAACCGTGATGACCGTGTAGTCCCAACTCTTTAGTAGGGCAAGAAATGTATAATCAAAGTTTTGTTTAATTTCAGGATTTCGCAAGATTTGAAAAGGGGGCTTAGCATTAACAATCTCCTTCCGATGTAAAATCAAGGGCTCATCCGGATGATGTTCAAAAAAGTCTCTCTTTAGCTTTTCCATTTGAGGATGAACAATATTTTGGACATGCTCAATGTCAAAAATAACACCCGTTAAGCTCAGAAAGCGATGATTGTGGTTATGGCAACTTCCAAAATCAGGGCTTCCTACTTCATCTATATAGAGCCGGTATTTCATACTATTCTCACTAAAATTTATTTCTATTTAATCTCCCATAGCGACCCCCTCACGCCTTGGATCTACCCCTCCAATGAGATAAAAGGGGGTTGCTTGAATTCCTTGTGTTCCACTTGTGAGATGGATCACACGCACGCGATTTCCCATCTTTTGTAAAATGGGGATTTCTTTTTTCAAAAATGTATCCTCTTCCAAGTCGATTGCATCCACAACAGAGGTGTAGTTGGGAAATGAGATCGCCTCTTGAATCGTCATTCCAAAATCAAGTACCCCCACAATGGTTTTAGACACGTAATCAATGATGCGCGCGCCACCGGCTGAACCGACATTTAAAACAAGGTCATCTCCATCAAAGATGAAAGTGGGCGCCATACTGCTCATTGGCCGTTTGCCTGACTCGATCCGATTGGGCCCTGTCGAAAAATCGGTGATCTGATTATTGAGAAAAAATCCCCCCACCATCACCGTCGAACCAAAAGCATTCTCTAAGCTTGAAGTCAACGAAACCGCATTTCCCTCTTTATCGATGACACAGATCTGGGAGGTAGAAGGATGCTCAACAGCTGCTATCGGAGTCTTATTAGGATTTTCCAAAAGATGGCGCAGGTAGGTTGGACTCAGCATCAAATCGACAGGAACATTCGTAAAAGCTGGATCCCCCCCATACAACTGACGATCCGCATAAGCGGCCCGACTAGCCCGACAAAAAAGATTAATGAACTCAGGATGACCTAAAGTGTATCCACTTAAATCAGCCGCACTAAGCATCCCTAAAATCTGTGCAACAGCAATTCCACCTGCCGATGGAGGCGGAAATCCGCAAACCCGGTAGTGACGGTATACCGATTCAATCGGTTTCCGTTTCACAGGACGGTAAGCAGCTAAATCCTCCATGGAAAGTGCACCTGGTTGAACAGCATCCACTATCTTTTGAGCCACCTCTCCCTTATAAAAAGGGTCTGTTCCGTGGTCTGCGATCAAGTGCAAGGTTTTGGCCAGAGCCCGATTTTTCAAACGGGTCCCTGCAGGCTTAGCCTTTCCGTTCTCAAACAGGTAATCACGTGTTTCTGGAAAAGTTTTCAACCCTGGAGTCTTTTGAATCAGCTTATGGAAACGAGGAGTGACCGTGAACCCTTCCTGAGCCAGCTGAATGGCAGGCTCGAAAAGCTCTCTCCAAGGAAGCACTCCATGCTCATGGTAGGCCATTTCCAACATTTTCAAGAGGCCGGGTGTTCCTACCGCTTTTCCTCCCACGATATCGGGAATCCGCTTGGTTTCAATCGCTTTAGGAGCTGTTTCTCTCCCATCATAAGCGAACACTTTTTCCTCCTTCTTTCCGTAATAGAGAAGCAAGCCGCCTCCACCGATTCCGGATGAGTGGGGCTCAACTAGAGTTAACACCATCTGCATCGCAATAGCAGCATCAAGAGCACCTCCTCCCTTCTCCAAGATCGTGTAACCTATCTGAGAGGCAAGCGGGCTTGCAGAGGCCACCATCATACTCTTTCCAAAAGAAGAAGTTTTAGCTGTAAAGCCCGTGTGCGCTTCTGGCTGTGAGGCTAAAAAAGGGAGAATGAGAAAAGAGAATAGAATCATGAAACACTTGCGGGCTGGGTAGTTTAATGGTATCAAAATGTACAAAGTTTTTTAGAGAAAAACAATGATTAAGTCCCTTCTTAGCGTGCTTTTGTGTCTCTGGGTATTTCCTCTGCAAGCGGAGTCTGATGAATATACCCCTTTTTACACCTATCCCATCAAGCGCGTGAATCTTCTCAAGCAGATTCCCACCAAGCACAGCATCACAAAGGAAAGCTTGCAAAAATGGGATAACCTTCTATCCAATTACCTAGATTATCAACCCTTTATGTCAGGCAAAGGGGTGCGTATTTTTGCCTACTTGTATGCTGCGCAGGCTGATTTTGCTTTTCTATCGGGCTCCATTGAGGGGCAGTTCAGCGGAAGCATTGATCCTGTTTCGTTGGGGATCATCCGTCTTTTCTATCCCCGTTTTCCCAAACCGCAAGGAATGGTAACTGATGAGTACTCAATTGTACTCGCGCAGATGATTGTAGAAAAATACAAGAAAGGGATGCAAACTGAGAATGCGGCACAAAAGGAGACGATTGGCTACTTCTCTGTCCAGAAATGGGGCTATAGTCATCCCGATCTTGGACACAACATCTTAGGGTGGCTCCCCTGGTACATTTCTCCCTTTGCTCTGAGGCTTACCCCTGCGCCCCCCAGCTTGAGCAATAAGACATTCTGGTCTGACCAGTTGCAAGCCGTTTTGGAAGCGAACAAAAAAGCCTCCGAAGAGCAGAAGAAAAGGGCTATCTACTGGGGAAACTTTTTTGAAAAAGCGGGCGGTGGGTGGATAGAACTTGCTAACGATTATCTATTTTCCCATCCCGTTGAGATGGAAAAACTCCTCTATGTCCGTCACTTTCTAGCGAGCGGAATCTACGACACTTTGATTGTCACCTTTGAGGCAAAGTACACCTACTCAGTTCCTCCTCCCTACCTCGAGAATAAGACCATCAAACCTCTTGTTCCAGTGTTTAACTACCCAAGCTACCCATCAGTACATGCCATGACCTCTTCGCTGTCTGCTACCCTCTTAGGTCATTTTTTTCCTGAAAATGCTAAGCATTGGAAAGAATTGGCCGAGCAAATCGGGCAATCACGAATCTGGGCGGGAGTCAACTATCCGATCGACATTGTAGTTGGAGAGAGTACTGGGGAAAAAATCTTTCAACAACTCAGCGCAAAATGAAAAAGACGCTCATCTGCATTGGGGCTTTAGCTCTACTCTACTTTCTTTTTGCTCCACGGTTTCAGGCTAAGGCTGACTACTTTGATCCTCTTCCAACCGAGTATGCCTATTCGGACGAGAGGCTCGGCCAACTCCGCTCCACCTATCTCATCACTGTTGATAGAATCGATAAATGGGAAGCCCCCCTTCAGCACTACTTTAAAGCAAAAAACGTCTCCTATATCCAGCAAACACACTTTTACACCTATCTTTATTTAGCCCAAAAAGATGCAACTTTTCTTTCCTACAACATACACCGTTGCTTTTTTGGTAGTCTCGATCCTCTAACGCAACAGGTGGTAACTGCCTTTTTCCCCGATTTTTCTGATTATCCTCCTCTTGACAACGACGCTTACTCCGAGGCCTTAGCCGACCAAGTATGGCCTCCCTATCAAGCTAGATTAGAAAAGGAGCGCAGCACACCTCACCGTTTTTCACCCTGTGGTGATCAACCCATTGCCGAAAAGATTCAAGCCGTGGCTCGGTGGATTCCCTGGCAGTCACCACTCCCAAAGCCTCCTCCTCCCAGCGACAATCTTGAAGAGCAAATTGAACTCATGCGTACCGAAAAAGATGGCGTTTCTGACGCTGCTGTCTACGCTTGGGCGGGAGAGAAAGGAATGCAGAAGCATTGGCGCCTACTTGCTAATGAGTATATGCAAGCAGCCAAAACGCCTATTGGCAAGACTGTTTATGTTCGCTCTAAATTAATGATGGCTCTTTATGATGCCCTGATTGCGACATTTGAGGCGAAGTTTCGTTTTTGTGTGCCCAGGCCTGCTGCTTATAATTCTAGTGTGCATCCCATGGTTCATGATCCGGAATCTCCGAGTTATCCGTCAGGGCATGCAGCGCAATCGGGTGCGGCAGTAGTTATCTTGACCCATTACTTCCCCAAGGCAAGCGCGTATTGGGAGCAGATGGGCCAAGAGGCCATTCAGTCTCGCATACAAGGGGGTGTGCACACACCTCAGGACGCACGGGCTGGGCAGCAGTTGGGCGAAGAGATCGGCACGCAGCTACTAAAATAGACCGTCCCACCCAAAACAAAAGTTATGGCTGGATTAATAGCGCTTTTATCCAGCCATAACTCCATTGCAGAAAAAGTTATGGCTGGGTTAACATCTTTTTTATCCAGCCATAACTCTTGAGGAGTCCGATGTCAGAAAAGAAGATCATTGGAAGAAAGAAAGAAATAGAAGTCTTGAGTCATGTAAGAGGTTCAAAAAAAGCGGAGTTCATTGCTGTCTATGGAAGAAGACGGGTGGGCAAGACATTTTTGATCCGAGAATACTTTAAAAATAAAGGCCTCTACCTTGAAACAGCGGGCGTAAAAAATCTCTCTTTACCTCTTCAGCTAAAAAATTTTGCCAAAGCCCTTTCTAAAACATTTTTTAAAGATCATCCCGTAAAAACCCCACATTCATGGTCTGACGCATTTGAACAGTTGACTCAACTGATCAAAGAAGCTCCCAAAAACAAAAAAATCATCATTTTTTTAGATGAGCTTCCCTGGCTGGCAGCCAAAAGATCTGGCCTGATGCAAGCCCTAGAATACAACTGGAATTTATTTTGGAGCCAGATCCCCAACATGATTTTAGTTGTCTGCGGATCAGCCGCTTCATGGATGCTAGAGCACGTGGTCAACGCAAAAGGGGGACTCTATAATAGGCTTACTAAAAAACTTTTACTCAAACCTTTTGGTCTCAAAGAGACAAAACAATTTCTTCAAGCCCAGGGGATCCTTCTTACCAATAGACAAATTTTAGATGTATACATGGTAATGGGTGGAGTGCCTTATTATCTCACAGAGATTAGAAAGGGGCAGTCTTCCGCTCAAATCATTGATAATTTATGCTTTAAAGAAAACGGCGTTCTTTTTGACGAGTTTAAGAATCTATTTCGCTCTCTATTTGATCACGCAGAAATTAACTCCGAGATCGTACGCCAAATAGCCGATAAGGGAGTTTTATCTAGAGAGCAGCTGATCAACACAACACATTTATCCTCAGGTGGAACACTGAACAAACGATTAGATGAGCTTGAGGCCTCGGGCTTTATCAAAACATTCATTCCGTTAGGAAAGCTGAAGCGCGACAAGGTGTATCGTGTGATCGATGAGTATGCGCTCTTTTATCTAAAATGGATAGAGCCCTTGCTCAAAACAGGGATGCATTCGGGTGAAAAAGGTTACTGGAGCAAAATCTCAAAGCAACCGATTAAAACGACTTGGGCAGGCTTTGCCTTTGAGTCCGTATGTCTGAAGCACATTGATCAAATCACTCATGCTTTAGATCTAGATGACATCCACTACAAATGCGGAAGCTGGATCTACCGTCCACCCAAAAAAAGTTCCGATATAGGAGCTCAAATCGATCTTCTCATCGATCGAGACGACCATGTGTTAAGTCTCTGCGAGATAAAATATACAGATAAGGTCTTTACCATAGACAAACCATATGCACGTGCGCTTTTAAACAAGATAGACACGGTTGAAAGAAATTACCCCACAACCGGGAAGCCCTCAAAAAAACAGATCTTTCTAGTCCTGATTACCACACTTGGGGTGAAAAAAAACATCTATTCTGAGGATCTAGTCCAAAGCGCGTTGGTGCTCGAAGATTTGTTCAAAAAAGTGTGAACATAGAGGCTAAGCAAAGCCGAATTAAGGTAATTTTTTCTTTTGACAAAGTTGGGATAGACCGCAAAACTCTTTCTTCCATCTGAATGGGGGGGTCTTATGAGCGTGAGTAACGTAAGTGAATCGAGGATAGGTGAATCAACAGCATTGGTAGGGGGAGCCCCTCCTTCTCAAGCTGATGCTCGTGAAAGCACAAACTGTTGCATGAGCGTCAGCGCTTTTGGATGTGCAGTGATTGCGATGGTCGGAGGAGGGTTGACAGTGTTTTGCGGTTTTCCAGAAATTGAGCGTTCGGGGAGAATTACTTATGGGCGTGCCTGCTCCCAGTCATCCCACGTGCTTGCAATTACTTACTTTGCGATATCCTTACTCACCCTGATATACCTTACCTGCTTATGGAAAATACTTGAAGCATATGTCCAGGGTCCGGTTCAAGCTGCACCTGTCGAACAACCTTCGGAAACTTCTTCTGCTTCTACAACAACATCTCCCGTGTTAAGACCAGCACCTTCAAGGGACGGCTGCAGTACAACACAATGTGCACGCATCACAGGCATAGGGTGTGCACTGGTAACATTAGAGGGAGCTATTTGAGGGTGGTATTGCACGCATGCTACAGTAGAAGGAAACACTTTTTATCCGGACGGTTGTCCTGGGAGTTCAACATCTATCGCAGCGCTGGCAAGTATGGTATTCTCTGCATCATCTGTTGTCGCTATTGGTTTTGGGTATAAACACATAGTAAGATGCTTCAAAAGTGAACCGAGTCGAAGAAATCAGGAACAGCTACCG
>CAYGJC010000019.1:0-13221 GCA_964350245.1 uncultured bacterium | reverse complement strand
CAGATGGCCGATTCAGCCAAAGCTGTCTGCACAACCGCTCTTCCCGTTGTACAAGCAGCTTCAGAGCGCGGTCTACGAACGGCTAGCCGTCACCTTGGAGCGCCTGAAGCAGCCTCTTTTGTTTTAGATCCTGCAGCTAAGGGAGCCGCTGAAGTGTCTGTAAAAATAGGCAAGGAGGTAACTGATAAGGGTATAGATGCCAGCGCCTACGTTAGTACCACAAGTGTTAAGACAAGCGCTACTGGGTCAATTAGGGTAGCGAAGAGAGTAACTTCCTAGCAGTGGTTGCTTTCAGAATATGCCCGGATAACAAACCATATAACTTTAACCAGAAGAGGATCAAAATGAGTTCTACTACACCTACAAGCGATATCAAACCCAGCATTGACTGGGGCCAACTAGAAAGAGATGTCAATGATACAGCTCGTGCTGCAAAAAATGAAGTGGATGCTTATGTGACTTCAGCCACTTTGGTTACGGCATTTGGATCGGGACTTGCATGTGATAAATCTGCACAGCTATCAGCACGTTCTGTTACGAATAACAAAGAGTCAATTGAAGACGCAGAATCCGCAGGTGCTGCATGTGGTATCGGATCTGCCGCCCTATCAGTCGGAGCTCCTGGAATCGCTTCTATAAAAGCTGCAGATGCTTCAATTGATGCAGGTGCCGCAAGTGCGCAAGGATCCATCCGAATTTTTAAGGCGTAAAAACTATTAGGAGAATCAAATGAGTTCTACTGCACCTGTTGGTAATGGCAAATCCAGTATTGACTGGGACCAACTAGAGAGGGATGTCGATGATGCAGCTCGTGCCGCAAAGGATCATGCGCTATATGGAGCCATTCAAGTGACTACGGTTGCCAGTACAGCTGTCGCTAGGACTCTAAGCGGCGCAGCCTACTTATCTGCACGTGCTTTTACGCGCGACGAGCAGTCTCTTTTTGAGCTTACATTCCCAGTAGCTGTGGCAGCCGGTGTGCCTGTTGCCGTATCAGTTGGTGTTCCCGCCGTAGCAAGCGCAAAAGGCGCAGAGGCATCGATCGATGGAGGGGCTTCAAGCGCAAAAGGATCCATCAAAGTTTTTAAGGAGTAAAAAATGTTTCATGCCTTATCGACCGGATTTTCGTACTACGTGATCGGTCCGTTTCAATCCAACCAAGCCGAAGAAAGCTCTGCTTCTCAAAACACCTTTGTCAATCCCCTATATGGCAAAAGGAAACCGTTGAAAGCAAAAGTTGTGGCTCAGGACAAGCTAACCGATTATGCCACAAGCGACGCCTTTCTATGGCATTTACCAACCAGAATTGTCGGAGTTAAGCTCGAGAACGACACCGTTCGTTATGCCGTCTTTGATCATAAGTCAAACAACTTACTTCAAGAAAGTTTAAGTCCTAAAGATGTGAAGGCAACTTCTCGACAATTTAATGCAATTCGAGATACGTATTGCCCTCACCTGGACAGCACTACGAATGAAGTCTACTTTAGGCCTTTTGTGGGACACACAGGAAGGGTCTGGTGGGACCAAGAAATTAGAGCAGAGCTAATTAAATCCGACAATCAGTTTGTTTGGAAGATTACAGACACTTTTCATAAGGTGATCCACTTTATTCCCCTCGAAAAAGGTGTTCTTTTAGAAGACTACAATCATCCCGACAAAGCTGCCCACCCAATTACTCCCGAGCAAATAGACACAATAGAGCGTTTTGAATTGGAACGCCTCACAGTCACAAAAAACAAAATTGAAGAGCTAGTCTTTATCCATGTTCCGTGGAAGAGCCATTTCAATCCGAAGCTGGAACTCACCCCAGAGAGAGGAGCTGTTACTCTAGTCAACACAGGATCAAGCACCGGATGTGGTCCCAATTTAGTCGGTCACGCCATGTTGGTCATGGAGTATGTAGAAGGTAACCGCTATTACCTTCAGTTTGCCCACATTTTAAAAGGAGGAACCAAAGACTGTTTCTCTGGAGTGGCTAAACAAATGGTTGAAATAGCTAGTATGGTTGAACAAAAATCTGCGGAGGCTACACAAATAAAAAAACCTCCCAAAGGTATTCCTGCAGTAATTGAACGGCGTATACGCAGAAATCCGAGTCAACTCCGCTACTATAAAAAGGGCCCGACCGTACCAGCCTCTATAGAGAAACTAAATTTTATGGTGGCAACAATTATAAAAGAACAAGAAGCCTACAACAAAGGTAACCCTATTGTCTTTTTTGATATGTTTCACCCGGATAGGGACAAAGTTAATTGTTCAAAGTGGGCCTACGATAAAGCCTTAGATGCCGGCATTGAGTATTCTCCGACAGCTCTTACAAAATTTGCAACAGCTTTAGACAAAATTGGCGGCGGTCACACCTACTTTCGTAAGTCTAATTGGGTGCGGTACTCCGTTGTACATGGACATATGCTAGACCTACTTGCGCCAATCAGAGGTATTCTTTTACGGGTAGGAATGATTCCTGCTCAAGCTGGCCACGGCTCGAGAAAAGCCCTCACAGCCTCAAAGGAAGCCTCAGCCCGAGCTAAAGAGTCAAGCGTCACTTTAGCCAAAAAAATTCCCTCTTGTTAGAAGAGCAGCCGATCCCTTTGGGCAGGGATGATGGGATGCCTAAATCTTTCATCTCAGCGAGTTCAGAGGTGATCTTTCTATCGGGATCGTCACCTCTCCGGATAATCTCTTTGCGGTGGGTCACCACAACCTTTACCCCCCCTGCATAGGAAGCCTAACGGGATCAAAAAATGTTCTACTTGAAATATATCATTTTTTGATATATTCTCTCCGTATGGAAACAGGTTGGGAAGGATGACTTACCACTGCCACCTAAAGAAAGGGCGACTAACATATGTGGCTTGTTGGACTGCTTATAAAAAAACAAAGTAATAGAGGTGTATTATGCGGGCACACACGAGAAAGCACCGTACTAAGCAAGAGTCATTCTTAGATGAGGAAAGAGGGTCAATCTCTGCCGATAAATATATAGAGCAAGCCCAAAAGGACTTGAATTTACCCAAGGGGGCGATTGCCTTAGGTGGGCTGCGTTATCGTGAAAATTTAACTCAAAAGCAGCTTGGTGAGATTATTGGAGTAAAACAAAGCAATATAAGCCTTATGGAAAGAGGTTTGCGGCCGATTGGAAAGAACATTGCCAAAAGACTTGCTAAGGTATTTAAGACAGACTACAGAATATTTCTTTAATCTCACCTTTCGTATTCTCGGACTATGTCTTCCTCTTTAGGAGCGTCACTACTGCAAATGATCTCCGCATCAACTTCATCTCCCCCAAAAGGGGAGATATTGTTTTTGTGATCCCCTAAAAGTTTAGGGCTTCCTATTTAAGATTGTATTCAGTTTCTTTATTGTTGCTGCAGCAGTATCTGTGTGATACGACCCGAATTTGTACTGGATAGTCTCTTTAAAAAGGAAGCCTCCAATCGGGCTAAAGAGTCGGGTGACGAGTCGGCTAAAAGAGCGTGTATTAAAAATTGAACAAGCAGTTGACATGGACGGCTTTCTCATCCATAAAGCGGACTTCTGCGGAGATAGAAGCTACCGATCCACCTATCAAAGAGACTCCAAAGGCATATCCTCCGTAATGTCTAGCATTCTCTAGTGTGTTGCTTTCCACCGTAAGACTAATGCTGCCAGATTGAAGCTCTTGTCGGAAAAAGCTCAGCTTTGCATACGAAAATTTGTAGCCGAGGTAAGGCACAATTAAAATCGTGGGAGCCACACAAATCGGATAAGAAAGGGCGGATCCAATTTGCCACTCTTGATACAAGAAATCAATATCCTGAATAAAAGGTAAGGTAATCTGAACTCCCGCCACGGCAATAGAACTCAGGTGGGGATAGGTACGAAAATACTGCCCTTCTAAACCCAGCTGCCATCCACAAAACTGAAAGGCGTACGTTTTAAGCCCCAGGCTCCATGAAAAAGAGGTTTGTGCCTCAATTTCTTCCATACCGCCCACCTCAGACAGAAAGGGCTGATCAAATGTGAGCGACAAACTGGAAGTTCCCAGGGTGGCAAATGCCTCAATCCACTTACAATACCCCACACTTAGGTAAGCTGCGTTTGTATAGATTTCTGTTTTGTGGATAGGCACATTACCAGCTGTGGTCACCTCAAGCTTTCTATTGAAAACATAGTCTCCGTAAAAACTCACGCTCATATCAAAGCAATCTAAGCAGGAAGAAGAGGAATCACAACATGAAAAAAAGGCATTCCCGGTCAAGTAACGCTGGTCAGAAGGGTTTCCAATAGGCAGAGCATAGCTTGCAATTCCGATCAAAGTAAAAAAGAGTGTAAAAAATGAGATGTGGGAACGCATGTTTTTCTCCTCAAAAATTAAAAGAGCAGTCTATCTCCTTGAGCAGGAATGATGAAGTTGATACCTAAATCATTCATCTCAGAAAGTTCAGAGGTAATCTCCGTTTCGGGATCATCGCCGCTGCTAATGCTCTCCTTGCGATGGGTCACCACCACATTGAGTCCCTCTAAAGAAGTCTGGGCAACTTCAGCTAAGTGGTGCATCTCTACCATCATGAGTTTGGTGTCGAGGTGGCCAAAAACAGCTTGTGCAGCCTCTTTGTGCGAATAAGAGCACTCAAGCAGCATCCCTTTGAGCTTTTTAGACGCGATTAAGGGAGCAATTCGCTTCCAAATACGTGATAAGTGCTTTTCATGCTCTAAGGAGTCTGAAGATGTATCTCCAAAATAAAGCAGATAGGCGTCGTTATATTCGATCAAAAAGGCTGTTGAGGGATAGCCACGGGGGTGGCTGAGCAAAAACGCTTCAACCTTCATGGATGTTTCGGGAATAGGGGTGGGCCGATGCAGGGGTAGCCGTTGATAGTGGTATCTTTTTAAAGTGGGTTCAACCCCCTCATCTCCATAGTTGGGCCAAATTCTTCCATTGAAGATATGATCACGGAGATTATCAATCGTGGGATCAATCCCCAGAATGGATTTAAAGGTATCTACCTGTGAATTGAGAACTAATCCTGCAATATGATCTAAGTGAGCGTGACTAATCAAAAAGGCTTTGAGATGATTGAGAAGAAGCTCTGCGGCAGGTACACATTCTTTGCCAAGGAAAATTGAATCAGTAAGGGTTTTTCTTTCAAAAGCTTTTTCAATTCCGGTGAGCAAAGTGCCGGCATCTAAAGCAATCCAATCGTGACTCTCGGCAGGTGCAAGGAGATAACCCGATAGATTCCCCTCGTGGGGGCCTCCCGTGCATCCCATTACAACAAGCTGAAAGGTGTTACCCATTCTCCAATCTCTTTTCGAGTTGATCTAACTGCTGACTGATCCCTTGAGGTAGCCTCTCCTTAAAACGGGCAAGATACTCACGCATGCCTGCCACTTCTTGCTTCCAAGAGGCCTGATCGACTTCAAATAAAGCGCGCAGATTCTCTTTGGACAAGTTGAGTCCTGTCAGGTCGAGAGCGCCTTCTTTAGGAAGAATTCCCACAGGACTTTCTTGTCCATTATCAGCGCCGTCTGTTCTCTCAAAAATCCATTTCAAAACACGCACATTTTCTCCAAAACCGGGCCATAAAAAGTTTCCCTCAGGACCTTTTTTAAACCAATTAACAGAGTAGATCTTAGGTAATTTCTCTGGAGAGGTACGCTCTGCCATCAAGAGCCAGTGGCCAAAGTAGTCGCCCATGTTATAGCCACAAAAAGGGAGCATCGCAAAGGGATCGTGCCGAAGCTTGCCAATTTCTCCGGCAGCAGCTGCAGTCATCTCAGAGGAAACGCTACACCCTAAAAAGGTGCCGTGGTTCCAATTGAAAGCTTCATAGACAAGGGGAATCGTAGAAGCTCGTCTGCCGCCAAAAATCATGGCTGAAATGGGTACGCCTGCTGGATCTTCCCAAGCAGGATCAATCACAGGACACTGACTGGCAGGGGCCGTAAAGCGGGAGTTAGGGTGCGCTGCTTTTGTTTGTTTTGCAGGTGTCCATGGGTTGCCATACCAATCAGTCAGCTCAGAGGGTGGTTCTGGAGTCATTCCTTCCCACCATACGTCTCCCTCTGGGGTTAGAGCCACATTTGTAAAAATGGTGTTTTTAGAACAAGAGAGCAGAGCATTGGGATTAGACTCCATAGAGGTACCGGGAGCCACTCCAAAAAAACCGGCTTCGGGATTAATGGCATAAAGACGTCCGTCTTTTCCAAACTTCATCCACGCGATATCATCTCCCACGCACTCCACTTTCCAACCGGGTAGAGTCGATTGGAGCATCGCCAGGTTGGTTTTTCCACATGCGCTGGGGAAAGCTGCAGCAAAGTATTTTTTCCGTCCCTCAGGATTGGTGACTCCAACAATGAGCATGTGCTCGGCCAGCCATCCTTCATCTCGAGCCATTACAGAAGCTATGCGCAGCGCAAAACACTTCTTTCCTAAAAGCGCATTGCCTCCATACCCACTGCCAAAAGACCAAATACTTCTTTTCTCAGGAAACTGAACAATGTGGGTTTTCTCAGGATTACAAGGCCAAGAGACATCTGTCTCTCCTACTTTAAGGGGAACGCCAACACTGTGCAAACAAGGAATAAAGTCTCCCTCTTCCCCCAATAAATCCAGAACATCTTGGCCCATGCGCGTCATGATGCGCATGTTACACACAACATACGGAGAATCTGTCAGTTGAATGCCAATATGGGCAATATCCGATCCCAAAGGCCCCATACTAAAAGGGATGATATAAAGCGTTCGCCCTCGCATACACCCCTTGAAAAGCCCCTTTAAGGTCTTTTCCATCTCGTCAGGCGAGCTCCAGTTGTTAGTAGGACCGGCATCGATCTCTTGCTCAGAGCAGATAAAGGTACGCCCTTCTACACGCGCAACATCTTTGGGGTTGGAAAGAGCAAGAAAACTGTTTGGCCGCTTCTCTTCGTTGAGGCGTGTAAAGGTGCCAAGCTTGACCATTTGCTGGCACAGCTCTTGATACTCCTCTTCGCTTCCATCACATAGATGAACACCGCTCGGTTCAGTTAATTCAACAATCTCATGAATCCAAGCGCGCAGCTTTTGATGTTTCAACGTCTCAATCATGCTAAATCATAGCTTTGCGCTTCTTGAACTTATCCAGGTGCTCAAGGGCCTTCCCGGTTCCCACACACACAGCTAAAAGAGGGTGAGGAGCAATGATCACAGGAAGTCCTGTGTCTTTGGTGAGTGCCTTATCCAGCCCTTTGATCAGAGCGCCCCCTCCTGCCAAAACCATCCCCCGCTCAACTAAGTCGGCGGAGAGCTCTGGAGGGCATTTTTCTAGGGTTAAGCGGACACATTCGACAATTTGTTGAATCGGTTCAGCTAAACACTCGCGGATTTCAACAGAGTTGATCCGTTTGGTAACAGGAAGACCGGCTACCTGATCGCGTCCACGCACTTCCATTTCAAGCTCTTTGTCCCCAAGAGGGAATGCAGATCCAATCGTGATTTTGATCTCTTCAGCCGTCCTTGGCCCAATCATCAGATTGTAGGTGCGACGCATATAGTTGATGATGCACTCGTCAAACTCATCTCCGGCAATACGCAGAGAGCGCGATTCAACAATTCCCCCCAAGGAGATAATCGCAATCTCGGTGGTACCGCCACCAATATCGATGATCATACTAGCAGCCGGCTCATGCACAGGGAGGTCAACTCCAATGGCAGCAGCCATGGGCTCTTCGATTAAGATCACCTCTTGAGCGCCGGCATGAAGGGCAGAATCTTCTACAGCACGTTTTTCGACACCTGTAATTCCTGAGGGAACAGCGATCAAAATTTTAGGGCGAAAAAGAGAACGGGTAGGTGTGACCCGCTTAATCAGGGCCTTCAACATCCCTTCAGCTATTTCAAAATCCGCAATCACACCATCTTTCATGGGGCGAACAGCGTGAATCTTTCGGGGTGTTTTACCCAGCATTGCCTTCGCCTTGTGACCGACTGCCAACACTTCGTTGGTTTGAGAGTCAACAGCGACAACGGAAGGCTCACTCAATACAATCCCTTTCCCTCTAACGTACACAAGTGTGTTAGCTGTTCCTAAGTCGATTCCAATGTCATTGGAAAAGAAATTAAAAAACTTATCAAAGCGCCTAAACGCTTTGCTGCGCACTGTTTCAAGAAGGGCTTTAAATCCGGGGTGGCTCCTATTCAACATGATCCTTTATGTCTGTAATAGTTCTAAGACTTCTTCCCACGTCAACTTGGCTATCGCTTCGTCGTCGGAGCTCATCACTTTCTTGACAAGCCCTTTCTTTCTGTTTTGCAGGTTTAAAATCTTTTCTTCAATGGTATTTAACGTGACGAGCTTGTACGAAGAGACAGATTTCTTTTGACCCATTCGATGCACCCGGTCAGTAGCCTGATTCTCAACAGCAGGATTCCACCACATATCGTAATGGATTACCGTATCTGCGCCTACTAAATTCAATCCGGAGCCCCCTGCTTTTAAAGAAACTAGAAAAACGGGAATCGCGGGGTCTTCATTAAACTGTTTCACAATGCCCAACCGATTTTTACTCGATCCATCGAGATAGGCAAAGGGAATACCTCTTTGTTTGAGATCTTCACGTAAAATAGTCAGCATCTTTGTGTACTGACTGAAAATCACCGTCTTATGTTTTCCCTCGATCAAGGAGGGGAGCAACTCCATTAACATGTCATACTTAGCTGAATCACCTGCTTCCGGACTCTCCTTGGCGAAGATGGCCGGATGACAGCAGATTTGCTTTAAACGAGTTAAGGTTGCCAAAACATGAATCTGTATTTTATCAAATCCCTCTTTCTTTACAAGACGAGAAAGTTCTTCTTTAGCTGATTTGGCATATGAGGTGTAAAGATCTTGCTGCACGTCGGTCAAACTACAGTGATAGAGGATCTCGGTAACAGGAGGTAAGTCTTCCAGAACATCTGCTTTCATTCTCCGTAAAATAAAGGGAGAAATTTTGTTTCGCAGCGACTCTAGATTTGTTGACTTATGTTCAGTATGCCCACAGTTACGGATGTATTTTTCCACGAAACGATCAAAGCTGCTGAGTAATCCCGGCATCAGAAAATCAAATAGACTCCACAGCTCTTCCAAGGAGTTTTCAATAGGTGTACCTGTTAAAACTAATCTGTGAGCCGCTTGAATCATTTTAACCGATTTAGCGTTGCGTGTTCCTCGGTTTTTAATGTGTTGAGCCTCATCAAGCACAACATAGTCAAAGAGGATCTCCTTGTAAATCTCAACATCTTTTTGCAGAAGATTATAGGAGGTGATCACCACGTCATACTGGTCAACGGTCTTTAAAAGCTTTTTCCTTTGCGCCGGCACATTATCCACGACCAGGATTTTTAGCTCCGGATTGAACTTATGAAACTCCTCTTGCCAATTGTAAACCAAAGAAGTAGGACAAACGATCAAGGATTGGGCACTGGGTTTTTCCTGTTTGCTCTGGGTAATGGCAATGATCGCCTGCAACGTCTTTCCCAGTCCCATATCATCAGCCAAAATGCCATTCAGGTGCATGCGTCGAAGGCGCTCCAGCCAGTGAACACCCTCCAGCTGGTAATTTCTGAGGGTGGCATGAACCTCCCCAGGAACTTTTTGGGGTGTAAACGTCGTCTCACCAAGAATCTGTTTTTGAATTTGCTGCAACCGCTTACTCATCGAAAATTTCACGGGAAGAGAGGTGAATTGATCGGGGTGGATAGAAGTTAGACTCCAAAGAGGACGCTCTTCTGTGTGGTTATCAAGGGTTGTCAATCCAATTTCATCAAAAATTTGAACAAGCGCCGCTGTTCGCTCCAAGTCCAGCACCAAAATGCGCGGCATTTTGGAGGCTTTGCGCGCCCCTTTTTGAGCGCCGGGTGTGTGCATTTCTAAGAATCGTTTTTTAGAGGCGATACAATCCCAAAGAAGATCTATTTTAACTCCACTGAGATAGCCATCTACCTTGATCTCAACTGAATAAGCATCAATCCGCTTACTTTCAGAAAAATTCAGCTCAAAGGAAGATTCATCATAGATGAACTGTTCAGAAAGATTTTCCGGGCACTCGTAGGTAATAAAATCTTGAGTGCGTGGAATCACCTCGGTCATAAACTCGACAATTTTCTTCTCGCTTTTGACCCGGTACAATCCTTCTTTTTCATCGAAAAGGAAGTCTTCAAAAATGTCGTCAATAATTTTTTTCTCTTCAACGAGATTGCGGGCTAAGATCCCTTCATCCGCAACAAAAAGAGCGATCCTTTCATAGTCGAGTTTACTTAGTGCGGCCGGTATTTCTACATTGTCATAGAGGAAGAAAAGTTCTGCTTCCAACTCTCCATTGAGATAGTGGATCACGCACCGCCCTTTTAGTTTCTCTACATAAGGAAGGGTGACAAAGCGCTCGATTAAACCCGGGTTGCTCACCTCGGCATATTGTCTTAAGACAGGAAGAGCGTTTTCAATAAAGGTGCCAAACAGAGGCTCAGGAACCGTAATTTCGTGAAAATGCTGTATGGCCTGTAGGTGCATCCGTTTGATGTGCGGCTGAAAACGGTAGTAGGTATTTTGGTAGACAAGTCCCGGCTTTGCCGATTCAAATAAGACGGCCTCTTCAGGCGTAATGGACTCCTCGTCGATCTTAAAAGAGGGTTTGAGCAGAAGCATCGGGCCTGGCGCTTCGAGATACTCAAGTGCGCACTTAATTTGAGCTGGGCAGGTGGAAAAACAGAGGGGCTCTTCAAGATTGCCTTGATAGAGACAAGGCAGAGGCACTTCTTTATCCGCTTGCGATCCTTTTGAAACAACTAAATCGTAGGCTCTGGCCAAAATGGACCCGAGTACTTGGTGATCGAGTAGCGCCAGACGAGCTTGTCTCTCTTCACAAACCGCGGAAAAACGAGCATGATGCAGCAACATCGTGAGAATTTCTCTGTCGACATCACTGAACGAGAAAGGCGTAAAAAAGTAACGCCTGCCACTTATGGAGAGAGGTTCTCTATAACGGATGGCATCCAAGAAGGCTTTTACATTAGGAACAAAGAGAGGTTTTGAGCGGGAAGGCAGACGAATAGCAAGTTGTACTTCAACCGTGTTTCCTGTTTCAAAAGCGTGGTTCCCAAAAATCACGGCCAATTCAGCTTGGTCTTCATCTAGAACTTCTTGGGGAAGGAAAAAGGGTGAGCGACTGAGTTGCGTAGCTGCGCTCACATACTCACGCAGAACCTCTTTTTGATACTGTTTATCCCTGCGCACATCTTCTTTTGTTGCCGCTTTTTCAAACGTCTCTCTGAGCTGCTCTTTCTCTTCTTCGTCGATCTCATCTGCTGTGTCTAGATCAGTTTCTTTGGAATAGTCAACGACTATCTCGTTCAGGTTGTTTTCCAGAAAATAGAGTAGAGCTGCAATATGTTGACAGTCATAGGTGTAGGTACAGTCACAATTGGAGTCAATGGCCATCGACTCATTGCGATCGATCTCGATTTCGCTTTCATAGATATTTTCAAAGGCTCCTTTGACACGTGAGCTAAGACGGATGGCGCTGACATCGAGGTGGAGAATTTTGGCTCCCATGACAGCTTTTTTATCGAATAATTCTTTCCCTTCCTTCAGGATATTGGAGGAAAAATCTTGGCGCAATTTGCGAAAGTTGAGCATTTCCGGCAGTCCTTATTCTGATAGATCGTAGTTGTACTGATTTGCTCTCCTGAAAGCAATGAAAAAGTTTGCTTGTCAGATTCGCTGCCATTCTGATAGGGATGGAAAAGCATGGAATACAAAGAAGAGACACACATCGCTAGCCCATTAAGTGAGGTCTGGGCCTTTTTCGAAAGGCCTGATGCCTTTGAGAAGCTCAATCCCCCCTGGGCGCACGTTAAGCTTCTCCATAAGACGGGAGGACTAGAAGCGGGAGCTGAGGTGCATTTGCAGCTTCCGCTTAGCATTAAATGGATCTTGCATCATGTAGACTACAAGCCCGGCAGCTACTTTATCGATCAGCAGGTGAAAGGTCCGTTTTTGTATTGGCGCCACTACCACGGATTTCGACAAGACGGCACTCACAAAACCATTTTAGAAGACCATGTCACCTTTTCGCTTCCCCTTCCCCGGCTCTTAAACCCTCTGTTAGGGTGGGCTATTCAAAAACAGCTCAAGCGTCTGTTTGCTTACCGAAAAGCTGTTTTGAATCAGCTTTTAAGCTCCCGCTCTAAGTAGCATGTTGATGAAGAATCGTGAGTTGATTGGGATTTCTGAGATACCCTTCGTACACAACCTTTTTGGACTCGAAATAGGCTTTTGCCACTTCTAGCTGCTCCACCTCGCTTTGCCCAGTACCAGCTGCCGAATCGCCTCCTCTGCTTAAAGCGCTGATTCTTTGGCCAATCTTTGTAATTTTTAGGCAGAGCCTAGTGTAGCGCTCACCTGAACGGCTCGACCGCTCTCCCCAAGGATTTGCGGTGATAGAAGTAGAGCGTCGATACCCATAAGCTCCACCTGCCACGGCTCCGGCTGTCATACCTCCAAGCACAATCTGGGAGCCAAATCGTCTAAATTGATCAGCAACAAAGGATGAACACAAAAACGTCGTCATCAATCCCACTATAGCAGCTATTCCCGTCCAACACGTCACATCCCCACTAGGAAGTCCTTCATTCGGCCCTCCAGTTTCCCGGTTTAAAAGCTCCGTCTCTCCTTCATCCATAGCGCGCAGGTATTCACAAAGCTGAGTACCCTGCGGAAAAGCGCTACGTGCGAGCATATCACCATTAACCGGCATGAGAGACCTCCCTTTTAAAGAAGCAGGTTACGTGCTCAAAAAATTATGGGCAACGGCAATTTTTACCCCTTAAGTGGGCTATACTACCGCTGGCATGAAACTCCAGTCTATTGAAGATGTCGTTGGAGCAAGTTCTGCAGTTCCTCCGATTAGGAAAGTGATCGACTGTGTTCTTAGGAGAGGAGTTTTGACATATAATATAGCCTCCTTGATTGATGAGACGGTAACAAATACCCGGTCTTTTTATCCCAAGTCGATGCAGCAAGTTTGTAATGGAAGATCGGTCTTGCTATCAAACTGTGCAGCGGCTTCAATTCCGATTTTAGCAATTTCTTCGGGACCTTCCACCAAGTCATATACAGCTTTAATCGCTCCTAAAGCATATTCTTCCCCCGAACCTATTGCTGAAAAATACTTGTGCTGCCTAACAACTCTTACATAGTCTACTTCAAAAATGCCATA
>CAYGJC010000018.1:34320-38613 GCA_964350245.1 uncultured bacterium | reverse complement strand
ACGAGCAGGGGGAGGGCTCGCCAATCAGCTAAACTGGAGGTTGTGCAACACACCCGCGATGATCTCCTAGCTCTACCTGAGCCCCTGATCTAAGATTATAAAATTTGGATAATAGTGCATGTTGTTGCTTAACCAAGCACTCTTTAAAGAAGTGTAATTCTTCGATTTTTAAACAATTTTCTTTAAACAAAGCAAACTCTGTTGTTTGCTTAACAAAAGCATCGCGTGTTTCGCTTAAAGTGGACCGTGTTTCTTCTAAAATCCCATTCATATTGATCAATTCTACAGCTGTCTTTCTAATTCTATCTAACTTCCTGACTTCTGGAAGCGTCAACTTGACAATCTGTACACACCTTACATACCTGCGGTGCATTCCCTGCAACTGATCTAAACACGCAAATGCCTCTTTGATGGACTTTGCTTTATGGGGATAGGAGGCACCCAACCTATTTAATTCCAATCTGATTACGTTGAAACGTTCCGCCGGCAAAGCGCTTGTTTTCTCTTTACACCATAAAGGGCGCAAAAAAAACCGAAAATATTCCATCCATGTTGCGGGGACATCGTCGACCGTTTCTTTATTGATTTGACTAATAAGTTGATTAAATTGATCTGGAAGAAACTCAGAGATCGTGTGTATGGCTGTTTGGTCCCATCGAGTGCGTAACCTCTCAATCGCATTACGGTTCAAAAAAGTGTGTCGAACCAATCTGTACAACTCACGAGCCTCAAATAGGCTTTCTAATGAATCTAGAAGTTTGAAAAGCCGATTTTTTAGATTATAACACTTTCTATATGAAAGACTTCTTGAGGCTTGGGCTATTACCGCACGTATATCCGAAAAAACAACTGAAATACGGTAAACCATATCTTGAAGCTCTCCCGTAATTGCTCTGGGGACAGGTTGCTCTCCACATGCTTTGTTAATCCTGGAGTACAAAACATTCATCTGTTTAACATTTTTTTTCTCAAGGTTCGTGACTAACTGCAAAGAGTCATCTAAATGGTTCTGAAACCTCAACAATGACACCCGAGCTACTTCTAGTTCTGGATAGTCGGCTTTAATCTGAGCACACCCTTCCTTATACTCTAATTTTTCTAGCAAAACCTGTCTTGCTCTTTCAATGCTCTCATATGTAAGCGATTTAAACGACTGGTCTGTCCATTCACGAATGATTGTCTCCAATCTTGCGTTTTCGCGTTGCAGATTCCGGCTCTCCAGTTGTGCTTGTTCATAATACTCTGGAATACGCGCAAGCTTATCGCACGCCATTCGGGCGACCACAGCCAATACTTGGCGACAGGCTCGCTTTTCTTGAGATTGGCGCTCATGACGGCTACCTAGAAGAGATATTCCCGACACCAAACATCCCAACGTAGAGGCTCCGCCCCATCCAAGAGGTCCAGAAAGGAGCACCGCTGTACCAGCTCCACTTCTACCAGCAGGAATAATCTGGTTCCATATCGGTTTGTTAAGCACCTTTTCCGCTCTGCTTCTAGCTTGATTATAGGTATTCCATGCTTCAGATTCAGCACCCCTTTCTCGTCTAATCATGCTACGCACATGAGACGAACGTAAACGCTCAACTTCGCTTGTGAGCACTTTCATCTCATGAAGATCACACCCAGCTGAAAATAAGGAAGATTTCACTGAAATTGCCGCCATTATTTAACCTCTTTTAAAGTGTTCTAGAATCAGATCATCAAGATCTCCCTGTTCTTCATGAGAGCTAGTCTCGTTTCTACGATGGCGCAATACAGAGCCGGTGACCCCCGGCATCTCAGAGAGCGTTGGAGGCTCTAATGGCGTCAGTGCGCGACACATCCGCTTATCCAAAGGAATAGTAGTGAGAGTTTCACCTTCAACTTCAGTTTGCGAATACAGTTGATAAACAACCCGACCAACAGTCACCAATTGAGTTCCCAGTGAAACAGTGGCACTTAAAAAGCCAACAACACTATGACCAATCATATTGCCTGCTAAGTGAAGAGCACCACTTGTGACCGCACTACTAGTTGATTCAGTCAACACTTCCTGAGTCATTTCAGAGGTAGAGTGCCTATCTTCCGGCGCACTTAAATAATTTGTGACTGAAGTGAAGAATGCGCTATGGGCCAGCGTCGAAAAAAAAGCGTTGGTTGCGGCATCTACGACCCCAAGCAAGGCTCCTGATTGAACTACATCATTGTTTGTTTG
The DNA here is from genome assembly GCA_964350245.1 of uncultured bacterium. Classification (GTDB taxonomy): domain Bacteria; phylum Chlamydiota; class Chlamydiia; order Chlamydiales; family JAAKFR01; genus JAJACP01. The sequence goes on along the minus strand of CAYGJC010000018.1, from coordinate 36,416 downwards.
ATTAGAGTCAATCTCAGTTTCTTCTGTTGACGAAAGATTTTCTAATATTTGACTGTTATTATCTGGTCCAGAAGTTTGTATCTCCACAGGCTTTTCTTTTTTTTCTCGACTATGAGACACTTCATTGGATTTAGCTGCATGGCTAACTTCCTCGTTTGGAACAACAACGGATCGACCTAATGCCACCTCTTGGTCAATCCTATCTCTCGCTCGAATGGCTTCAGCTTCTCTCAAAAAACGAGGATCCGTCATTACTTGTTCTTCTGCTTTCTTTTTAGCCTTGGTCCTGTCTTTACGACTTTTGGGTTTACCATTCTCGTCACACTTACCTTTTTTAGCCTCTTCTGCGTAAATTTCCTTTTTAATGACGCCTTCAAAGTGTTCTTGAGCTTCTTTAACGGTTTTAAAGCTGGTCTGGGGATACGCATCTGCAGGTATCTGTTTAACAGGTAATTGATCTCTTTCTTTTTGCTGAAATTCTTCCACAGTCATGCCATAAGTGCTTAAAAAATTGGCTTCTAATCTCTCAACATCTTCGGCAACACGTTTTTTTTTCAAACGTGATGGATTCCACTTACTCCGTTGTTCAAGCGCTTCATAGCGATTTTTGCGCACCTGAATTTCGTTAGCATCTCTTTTTGGTCCCTGATCAATTCCATCTAAGGTATCCAAATCAGCTAGCTCCGGATGAATGTCAGCCCACCTAGTTTTAGGTGAAATGACTCCATATTTTGACACGTCAAAGTCTTCGTCGTCCACATCATAAGGGGAAATGCTCTTCTCCTTGATTGACTTCAGATCATGTTCTCCAGGAACTATGTATTCTTTATGGTCGTGCCGGTTTATTATGGGGGCGCCCAGAGGACAATGTTCAGGTCGAATAATTAAGGTATTCTCATCTGGCCTTTTGATGTGAGGAGCAACGGCTAGTTTTGCTGCTTCATCTAACTGGTCACGGACATCAGCGTGGTTGGCAACAAAGGCCCCGCCAGAGTGATTGGAAGTCAGTCCTACGTTCCCAACAGCTTCCTGAACTTGTGCGATTTCTTTCCCAAAAGAAGTGGCAGTACTCGTTCCAATCCCATCTTCAAGATTCCGAAACCAGTGTGCAGCGAACCTCCTGGGATGACATATAATATCCAGAGGTGTTGGAGGAACACTCCCTTCAATCGTCATGATATATAAACCAGTTGTCCTATCTCGCAAAAAAACAACCTGTTTATGATGTCGTTCAAAGTGGGTAACATACTCCAGATTGGGAAGGTGTTGCGCAATATGCTCCGGCAAATTATGTCTGACATAAGCGACTTGACATACTTTTAAATGTTCGTAGGGGCTTAAAATCGCTAGATTACCTAAATGATTGGAAACGGGCGCCATACATTTTCCGGGGTTGCTTGATTAACTGTATTAAGAAAAATTAAAGCGCCTGGAAAAGTTAAATACAACAGACTTTAGCTTATTGCGGATTTTTCCCATCCAGATGGAGGAATAGATATGTATAGTTATAATCAAAGAATGTGTGCGTAAATCGAAAAGAATAAGCTAGTTTGGTTTTCCGATCTCACCGGCGATGGGCTGCAAGCGGGCGCGCATTTTCAAAAGTGCTTTAGTGTGAATCTGCGAAATGCGCGACTCGCTCAAACCCATTACTTTACCAATCTCCTTGAGCATCAACTCTTCATAGTAATAGAGCTGGAGCACTTGTCTCTCCTGATCAGGAAGATTGTCAATCGCTTCCGCTAAAAGCGCCGCGCACTCGTTGCGCTCAGCCCTCTCAAAACTCGTCTCCGCCTTAGCATCTGCAATGCGCTCAGATAAAGGAGCATCGTCATCATCGTTGTGGGAATTAGCCTCACCATTCAATGAAATCAAAACAGCAGGGCGTACGCGGTTAAATAGTTCTCCGAGCTCTTCTTCTTTGACACCCATATGCTTTGAAAGCTCTTCATCGGTAGGGTCACGCCCCAGCTCTTGCTGGAGCTTTTGCTGAGCCGTTGAAATCTGATTCGCTTTTTGATGCACGCTACGGGGGACCCAATCCAAAGCGCGCATCTCATCAATAATCGCTCCTTTAATGAGTAAGCTAGCATAAC
>CAYGJC010000018.1:0-34220 GCA_964350245.1 uncultured bacterium | reverse complement strand
TCCAAAGCGCGCATCTCATCAATAATCGCTCCTTTAATGAGTAAGCTAGCATAACTCTCAAACTTGCTATTACGGGTCGAATCGTATTTTTCGACCGCTTTAATCAAACCCGTTACGCCTGAGGAATAGAGATCATCAAGTTTAACGTGATTGGGAAGGCCCGCTCCCAGCCGCCCCACCACATATTTAACTAAGTAGAGGTATTTAACAATCAGCTCATCTCGGTATTCCGTTTTCCCTGTTTTATGAAAACGCTTCCAAAGATCCTCTTTAGCCTTTTTATCGTCCAAACTCTAACCTAGTTAATTAATATGATAACTTTATTTTAAATTATTTTAATTATTCACACAATGTTAATTGCCTTATCTTATTAAACTCATCCTGATTAAAATCTGTCAGAATTTTGTGTGTAATCTCATAAGGATCAGCTAATTGGATTTCACCAGGAAGAGGATATCCATAGGCAATATAACGAATGGGGAAGTCTGTTTTAGCTGAAACATTAATCAAGACACCACTTGCAAGCGTTTCATCGAGTTTGGTGAAAGCCAAACTTGTGGGGCAAAGAGAAGAGAATTGGTGAATCGCACCATAGAGATCGACATCTTTTGTCGCCGCACTCAAGGTGAGCAAGACTTCCACTTCACCACAGGCGGCAAGCTGCTCTCCAAGCAAATCTATCTGATTGGGCTGATAGAAGTTACATCCACTTGTGTCGATCAAAACAAGATCTCCTTCCGCCGCATCAATAGACTTGTGTAAGGGAATCTTCCACTGTGTTGCGTATTTTTCTAGCTGGTTGTAGGCTCCCCCTTTTTCTTGGTCAAGAGCCACAATGGCGACGCGCTTTTCCCTCTTTAAATAGTAGTCCGCAAGCTTTAATAGAGTGGTTGTTTTCCCCACACCCGTTGGACCCACGAGTGCTAATCGATTGGGAAATAAAAGCTCTCCGGCTGTTCGTATCTGCTTGACTAAACTTTCCTTAAGAGAGCTTAACTCTCTATTTTCAGCCGAAAAATCCAGTGTGATTTTCTCAGCAAGCGGACGGGCCACTCCTTTGGAAACCAAAAAACGTATGAGCGCTAAGTAAGAATCGTAGGATTCTTTACGCTCCTGAAGACGTCGTTTAATCTCGGCTACGTGCCCTTTTCTTTCCATCAAATTAACACTTCGTTTGACACCGTTCCAATCTCCCTAAACTCAACATCATGTGTTACTTCCTTATAAGAGAGGACCGGGAGTTCAGGAAACTGCTTTTCGATCAATCTTTTTAGTTTTGCGCGCGCCTCTGCATGCGTGACCACCACAGGTTTTACACCCCGTTTGTTTGCCTCCTGCGTCATCTGAAGAAGTGAACGGGCAAGCTTGTCAACCATAGCGGGACGTATTTTTCCTTTTGAAACGTCCAAAATCTGTTCCACTTTCGGATCGATCATGATCACATGTGCAATCCCGGTTTTTCCAAAAAATTCTTCGGAAATGCCACGCGAGAGTCCTCGTCTCACCGCTTCGGTTAATGCCTCTAAATCGCTCTCATCTCCCTTCGCGTGATCAGCTAAAATCTCCAAAATGGTGACAAAATCGCGCACGGGCACACCTTCTACTAGCAAGGCCTGGAGCACCTTGAGCACTTGACCCACACTCATTTTTTTCCCAATGAGCTCTTCAACAACCGCTGAATCGACCCGTTTGACGTCCTGGATCATTTGGGCCACATCTTGGCGAGTAAGCAATTCATGCGCATGCATTTCAATCACTTCTGTCAATTTTGCCACAAGCTGAGGAAGCTCAGCTCCCCGACCCGAGGCTGTTGTGATCCCTTTAATCCGAATGCGCCATGCGGTTCCAGATAACTCCGCATTATCTGTTATGTGTACTTGGGGAACACGCACCCCAAGGTGAGAAGCGACACATTTGCGAATACCTGTCAGCCGTTGAAGCAATGGGTCGGCTAACAAGACAGCCTGATAGCCAAGCTCCACTTCAATTGGATGCACGAACAACGATAAGGTAGAGGGTCTTTCCACACTCTCTTCTTTTTTCCCTTTCTCTTTAAGCTGCACATACCCACTAAAAAGAAAAACGGCGCTGATGGGCAGCATCACCAGAAAAGGCATTCCCGGAACAAATCCTAGTACCAAAACAGTGACGCCAACGATAAAAAGAACTTTGGGGTGATGAAAAACCTGTGTAGTTAATGCCTTTCCCAAGCTACCTGAGGAGGCGCGTGTCACCATAATCCCTGCGGCCACTGAAATCAAAAGGGCCGGAATCTGAGAAACCAGCCCGTCGCCGACAGTCAGCCTTGTAAAGGTGGTCAAACAGGTTTCCCAAGAGAGACCTTGTAGAGTAAGACCTACAATCAAGCCCCCTACTATGTTGACAAACGTAATCACCAAGCCCGCAATTGCATCGCCCCGTACAAACTTAGAAGCGCCGTCCATCGCCCCATAAAAATCAGCTTCCTGAGAGACTTTTTCTCGCTCTTTTTTAGCCGCTTCTTGAGAAATCAACCCACTGGACAGTTCTCCATCAATGGCAAGCTGCTTTCCCGGAAGCGCTTCAAGCGTGAAGCGCGCGGCCACCTCAGCAATCCGTCCAGACCCTTTGGTGACCACGATAAAATTGATGATAGTGAGAAGGGCAAACAAAATGATGCCGACGGTGAGATTCCCATGCGTCACAAAACTGCCAAACGTACGGATGATATCGCCTCCCTCTCCATGCGTTAGGATCATTCTAGTGGAGGCGATATTGAGTCCCAGGCGATAGAGGGTTAAAAAGAGCAGCAGAGAGGGAAAAGAGCTAAACTCAAGAGCATTTTCCACATAGATGGTGAGCAAAAGTGCCATGACAGAAAAGACAATGCTCAAACAGAGAAGCGCATCAAGTAAAAAGGGAGGCAGAGGAATAACTAATAAAAGGACAAGCCCGATCACGCCGCATGCCAAAACGGCATCGGCATGACCAAAGGCATGACGCAAGCGTGCTAAGAATCCCCCCATAACCCCTGATGTGTAAAAGAGTATTCTTTTTTATGCAATCAGTCTCTTCGATTCCGCATTTCACCCTTGAGCTGTGTGTCCCCCTCACTCTCACGCCTTTCCTGCTTGAGCTCTTCACGTGTCATCTGCATCTTCTTCTGATAACGCCACTTTTGGTAAAACAAATCGCACAGCCCCAATAAGAGAAGCGCCGCCCCCATTTGTAAGCACAATCCAAATAGTTTTCGAAAAAGTGCGTTGCTTTGCTTAGTAGGTGAGGTAAACAGCAAGTCGGGATCTACACAAGCCCGCACCGTTAGATAACCAATGGCTCCAATGATCAAAAACTGGAGTAAAGGAAATACAATCCGTCTTTCGCTCGCTTTTTTTCTCCACTTGGGTCGTATGCGCTCAGGCGCCCAGATCCATCCCGTTTGAAACAGATGCGCACTAATCGCAATGGCTAATATCCCTACCAGTATACCTGCTAGCGGATAAAGAAGCGGATCAAAAACCATTTTAAAGGCCCCTTCAAGCTTCGGTCTACCTATAAGGACAAATGCGGCACGCATACTCATTTGAAACCGTTCGGCCAAAAGAAAGTGCAGACCCCCGATCAATAAAATGCCCCCTACAAAAACAAGCGCACCAGCCAAAAAAGAGGATTTGGCCACTTCACCGCGTTGACGTGCTTTTTTCAGTTTCTGTTTAGACGGTTTTTCGGTTCTCTCCATAATCTCTGTTATAGTCAATTCAGAGATTGATTGAAAATCCCCTCCTCCACTATCCTCGTCTTTATCGGAGTATAGCGCAGCTTGGTTAGCGCGGCTGCTTTGGGAGCAGTAGGTCGGGGGTTCGAATCCCTCTACTCCGATATTTTTTAATCGCCTTTTATTACCCTCTTCTTCATACTCCTTCTCTATTCAATCGGAGTTCTATTGCATGGGTAAGTTAATCTTTGAAGAAACAGCTGAAGAGTTTGAGATCACTGACGGTGAGCCAATTGCTGAAATTTGCGAAGATGCCGGTGTTCCCTTTGCCTGCACCGAAGGGGTCTGTGGCACTTGCGTCATTGAGGTGACGGAAGGGATGGAAAACCTATCCGATTTCACCCAAGAAGAAGAGGATTTTCTTGGCGAAATGGAGACTGAGCGATTAGCTTGTCAGTGCAAGTTGAAAGGTGGATGCGTTAAAATTTCATTTTAGGAGTGTATTATGGAGACCAAAGAGCCAATCACAAAAGAGATGACCATTGCGGATATTTTTTCTAACTATCCACAAAAGAGTCAGCGTCTGGCTCAAACCATGACCAACGCCGGGTTACACTGCACCAGCTGCAGCGCTGCTACCTGGGAAACATTAGAGGCTGGAGTCCTCAGTCATGGAATGCCTCCAGAAGCCGTCACCAAGCTTGTCAATGAGCTGAATGCCATCCTAGAAGAGGAAATCGCGGTTGATACCATCACTCTCACCCCCCGCGCGGCCGAAAAGTTCCGTCTTTTTGCTGAAGAGGAGGGCAAAAAAGGGTGCGCCCTTCGATTTGGAGATACAGCGGGCGGTTGTGGCGGTTTCCAATACATTCTTGACTTTTCAGACAAAGCCGACGAAGAAGATGCTGTTTACGAGTCTGAAGGGCTAGAGATTCATGTCAAAAAAGGGATGGTCGGACGTCTTCTTGGGTGTGTTATTGACTATGTGGACGGCCTTCAGGGAGCTGGCTTTAAGATTTCTAACCCTAATGTGAAATCTTCTTGCGGCTGCGGCACTTCTCAAGGATATTAATTTATCCCTTTTTAGTTTAAACTGGCGCTGTGAATGTTTTAAATATAAACACTTCTATTGAAAGCTATCCTTTTCCGCGTACAAATGCCGCTTTAATTACAGCAGCTGTAGTCGCTGTCACTCTTACGGTGATTGGGACATGTGCTTTGTTTCCATGCGTGGGAACCATTTCCGGTATTTGCACAACTTATAGCGGCATTCTTCTTGGAGGAATTGCTGCGCTTGTCTATCAACACCTGAAAATGCCCGTCACACGCATCCATCTTCAACATGCGAGCCCCTCTTTTCCAGAAAACTTTGATGCCACAACTATTAAATCGGTTCTTGCCGAGCTCAACCTAACAGGATATGGAAGGATCGTGATCACACCCCACACGCTTCTAACAAATGGTGAGCTGAGAAACTTTGATTCCCGCATTTCAAGCTATTACGAAGAGGGATTACTTCCACCCGGGCGAGTCCACATCCATATTGAACGGCCTGAGCCTATTAAGACCGTTTCTTTCCGTTGTGTGACTCCTTCCCTTTTGACAACTGTAGAAAGTGATTTGTGGACACAACGTACAGACTGCCTCAAGGCGCTGATCATACGGCTTGGCCTCGCCAGATGTGCCACAGTTTCTCTCACCCGTTACGAACTGATTGCTGAAAACTACGCTCTCAGTTCAGCAGAGACTAACCTTATTGCTGAGTGGTTCAACATGGGTTTAGATTTACCCGCCTCAGTCCGAATCAATGTAAACATTGAGCAACCTGAAGTCGAATGCGCCCCTCCTCTACCATTTTCTGAAGAGATTTGGGCAAAAGCAGCACACAGACCAATCCAATTGACCTCCCGTTATTTCTATGAGTTGAGTCAAAGTGGTGTTTTTTTCAGGCACCTATCCCCTCGGAAAGAGATCTCATTGAATGACCTGCGTCGTATACTCTTTCAGCACGGCCCCAAAATCAAAACTCTTAACCTTAGAAATGGATTGAAATTGGGCCAGCACGATAACTTCTATACTCACAGACTGATCCACTTAATCCCTCACCTCTGTCCTCGGCTCACTTCATTGGACCTTTCCTCTGCCAGAAATAATATTACTCTTCATATTGCCCCTTTTCTGAGTGCGTTAACTACTCTTATGCATTTGAATTTAAGTCATCAAACAGTACAGATGCCCGTCGAGAATGTAAGAATAAGGCAAACACAGCTCGTGCACCTAGATCTTGAGAGGACAGAAGGGGTAAATGAGCGACTCCTCTCCTACTTTCCCAACCTAACCTATTTAAATTTAGCTCGGAATAAATTTTACACTCATTCACATCGAGGGATTGCTCGTGCCATAGGCGCCCTTACCCGATTGGTTCATCTAGATTTAGACCGTACGATCATAAACGGAATTGAACATGAGCTTCCTAGGCTGTCGCGCCTCAAGCACCTCAACCTTACTGGTCATCCATTGACTCCAGCTCTAGTCAGAGCACTTGCCTTCTGCCCGCACCTAACTTTTCTAAGCCTGCGTCAACCTGCTGCTTTTACTAATGATTTAAACGTTTTAACTGCACTTATTCCCGTCCTAGCCACCCTTCCCAAAATGGAAACTCTTGATATGAAGGGAATTGTCCTAAATGAGACCGCCATGCAGGCTCTTGCCAACCGACTAAAGGTGATTTCTTCTCTTAGATCTTTTGATCTGACTCTTGGATCTGCTCGCGAAGATGTGTTGAACAACTTAGCTTCGGCTATTTGCAATCAACCTACTCTTAAAGAGCTTGGTATTCACTTTAGATCTCCAGTACAAGAACCCCTTCTGTGCGTCCTGCCCAGGCTACAACAACTAAAATCATTGTGGATCAGTGGAACATCCCCTTCTCAGCCCACTCAACTCTATACTCACTACCTTCAACAGCTTACTTCTTTAACCCTTCTGGATCTACTAAACTGTAGCTGCACCTTTCCCCTACAAGAGACTCTGCTACCTCCAAATCTGAGGCTTCTGGGATTGAACCTAAGGTCTCTTCCAGCTTCTTTAAGAGGATTAGAGGAAGTCCTTCTGCCTCTCGATCCATCCATTAGTCTCTACTTTAAATATACGAGTTTCCATGCGGAAGCACTTGCACAGATTTTGGCAAAATTTAACGGTATTCGGGGATTATCTCTTGAAGGAAAGTTTACAGGGGCGCTTGCGCGTTGTTTACCAGGTATGCTCTCCATTCGCAGACTTGTCATCATAGCCCCATCGGGCAGAGACGAGGAAGCCAGAGCACTTGCTTCTGCCCTTAACCTCGTCAACCAGCTTCCTGTTGTCGAAATTCAGCTCAGCAATCAGGTCCACAATCAAGCGAGGCGGGAGCTCATCTCTGCCGTTCAAAACTTATCTCAATTAAAAACAGGAAAACTTTATTTTGGAAATCATGGGTACACCTTCCCTTAAGGATACTGAAATTTCAGATTTTTTTTGGTGTTACTTGTCCCTATGAGTCTTTCAAGTATTTCACACTCATGACTCAACTCTCTGAGCAAAAAAACTGTTTCAACAGGTTGAAGGTCACGCATGAATGGCTTGGGAGTGGGCAGCGAGCGCGGCTTCCTTGATCGCCTCTGAACAGGTCGGGTGGGCATGCGAGGCGTGTGCAATGTCTGATAAAGTAGCTCGCTTTTGCAGCGCAATCACACCTTCATGGATCATCTCCGAAGCATTTGGTCCCACAATATGCATGCCTATCAACCGGTCACTCTGCTTCTCTCCAATCACTTTCACAAAACCTTCTTCATCCCCACTACAGCGCGCCCGCGGAATGGCCTTAAACGGAATCTTCCCAGTCCTTAGAGAAAGCCCCGCCTCTTTGGCCTCTTCTTCGGTCATCCCGACACACGCCACTTCAGGCCACGTATACATCACATTCGGAATTGCCAAATAGTTGAGACTCACCGTGTCGCCACAGATGAGATCGACAGCGGCAATCCCCTCCTCAGAGGCTTTATGCGCCAGCATGGGCCCATCGACTAGATCGCCAATCGCAAAAATGGTGGGCACAGAGGTGCGAAAGGAGTGATCAATCTGCACGCGTCCTTGCTTGTCGGTCTGGACTCCTACTTTTTCTAAATCAAGACCGGATGAGTAGGGACGTCTGCCAATGGCCACAAGCACGACATCACCTGTAAGGGTCTTTTTGGAATCTAAGGCGAGCGCAACGTTGTTGTCATTGACGGTGCCCGAAACCACTTTGGTGCTGAGATGAAATTTCATCCCTTGTTTGGTGAGGATCTTGTCGAGCTCTTTGGAGACATCGCGATCAAAAGGAGGTGCCACCCGATCGAGGAGCTCCACGACTTCTACCTCAGTTCCTAACCGTTGATAAACCGAACCAAGCTCTAATCCAATTACGCCGGCCCCAACCATGAGAAGCTTTTTGGGTACTTTGGGTAAAGAGAGGGCACCGGTTGAGCTGAGCACTCTTTTCTCGTCAAAGGGAAGAAAAGGAAGGGGGATCGGCTCAGAACCGGTAGCCAGCAGGATATGCGCGGCTTCATAGGTCTCTCCGCCAACTGAGACTTGGGTTGGAGAAACCAAACGTGCTTCTCCTTGGAGAGAGGTGATGTTGTTTTTTTTAAAGAGAAACCCGATTCCCCCAACAAGGCCGGAGACGATTTTCTCTTTTCGCTTCATCATCTGAGAGAGGTTGACGGTGAGCTCTTTAGCCTCAATGCCGTGCTCTTTCCCTTGAGCTGCTACTTTATGGTAATACTCGGTCGAATGAAGTAAGGCTTTGGAGGGAATGCAGCCGACATTGAGACAGGTGCCTCCAAAAGTTTTTTCTTTTTCTACACAGGCCACCCTCAGGCCACGTTGCGCCGCTCTTATCGCTGCAACATAACCGCCTGGGCCGGAACCGATGACAATAAGATCAAATTTTTCCATCTGTGTCTATTAACATTAATCGGGAGGGATCCTCCAAAATCTCTTTCACATGCACTAAAAAGGTCACGGCCTCTTTTCCATCGACGATGCGATGGTCATAGCTCAAAGCTAGGTACATCATAGGGCGAATCACAATCTCATCGTCCACCACCACAGGTCGCTTTTGGATCTTGTGCATGCCTAAAATGCCTACTTGAGGAGGATTGAGAATGGGAGTCGAAAGCAGAGAGCCGTAAACACCACCATTGGTAATGGTAAAGCCGCCTCCTTGTAGATCTTCAATGGCGATGCGTCCCTCACGCGCTTTTTGGGCGTAGGCGACAATCTCTTGTTCAATCTGGGCAAAGGTGCGGCTTTCACAGTCACGCAAAACAGGTACGACAAGCCCCCGCTCGGTACCCACGGCGATGCCTACATCAAAGTACTTCCGTTCAACAATCTCATCGCCGTCGATGTAGGAATTAAAATCGGGAAGTGTTCTGAGTCCTTCGACGACCGCTTTGACAAAGAAGGACATAAAGCCTAGCTTGACGCCGTGCTTTTCTAAAAAGCTCTCTTTGTATTTGGTGCGCAGCGCCAAAATAGCACTCATATCGACTTCGTTGAAGGTCGTGAGCATAGCCGCCGTGTGGAGAGAATCGACTAAGCGGCGTCCAATCGTCTGTCGAATCTTAGGCATCCGCTTTCGCACTTCACGCTCTGAGCTCTGTTTGACTACTGGAGAAGGGGGAGGTGGTGGTACCTCTTTTAAACTCTCTACAAACTCCGCTTGCATTTCCCGTTTTCCCTGACCTGTTTCACGGATGGGAGCTGATGGCTTTTCTACTTTTTTCTCTGCGGGTGGCGGTGGGGCTGCCTCGGGCGCTCCTTCACTATCAATGGTTCCGAGTACAGCGCCGATTTTAACGGTATCTCCTTCACTCACACTCCAAGTAACTATCCCAGCAAAAGGGGCATAGAGCACCTGATTCACCTTTTCGGTCTCGAGCTCAAGAAGCTCCTCTTCTTCGCTTACTGAAGAGCCTGAAGGTTTTAAAAAAATGCCCACCACCGCTTCTGTGATGGATTCGCCCATTGTTGGAACTTTGATCTCTTCTTTCATTAGTCAAATGCCATGTTCATCAGTTGCTCGAGTTCTTGATCGTGCTTATGGTGGATTCCTGTTGCGGTCGCCGCACTCCTATTGTGTCCGACATACTGTAAAAGAGCCGTTTTGGGAAGCATTTTTTGCAAAATGGGGTACATATAACTAAAAGCGCCCATATTACGCGGCTCTTCTTGCACCCAAAAGTATTCCGTAATCTCTTTGTACTCTGCGATCACAGCAGCGAGTCTTTCTGTATGCAACGGGTAGAGCTGTTCGATACGCACAAGAGCCACACTCTCTTGTTTCCCTCTTTTTTCCCGCTCTTGAAGCAAGTCGTAGTACACACGCCCGGAACAGAGAATCAGACGGGTCGCTTTTCTGGGCTTTGTAGGGTCATCGAGAATCTCTTGAAACATCCCCGAAGAGAGTTCTTCCAGTTTGCTGATGCATTTAGGATGGCGCAAAAGCCCTTTGGGCGTGAATACAATGAGCGGAAGGCGGACATTTCGAAGCACTTGTCTACGGAGCAGATGAAAGTACTGCACTGGAGTTGTCGGATAGACCACCTGAAAATTCGACTCGGCTGCGAGTTGCAAAAACCGTTCAATCCGACCGGAGGAGTGCTCGGCACCTTGCCCCTCATAACCATGAGGTAGCAGGACAACTAGTCCAGAGTAACGGCGCCACTTCTGCTCTGAGGTGGCGAGATATTGATCAAAGATCACTTGACCGCCGTTGGCAAAATCGCCAAACTGCGCCTCCCAAAGCACAAGAGCAGACGGATACGCTAAGCTATAGCCAAACTCAAAACCAAGGACGGCAAATTCAGAAAGGGGTGAGTTATAAACTGTGAATAGCCCCTGTTTTTCGTTGAGATGCACGAGAGGAAAGTGCCTTTTTCCGGTCTTTTGGTCGACCCAAACGGTGTGCCGTTGAGTGAAGGTACCGCGCTGGCTATCTTGACCAGAAAGCCGGACATGTCTTCCCTCCCACAAAAGAGTCGCAAAAGCAAAATACTCTCCCATCGCCCAGTCAAGTGGAGCCTCTCCTGCTGCCATTTGTCTGCGATTCTCAATCAAACGGATCAATTTTTTATGCACCTCGAACCCTTCAGGAATCGTCGCCAGACGCGCGCCGACCTCCTTGAGAAGGACAAGATCAACGCCCGTGGAAACAGGTTCAAAAAGCGCACTCTTGTCTGCTTTGCGAAACTCTTTCCACTCCCCTCCAAACGCCTCTTGCACCGGAGCCACTTTGGCAATTTTTAACTCATCGAGCTCAAAGTGAAGCGCTCTTTTAAACTGCTCTTCCATCTCCAATGCCATGACCCGCTCTAGCACGCCTTGATGAATCAGATCATCGCGGTAGATTTCCCGAATGGATTTTTTTTGCTTGATCAGAGTGTATTCGATGGGCTGAGTGAACATCGGTTCATCACTCTCGTTGTGGCCATATTTTCGGTAGCAGTTGAGTTCAATGAAAACATCGATGTGAAACTGATGCCGGATCCGCAACGCAAGCTCAGTTGCATACGCGCACCCTTCGGGATCTTCGGCGTTTACGTGAAAAACAGGAAAGCCAAACGCATGGGCAATATCTGTGCTATAACGGGTAGAACGATACTCTTTGGGAAGTGTGGTGAATCCAATCTGGTTATTGACGACGATATGAATCGTTCCCCCTGTTCCATATCCTGAAATATGGTGCAACTGAAGTGTTTCATACACAACGCCCTGACCAGCTATAGAGGCGTCACCATGAATGAGAATAGGCACCACTCGGGTCTGATCGTTGTCATCGTGCAGCACCTGTTTGGCCCGCACTTTCCCCTCCACAACAGGATCGACCGATTCGAGATGACTCGGATTCGCATTGAGGGTAATGTGAACAGGTTTGCCAAAACGGGAGGTCACATCGGCTGAATACCCTTTGTGGTACTTCACATCGCCCGCTGTTTCGACTCGATTCGGATCAACATAATCTTCAAATTCACTGAAGACCATGCTATAGGATTTGTTGAGGATGTTACACAAGACATTGAGACGTCCCCGGTGGGCCATACCAATCACAAATTCTTGCATGCCCAATTGAGAACCTTTGTCCACAATCTCAGAGAGAATTGGAATCAATGTCTCACCCCCCTCTAAAGAAAAGCGTTTCTGACCCACATATTTGGTATGCAGGAAGATCTCAAATAGCTCAGATTTATTGAGGTGCTGAAGAATACTTTTTTTGTCTTCAATTGAAAAGCGGGGACGAAATTGGGTCGGCTCAATCTCTGTTTGGATCCATTTTTCAAATTCAGGGCCCTGCCGTCCCATGTATTCAACACCAATCAACCCACAGTAGATCTCTTTCAATGCAGCCACAATTTGTGCAAGGGGGGCAGTGTCTTCTTTGAGAAGTCCGAAAGTAGGAAAAACCTTCTCTTGCTCATCATCTTGAAACCCTAATGTCGACATCTTTAGCTCTTGAGCCTCAGGAGGCTCTTCGGCAGCAATGGGATTGAACCTAGCTTGTAAATGCCCATATTTGCGGTAGGCTTCGATGAGATTGTAGACGCGAAGATCGGCAATGGCTGCTGCAGGAGCCTGTTTAAATTTTTGGTAGGTCCCAAACTCCATCCCCTCGAAAAAATGGCGCCAGGAGGAATCAACACTTTCAGGGTCTGATAAAAACTCCTTATGCATCGCTTCAATCAACTCGATGTTGGCCAAATGCATATAAGTAAACACGCGGGATGAGGACATAAAAATCCGTTCTTTGCTACAGTCTTTTTTCTTTTCTAGCAGGAACCGTACCAATGAAGAAATCTCTGTTTTTTCTTTTGCTTTTGACCAGCTGTGATACATGTCCTGAAAAGGTGCCTCCCTTTAGCCTGGAAACCTTTACCGGGAGGGAAGAACGGGTAGAGGGAGCACTCCCTGTGCGCCGCCCTGTCTATCGAGCTAAAGTGCCCACCGGCTGGAAAAGAAGGGAACCGGAAGGATCGATTGAAGATACAACTCTTTCGAATGTAACCTTTCAGATCGATGAGGGAGTGCATCTTTATGTGCATACTTTCCCCTCTCAGTCACTTGAAGAGCGGATTCCCCCTCAAGCACAAATAGCTAGATGGGTTAGGCAGATCGGAGAACAGCCGCATCAAGTGACGCCCGTTGGACACGGCGGCTTTGCGGGGCTAGAGATCGAGAGTGCTGGCGTTTTAGCACGGAGCCTACAACTCGATTTAGAGCACTACCAAACCTTAAGTTTTTTGGCTAGTACCAGAGAGGAAGAAGAGCACTATAAGCAGATGCGCGCTGATTATACGATTAAAGTGGTTGGCCCCTACGCAGCGCATCGCGCGGAGATTGATCTCTTTGCCAATAGCTTTGAACTGATCCAAGAGCTTCCTGCCCGATGAAACAAATCGGAAGTGTCTACTTCGCCATTGTCCTTCTTGGCCTCACCGTTCTTTTTGTTATGGCGGGAACCTTTCTTGAGTCGTGGAGTGGCTCTCACCTCTACGCGGCTTATTTTACCTACAACAGTCCCCTCTTTCAGCTTCTTTTGTGGCTCTATTTTGTGAATATCTTATTCGCCACCCTCAGACGACTTCCCTTTCGCCTCCATCATATTCCGTTTATCATCACCCACCTCGGCTTGCTTATGATTCTCGCAGGTGTCCTGTGCAAGAGTCACTTTGGTCTCCAAGGATCGATGGGGATTGCCGAAGGAAGCGGAGCGGAGCGCATTTTCCTCCCCAACACCCACGCTTTACTTGTGGAAAGCCCGGATGGGCGCCGGATCTTTCCCCTGAAACCAGAAATGCAAAGTGGTCCGCTCTCTATCAAACTAGTCGAATGGAGCGAACACTCAGAAGAATCATTTGAAGGGTTTCTCAAAGGAGAGTGGGGTCATATCGTCGGTCTTCCTCCCATCCCACTTGATGGCCCCCCTTTGGAAACAACACACTACACGATCCAAGCCGCGCATGGAGAACCAAATGCTTTCACCTTCACTGGCAAGGCCTCTCTTTTTTTTGTGCGCGATTCAGAGGAAAAAGAACATCTTGTCGCGTTCAACAACCGAGGAGAACGCTTTATACACCCCTTTGACAACCAAGCTTTTTTGATTTTTGACAAAGGATATGGCGGATATGGAGTTTTTGCCGAACTTCCCCAAACATTTCCTCCCATTGAGCTAACCGCCCCGCTCACCCGCCTCTCTAAAGCACTTCCGCCCCACAAAAAAAAAGAAGAGCTCATACCACGCATCCGTCTGCTTGTCTCCGATCAAGCTCAATCTGAACTCGTCACCTTGACCTATGATAAATTTGCTACCGGTTTTAAATGGCCTGTATTAGGTGGACGTTATTTGATGCGCTTTCAATCTCTGGAAAAAGTGATCCCTGTTCATGTCCGTCTCCGCGCAGCCAGACAGATTAACTATCCCGGCACCACACAGCCCTATAGCTTTGAATCAGATCTTCTCATCGACGGGGAGGAGGCCACCATCAGCATGAATCGAGTTTACGAAAAAAACGGATACCGCTTCTATCTGGCTAATCTACTCACTCCGCCTATGGGAGCCAAGCGTGCCCAAATTGTCGTGAATTATGACCCTGTCCGTTATGTCCTCACCTATCCGGGTGCCGTTATCCTTGCTCTTGGAATGCTGCTACTGTATCTTCGTAGGCGATATGGTTAAACTGCTTCTCCTTTTTTTCGCATTTAGCTCATGGGCGCCCGTCTTGCATGAAGGGCGGTATCAACCCTATGGAACGCTACCGCAAGAGCAGCAGAATGTGACTCAGCTTAGAGAGGAGGGCCGTATTCCCTTCCATGAAGACGTGGAGAACTATCAAAAGCTTGAAGGAAAGCCCTACCAAAAAGCGCATGGCAAAACCCTAACCTATCCCACCAAGCGGCAGTTGCAAGCCGAACTCTTTTTACACGCATTTCCTGTTAAATGGATTTTGATTGCCGGCTATCTCCTTTCCCTTTTGCTGCGAAGAGCCATCTATATTCCATTTGCGCTCCACACAGCCATTCTCGCTCTCAACTGTTATATTCTACAACGCCCACCCGTTTCGAATATGGCAGAAACGATCCTCTACGTGCCGTGGATTGCTGTGCTCGTGAGTCTATTTTTCAAAAAAGAGCAGGTAGGCGCTTTAACCGCAGCGCTCCTCTTATCCTTTCTTCCCACTCAGATGCGCTTTCAGAATGTCCAAGCTGTTCTAGATTCCCAATACTGGCTGATTGTCCATGTCTTGATGGTAGTGGGCAGCTATGGGATCTTTTTTTTCTCAGGTATTCTCGGGCATATCTACCTGATTAAACCGACTCCTTTACTTGAGCGCACCCTTTTACGCGCTCTGTACATCGGCACGGCTCTTTTGATTGGCGGAACGCTGCTAGGCGGAGTATGGGCAGCACAAAGCTGGGGCCGCTTTTGGGACTGGGATCCCAAAGAAGCGTGGGCCTTTATTTCAAGCGGACTCTATTTGATCTGGATTCATGCCTACAAGTTTAAGAAAATCGGGGGGCGCGGTTTGGCCATGGGTGCCATCATTGGTTTGCTTTCCATTACGTTCACTTGGTATGGAGTCAATTATATCCTGTCAGCAGGCTTGCATAGCTATGGATTTGGGTCGGGAGGTGAGCTCTACTACTTCCTCTTCTTGGCAGCCGAGGGACTTTTTATTTCTCTTTTTTTGCTAAAAAAGATTTACAAAAATTGGGTGATTGAAAAAAAAGGTCCAAGAAGGTAAACCTTCCCCCTAATCGGGCTGTGTTGAAAAACTTAGAATGTTTAGATTTAGTCAGGCTTGGAACGCCAAAGATGACTGAAGATAAGCGTTATCAGTTTTTTAATACAGTCTCTTAATCGGACGGAGCGTATGAAAAGCGATAGACTTAAAAAATTTGAGACAGAATTACACGATCTTGAGCAGTGGATGAAGCTAGGCCTTGTCCCCAAAAAAGAGATTGAGCGACATCAAGAGGAGATCGCTCTTCTAAAAGCGCGCATCTCAGAAGAGCAAGAGCGGCTTCAGTTTCTCAAAGAGAGCGGCGATATGGAAGAGTTTACCGCCCCTAGACGCACACCTGCTAAAACTGTGTATCCTGAAACGCCTAGTATGTCTGATGTGGAGTTTGGAGAGACAACCGAAGCTGGCTTGGAGATGGAAACCGAATCGATGGATCTTCAGACCACCGACGAAGATAAAGAAGAAGCAACAGCTTCTACAGAGGTTGAAAAAGTCGAGGAAGAAGAAGAAGATCCCTTTAGCGACCGAAACCGCTGGCGTCGTGGAGGAATCATTGACCCTGATGCCACAGAATGGTAGTGGCGAATATAGCCTCTATTTTCATGTTCCCTTTTGCACCAAAAAATGTGGCTATTGCCACTTCTATGTGATCCCCAACCAGCAGAGGTATCACACTCTTTATATGGAAGCCCTCAAAAAAGAGTGGGAGATGCGCTCTCCGCTTTTGCCTACCGATGGAAAACTGATCTCTATCTATTTTGGCGGGGGCACCCCCTCTTTATTAGGACAAAAAAATATCGATACGATTTTGTCTTGGATAAATCCAGCTAATGATGTTGAGATTACTCTTGAAGCCAATCCCGAAACTGTCGTCCCCTTCAGTAATGTGAACCGAGTCAGCCTGGGTGTGCAATCGTTCGACCCCTCCCTTTTAACCACCCTCACACGCACCCATACAGCCTCACAAGCCCAACATGTCATCTATTCGCTTGTTGATTCCGGAATTCAAAACATCACGATCGACTTAATGTATGACTTGCCCGGACAAACCCTCCAAAGCTGGGAGACCACTCTCGATACCGCACTTACTCTGCCAATTCAACACCTTTCGTTATACAATCTCACCATCGAACCACACACCTCCTTTTACAAACAAAAAGAGAAGCTTAAGTCTAGTCTTCCCTCGAACGAGACAAGCCTTCGTATGCTCGAAATGGCTATCCAAAAACTCGAAGCAGGAGGATTGCAGCGATACGAAATTTCTGCCTTTGCCAAGCCAGGCTTCACCTCCCGCCACAATACCGGCTACTGGAAAGGACGTCCTTTTTTGGGGTTTGGTCCTTCTGCTTTTAGCTACTGGAAAGAGGCTCGGTTTCGTAACTGTTCTCACCTTCACCGGTATGCAAAAAAACTCTTGCACGCGTCCGACCCAACAGATTTCCAAGAAAAACTTGATCCCCTGGCCCGGTTAAAAGAAAGAGTAGCCATCCAACTCCGCCTTCTTGATGGGCTAGAAAGATGGCCCGACGCTCTCGAATCACTGCGAATCCACCTTGAACAAGAAGGGTACTTAGAAAATAACAAACTAACAAATAAGGGTCTTTTATTTCACGACACTGTTGCAGAACTAATTATTAATTGTTAAAATGCTTTCATGATTACCAACACAAGAGAACTTCCACTTAGAGAAATCAAAAAAGATTTTGATATCCCCGGTCTGATGGGAGCTGCCACGATTGTTCTCGCAATTGCGCTCATTGCGATTGGAATCGCCGGGGCGACTCCAGCTTTTCAGGGTGCCCCGTTTGGTTGGACGGTTTTGGGGCTATCTGTGGGGCTGACGATTACCTCGGGAGGACTGGCGACACCAGCGACCTTAATAACGGCGATTTTAGCCATATTGGGGCTGGTGGGTATGTTGCCGTTTACCTCTGTTGGCATCGGCACCGTTATCACTTTTAGTCTTGCCATGGTTGGGGGGTGCTGCGCTGTCAACTGGCCCCTTCCTGACTGAGAGATTCAGGTTAGAGTCAATCTGACCAGCAACATCTCAAGCAAAATCTCGGGATCAATCGCACTATTTTTAGCCTTCAATTCCGTCTCATAGATGAAAACAAGTCCTTGTTTAAGCCTAGAAACTCCATATTTTTGGGCTAGAGCAACTTTCTTATCTAAAAGCCCCCCTTTCAAATACGGAAATGCTTGAATAACGGCTTCCTTTCCCCCTGACTGTAGAGCCGTTAACACCTTTTGTGTTGTGTGAAGCTGCGTGCGCAGATGCGCTAAAAGAGGAAAAAGGGCCATTCCATCCTCGAGCAAAATGCTTCCGATCTGCAGAGATAAGGCCGCATCCATCGAAAAAATGGCGTCGCCAAGCTGCCAAAGCGTCTCATGGTGAATCGGAGAGGAAACTGCTTGGATCGCCTCTAATGTAATGGAACACGTATTCCCTACGAAACAGATTAGCTTCTCAAGCTCTGACTGAAGAAATTGGGCATCAACAGCTTTTACAAAAGTTTGTGCCACGGGAAGCGTCATGACAACACCAGAAGCCGCAGCCTCTTCGACAACCCAACTCGCTAGCCGTTTTTCTTTTTCCCACACCTTTTCTTCCTTAATGCGCACCACCTGATCGGCTTGCTTCACCAACTTACTGTTAGACGGCAGAGCTGCTGCTGTTAAGTAGAGTGTAATCCAGGGGTTGGGCTTATCTAGATAGTCTACCAACTGTTCGGTCTGCCTCTTATCAAGTAGATCGATAAGCTGCATGACAACGACCTTAGACTTGGAAAGAAAAGGAAGCGTTTCAAGCTCCTGAAAAAAAGCGTTGAAGTTTTCGACATCAAAAAGATGCGGCGCTCCAGGCTTTTCTTTTTTTAAAGCTCTATCCAAAGCCCGCTGCCTCTCTTGAGCATCTTTTGCAATAATCAAAATCATGTGCGCAAGGATATAGGAATGGGGCTTATAAAAAAAGTGGTGGCTAGAGTCTAGCCACCACTGAACCTAAGATCTGACTGTCAAAAAAGCTCTAGCAAGAGGCTTCTTTACCGTATAGCTTCATGACATTCCGACGCCAACCTTCAGCTGTCTGTGTACGAGAACGTGTGGTGCGACGAGTAGAACGCTTTTTTGTCGAACGGCCTGCTGGAGCAGCAGAAAGCGCAGAACGACGACGGCGAGTTGTACTAGCCGACTTGCGTACAGTTGTCTTTTTAGCAGTGGTTTTACGTTTTGGAGCAGCTTTCTTAGCAACAGCTTTTCTTTTTGGAGCAGCTTTACGCTTAGGAGCAGCTTTCTTAGCAGCTGGCTTTCTGCGAGCGGTTGTCTTTTTTGCAGTACTCTTTGTAGTGGCGCCCTTCTTAGTGCGACGACTGCTTGTAGACGTAGATGCTCGACGTCGTTGGAGTCTTAACATGGCTAATGCCTCCTATCGTTTATTTTTCAGCAATTGCCTAATCGATAGATCGGAAAAGCTTAGGAGAGACTTTAGCGAAAAATGAAAATATTCACTCTCGAAACCGAGATAAAAAAAATAAGCAGTTAATAATCAAAAACTTAACTATTTTTTAGATTTTGTAAAAAAGCGACCAAAAGACGTACACCAAAACCTACACCGTTTTTGGGCCAGTAGCCACGTTCTTTGTTTTGAAAGGCGGTTCCTGCGATATCAATGTGTGCCCAGGGAGTCTTCTCAACGAATTCTTGCAGAAAAAGAGCGGCTGTTATGGCTCCAGCAGGACGTCCACCGATATTTCTGATATCAGCAATATCAGATTTAAGCATTTCTTTATAAGGATGATGGAGTGGCATACGCCACAATATCTCCGAAGTATGACGGCTTGCTTGAAGAAGCTCTTCCGTGAGTTTTTCGTCATTACAGAAAAGACCTGACATCCCCTCACCTAAAGCCATGACCATGGATCCCGTCAGGGTTGCGAGATCGATCATCCGGCTGGGTTTTAGCTTTTTTACACTATAGGTGAGAGCATCAGCAAGCGTAAGGCGCCCCTCAGCATCTGTATTTCCAATTTCAACCGTCATCCCGGACATGCTTACATAAACATCACCGGGTTTGTAGCTCAACGCATCAATTCCATTTTCGGTCGCCGCAACCACTGCTGTCACATTATGCTTTAATTTAAGAGAAGCAGCAGCGGCAACAGTAGCCAATACTGTGGCTGCGCCCGACATATCATCCCGCATGGTTTCCATGGAGCCTGTAGGCTTAAGATTGAGTCCTCCCGTGTCGTAGGTAACCCCTTTACCAACCAAAACAGTATGATCTTTTGAGCGAGGATGCCCTTTATAACTGAGAATAATAAAAGCTGGAGGGTGCGAAGAGGCACGTGAGACAGCTGTGAAGAGGCCCATTTTTTCTTTTTCGATCCATTTAAGATCGTGAACCTGCGCAGTTGTGTGAGGAAATTTTTTAGCAATGTTTTTGGCGGCTTCACCAAGATAGTATGGAGTGATGAGATCGGCATTTCCATTGATTAAATCGCGCGCAAAATGCACCCCCTCGGCGGTCTCCACACAAACCTGAACAATGGAAAGCATCTTAGGAAGAATTCCGACCAAAGAGACACTTTTTAAAAGAACCGTCTCCTCATCTAATGTAGCTAATTTTTCCCAGCAATAGTTGGTCAATAAAATCCCCTCGGCAATTCCGGTGAGACACCCCTCAACATCCACTCCCCTAAGTTGAGTCACAGTTGGAACCACAAGATTGATCTTAGCAATTCCCTTGCTTTGGCACACTTTTGCTACACTAGAATAAGCCTGTCTTAATCCTTCAACAGTGATTTTTTCTTCTCTCCCTAACCCGATCAGAAGACAGCGCTTTTCTTTTTGCCCATTATGGACGTAAAGAAGAAGTGTTTCTCCCTGTTTTCCGGAGAAATCCCCCATTTCAATCGGAGAGTGAGCAAGAGAACTAAGAGGTGCGCCTAAAGAGGCAGCTGGTTTAGCCTTTTTTTGGGTGCACCAAAAGGGAAGTACAATTAAGTCGGCACCTTTTCTTTTGGCTAAACTGGGACTCGCTGAAAATATCATAGTCATGTGTGATTAAAAGGGTAAATCATCTCCTGCAAAAGGCGTATCTGAGGCAGGAGCCGCCCCAAATGCCGCATACTGCTCTTGTGCAGCTGAAGCAGCTGCTTGCGGTTCAGCCGCTGTTTTTCCTGGCTGATCTGAGCGTGTGCTATCAGAACGTCCAAAAGGACTGAATTTAATGATCTCGGCTGTGAGGTTAAGAGAGACTTGAGTTGTGCCATCCTTGCCAACATATGTGTCGGGCTTACCCATCTCACCGATAACGATGACGCTTGAACCTTTTTTTAAGAAAGGAAGCATCCGGTCAAAGCGGTCACCCCAAATGCTAACACGCCACCAAACGGTTTCATCGTTTCCTCCTTGGCGCACACGAACCCCAACACGCAGGCTGATCACGCGTTTTCCTGTAGCCGTAAACCGTTCTTCTGGATCTGCACCGAGATAACCTGCTATTTCAACAATAATCATGATGGTATACCCTCTTTTTGTAAGCTATGTAAGCAGGTTAACCGAATGAGAGAGAAAATGCAACTTCAACAATTGAAAAAAGAATATGATGCCTATCGACAAGCCATGATGAACTTCGCAGAACTCGTTGATAGAAGAGAGAATGTTCATGCCGCTCTTCTTGAGTGCAGCTCTTCGCAGCTAAAGAAAGAATTACTGGATCTGGATCATCAAATCGATGCCTTGGGTGAAAATCCTGAGAGGGAGCTGGAACAGATGCAAGCCACACTGATCAATTTGATTCAATGCACTTATCCAGATTCAAAAGCTGAATGTGAGAAGCTGCAAAAGCAGATTGCCTTAAACCGTCAAGAAGAGAGACGCTGTTCACTTCTTCTAGAAGCACTGCGTCCTTTTGCAGCAGCTCTCAACGAAGGAAGCGCAGCTAGGCACTCACGTGGTTTTATA
Source organism: uncultured bacterium (assembly GCA_964350245.1). Taxonomy (GTDB): domain Bacteria; phylum Chlamydiota; class Chlamydiia; order Chlamydiales; family JAAKFR01; genus JAJACP01. Next base: position 12,734 of record CAYGJC010000018.1, on the reverse strand, counting down.
AGCTTGCTTTTGGGGCGTAATTCTAAGGTAATTTTGGCTCGTGCCATCCGAAAAGCGACCGTCGAAGCTGAGCGGATCTATAAACAGGTCGAAGATGAAAAAATGCGCACATTTTTGAACACATTTTTAGAAGAGGCTAATCAGGCGTGGAACAGCCAGCTATACAAGGAGGGCTTCTTTGAGCTCCACGGACTATTTTGTAGTCACATACGGGAGATCAAAGAAAAGAGAGCTCATTCAAGAGCTCATGCACACCAAGCTGAGCTAAAGCTGGAAGAGTGGATCCAAAAAAACTGCTGACTTAAGCTCTAATTCCAGCACCAGGCTGACCCGGCTGTGGTGGAGGCTGAGTTGGTGGAGGTTTTGGCATGGTATCCACAGAAGGTTCACGTCCCTCACAAATATCACGACAAACGGTTCTCCATTTTTCTACAGTCTCAACATATAGAGGAGCAAAAGCACGTAAAAGAGAAGGAACTGCGTAAGCCATATCAATGACGCAGTGCATCAAAATCAATTCTTCTTTCACAGCAACACCCACGCCGCCACCAGCCATCTGGCCGCCGAGCATAGAACCTTCAAGAAGCTTTTCGTAAAGCTTCACACGGATATTAACATCTTTTGGTAGGCCATCTAGGAGTGGAGAATAGACGTATAGTCGATCAGAATTTGGCTCATATGTGAGGTGCATCGAGAATTCATCATCGATGCCGAGAATACAGGTGTTGTTCTCGTCATACACAAGTCCTTCTAGACCAAGCTCTTTTCCAAATTCTTTTAAGTTTTCTTTAGCATTTTCAAATGACATGGCTTATCCTTCCTTATTAGGGTGTCATGTAGATTACGGATGGTTATAGCATATCATGATTTTCGTCACACGTTTTTATTGCCATTTCTACCGATGAGTGGTAACCGTTAAGAGATATGAAAACAAAATTTCAAATCTCGCGCGGCGCCCCCTTACCTTATGGGACCTCCAAAACTCCCGAGGGATACAATTTTGCTCTCTTTTCTCGCCATGCGCGTGCTGTTTCACTCTGTTTATTTCTGCCTAATGCTCCAGCTCCTTTTGTTGAAATTCCTCTCAATCCAAAGATCAATCGAACCGGAAACGTCTGGCATATCTTTGTGAAAGCTATTCCGGCGAATTATCAATATGGCTACCGGATTGATGGACCCTACGACCCCCTGAAAGGGCATTTTTTTGACAATCGCGTCATTGTTCTAGACCCTTATGCAAAACAGGTTACCTCTCCGGAAGAATGGGGAGCCACTCGTCCCAAACAGAGCATGCATTACCACTCTGGACAAATTGATCCTTATACTCCCTTTGATTGGGGAGAAGAAGAGCACCCTAACATCCCCATTAAAGAGCTAGTGATCTACGAAATGCACGTACGTGGTTTTACTAATGACCCATCCAGTCAAACGCGTAAGCGCGGTGTTTATGCAGGCATTATCGAAAAAATTCCCTATCTAAAATCGCTTGGAGTGAATGCGATTGAGCTCATGCCTATCCATGAGTTTGATGAAAAAGGAAATGTGAACCACCATCCCCTAACAGGTGAGCCCTTATACAATTATTGGGGCTACAACACAGTGAATTTCTTTTCACCTATGAGACGTTATGGACCTATTGTTGAATTGAAAAAACTTGTGAAAGAGCTTCATGCCAATGGGATAGAAGTGATTTTGGATGTCGTTTACAACCATACTTCAGAGGGAAATGGAGCAGGCCCCATTCTCTCATTTAAAGGGATTGAAAACTCTGTGTACTATATGTTAACGCCTGGTGGTGAGTACTACAACTTTTCCGGATGCGGAAATACATTCAACTGCAACCACCCGGTCGTGCGCGAACTAATTCGCGAGAGTCTCCGCTATTGGGTCACAGAGATGCATATCGACGGATTTCGCTTTGATCTAGCGTCCATTATGGTCCGCTCACATGATGGGATTCCGCTCGCTAATCCCCCTCTGATTGAGGCGCTCACGCATGATCCTATTTTAGCTAATACGAAACTCATTGCCGAGGCATGGGATGCAGGCGGTCTCTATCAAGTCGGTTCTTTTCCGGGTAAAGGGCGTTGGGCTGAGTGGAATGGGAAGTACCGTGACTGCGTCCGCCGCTTCCTGAAAGGAACAGACGGAGCTGTCGGTGAATTCGCCACACGCCTGAGTGGCTCAGAGGATCTCTATGGTAAAGGAAAATTTCCCGGTCAGAGCATCAACTTCATCACAGCACATGATGGTTTCACTTTAGCTGATCTTGTTTCTTATAATGAGAAACACAATTTAGACAATGGAGAGGAAAACCGGGATGGTGACAACAACAATGAAAGCTGGAATTGCGGCGTTGAGGGAGAGACAGACGACCCAGCGATCTTGGCGCTTCGAGAGCGGCAAATGAAGAATCACCACCTTGCCCTTATGCTCTCTCAGGGGGTTCCTATGATTTTAATGGGTGATGAGTATGGACATACGAAGCTGGGAAATAACAATACGTGGGGGCACGATTCTAGACTCAATTGGTTTCAGTGGGATACGCTGGAGCAGAGGGCTTCTTTTTTCCGTTTTTACCAAAAAGTCATTGCCTTCCGAAAAAATCATCCGCTTCTTACCCGCTCACAATTTCTCAAAGATCACGACATCCAATGGCACGGCATGGAACCACAAAAACCCGATTGGGGGGAGAAGAGTCGTTTCATTGCATGCACCCTTCCGGATCCCATCAATCACTACTCACTTTATGTCGCCTTCAACGCTTATTTTCATGAGGTGACCGTCCATTTGCCCACAAGCAAAAAACCATGGCATCTGCAGATCTACACAGCTAACCCCTCTCCAGAAGACATCATCGAAGAGGGTGAAAAAAGACAAATTATCGAAAAAACCTTTCTATTGGCCCCCCACTCAGCTCTTGTCCTAAAGACTGAGAGCTAGTACTTTAGTCACTATCTTTACCTTGGATGCCCTTTAAGTCATTCCAAAGCGTGACCCATTCAGCCTGCTCGCTTGCAACTGATTCAAAGAAAGTTAGGCACAATTTTTTGGACAGATCTGACGAGAACTCCCTAAAATGTTGCGCACACTTAACTCGATAGCTCGCATCACCAAGATATACGACACCTCTGTGCTTAATTTGAAAAAAGTCTAGTATGCGAAAGAGACGGTTTACATCAGCAATGGCAGTCTCAATTTCCAGTTGATTTGACAGCAAACGGCAAAGCATATCCAAAGCTAAAAGTGTTTTTTTTGTTGCAACCGTCTGATTCCAGCGCACCAGAGCCTCTTTGAATGCAGATTTCGACGCAGGCCTTAAATGCTCATTAATGAAAGATAGGGCTTCAATAAACTGAATGTGGAGAGCATGTGATGTGCCTCTAAAGGTCTCTAAGTAGTCAATCACTCGATTAAAATTCAGTTTGTCAATGGTGTACAGGTAAACCCATGCGGCAGGCGTGGTATACGGGTATTTAAGACAGCTAATATCACTGGCACTGTTCTCAACCTGTAACTGCTGCAAAAGGGCTGCAGGGTGCAGTTCAACCATAGGTGTGGATACTAAAAAGGGGTAGTCATGTCCATAATCCCAGACCAATTCGTCACCAGATTCAAGAGGAACTTTTGTCCGTGCTTGCAACTGGGGAATTCCTTTGTGCTGCACGACTTCAAGCCCCACAGTCGGCAAGCCATGATTCATTAATGCAAACTCATTTCTATAATTTTGACTGTCAGAAACTTGTGTGTCACAGAGTCGTTCAGGTTCACTCAGGCCTTCCCGGTCCATTTTTTCAAAGTCGAGAAACTCGCCTCCATAAAACCCTTTTAAGCACACATCTTTGGGGATCGCATCTGTTGCAAAAAGACCGTGCCCATTGATTTTCTCTACTTGTTTAATGCAAAACGTATCAACAGTAGGTGCAACCGCGGAAAGTGAACCAAAACAGTGACGATTAAACTGGTGACGTTTCCAATGAGCATACATCCCTTTTGTTGTGATCCTCAATCCGTTTATATACCGTGCACCGGTGAGGTGTGTAAATTCTCCAGCAGATAACTCTTTGATGGCTCCTCCCTCCTCTTGAATTTTACAAACAGATTCCTCGTCTTGAGGAGAGATCGAGTCGCGGAATAGATCTATAAAATCTTTATACGACCCTCCAAATTGATTTTGCACTCTTCCAGCTGCGGCCTCCCCTCCCATAAGTCTTACTGCTTCAGAGACCAGCGGATGATCCGCGCGCCCTTCTGACAAAACAACCGCGTGGTGGGCGATCGTCCAACCCAAGTAGTCTTGAGCTTGAGCGTTGGCGCCCCGCTCAATCAGGGCACGTAGCACATCTACCCTGCCGGCTAAAAGAGCCACATGGGCTGGGGTGAGACCATACGTCTTGTCGGCACGTGCTAAGATTTCTTTTCGGACAGCAGGCTCTTTTCTATCTAAGTACCTTTCAGTGACAAATTCAAGAGGCTGGCAAGCGGCCAAGTAGTGCACCGCAAACGAATACTTTTTGCTATAAGCGCTGCGTGGAAAAATAGTGAGGGCGAGGGCTTGACCACTAAAAGATCCTTCCCTAGCAGAAGAGGGTTCTGAAACGGCTCCCATTTAATTATCCTTTAAAAAACAATTTAAACAGAAGACATTCCACCAAACATAAACTAATTAAACAACTAATAATCAGCGCACTACAACTACACCAGCATCAATTGTCAAACCTAAAGGTTGATTGGGATACGCGGACTGCAAAATTTTCTTTGCATTCAATCCAAGCTCCGCCAACTCAACGGCTTTTGCTTGAGGGAGCTGCACATTCTGGGCTGGTCCGGTATGATTGGGAGATTCCATCACCATAAAACGAGTTGTATCTACACTCTCTTCCACTCGATTTTTCTGGTGTGTCACTCCGTAACCGTAATAAGAAACCTCCTGAGCAGATACATGCCAAGGACGGTTGGCCGCTTGGCCATGTAACGCTTTTGCGTATGCTTCCGTACGGGCGGCAATCACCAAAGCAGCAAGCGCCTCTTTGGGCAAAACAGCATCGAATCGAAGGGCAAGAGTGGATTTTAAATACTCTTCAATCGGCAGCTCATTTACGACTGTGATCAAGTTATCACGCACATGATAGACAGAGACACTGCCCCGGTACTGAATGCCATTGACGTAGACATGTGTATCAGGGTGTGTTGGAATCACCGAAATTTGATAAACGTCAGGGTATTCCTCTCCCCAACGCAGCCCGTCTTGCAGAGCGTGAACCATAAAACGCTTACCCCTATTTCCGGAACTCAAAACGGAACCTGAGTCCTGGCGAATCACTCGATATCCTCCTCTTACCTCAAGAAGGGCTGAGTTTGCATTTTTCTCTAAGAGCACATTGATTTTAGGCCCGACTGGTAAAGGCTTTGACTGTGCCTTAGGGGCTGTTAGGGGTGCCGCACAAAGGGGGGCTCCCATGAGTAAACCGTAAACGAGTAGCGCGCGCATGATTATTTCCTCTTTTTTCCTAGGTGTTGGTAAGACCGTTCTGTGGCAACACGTCCCCTAGGCGTTCTTTTTAAAAAACCTTGTAGAATGAGATAAGGCTCATAGACCTCTTCTACTGTTTGCCCCTCTTCTCCGACTGCCATGGCAAGTGTATTGAGTCCCACTGGACCTCCATTATAGAGATCGATCATGACAGTGAGCAGTTTGGTATCCATCTCATCCAGCCCTTGCTCATCTATTGCTAACATTTCAAGGGCTTTATGTACAATTTCTTTGTTCACTTTCTTACCGGCTGCGCGCATTTGAGAAAAATCGCGCACCCAGCGGAGCAAGTGATTCGCAATGCGAGGCGTTCCCCGTGCTCGCCGGCTAATTTCTGAGAGTCCCACCACGTCAATGTCAAGCTGAAGCATTCGGCTAGAGCGATCCAAAATCTTTTCGAGAACATCCGGGGGGTAATAATCAAGTCTGCAAGAAAAAGCAAAGCGAGAACGCATCGGCGCTGTCAACAATCCGGAGCGCGTGGTTGCTCCCACAAGTGTGAATGGATTGAGTTTGACCTGGACCGAGCGAGCATTAGGGCCGCTATCAATCATCAAATCAAGAACGAAGTCTTCCATCGCAGGGTAGAGATACTCTTCGACACTCCTTTGCAAACGGTGGATTTCATCGATAAAAAGGATGTCGCCCTCTTGAAGATTCGTCAATATCCCTGCAAGATCAGCAGGCTTTTCTAACATAGGACCGGAGGTAACAACAAGTGAGCTTCCCATTGTTTTGGCTAAAATATTAGCCAAAGTTGTTTTCCCGAGGCCGGGAGGGCCAGCTAATAAGCAGTGACCCAGCGTCTCCCCTCGTTTTTTAGCAGCCCCCATAAAAACGTCGAGCCGCTCTTTGATCTCCTCTTGTCCTAAAAACTCGCCGAGTGACTGCGGACGAAGAGGCACCTCAAAAGTCGGGTCTTCCTGAGCAAGCGTCGATTCGATGAAACTCGGTTTTTCGTCCATACCAGACAAGAATGTAGCAAAAAAGTGATTCAAACGCTATATCTAATTCGAAAAAGATAGAAAGGAGAAGTGAATGAGCATAAGAGAAGACAAGTGGATCCGAAAAATGGCTCTTGAACAGAAAATGATCGAGCCCTACGTCGATGGACAAGTGCGTGTCGATGAAAATGGTGAAAAAATCGTAAGTTATGGAATCTCTAGCTATGGCTACGATCTTCGCATTTCTGAAGAATTTAAGGTCTTTACGAATGTTTACAATTCAATAGTTGACCCTAAGATGTTTACCGAAGATTCTTTTGTCGACATCTGCGCTAAAGAGTGCATCATCCCTCCCAACTCCTTTGCTCTGGCCAGAAGTATCGAGTACTTTCGCATTCCGCGTAACATCCTGACCATTTGTTTGGGTAAATCAACCTATGCCCGCTGTGGAATTATTGTGAACGTAACCCCCTTTGAACCTGAATGGGAGGGACATGTGACCATTGAGATTTCAAATACAACCCCTCTGCCCGCCAAAGTCTATGCGAACGAGGGAATCGCACAAGTGATCTTTTTTGAAGCAAAAGAGATGTGCCAAACCTCATACGCGGAGCGTAATGGAAAATACCAAAGGCAAACGGGGATCACTGTTCCCAAAGTCTAGAGGAGAGAGCGCTCACCCAAGATCGCGCTTATTTGAGGAAGTGATTCTCAAATCGTGGTGGACGATTCTCTTTTTTTTAATCTGCTGTTTTGCCTACGACCAGGCCTATCGCCATAAACTACGGGAAGAGACAAGATTGCAAGAAAGGCTCCATGCTTTAAAAAGGGAAACAGCGAGGGCAAAAGAAAAACAAGAAGACTTGAAGCTGCAAATTGCCAGCCAGGAGGACGAAGCCTTTATCGAAATGATTTTGATGCGGAGGCTAGGTCTTGTGCCAGAAGGACAAACGAAAGTGCACTTTATTAAAAAAACATGATTGGACTGCTGCTCCTCTTTACACTCTGCTCGGGGTTCTTCTCTCTGTCTCTGATCGCTCTTTTTTCCCTCTCTTCCACCGAAGTGAAGCTCTATAAGCATTCTCACGATAAGCGGAAGCTGTTGATTGCGGATTTACTGGCCCAACCACGTAACTTATTAGTTACACTGCTTTTCTTGGATATCTGCGCCAACATTCTCATCCAAAACACCTCAGCGAATATTTTTGGAGCCTACTCAAGTTGGCTGTTAAAGGTTGGGGTTCCATTGTTGATCACTCTTCTGATTGGAGAAATCATCCCGAAAACTTTGGCTCTCTCCTACAACAAAACAATCGCCACGCGTGTTGTCAGAGTGATCTCAGCTCTTCAACAAATACTCAGCCCTCTACTCCGGGTTCTCACCTTTGTTACGTCTCATATTTCGCACGTGCTCTTCTTCTTTATGCGAAAAGAGCAAGAAATATCAAAAGAAGAGCTCCGTCACGTGCTTAAAAGTTCAAAAAGCAGCGGGATTTTAAGTCTGGATGAAGCAAAACTCATTGAAGGCTACCTCTCATTAACCGACTACACGGTAAAAGAGAGGATGCATCCCCGCCATGAAATTCTCTACTACGACATCAACGAGCCTCTTTCCAAGCTGATCTATCTTCTAGTCGAAAAAGAATGCTCTCGCGTCCCCGTCTGCGCAGGCGATCTGCAAAATATGATGGGAATTGTTTCAGCAACACTCTTTTTTCTCCACCGTGAGGAGATTCGAGAGGGAAAAGACTTGATTCCCCATTTAGAAAAACCGTACTACGTACCTGAGACAATCTTTGCACGCACGCTACTTTATCACTTTTTCCATCGGAAAGCGACCATGGGTATTGTAGTGGATGAGTATGGCTCTATCTCCGGAGTGATTACACAAGAAGATCTCTTCGAGGTCGTTGTGGGAGAGATCGCTGATATCCGCGACGAAAAAACCCGTTACACCCCAGCTGGAAATGACGTCATTATCACCAGCGGTAAGTTTGAGCTCAGCGAATTTGAGCAGCTCTTTGGAGCCGAGCTGATCAGCTCCAGTAACTGCGTCACTTTAGGTGGATGGCTCACGGAACAATTGGGTGATATTCCCAAAAGCGGGACGAAATATGAGTCCAACGGCTTTTTGTTTCAGGTGCTTGCTGCCGATCCCAACCGGATTCGGAGAGTCTATATCCGGAGGTTGAAATATGACTAGTGCTTTCCTCTGGTTTTTTATCACCCTCTTTTGCATCGCCGTTGAGGGAGTTTACTCCATGATCGAAATGGCTGTACTCTCTTTCAATCGAGTACGGCTAGAGTACTACGTCAGCAAGGGCATGAAACGTGCGATTTGGCTCCAGTATATCCTTCAACAGCCGTCACGACTGATTGGTTCTGTTATGCTGGGTGTGAATATTGCTCTTCAAGTCGGGTCGCAAAGTGCACGTGAATTTTACAGCGCAATCGGGCTAAACCCTGACATCGCGCCGCTTACCCAAGTTTTTCTTGTTGTCATATTTGGTGAGTTAGCTCCCCTCTTTGCCGCCCGCCGCTTCTCTGAGCATGCTGTGATGTTGGGTGTTCCGATTTTGTATGCTACCTATCGTATTTTCGCTCCGGCTATCTGGTTAATCGGACTCATTACGCGTTTTGTCCATCTTCTTTTTGGAAGAAAAAAAGAGGGTGTCGAGAACTTTTTAAGCCGTGATGAGCTGCAGAAGGTACTAGAGAGTCATGACGAGGAGAATGAATTTAATAGCATCGTCTCGAATATCTTCTCGTTGCGAAATAAAACAGCTAACCAAGTGATGACTCCCTTGTCGGAAGTAGAAATGATTCGAGCGAGCACCACCGTTGGGGAGCTTCATAAAAAAATCTCCGACTCTGGCCAAAGGTTTATCCCCCTCTACCACAATCGCCGCTCCAACATTGTGGCCATCGCTCTACCCAGAGACTTTGTCCGGCTTCCAGAAAACCGTTTTGTGCGTGACAATGCCCGCACACCTTGGTTTATTACCTCTTCTACCAAACTGATGCCGATTCTAGGACAGTTTCGCCGCAATCAACAAAGCGTTGCCGTTGTTTTGGATTCCAATGGATCTGCGATTGGAATGCTCACTCTCAATGCGATTTTAGAAGAGATCTTTGGTGAACACCCTCCCATTGAAGAGGCTCTTAAGAAAGCTGAGCTCCCCATGATCCAGCGCGCTTTTCCAGGAAACACCAAAATTGCTGACCTAAATCGTGAGTATGGCACCCATCTTCCCACGCACGGAGTGGAAACGTTGGCACAGTTGATGATCTCACTTCTGGACCATACTCCGACAGTTGGAGAGACTTTGATCGTTGGAGAGTTTGAATTAATTGCCGAAGAAACTACCCTACTGGGAATCAAATCGATTCTAGTAAAAACAGTGGAGACTTAAGTGCAGATTACACGCGAGCGCACCGCGGTTCAGATCATCCGCCAATTACCCCGTTTCCCCGCTCTAGCTCAGCTTGAGTTATCGGCATGCCGTATCGGTGATGTGGCGACACATGTTTTGGGAGCGTCGCTACGCTTTTTACCCCAGCTAACTCGCTTAGATCTTAAAATAAACCGCATTCGATTCACAGGAGCGATGGGTTTAGTCCGCGCTTTGGGACGTCACCCGTCGTTGCGTACGCTTATTTTAGCCAGTAATGGGATTCCTGATGAAGGAGCGGAAGCTCTTTTGGAAAGCGGAGTTCATCTCAACTATCTGGACCTTGCTATCAATCCCATTCGGAATAAGTTAGCTCTAAGAGCCCGCTTTGGGAGTCAATTTTCCACTTTATATGTGTAGGCGCGTAGTTGTGAAACCACATTTGCAATAATGCGCACAGCCCTTTCAATCTCTTCTTCTGTTGTAAACCGACTCAAAGAGAAGCGGATTGAACTCCGTGCACTATCACGAGAAACTCCCATATTCAGAAGGACGCGGGAAGGCTCTAAAGTCCCCGATGAACAAGCAGCCCCATGACTCACCGCCACACCCGCCAAATCCAGCTGCATTAAAAGGGTCTCTCCATCCACACCCAAGAAGGCAATATGAGAGGTATTGCAGACTCTCGGCTGATCTGCACCATGAATGACAAGATCGTTCAAGCTTGCCTGAAGATCCTTTTCAAAGCGATCGCGTAGGTGAGCAATCGGTGCACTAGATTCTGGAAAGAGGGTCAACGCTTTTGCAAAGCCCACAATTGCGGCTAAATTCTCCGTCCCTCCTCTCAGACCACGTTGCTGGGGCCCACCCAAAATCAAGGGGTGTGCGCGATGTGCTCTACGTACAATGGCCACACCCACACCAGTGGGCGCATGAATCTTGTGTCCACTAAAACAGGCAGCTGTGACGCCTTGAGGAAGCTTCGATGGTTCTTTTCCTAGCTGCGCTACACCATCCACAACAAGCTTCAGCCCTCTTTCTTGCGCAAAAGCAGCAATAGGATCGAGATCCGTTTTGATCCCGGTTTCATTATTCGCCGCCATCACGACTAACATAGAAGTACGCGGGGTGAGAGCCTCCACAATCTGTTTTAGAGAGAGAGCACCATGGCCTGGCTCAGGATCGAGATATGTCACCTCACAACCTGTGAACTTCAATGCCTCTAAAACCGCAATATGCTCTAGAGATGAGGTGATGATATGCCCTCCCTTAGGAGCTGAGCGGATCACCATATTCAAGGCCTCAGTTGCTCCTGAAGTGAACACTACATCTGCTGTTTGCACACCAAAATAGGCAGCCACTTCTTTGGTCGCCTTTGCTAAAAGAGCTTTAGCCGCTTGACCAAACCGATGCGTACTAGAAGGATTGCCAAGTGTCCCCGATAATATCGGTTCCATGGCGGCTAAGACATGTGGATCGAGAAAAGTGGTGGCGTTGTGGTCAAGATAGATCATCGTTCACATGCACCAAAACTAACGTAATATTATCCCCACCGCCGTGCTCATTGGCCAAATCAATCAACGCTTGTGCCCGCTCATCAGAAGAGAGCTCTTTGATTAAGATAGCCTGGATTTCTGCATCCGTAGTGTAATTGGTGAGTCCATCCGAGCAGAGCAGGAAGTGATCGCCCGGTTCAACAGATAGGTAGTTAACTGTCGGCTCAATCGTTGCGTGTGTCCCGATCGCGCGCGTTAAAATGTGCCTGTAAGGAAAGCTTTCTCCCTCGTCTATTTTCATCGCTCCCAGTGAAATTAACTCAGCTACAAGTGAATGATCTTCTGTTAGTTGCTCCAATCGCTTTCCACGTAGCCGATAGATTCGACTGTCTCCAACATGCGCAACCACGGCTTGGTTTTGCAGAAAATAGAGAGCGCAAATCGTCGTTCCCATCCCTGAAAGAGAGGGTTCATCTTGTCCCCGCTGATAAATCTGCGCATTCACCTTAATCAGCGATTCACGAAAAAAAGAGACCGCTTCATCAGGCAAGGTCTGCTTAGTGGGATGCCATTTTTTGACAAGCTCATGCAAGAACTTAACCGTTTCATCGGCCGCAATTTCCCCTGCGGCATGCCCTCCCATCCCATCTGCCAAAAGAAAAAGTCCTTTATCAGGAAAAGCTGCCCAGACATCTTCGTTGTGATCGCGCACCTGACCAACATCGCTTTTACCCACACACTCTATTTGATACGTTGATTGGAACACAAATTAAACCCCTAAATTTTTTACAGTATACACAAAACAAGACTTGAATGCTAGTACAGATAAATTTTGAAAAGAGGACAAAAACCCGTAACCCAATGAACTACAAACACTTTGAGAATACGTCCTGAGAGCGATTTTGGCAAAGCGCAAAAATGGCAAGTGTTAGTTGCTGTAAAGGTTACGATTTGCTATCTTCCTGGACAACAAGCTTGGTCATCCAAACAAACAGATTAGATCTGCAGCCGTGTGGAGTCTTGTGAAAGACTCGATGTTAAGGTTGAGTGATTGGAAACACCGGGAAAATAACAATGAATTATTCAATACCAGAAACTTATTTGAGGTGAGTATGAAAAAACTCTACATGACGATGTTGACGGTTCTCGCTTGCGGAGCGGCTTATGCTCTTCCTGTCGGGAATCCTTCCGAGGCGAGCTTGCTCTGCGACGGATTAATTTGGGAAGGGCATTGTGGGGATCCTTGTGATCCATGCCTGAACTGGTGTGATGCTTTTAGCGTACGCATTGGCTTTTACGGAGACTATGTCTTCAATAGACACATGGAAGTGGATGGACGACGGGATCCTGATATTGAGCACACAGAGAT
>CAYGJC010000017.1:30160-41765 GCA_964350245.1 uncultured bacterium | reverse complement strand
AGGGATTTGTAGAGATCAACGAGAGTGAGAAAGACGTCTGCCTGGGCTCTGGCTAAGTCAATTTCCGCGCGAAAAAGCTGCCGCTCGGCATCCAAAACGGTCAGATAATCGGTCTGTCCATCGTAGTAGCGGAGCCAAGCGAGCTTAAGATACTCGGCAACTGCCGCCACTCTCCTTTTTTCCACGGAAACAAGCTCTTTGGATTGGCGATGCGCCACAAGAGCATCGCTCACCTCTTTAAAAGCAGTCAGAACAGTTTGCTCATACTGATATAGAAGTTCCTGCTGAATCGCTTTTGCCGATTTAAGCCGTCCTGTTAAGCGTCCTCCTGTGAAAATATCCCACGTATACCCACCTCCGGCTGCCCACATGCGCGAGGGAATGGTAAAAAGCTGACTAAGCTGAAAGCTCTCTCCACCAAAAAGGCCTGTGAGGGAAATCGTAGGGAAAAAAGCAGCTCGGGCGGCGCCTATTCGTGCGTTGGCCGCACGTAGCTCATTTTCCACTGCGAGGATATCAGGACGCCTTTCTAAAAGTTCGGAAGGTAAACCGGCAGGCACACAAGGGGGAAGCTCTAGCTGCTCTAATGTCTCTCCTCGCCCAATGGGAGAAGGAGGGATGCCTACAAGTAAACTGATCAAATTCTCTTGAATTGGAATTTCAGCCTCTAGTTTCACAATCTCGGCTTTTGTCTCCTCCAAAACAGAAAGAGCCTGATCGACCTCAATCTCGGAGGTCAGTCCCCCCTTAAATCGCTTCCATGCGATCTCGACATATTCTTCACGATCACGCAGGGTGGCATGGGAGATCACAAGCTCTCGATCAAGCTCACGTAAACGTACATACGCTTGAGCCACAGCTGTCACTAAGCTCAACACAACAGTCCGTCTGTTTTCAACCGAAGCGAGCAGCTCTTCGTAACCGGCACGCGACATGTTGCGCACACGCCCCCAAAAATCCAGCTCATAGGCAACGCTAAATTCATACTGGTAGACAGGAGTAATCGGATCAAAGTTGTTGGGAATAAAGCTTGCCTCCGGAAACTTCTCTTTTAATGCCGATCCATCTGAACTAATCTGAGGAAAAAGTTCAGAGCTGGCTACCATATAGCGTCCATAAAACTGACAAACACGCCACATGGCGACTCTCAAGTCTTTATTGTTTTGGAGAGCCTGGACAATCAGGTCGTCGAGAATGGGATCACCCAGCTCCTCCCACCACCGCATATTGTCACAAGTTGATCCCATATCGCTCTCAAAACGCCATCCGGAAGGGATTTCAACGCACGGACGTTGGTAGTGGGGTGCAAAATTACACCCTGTAACGAGCAGAGCTAGAAGGAGAAATTTAAGGCTTTTCATCTTTCCTCCTATCTAACAGAAAATAGAATAACGGAATAAAAAAGATGCCAAAAACGGTCGCAAAGAGCATTCCCCCCATCACACCGGTTCCTACCGAGTGACGACTGGCTGCTCCCGCTCCTGAGCTAAACACTAGGGGCATCACTCCAAAAATAAACGTAAGAGAGGTCATGATAATCGCCCGAAATCGCTGTTTTGCCCCCTGCAGAGCAGCTTCTTTCGCTGAAGCGCCCTCCTTACGGGCATCGATAGCAAATTCAACGATCAAAATGGCATTTTTAGCTGCAAGGGCAATCAAGGTGACAAGCCCGATCTGAAAGTAGACATCATTATCAATCCCGCGAACCAAAATGGAGATGAGGGCGCCTAAAATCCCAAAGGGAACACCGAGCAAAATGGCAATCGGAAGCGACCACCGCTCGTAGAGGGCTGCCAAAATCAGAAAGACAAGCAGAAGCGCGCAACCAAGTATAAGAAGAGAAGAACCGCTGGCTGTTTGCGCCTCATAAACCAGGCCGCTCCACTCATATTCCATATCGAGAGGAAGCACGTCCCTGGCTACCGCTTCCATTGCCTGCACTCCTTGCCCGGAGCTATATCCTGGAGCAGGGCCACCAATGATTTTTGCTGCGGGAAAATTGTTAAAACGGCCTACCAAATTGGTTCCGGTGGTGTAGTGGAACTGAACAAGAGATTTAAGAGGCACTTTCTCTTTGGTCTCGGATTCTAAGAAAATGTTACCAATCTCTTCTAATGTTGTACGGAAGTTGGGATCGGCCTGGATTAACACCTGAAAGACGTGGCCATATTTGTTAAAGTTATTGATGTAAACAGAACCCAAAAGGGTTTGAAGTGTCTCATAAATGGATCCAATCGAAACCTTTAGCGCGCGTGCTTTCACACGATCAACATCGGCGCAGAGTTGCATGCAGTGAGAATCGATTGAAGCCATTAAACGGCCTAGCTCCGGCCGTTCTTTTGCTTTTTCGATAAAGTTTTGAACCGTTTCTTCCAGCGCTTCGTTGCCTCCATCTCCCTGATTGACAATCCAAAATTCAAAGCCTCCCACGGTTCCTAAACCGGGAATAGCAGGAGGATTGATCGTCACCACTTCCGCCTCAGGAATCGCGCTCAGCTCCTGATTGAGTGTTTTAAGCACTCCCTCGGCTTTCATCGATTTCTTTTTCCGCTCATCCCAATTGGTGAGTTTGACAAAGTAGGTTCCTACCGTGGTCCGGTTGATATTTTCCACCAAACTAAAACCCGATAGCCCAATAAAATTCTCGACGGCGGGGATCTTGGTCACAAGAGGTTCCACTATTTGCTCTACCTCTTGAGTGCGCTGTAGACTCGCTCCATCCGGAAGAGAGGCAATTGTAAACAGATACCCTTGATCTTCTTGAGGAACAAAACTGGTAGGAATGACCTTTACCAAAAACACGATCGCCACAATCACGCCCCCAAAAATACAGAACGCGATGAGAACATGCGAAAGAAGCCAAGCAGCCCCTCTAGTGTAAAGGTCTGTCAGCTTTTCCAGAAAATGATTGAATCGATCCCCTATTTTTGTTGTTTTACGCTCTTTTTTGAATAGAAAAGCGGCCAAAACAGGACTCAGCGTGAGAGCAACAAAACCCGAAAAAATCACTGAAATGGAAATCGTGATGGCAAACTGCCGATAGAGCTGCCCGGCAATACCGCTGATAAAGGCCACAGGAAGAAAAACCGCACAAAGCACAAAGACAATAGCCAAAATCGGAGCAGATACCTCCGCCATTGCAGTGAGAGCCGCTTCCCACGGACCGAGATTTTTGATCCGCATATTCCGTTCCACATTTTCTACCACGACAATGGCATCATCCACCACAATGCCAATGGCTAGCACGAGTCCAAAAAGGGTTAAGGTGTTGATAGAGAAACCCAACAGGAGCATCCCGATAAACGTGCCAATAATCGAAACGACCATCGCAATGACAGGAATGAGAGTGGCACGCAAACTCTGCAAAAAGACAAAAACAACAAGAGCCACTAGAAGAGCCGCCTCAAAAAGCGTGCGCGCCACTTCATTAATAGAGACTTGGATATAGGTCGTCGTATCATAGGGAATGCTATACTCCAGACCGGGAGGAAAGCGTTGAGAGAGCTCTTTTAGAGTGGATTTTACCGAAGCGGCGATATCCAAAGCATTCGCTCCAAAATCTTGATAGAGGGCAATCAGAGCGGCCGACTTCCCGTTCAATGCTCCTGTTACACTATAGCTTTGGGCGCCGAGCTCGGCTTTTCCTACTTGACCAATTGTAACTGTTGAGCCATCGGAGTTGGCGCGTAAAATGATCTTCTCATACTCCTCAGGTGTACTAAGACGTCCCAAACCGGTTACGGGCAAAGCAAGAGGAACATTCCCAATGGTCGGCGGCATCCCTAGTTCGCCCAATGCATAGTCAGCGTTCTGCTCGCGAATCGCATTTGATACATCATCTGTCGAAATGCCTAGCTGAGCCATTTTATCAGGACGAAGCCAGATACGCATCGCGTAATTTTCTGCATTAATTACAGTGGCGTTACTCACACCCTCGAGACGTTGCAACGGTTCTGTTATATGAATCGTTGCGTAGTTGTTCACAAAAAGATCGTCATACCGCCCGTCAGGAGATTCCACGGCAACCAATAACAAGATTGTCGGCGTCTGTTTTCGGACAATAATCCCCTCTCTCTGCACCTCTTCAGGGAGCATTGACATGGCAATATCGACTCGATCCTGTACATTGTTTAACGCTTGGTTGATATCGGCTCCAATTTTAAAAAAGACATTCAACACATAGCTGCCGGTCGAGGAGCTCTCTGAGTACATATAGATCATGTCCTCGACACCATTGATTTGCTCTTCTAAAGGAGCTGCGACCGTATCGGCCACAACCTGTCCGGTAGCGCCCGGATAGGAGATGGTGATCTGCACTTGAGGAGGGACAATATCGGGATACTGCTCGATGGGAAGTGTATAGAGAGCGACACCCCCAATCAAAACAATGAGGATTGAGACCACACAAGCAAACACCGGTCGATTGAGGAAAAACTTAGATATCATGTCTGCTCAGGCGGCTCAACAGAGGTGACATGCACACGCATTCCGTTTGCCAATTTATTGGTTCCTTCCACTACAACTAGATCGCTTGGCTGCAATCCCTCCTCGATAATCCAATAGCTTTTATACCAAGAACCGACTGTGACGTCGCGCAAAGAGACTGTATTATCTTTATTGATCACAAAGACATACATCCCCTTTCTTCCTTGAGAGACCGCTTGTTGTGGGACGATGATCGCGTTGGGACGTTTAGCACCTGTAACGGTTGCACTCACAAATTGTCCGGGAAGCACCTCTCCCTCAGGATTGGCAAACTGTGCACGCACCACCATCGCACCTGTCTCCGGATCAAGAGTAGGAGAAGCAAAGTTGACCTGCCCGGTGTGAGGAAACGTGGAGCCATCAGCCAATTTAAGCGTAACAGCATATTCCTGCTCAGCAGGTAAAATCAACCTTTGCGCTTTCCCTTCTGCACGCGCTTGTAATAACTCATCATCAGAGATCGAAAACACCACCCAAATCGGGTCAACGACAGAAACGAGAGTGAGTAGGCCATTGATGGAAGGAGTAATCAGTGTCCCCTCACGAAAGCGCGCCCGGGCAGTCAGTCCCTTGATCGGGGAGCGGATAAAGGTATAACTTAAGTTGAGCTCCGCTTGAGTCACATTGGCTTTTGCTGAGATAACCGCAGCTTCGCCTGCCAAAACTTGAGCCACGGCGTTATCACGGTCTCTTTGGCTTGCAGCGTTTTGCTCATAGAGCGGCTCGAGCCTTTCTAAACTCCTTTTGGCACGCCAAAGAATCGCCTCCTGTCTGGCCAATTCACCTTCTGCCTCTTGAAGGCTTGCCTCAAATTGACTGGGATCAATCCGAAAAAGAAGCTCATCTTCTTCTACCAGATCTCCTTCAGTATAATTAATGCTCAACAGATACCCTTCGACACGGGCTCTAATCTCGACAGGATGGGAGCTTTTAGCTACGCCTACAAACTGAAAATCGGCAGGAATGGTTTTTGGTTCCACCCGAAAAGCCGTCACAGATGTCGCCGGTGTTTCCGCTTTTTTGGAATCACAGCCGACTAAAAAAATGAGACTCGTTAATAAAAAGTAACGCCACATTCCTTTTTCCATCGCATTCTTTTTCAAAAAAATCAACAAAAGTTTTATAAGAGAGAAATTGATGAAAAGTATTCGAGCAAAACTATTTTTAAGCGTTGGGACTATCCTCCTTGTCGTAGCTATTTTGAGTTATGCCGTTCCCAAAATCTTTGTCGAACGCGATATCAATAAGGCCTCTGCTCTACTCTCCAAAAAATTTAGTGCCAGCGCCAAGAAGATCCAGCTGGCTTTCACGACGATGATCTCGGGACAATTTATCCAGCAAGCAACGGAGCTTGAGGGCCTTGCTAAACTTCTAACAGAGCAAGAGGCGCTCTTAGAAGAGAAAAGGCCTCTGAAAGAGCGTGCTGCTGAAATCATTGGCTATGCGCCCGCTCTTGCCTACATTCAGATTTCAGATGCAAAAGAGACGGTTGTGATTGCTCCGGAAAATGGAACTCTTTATGTCCCCTCTTGGGCAAAAATCGACGCCAATACCCTTGCCATCCGTTTCCCCGATGGACGGCTCTACACAGCCCGCCTACACCCTTTTGAAAAAGAACCCAACCAAGCCTTCTACTATCTCTTTCCAGAGCAAGATCCTGATTGGAAACAGCTGGCTTTCCAGCCATTTGACTCAAACAACCCCCTCCTTTCTCCCGATGATTCCACTTCCCAGCTTTTTGCCTATATGACATGGAGCCAAAACCAAATGGTCGACAAGGCGGAAATGATCGAGCTTTTGGCTAAAAAGCCTGAGGAGGCTGACGGCGTCTTAACTGTGAGTTCAACTTTTGAATATGGATACGGCCTGCTAGCTGATGAAGTATTTCTCACCAAGCCGGAGATTGAAAAACTTCCCCTTCCCACCATTCCCTATCTACTCCTTAGGCGTTCGGGCAACAACTCCTATATCGATTTTGTCCACTATCTCTTTTTGGCTGATATGAAAATTGTTCTGGGCTACTCGATTTCCGGTGTCGCAAAACAAGTCACTGAAATTCTAAAAACTCCGATTCTCCTTTCCACAAAGAACTCAGAAGGCGTTATCTTTTTTCCCGGTGGAAAAGAAGCGCTCATTCCAAAAGGAGATTTTTCCCTTACAGCCAACTCTTTAGATTTTGCAGGCACCTCATACGCACTAGAGCCCCACCAAGTGGGAGAACTCTCCATTTCCATTCTCACTCCTGCAGATCAAGCCACTTCGGTGAAAAAACTGATGCATCAGCTCCGCACCGGACTTGTCAACAAAATCTCGTTTAACTTGCTTTCAGCTGCAGTTGTCGTATTTATCCTTGCGCTCCTTCTACTCGCGCGTCTGTCCAAAAAAATCACCCGTCCTATCACACTGTTAGCCAATGCCTCTGAAGAAATTGGGAATGGGCGCTATGAAAAACTCTCCCTACCCAATATCGAAAAAAGGGACGATGAAATTGCCGTTTTAACCCACTCGTTTGAGGGGATGGTGGGGGCGTTGCGTGACCGAGAGAAAATCCGGGGAGCGCTCAACAAAGTGGTCTCCAAGGAGGTGGCCGCACAAATCCTTAGCAGCGACATCGAACTCGGCGGAGAAGAGCGCCTCGTTACACTTCTCTTCAGTGACATCCGTGATTTTACCCCTCTTTCCAATCACTTTGCCCCCAAAGAACTCATTCAAATGCTCAACAAATACATGACTCACATGTGTCACATCATTGATGACACGCATGGTGTTGTGGATAAATTTGTAGGCGATGAGATCATGGCTCTTTATGGTGCTCCGCTAGACATGGAGGATCATGCCGAAAAAGCGCTTGAGGCAGCTCAGGCCATGATGCGTGACCTTGCTGCATGGAATCAGAAGCAGCTCGAGCAGGGAAAAAAAACCTTAGAGATTGGAATCGGCGTGCACACAGGAACTGTTTGTGCCGGAAATATGGGCGCCGAAAATCGCCTCAACTACACTGTCATTGGCGCGCATGTCAATCTTGCCTCTCGCATGTGCGCTGCTGCCAAACCGATGCAAATTTTGGTTTCAAAAAACACCATTGAAGCCCTTAGAGAACCGGAAAAATTCACGTTTAAACCCGTTCCTCCGATGAAACTCAAAGGATTTGAAGAGCCCGTCTCCCTATATGAGCTTGATTTACGCGCATAGAGCAGCCAGAGGGCTTGCTCCCGAAAATACACTCGAAGGGTGTGAGCTCTGCCTCGAACTACCTGTTGATGTGATTGATCTCGATATCTGTACCACCAAAGAAGGTGTCATTGTTGCCACACACGATCCCGATCTTAATCCCGATCTCACGCGCGGACCCGACGGCAGATTTCTAACAACCTCTCTTTCTGTTTCTGCACTCACCTTTCGTGAATTGCAACAGTTCAACGTCGGTAAAATTGATCCCAGGTCCTCCTATGCAGCTTATTTTCCTGATCAAAAAGGGCTCGAAATCGCCCGTATCCCCTCTTTAAAGCAGGTGCTCGGTTTATTAAAAAATCACGATGTGTGCCTTCAGCTTGAGATCAAGGTACACTCCCAAACAATGGTAGAGTCCCTCTATTCTCTTCTCAAAGAGACCGACTTCATCGAGCGCACCCAAGTGCAGTCTTTTGATTTTGACAGCCTGAGAGCTCTTCAAAAACTAGACGGCTCCATACAAACCTCCTATGTCACCGAAGGGCCCTTTTCTCCCCAAAAAGTGCACGCCTTGAAGGGAAAGTGCTGGTCCCCCTTCGAGATGGATGTTACAAAAGAATTAGTCGATGAGGCCCACGCCTTGAACCTCAAAGTGATCCCCTGGGGCTATCCTGAGAAGGTCGGCACCGATTATCACCAAAATCAGATCGAACTGCTGATTAAATGGGGTGTGGATGGCATCATTACCGACCGCCCCGACAAGCTAAAGGTAGCATGCGGAAATTAGCTGTCAGAATTCGGAACCAGTCCGTCAACTCCAAGGGCTTTTGCTCGAGCCCTCAAGTCATCCATATCAAGGCGTGCTTTTGCAGTAGCCTCATCAGCCTTGCGTACCTTAGCTTTTTGCGCTTTGATTTGGGCATCGAGTGCTCTTATCTGCTCTTCATGTGATGGTCCTGGACCAACACTTCCATCAAGTGCTGTAGCCATCCCTGTCGTAAGATCGGCCGCGTAGCTGTCGGAGTGTTGTTGTGAGCGTAGTAATCGCCCCCGATCTGCCTGAACCACTTCAAATCCATCTTCCACGGCATCATCTAAATCAGCGTTGTGTTGAGGGGGCTCATGAGTTACCCCAGTTGTAGTCGCTTCTCCACGACCATCTTCGTGGCTTCCACTAGTAGAAGAGGTTGACGATGAGGATGAGGATGAGGATTCATCATGAGGAGTCGCTCTCAATGTAGTAAGACGCCGCATAAGCTGCGCATCCGCCCGAGAGTGATACCGGCAAATTCCATATCTGATAGGAATCGAAACAAGAACCGTTCCGACAATAGCCCAACTCACTTGTGTGGCAGATAAGATTCCAGCACCACCAAGAGCGCCAACTGTGATTAAGGTAGCTGCCATCAGAGCAGAGGTGAGCACTTTAAGCTTTCTTCCTCTGAGATTTCCGGCACATACACTCAGAACGGCAAGGCCCGATCCAACCCCCACAGCTGTCCATCCAATCGACATGGAACCGGGAAAGGCGCCCGAAGCACCGATGCAGCCGATAATGAAAAGGGCCAGAATAGCTATTTCACTCAAACTCAACGTGGCACTGCAGCAAGGACCCTGTCTAAGATAACCTTGAATTCTGAACTTACGCCTTGTTATGTCGAATCTTGGTTTTTGTTGCTCACTATATCCAGCAGCATCTATAGCCATGTTAACCTCAAATATAGCCATGTTAACCTCAAAAATTAAACAAATTAGGAAGCCATTGTATATAAATACTTGATAAAGACACAACGAAAATCATTACCTATAAATTAAAATCACTTTCAATATAAAGGATGCAACCGCGGGTAATCCAAGGTTGCAAAAACGTCTCAAAAATGATTTGATTTGGAATAGGTATGGTGTATGGACGAACAACTTGAAGAGAATGAAGAAGAGCTCATCCAAAAACTCATGCACGAGTTTCTCGCCTACTACGGAGAGAGCAATCCACCTCATAAACGGCCTGCACAGAGAGGCACCCATCCCAAAACAGTAGCCTTGACGTGCGCCACCTTCTCTATTGAGCCCGAGCTGCCAGAGTTCTTGCGGGTTGGCTTCTTTAAGCAAGCCAAACGTTACACCGGATACGTCCGTTTTTCACAAACCTTTGCCCAAGATGACCGCAAAAAAGACAATCGAAGCCTCTCCATCAAACTCTCCCTTCCAAATGGGGGCGAGATCGACTTTTTGATGCGGAGCACCCCCACCTTTTACGTGCGCACCATCCATGATTTTTATGAACTGGTCCGCCATCGACACAATCCGATCCGCTTCTTTTTCCCCTCCTTAAATCCTCTCAGGTGGCGCTTAAAAGAGCTTTGGTTGATCACGAGTCAAAACCGCCATCATACCGATCTATTGACCATTCCCTACTATGGGGAGGTTCCCTATCTATTTGGGCCTGATCAATCTATGAAATTTATGGTGGTTCCTTCTCCAGACAATCAAGGGAAACATAATATCTCTCCCTCCCCTAACTTTTTACATGAAGGGATCCAAGCCTTTCTGAAGAAAAAAGAGGCCCGTTTTGATTTTTTGATTCAACTAAGAACAGATCCTGAGCGCATGCCTATTGAAGATGCAACAGTGAAATGGAGAGCTCCTTTTTACAAAGTGGCCACCTTAGAGCTTCCGATTCAAGAAATATCAGATCAGCAAGATGAAGAGCTTGCCTTTAGTCCCTGGCACACTTTACCTGAGCATCGTCCATTAGGCGGGATTAATCGAGCGCGCAAGCATTTATATGACAAAATCTCTCAAATCCGCCATCAGCGGAATCAAGAAACAGGCTCAGAATGAGCCGCTCTTGAAGCGTTCTCTTTTTCTAATTTTTCAATTCGGTAATTGAAATACGTGACACCTGCACCCAGAAGCAGTAAAGTAGACATCCAGTTCATATCTATAAGAGACCGTATCCCTAAACCACCGAGCACTCCAGTCGCAATGAACATAATTCCAATGATGGCCAGCAGTAAAACTGCCCGCTTTTTCTCTTCCGAAGTCTCTTTTCCACATAAAATACTCGCAGCAAAACCCAAAATGATCCCTCCTGATACAATTGGAGACCATCCATGAGAAAGAAAATCTGGAAACAGGCTTGAGCCACTGATGACGCCAATCAGGGCCACTGCAAGAGCAGTCACCGCAAAGGCTAATAAAACACCCGCACCAACAGTTTCAAAACCTCTATCCGAGTTGAGGATTCTGTTTGTTTGAATGGGTGCAGCAGTACCGGACATCTGACCTCCAATTACGAACACTAATTAAAAGTTGTACAGAGCATCCATGTAAAAATCCAGCTCAAAAACTAAAAGAGCCGGTTTATTCCTATTTGATTGCATAGGCTACGGCTGTGTTCCAAAATTTAGAAGGCTAAGATATAGTGAGATCTGGCGGGCAGTTTTGGAGACGTGAGCAAAAGAGATAGCCTCTGAAAGAGTGGCTCAAAAAATGGCGTGCCAAAGGTGACTGAAGATAAGCGTTATAAGTTTTTTAACACAGCCTCTGGCTACAGCTAAGAAATTGGCCAGGGAATTCCACTAGCTTTTGCTGCGGATCGGTTCTGTTAGTCACTACCTAGCACGTCATCCACCTGGGCTTCCGTCTTATCCAACTGGACTATCGTAACATCTAATCGTTCACTTATTTGTGTAAGCTTTTCTTCTGCAGCGGTTAACTTGGCCAGGCTTTCCGCTTCCGCTTCGGTTAGCTGTTGAAATGCGCTTTCAACCTCTTGTCTCTTTTTTTCCTCATCACGCCGCACGCAGTCTTGCACAAATAGGCGCAGTCGTCTGCCTCCTTCGGCGGGGGTCAGCCCAGAGGTACCCTGAAGCGCCTGACCCAGTTCTTCCAGAATATCCCGATGCCCACTTTCAGGTCGCCTTTCTTTACCTGACGCCGCCCCACC
>CAYGJC010000017.1:0-30060 GCA_964350245.1 uncultured bacterium | reverse complement strand
GCTTTGCGCGTATGATATCCATAAATTCCACATCTGAGAGGAATGGAAACCAAAATCGTGCCGACAAGAGCCCAGCTCACTTGTGTGGCCGACAAGAGGCCCACACCACCTAGTGCACCTACAGTGATGAGAGTGGCGGCCATCAAACAGGAGGTAAGCACTTTCAGCTTTCTTTCTCTGAGATTTCCGGCCCAGACGCTGAAAATAGCAAGACCCGCTCCAGCACCCACAGCTGTCCAGCCAATGGGTATCAAGCCCAAAAGGGCGCCTGAGGCACCCATGCAACCTATGACAAGAAGAGCCAGAGTGGTGATTTCGCTCAAAGCTAAGCTGGCGCTGCAGCAAAAACCCGGTTCATAACCTTGATTTCTGACCCGATCAGCAAAAGTCTTTTCGCGAACCGTATCTAAAGAAGACATAGGGCGGCCTAAATCAAGGGGTTAAAAGAGTGCGCTGATGCACAACTCTTTGATAAAACAAAATTCTCGTAGATCCGCTTGAAAACCTCACTACCTACTACCAAACTGCAGGCTCTCTTTCTTGGTTACGCCGATTATGCTTTTGTACTGCATGGCTGTGATACCGGCAAATTCCACATCTGAGAGGAATGGAAACCAAAACCGTGCCGACAACGGCCCACCCCACCTGGGCAGAGGACAAGAGGCCTACACCCCCAAGCGCTCCTACGGTGATGAGGGTGGCAGCCATCAAAGCAGAGGTGAGCACTTTCAGTTTTCTGCTTCCAAGATTTCGGGCACAGACGCTGAGAACAGCGAGACCCGCTCCGGCACCCACTGCCGTCCACCCAATCGACATGGAGGTAGGAAAGGCCCCTGAAGCGCCGATGCAGCCGATAATAAAAAGGGCCAAAATGGTCATCTCGCTCAAACCCAATGCAGCCTTAACGCAAGAGTCTTGCTTCTGGTAACCTTGGACTCTTCTTATCTGATCCCAACTGACAGGTCTTTGAGGCCGGTTTGTTGGATGTGCCATATTCCCTCCAAATAATTGTGTATAGAGAATTATTTTATATAAACACTTAATAAAGATCAAGCTATGTCGATCGACTCATGTTGTAAAAAATTTAGATGACATCCCACGGGACAAAGGCATTCTCTACCGAACGGAGTGACGGCAGCAAATGAGGATAGTGACGGAGCAAAACGGAGATCATGGTATTATTTTCTACCCAGTCCAGCCCTATTTGGGTGTAGACTTTCGCTGTATAGTCATCAGTGAAAAAGCGATCGCACTCCAAACGACGGGTGGCCATCAGCACAAAAATACGAAACGCCGTATCACTAAACCCAAATCCAGGAGGTGCTTTTTCAGCAAAGAGCCCCACCATTAAATCGACCTCGTCAGTATCAGAATAAATTTCAGCCAGCTCTCGTGCTGTCTGAGAGTCTCCACCGGTCAGCTCATTAAAGGTGCTAACGCGCGGCATCCCTAAGCTCTCACGAAAAGCGTTGTAACGGGGCACTCCTCGCTCCCGATCACGTAAAATATCCACCGCCGCCAGATCAATATGAGGCGAATAGGGATCATCAGGATGAAACCGCTGGGGAAAAAGGGCACGCAAAAAGTTGGGATAATTATGGAGCGTAATCGCACCGGGATGCGCCGTTCCAAAGCTATAAAAAAGATCGGTCATGGAAAAGCGGCTCTGAATTTTGGCGCGTGCCCGCGGCCCCACCATCTCTTCCATGGGAAAGGTTCCCAAAGCAGAACCATCTTGGACAGAGTGGAACGCGATGTCGTCCGGAATGAGTGGATGGAGACGGTAAACAGAGACAAACTCTTCGGTAAAATGGTAGTCTACTCCATGAAAGTTGGCCTCTGAACCCATGATTCCTTCAACAGAGGAACGCTCTTTAAGAATTTTACTCAAAAAGGTGTATCCTTGTTTTCTCAGTCCACTCCAGTTGAGATTCATGGCCACTTTTAACGTGGGTGTATTGAGAATAGCGGTTGTCCACTCAACAGTATGAATTTTAGCCATGAGGGCTGCATTGGTGAGGCGTGCAGTTTGATAGAGATCTTCATCACACCATTCGGGATACTCTATTTTGAGGCGATCACAGATAGCGTTGTGTTCGCGAGCAAAGAGGGTATGCATTAAACTAAGGCCGACCCACCAGTTATCACGCATGCCGGTTTGATCAATCCCATCACGCTCGTCCACAGGAAGCAGCAGGTCTTCTGTCAGGGCCAACTTACCGTCAAGATGAGAACGGAGCGATTGCACCGTTTCAGGGTCATACCCGTAGATCTGGCTCCCATCCCACCAGTGACTCAAGTCATTGAGAAAAACGGGATCTCCTTCGGGCGTTGCAGGAGGATCGGCTTTTTTACTGGACTCAACAGGCATAGGGCGTTGAAAGGGCCACTCATCTCCTTCAGGAATGGGGATTTGGTGAACATAGGTTGGATCATGTGTGTGCCGCACCCAACCGTGCACTTGAAACTGAATCCATGCAGCAGCCAACAGGTTCAACGAAGTGGCAGGAATAAACTCTTTACGCGCCAAAAGCTTGTTGCTGATCTCGCGCGGATTGGGATGCATAAATGTAGGATCATCCCAGTTGACGTGAGCGGCGTGCATATTTCGCCCAAAACAGGTGCCGGCGCTTCCCATTTCAGGCTTTTCGAGGTTGTTATCACTTCCATCAATCGAACGGGTGCACTTCTGTTGAGCTGTATGGGGAGGCGCTTTCTTATTAGAAAGGGGTGGATTGATTAAGTTCTGGCGACGCAAACGGCCACGCAGGAGATATAAAGCTAGAATGGAAAAGTGAAGAGAAAAGGAGTACCACGGACGTCCTTTTTTTTCTAAGTGGCAGACATACGATTCGAGTTTTTGAATTAGCCAAGGCCGCATGCTCATAAAACTTTTTCCAGCTGAGCAGGGATCTGTTCCATTGCGCACCGATACCCTAAATCGATGAGCGCATCGACCTCCTGCATTTTTAAAACTCCAAATTGTTGGCTCTCGATCTCAATAAGATAATCCGCATCGCTCTTCATTTGCTCCTGATTTTTTTCAGAGCTAAACATAAAGGAAGTACGCACAATCTTGAAGATGTTATCAAACTTAAGACGTCTGTGAAGCAGCGCTTGAAAGGCGAGTTTCCATCCTGAAAGCCAAGGATGTTTGATCACTCTATTCTCACTTAGAGGCTCAATGTTGCAGTCCACTGCTAAAATCCTTCCGCCTCCTAAAAATTTCCGCATGACATCGACAGGCATATTATTCATCAAGGCCCCGTCTACAAGCATACTCCCCTCTTTCTCGTCATACATGGGAGGATAAACAGCAGGTATAGAGCTGCTGGCTCGTACAGCTTCCCATAACATCCCTTTATCATGCACATGCAGTTTTGAGTGTGTGAGATCTGAAGAGACGCAGAAAAACGGAATCTTCAAATCTTCGATATAGCTGCCGTTGTAGATTTTTTTGTAAAACTCACATACATTTTTCCCTTTTAAAAGGGAGACGACAGGAAAGGTGTAGTCCGAACTGGTGCTGGGAAGCTCTTCCAAATGACATACTTTGATCGATTCATCGAGACCTACATAAGCATAGATTCCTCCGATTGCAGCACCAATGCTACACCCACCTACGTAATCAATTGGAATATTTAAATCATGCAATGCTTTGAGAACACCCATGTGTGTGAATCCCCGCATGCCACCTCCATTGAGAACGATCCCAAAGGCGTTTCCTCGAATAAAGCGAATGATACGAGCAAGGTCTGGATCAGAATCTAAATGGACGTGGTGATAGCGTGTAACAGGGCGTGTTTCTAGCCAATAGTGAGCACCTTGAATGGCATCCTCCTTATCGGGGTGCACAAAGATGACCACCGTGTTGGGCGTGGAAGGGGCTAAATACTGTGAGTAGAGCTCCTCTTCAATGGCATTGCGGCGCCGTTGCATCTTAATTTCAGCAATAAAAAAAACAGAGTCAGCCTGCCGTAAACACCTGCGTGTCCACTCGGTCAACTCCTGGTCTGTTTCATAGAGAATAAAACGATACGCATTCTCCAACGAGGTGAGCCAGTTGTAGATGGCAAGACTCTCAGGATGGTCGATCGGGACCTGAGCCACGTCTCTACCAAAATGTTGATTACACACCTCTTTGGTTACCACAAAAGTCGATTCTATTTTGCTCAACTCTTGGGCAAACTTGTGTACAAAGGAGCGATGATTTGAGTTTCCAGCAGGAGCTATTGTGATGGTGACGGTGTTTTCTCCAGGCTGAACAGGGTGATGCTTACTCACCAGTCGGTTGATCGCCGTTTTAGCGATCTGTGCGACTCCATCGGGATGGATCTGTTCGAAGTACTGAAACTTGTCATGATCGAGCTTCAACAAGATGCTATCACGGACGGCTAGCACGGTAGCTGTGCGTGGCTTTCCTGAAAGAAGCGCAATCTCTCCTACCACCTCCCCCACAGAAATCTCAGCTGTACTCTCTTGATTTTTATACACTCTCAATCGACCATGCCACAAAATATAGAGCGTACGCTCCTTTTCACCTTCCTTAATGAGAGGCATCCCTCCACCTAACCGCACTTGTGTCATGGAACTGACCAGGTCATACAGTGTGGGAGAATCGAGCTTTTTAAATAGATCAAGCGTTGCAAGAAAATCGGTCGCTTCTTCTGGAGCTTCAATGGGAGTTTCTATCATGGCCAGAGCTCTTTTAAACGTGCATCTCTTCCACAGCGATATCTGTAGAATTGATATCGAAAGGGATTTTTCTCCGCATAATCCTGGTGGTATTCCTCAGCAGGATAGAATGAGGTTGCCGGTCTGATCTCTACTTTATTTGGTTGAATGGAAATATGCGCTTTGGAGATCTCTGCCTCTTTTTTTTGCGTCTCATCTAGGTAGAAAATCACGGGACGGTATTGAGGGCCCTGATCACAAAATTGTCCGTCGCCCTGGGTCGGGTCGATATTTTTCCAATAAAAATCGAGAAGCTCCGGATAGCTCACAATTGCTTCATCATAGGTCACATTCACCGCTTCCACATAACCTGTTTTTCCGCTTGAGACTTGAGAATAAGTTGGATTGGGCTCACTTCCTCCGCAGTAGCCAGAGACGACTGAAATCACACCCGGCAGCTGCTGAAAGTCATGTTCCAAACACCAAAAGCAACCGCCTGCAAAAATGGCGGTTTCAGTTGCGACAATCGGTGAGGCCAAAAAAAGAAATAGGCTTGTCAGAAATCCTGAAACGCGACAACTTAGTTGCATGTGGATCATCACCCTTCTGATTACCCTATTCGCCTTTCAACCGCTCATAGCAGATGAGTCTCTCTGTTTCAATGGAAAAAAGTTTATCTTAGGCAACAAAGAGTGGAAAGAGCGGCTCACCAAAGAGCAATACAAGATTTTGCGCAAAGGGAAGACCGAACGAGCATACGCAAATAAGTTCTACGATTCGAAGGAGCCCGGCCTCTATCTTTGCGCCGGCTGCCGCCTCCCCTTATTCAGCTCGGAGGCCAAGTATGACTCAGGAACAGGATGGCCCAGTTTTTGGGAGCCCGTTTGTCCCGAAAATGTTTTCACTAAAGAGGACTCCTCTTTCTTTCAAAATCGTGTAGAGGTGCTTTGTAGCCGGTGTGATGGACATTTAGGTCACGTTTTTGATGATGGCCCACCCCCCACTGGCAAGCGCTTTTGTATGAACTCAGCCGCTCTTCTCTTTGAATCCAATTAGGAGTAAGTATCATGACCGCACAAGCCTACTGGAATACAATCGGAGTTCAAAAAGAATTTGAAGATCCTATCTATTTGGATAAACTGGCTCCGTTCCTTACACCTAATGCAAAAATTATTGAGTATGGCTGTGGGTATGGGCGCCTTCTCCACTTTTTTTACTCACAAGGATATGAGAATCTCGTCGGCTTTGACTACGCGCCTGCCATGATTAAACGGGGACAAGAAGCCTTTCCAAATCTTGCTTTGCATGCGATCGAGACAAGCGGAAAAATTCCTGTTACCGATCAAACCGCCGATTTAGTTGTGCTCTCTACAATTCTCTGTTGCATTCTGGAAAAAGAAGAGCAGAAAAAAGTCATCGACGAAATGCAGCGCGTTCTCAAAAGAGGCGGTGTTCTTTATCTATCTGATTTTTCTCTCTGTTCACACCCCCTTTACCAAAAAAAGTATGTCGAAGGAGAGCATGAGTACGGAGAATGGGGCATTTACACAACTTCTGAGGGGCTGACTGTCCGCCACCATTCAACGGAGTGGATCACTGATCTTCTCAGTACCTTTGACATCCAATGGATGGAGCAGTTTAATTTCAAGACGATGAACAACAACCCCGCACGCACTATCCACTGTATCGCTCAAAAACGGTGATCTCCAAAGGAGTAAACGGTATGACTCCCTTTTACTGGATTGAAGGCTTTCATGACTACGACCGAGCGCTTTTTAAAGGCGGACTCGATAAATTCAAGGATATTGTTGAGCCGATTGCCGAAGAGCATGGGCTAAAAATCACCTATCTCAATGTCGCCGATCTTTTTTTTGGGTATACCGCTCAACCCCACGTCTACTTCCAAGGTGAAGACCTTTTACTGCACAAAGCCTGCGCCTATATCCCCTACACAAACCCCCACCCTCAAACTGAGCAAATCCTCCACTCTCTTGCCCGCATTGTCACAAGCGCCAAAAACTGGAAACTCATCAATCAACCCCTTCATCTCGACAGGAATAAGGAGAATGCCTACCACCTAGCCTCTCTTATCGGAGCCAAAACCATTCCTAGTTGGCTCGTCCCCGAAAGAACCATGGGGCGCTCCCATCTTACTGTCATGGAAGCACAAATAGGCCCCTATCCCTATATTCTTAAACCCACTTCTATGCTTGCCGGAATGGGAATCATGAAAATCGAGAGTCGGGAAATGCTCTGCTCGCTGCTTGATCACTGCGCACAGTCAAGCCGAACCTACATCATCCAACCCTTTCTCAAAGGAGCAGCCGATTACCGCGTCTATCTGGAAAACCATGAAGTGATCGCCTGCCAAAAACGGGTTCCTCCCAAAGGTGGATACTTGGCGAATATCTCCCAAAGTGGAAGTAGTACAGCGGTGAGGGTCGATTCTAAAATGGAAAACCTTTCTATTCAGCTCGCCAAACAACTCACACAGGGATATATCTGTATCGACTGGCTCGTGACAGACGAGGAGATCTTTTTATCTGAGATTGACTTTGCCGGACTCTTTTTAGGACTGCCGGAGCCTGAACGCACACGCGTCATTCACGCCTTTTTCCGCTCCGCTCTAAAGTAGTGAAAGATAATCCCCATACCCCTCCTCCTCCATCTTATCTTCGGGAATGAAGCGGAGAGCCGCGGAATTGATGCAATATCTTAAACCAGTAGGGCCCGGACCGTCTGGAAAGACATGTCCAAGATGCGCATTGCTCTGCTGACTGCGCACCTCCGTCCGTTCCACTCCTAGCTTCCAATCGCTCCTCTCATGAAGAACCTCGGGATCGATAGGACGGGTAAAGCTTGGCCATCCACAACCTGAGTCAAATTTGTCCGCTGAAACAAAGAGAGGTTGACCGGAAACAATATCGACATAAATCCCTCTCTCATGCGTCTCCCAATAGGCATTTTGAAAAGGGGGCTCTGTGCCCTCCTCTTGTGTCACGTGATACTGAGTGGGCGTGAGACGCTCTTTTAACTCGCCTAAGGTGGGTTTGCGCTCGGCCCAAATCTCTTCCAGATGTCTCCGATGACTCTTATTATACTGCTGAAAATGCTCAGGCCTCTTATAGCAATACCCTTGATGATAAATTTCAGCTGGGTAAAAGGTCTCTGCAGGTAAAATAGCTGTGGCCACAGGCTCCGCAAACAGTTCCTGGATGGCTGCCTTTGAAACTTCGGCTTGCTCTTTTTGGAGTGCATCGTGATAAAAAATGGCTGTTCTGTACTGCGTTCCTCTATCGGCAAACTGTCCCCCTGAATCTAAGGGATCAATCCGTCGCCAAAAAATCTCGAGAATCTGCAAAAAGGTAATCTGCTCTGGATCGAAGAGCATCTCCACAGCCTCATAGTGGCCGGTATTACCGTGACACACCTCTTCATAGGTTGGATGGGGAATCAGACCACCTGTATACCCACTTTGAATCGATTCGATTCCTTTTTCCTCACGGAAGGCCCACTCGATACACCAGAAACAGCCGCCTGCAAGAGTAGCTTTATTTTCATACATTTTTTATACTCGCCCTAAATTAAACCTTTTACCATGTTATGACTAAACTACTTTTATTGCTCACTATTCTCCTTTCCTCGCTTCAAGCGATTGAATTTGAGAAATTAAAAGAGCTGGCACTGGGCGAAGCGCACTTGATACAGGGTGCCTCTACCCAGGAGGATGTCATCATCTGTTGTCACGGCTACGGAGGTGACTGGAAACTGGCCCACACCCTTTCCAAAGTGGTTCCCTATCATGTCATCGGATTTAATTTTCCTGACTATGGCGATAAGATTGCAGAAAAAGCTCCCGATTCCCTCTGCTTTGGAACGCTGAGAGAGTTGCATCCTCTCATCAACTTGATGCAAAAATGCGTAGAAAAAGGGTGCGAACGGATCCATCTCTATGGATTCTCTGCAGGCGGGGGAGCCGTAGTCAACGCACTAGCTGTTTTGAATACTGACCGCTTCCCCCCTTTGACAAAGGAACAGAGACAAAATATTTTAACTGCTGTGGAAAAGGGAACAATCTTGCTCGACTGCCCCCTTAAATCACTTGAAGAGATTGCCGAAATTCGGAAGGAAAATCCTGAAATTCATCTTTTGCACCAAAGATATGTCTGTAATCAACTGGTTCCCATCGATTCTTTAGCCTGCCTAAGCCCCCTTAAATTAACTGTTCTCATCCACTTTCAGAAACCGGACGCCACACTTTCCAATCGAGATGATACCCTTTATGTCGACCGCTTGACCACTTCTAATTCTGCTGGACGAACCCTTTACATCGCAGGAGAAGAGGGTGCACACCGGCCCTGTCTCCCTTCATTTGCAGAGGGAATTAAAAGACTTTGATTTTTAATTAGTTAATGCTAACCTCTTTCTTAATTATGAAACCAATTCCGTTTTTAAACTCCCCTCTCCAGCTTTTTAGGACAGATCCTCTACTATGATGAGCGCCTTAGTGATCAAATGTTTTGGGCTTGCTCAAAAAAGAATCTTGCGTTTTTTGACGCAAACAAAAGGTACTCTATCCTTTTTGGATGGTACAAAAATCCACTCCCCAGTATCTGCTCGACCGGTTAAGACCTTATACATATGTATGAGTTTTACCTTTTCCAATTGGGTAGGTAATTTTTTTTTAAACAGAAATACTGAGTTTTTCTTGCATAAAGTGAGTGGTTATGTCAGAATTCCTCAGAAATACCTTCAACTAGGAAGATTACAATGAAACTTTATGTAGGAAATTTGCCGTTCACCGTGGATGAGCAAGAACTTAAGAACCTTTTTTCTGAATATGGCTCCGTAACCAGCGTCCAGCTAATTACAGATAGAGACACAGGCAGATCTAAAGGTTTTGGATTCGTCGAAATGAGCGACGACGCCGAAGCTGGAAATGCTATCGACGAAATGAATGGAAAAGATTTTGGTGGCCGTCCGGTTATCGTCAATGAAGCGCGTCCACGCGAAAGCCGCGACAACAACCGCTCATTTGACAAGCGACGTCGCTAGTCTTTTAACAAATCTCATACACTATCATACACCCTTACCTATTCGTAAGGAGTGTATGATATGTTTTCTTTTTTCTCCAATTTAAGCGCCAATCTCAAGTAGTTCTAGCTCAAAAGTCAACGTTTCTCCGGCAAGCGGGTGATTTCCATCCAGCTTAACCTTGTCTTCGGCAATCTCTAAAACTTTGAAGTAGGCGTAGGAACCATCCGGTTGTGGAATTTCAAATTCGAGGCCCACAGACGGTTCAAAATCTTCCGGAAACTGTCCCTTATCGACAAAAATGACGAGCTCCTCATGTCGCTGCCCAAAACTCTGGTCTGGAGGGAGCGTGATGTCTTTTTTATCGCCCTTCTCCATTCCTTCAACAGCATCTTCAATCCCTGGCAAAAGCACACCGCCGCCTAATTCAAATTCAAGCGGCTCCTGCTCATGAGAGGAGGCAAAAATGCTCCCCTCCTGAGTTTTTCCCGTAAAATGCACCTTAACTTTATCACCCTTCTTTGCTGGCATAAAACTCCCCCCATTAAATTTGCGTATTGTTCCATTGTAGCAAAGAAATGAGATCTAATCCAAGCTTTGAACCAATTGAAAAAGATTTCCATCCAAGTCGCTAAAAAGCTGCATTTTAACATGGCCGGGCACTTCTACGACTTCACCAACTAATTTAATTCCTTGATCTTGAAAGTGTTGAACAGACTTGTCCAGATCATCAACAGACAGCGTAATGATGGCATTAGTCCCTGCTTTGAGATCATCCATCGCCGGATTCTCTTCAGCTAGGCCGATGATCGACCCTCCATCTTCTTGACCTCCAAGCTCAACCCAGCCAAACTCTTCAGATGAAGAGAGTTCTTTGAGCCCCACCTGATCTATAAAAAATTTTTTAGCTTCCTTGATGTCTTTGACAACAATCCATGACAAATTTGACGCTTTAACCATAAAAACCTCCTGTTTGAGAGAGAAGAATAGAGAGTGGCTGGATTCCTGGCAAAGGGTTATTGTTTCTTAACAAAAACTTTAAATCAATGATGTACAATGGGTAATCATAGCCAACAAAAGGAGATCATTATGGCTTTTTCTGAGATTGCATCCACTGTTTTTACAAGACAGCATCAGAGTTATGCGGTTAAGGTGCAAAATCAAACTCGTACGTTCCAACCAACAAGCGCAACTAAAACGGGCGCTTTGCTTATGAGTGCGGCTGGGGCTCTTGATGCTTTGGCCACCATTACGCTGATTGTAGTCGGAATTTTGGCGATTATGGGTGTCGTACCTCTAAGCCCAACTGTCGCCTACTCGCTTCTTACCGCTGGCGGAATCAACGCAGTTCTGCTAATTGCCGGTGCAGTTAAGTATGGTCAAATGAGATGTGCAAAAGAGTAAAACTCTCATCATCAGGCGTGTCCTCTCACCAAAGAGGGCACGCTTTTTCTTAACAAAATCCTTATAAAAATCCCCCTCTCTTCTTAACAAAAAATTAAATATAGTCTTGTATAATAGTATTTATAATTAAAAATACAATAAGGAGATTGTTATGCCTTTAATAACTAATGTTTCAAATATTGTTACTGAAGATTATTACGAGCGTGAAGAGATTTCTGCATCAGGACCCAAGCGGACCCAGATCACGTACATGTCCAATACAAAGCGGAGTCGCGCCACGTTTTGTGTAGATTTTCTGATCGGAATCACGCTTCTGGCAGCAGGAGTGATTGCCCTTCACGTCCCGGGAGGAAACCCAGCAGTGATGTACTCACTTCTAACGGCAGGCGGGCTCTACACAGGAGCAACACTACTTGCAGGAATGCGCACCGCAAAACCGATGCTGTTTATTAAAAAATAAGGAGATAGAGATGGCTTTTATCACATTACTTTCAAATATTGTTTCTGAGAGAAACTTTACCCGAACGCCTGTAACAGGAGGCAAGAGAGGAGAGAAGCAGGTTACCTACACCTCACTGCCAGGGCGCACCCTGACAGCGTATTGTGCGGATGCTCTGATTTCACTCACACTTCTGGCTGTAGGGATTCTAGCTCTTCATGTGCTCCCGTCCGGTTCAGCGCTCGCTGACACACTATTGACTGTTGGTGTCATGTATAGCGCGGGGACATTTTTGGTTGGAGCTAGAGCGATCAAATCAGTGCTTTTCTCCAGCAAATAACCTTCGATTGACTCAACTAAGGGTTAGAGCCTGCAATGAGAGGCAAATCTAACTAAATATGATGGCTAAATATTTAGTGGCTCGTCCTCAACAGTAAAGATAACGCACCTCGTCGTTCTTTTTAGGGCCGAGGATCCGCCACGTTAACGCAAGGCTTTGATCTTCCATCACCAGCTGCCCAAAATAGGTATCCTCCCCACAGACGTGCGCATGGAGCGACTCCAGTCGATTCTCTCCAACCGGCACCAAATGAAAGAGAAACACCGGATTCCCCTCTCCAAAACGCAAATGCTCAAGCGTCAGCATCCCATCCAGACGATTCAAACTCCACCGAAAGACATTCCGAAAGGTAAACTCCTGATTCTCTAGCCCTTTCCACGAACCTCGCTCTTGAAATACACATCGAATGTTGCCATCATACGCTGCGCGCACCTCTCCCTCTCCCTTACCCCCTTTATGATAACGCGACCGAAAACTAAAGGAGACATGCGAGATGAGACGAAGTCGCTGCCACACCTGGTCAACAAGGGCTTTATTTTGCTTAAGGGTATGGCGGACAAAAAAGTAGTTCTTTTTATCTACGGGAGAGAGCTTGTCATACGCTCTTTTCAAAAGCGCTTCCAGCTCATCTAAAAGAGGATAAGAGGGATTGAAAGAGAAAAAACGAGTTTTGCCCTCATAGTGACTACACAAAATCCCCTCCCGCTCTAGTCGCCCAAGTGCTTTCTGAACGGGTGTTAAAGGGGTGTTGAGCATCCGGTGAAGCTGGGTCGCATAAACCCGCTCGTTCACTAATAAAAAGAGCAAGATGCGCTCGACGCTCTTACTTCCAAATAGCCCGCTTAACAAAATGCACCTCTTTTTTAGGCAATCGACCATCCAACCTTTGCAAGTGGTATAACCTACAAGCTGGTTTTATTAAACTATAAAGTAGGTTGACCTGAAAAATAATCGATTGAAAAGGGATCGAAAATGGGGTGAAATGGGCGCAAATGAACAAAATTCGATCTATTTTTCACAAACCGTTGCTTGAACTGATTTCAGAAGCTCACCTGGTGCACCGAAAACATCATGTGGTAGGCGAGGTGCAGAAGTGCCATCTGATTTCGTATAAAACAGGCGGCTGCACGG
Source organism: uncultured bacterium (assembly GCA_964350245.1). Lineage (GTDB taxonomy): Bacteria > Chlamydiota > Chlamydiia > Chlamydiales > JAAKFR01 > JAJACP01. The sequence goes on along the minus strand of CAYGJC010000017.1, from coordinate 17,038 downwards.
AGAACTGCTCGTACTGCGCGCAATCAGCCCACTACCCCACAGAAGCAGCCGCTCTCCCTTTAATGCAAAAGGGTGATATGCACGCTCAGGCTAAGGCTGCAATTGAGCAGGGAGCCAGTCGGATCTGCATCAGCGCCGCTTGGCGTGAGGTGCGCTCGGGCAAAGCATTCGACACGATTTTAGAGGTCGTGGATGAGCTCGCACAAAAAGGAGTTGAGGTATGCTGTACACTGGGCATGATGAATCAGGAACAGGCTGATCAGTTAGCTAAAGCGGGACTTTATGCCTACAATCACAATCTCGACACCTCACGCCGTTACTACGAAAAGATCATCACCACACGCAACTATGACGATCGCCTCTCTACATTAAAGCGTGCAAAGCGCGCCGGCGCCTCACTTTGCTGTGGAGGGATTATCGGTCTTGGAGAGAGTGAGGAGGATCGCATTGCTCTGCTGGAAACGCTTGTCGACATTCAACCTGAATCCATCCCTTTTAATTTTTTAAGTCCCATCAAGGGAACGCCTCTTGAAAATCAAAAGCCGCTCCCCATTTGGGAGATGCTACGGATGATTGCCACAACGCGTATTTTGATGCCGCGCACGCTTATCCGCCTCTCCTGCGGCCGAATTGAGCGGAGCTTAGAAGAGCAGGCACTCTGCTTTTTTGCCGGTGCAAACTCGGTTTTTATTGGAGAAAAGCTGCTAACCACCCAAAACACATCGGTAGATGATGACCAATACATGTTTGAACTATTTGGACTTAAAACAAGACCGCCGTTTAAAGAGAAGCGAGAAAAGAAGCCTATCATGCAATCCCTCCAAGATCGATTTCGCCTCTAACGACTATCTTGGCTTTGCCAAAAGTAAGGTTTTGCACGCCCGTTTTTGCGAGAAGATGCAAGGCGTGCAGCAAATGGGCTCAACCGGATCGCGCCTTTTAACAGGCAACTCGCTTTATTGCGAACAACTAGAAAAACGGATCGCTGCCTATCACGGTCAACAGAGCGCGCTTCTCTTCTCTTCAGGCTATACAGCTAATCTCGGTTTGCTCTCTGCCCTTGCCGGGCGAGACGACTTTATCGTCTACGATGAGAGAGTGCACGCCTCAATCCGCGACGGAATCACGTTAAGCCGAGCGCGTCACTTCTCCTTTAGGCACAATGATCTGAACCACTTGGAAGAACAAATCCGTCGTTGTCGCCAAAAACCGTTTGTAGTGGTGGAATCGATCTACTCGACCGATGGCACCCGCGCTCCGCTGCATGAGCTTTCTCAGCTCTGTGGAGAGCGCTTGATAGTAGATGAGGCACACGCAACAGGCGTCTATGGCCCAGGACTCGTCACCTCACCTGTGCTCGCACGCGTCCACACATTTGGCAAAGCATTGGGTGTGCACGGTGCTTGCGTAGCGGGGAGCAGGCAGCTAATTGACTATCTCATCACAACTTCCAGACCCTTTATCTACTCAACGGCTCTTTCAATGCCGCAACTGGTTGCCATCGACTGTGCTTACGATCTATTAGAAGAACAAAAACTCTTTCCCTTTTCTTCGCCGATTGTCGCGATTCCGATGCGCCAACTCCCCCCTTCTGAGGAATTTGACATCCGCCTACTTCGCTACCCAACCGTGCCTAGAGGAAAAGAGTGTGTGCGGATCTGTTTCCATACCTTTAACACACAAGATGAGGTCGATCGACTCTATGCGTGGCTTAATTATTACCGGGATTAGTACCGACGTCGGTAAAACAGTCGCTTCATCTATTGTCGCAAAAGCATTAGATGCCGACTACTGGAAACCGATAGAAGCGGGTGGCTCTGACACGCAGACTGTGCGCCGGTTAAGCGGAATGCAGTGCCATCCTCCCGTTTATCAATTTAAACACCCCGTCTCCCCTCACTATGCCGCGCAACTGGAAAATCAGACAATTAATCCTGAAGCCCTGATCCCCCCAAAATGTAAACACCTTGTCATTGAGGGGTGTGGAGGCGTGCTCACGCCATACGGTGGAGATCATCTGGGCACTCTTTTTACACGGTGGAAGCTCCCTTGGATTGTTGTCTCTAAACACTACTTAGGAAGCATCAACCACACCTTGCTGACGCTTGACTGGTTAAAGTCCCACAACCAAGAAGTGCTCGGTGTTATTTTCAACGGACGTCCGCACGCAGCAAGCGAACAGTTCATTCTGTCCTACACGCATGTGCCCTGCTTAGGCCATATCTTACCTGAAAAAACCCTCAACCGGAGACGAATCGAATGGTATGCACAACGGTTCAAAGAGACCTTAATGCCGTCTGGCATCCTTTTACGCAAAGAAAGATCGACCCCAACCCCCTCCCTTTTATAAGAGGTAAAGGGAGTTATCTCTATACTGAAAGTGGAGAGAGATACCTCGATGCCATCTCCTCTTGGTGGGTGAATGTGCACGGACACGCACACCCGGTCATTGCGGAGGCGATTGCCAAACAAGCGCGCATTATGGATCAGGTTCTGTTTACCGACTATACTCATGAACCTGCTATTCAACTAGCTGAAAACTTGTTAAGTATTTTACCTGAAGGGTTTACCAAAATCTTTTATTCGGATGACGGCTCGACAGCTGTTGAGGTTGCTCTCAAGATGGCCTTGCAGTATAGCCAACCTAAACGGCGGGTGCTCGCGCTTGAAGGGGGCTACCACGGAGATACGTTTGGTGCGATGAGCGCTGCTGGCAAAAATGGATTCAATAAACCGTTTTGGCCCTACCTATTTGAAGTGGAAACGATTCCTTATCCTTTTGCCGAAAATGCATCCAAAATGGTGGATACTGACTGCGCCTGCTTGATTTATGAGCCGAGAATTCAAGGAGCAGGCGGGATGCACATCTACCCCCAAGAGGAGCTAGATAGACTGCTGACGATTTGTCGCGAGGCGGGTGTGCTCCTTATTGCCGATGAGGTGATGACCGGGTTTGGTAGAACCGGCCCTCTTTTTGTGAGTGAAAAGACTCAGACCCCCGATCTGATTTGTCTCTCTAAGGGAATTACAGGAGGCGCCCTTCCCTTAGGAGTCACTGTAGCCCAACAGCACATCTACGACGCCTTTCTTTCAGATCAACGGAGCCACGCTTTTTTGCACGGCCACTCCTACACAGCTAATCCGATTTGCTGCGCCGCTGCTAATGCAAGTCTCACCCTATTCGACTCAAAAGAGCGGACACGCATTGAGCAGCACCATCAAAAATTTTGCCAAAAATGGGCAGGAAACCGCACCACAAAACGGATTGAACACCTCGGCACAATCCTTGTTGTCGAATTCAAAGGAGAAGAGGGCTATTTCAGTGGACAAAGAGAGAGGCTTCTTCACCACTTCCATGAGCAGTCTATTTTACTCAGGCCTTTAGGAAACGTCCTCTACGTTATGCCCCCTTATTGTATCACAAATGAAGAACTTGAGAGAATTTATGGAACCATTACTTCGCTCTTTGATCGCTAATCCCAAAAAACACGTCAAATGGCTCAACACCCTCTCCTATCTGGAGAATGCAGGAGCACGCAAAATCGCCAAAGCTGAGCACCCGACTCTGGTCAAACAGGAGATGCTCAAACACGCGGCTGAAGAGTTTCGGCATGCTCACTATCTGAAGCAACAGACTAGAAAACTAACCAGCGCGCCTCCAGCCGACTACTCTGATCTCCTGGGCGGCCATTTGACAAGAAGATATTTGGACCGCCTTGAGCTAGAGGTGTGCCGCCTGACAAAAATAAAGTTATACCCTCTTGTGACCTATGCCATTGAAAAACGGGCCCAAAAGCTTTATCCCCTCTATCAAAAAATATTGAAAGAGATGGGATCCAAAATCACTGTAATGTCGATCATCAAAGAGGAAGAGGGACATCTGGAGGAGATGGAGCAAGAGCTTGGAAAGAGCACCTACAAAGAGCGTGTTTGTGAAATGGAAGAAAAACTTTACTACGCTTGGATCAAAAAAGTAGCGCTAGATCTTTAGCTTTTTTTAAGCTAAAATGGCTTGTTACAAATATGATTAAATCAGCCATAAAAGCTTCTATTCCAGCCGTATTATGCTACTTTCCTCTAGGAATTGTTTACGGGCTTCTTTTTGTCCAATGCGGCTACCCTTGGTACTGGGCGCCCCTGTTTAGCCTATTTGTTTATTCAGGAGCGATCCAATTTCTGACCTTAACCATTCTTCTCGCAGGCGGATCGCTGCTTACATTAGCCATTGCTCTTATTCCCTTGGGTTTTCGCAACGTTTTCTATGGAATGGCATTTTTCGATCGGTATAAAAACTGTCACCCCCTTTTAAAGGGCTATTTAGCGCATGGCCTCGTAGACGCCCCCTTTTCCCTCCTCATCACCGGTCCTCGCTATGAGGAAAAACAAGATCTCCGTTATATCACAGCCTTAACCATCGTCATCCACCTATCCTGGATTTTGGGAACGCTAATTGGGACATGTATTGATTACTTATTTACTCTTCCACAGGGACTTGAGTTTGCTCTACCTGCTTTTTTTGCAGCGGCGGCTGTAGAGCAGATGCAGAAAAAGCGTGAACTGAAGCCGGTTCTCATTGCTGCTCTTTCGATTGCGCTCGCGCTTATCATAGCGCCTCACAATCTATTTCTAGCAGGAATGGGTTTTGCAATGGTCACCATTCTCTTTTTACCCAAGCAGGAAAGGAGGGTGGTGTGATCAAGGTATTGGCGGTCATGACAGCTGTCTCATTTGGCTTTCGTATTCTTCCGTTTCTTTTTTCCAACTGGTTGAAAAGGTGGGCATTTTTAGATAAGTTAGCGGCTACACTGCCGGCTTGTATCTTGCTCTTACTCGTCGCGCATAATGTGCAGCACATGTCTTGTGGACTGCCTGAGGTGATCGGGCTGGCTGTGGTGATCTTTGCGCAGATTTTCTTCCGTTCTATTTTGGTGAGCATGTTACTGGGCGTGCTCTTCCACCAGCTTCTGATGCGCTTTTTAATCTGAAAAAAGCTCCCAGCCGCCTCCCAGAGCCTTGTATAAGGCCACAAGATCGGTCAAAACAGCTGTTTCGCCGGTCAAAAGGCTCTGCTGGGAGCTGTTCAGCTGCCGTCTTGAATCAATCACCTCAGTTAAGCTCACAAGCCCCTTCTTAAATCGCTCAGCCGATAAAGCGTCCAGAGCAGCATACCTCTCTACTGCTCTTTGAAGCTGATCAACCGATTCCCTCTCTCTTGTGTAGGTAATCAAAGCGCTCTCTGCCTCCTCCAAAGCGCTTAAAACCGTCTGTTGATACGTATAGGCCACTCCCAAAGCCGCTCCCTCAGTTAAGCGCAGATTCCCCACTAGCTTCCCTCCCTGAAAAATAGGAATAGAGCTAATGGCTCCGAGTGACCAGGTATTACTGGGCAACTGAAACAGCTTTCTAAATTGCAGTGACTGCAGGCCCAAATCAGCTGTCAGTGCAAAGGTGGGAAAAAAGGAGGCAACCGCCACTCCAATACTTGCTGTGGCTGCCGCAAGATTGCGCTCAGCCCCTCTCACATCGGGGCGGCGACGGATTAAATCGGAACGCAGTCCGCACATCATCTCTTCACTAGCTTGTGGTAAGGGAGCAATCGGCGATAGGGTCTCAAAGAGTGCCTCCGGAAGCTCACCGGTTAAAACCGAAATTGCATAGATGTATTGGTAAATCTGGGCGCAAATGGGTGGGAGTGTTGCTTTCAAAGTGGCCAAAGAGGCCTCCACGTTATCCACTTGTAGACGGTCGTCTAATCCCTTTTCAAAGCGTTCGCGCACAAGCGCCGCCTCTTGCTCTAGGAGGCAAATATTTTCCTCAAGCAAAGCTCCCTGCTGTTGCGCACTCCGAAGATCGATGTAGTTGCGTGCAACCTCGGCAATCACGGTGATCAAAACGTCATTTTTTTGCTCAATGGCACTCTGAGTGAGAGCCTCTGTGACCTCCACTTCTCTGCGAATCCGTCCAAACAGATCTAGCTCCCACGAAGCATCGATTAATGAGGTAAAGATGTTTTGCAATTGAGGAACTTGTAGCTCAAACGGCAAACCGGGCGTATTAGTAGTTTCTTCTGTTCCAATGGCAAAGAGCGGACCGTTTTTACTGAAGTAGGTCCTAGAGGCAAAAAGGTTTCCATTTAACTGAGGAAATAATTGAGAGGCAGACACTTGCCTCAAAGCGCGCGCTTGAAAGATCGTGGCCTGGGCTGTCAGCACATCGTTGTTATAGCAGGCGGCCTGGTCGATATAGTAGCTGAGAAGAGGATCGTTTAACTCTTGCCACCAGGCGAGAGGCACCTCTTCCACACAACCCGGTTCGCTCGTCCATACTTCTGGTATACACGGCTCGGGAGGGCAATAGTTTGGGCCCATCTTGCAACTGCTCAAAAAAATACAAAAACCCACAGATAAAATGGGGGCGATTTTCACTCTAACCTCCTTCGAAATAGCCAGCCGGCCCCTGCTAGAGTACAACAGGCAATCAACGCAAGCGGCCATAGATTGTTCAAGACAATCGAGGCCTGCATCTCTTTTAAAAAGATCCCTTTCGAGATCATTAACATATATTTTAGTGGAATGCCATACGTAAACACCTGGAGCCACTCAGGCATATTTTCAATGGGGGTGGCAAAGCCCGAAAGCATCACCGAAGGCACCATCACCACAAACGTGCCGAGCATCGCTTGCTGCTGTGTGGAACAGAGAGCAGATAAAAATAGACCCACCCCCCCAATGGCGCTAATAAACACGAGTAAACTGATCACAAAAAGAGGAAAAGAACCGGTAAACGGAACCTTAAAAAGAAAAACACCTGCGGCAAAAAGTAGGAGCCCCTCGAGCATTCCCACGATAATACCGGGCACGATTTTTCCCACCAAAATCTCAAATGGAATCAAAGGAGAAACCAACAGCTGATCAAATGTTCCCAACTCCCTTTCACGCGCCACAGAAATTGAGGTGACGATTAAACAGGTGAGCATTGATAGAGTGGCGACAAGTGAAGGAATATTGTACCAATAATAGAGTAGATTGGGATTGAACCAGTTGCGTGGAATCAAACGTGCATTTTGTTGTTTCACCTGGGTCTTTACTGCATAGTCGTCGTTAAATTGATCGATGATCGTGGTGGCATATCCGGCTACAATTTGTGCCGTATTGGATTTGCGTCCATCCATAATCAGTTGCACCTCAGCCTGTTTTTTGGCATCCAGCTTGCGCGAAAATTCCTGATCAAGCGAGACCACCATCACTCCTTTTTGCTCATCTAAAAAGGGTGTGATCTCCTCGACACCACGCAGATAGGTAATGCGCGTAAAGGTGGGCGCCCCATGAAAGCGTTGAACGAGCTCAAAGCCCTGCTCACCATTGTCTCGGTTGAGAATTCCAATCTCTACATTCTTTACATCTAAAGTCGCGGCAAACGTGAACACAAAGAGCTGAATTAAAGGAGGAGCAAGAAGCGAAATACGCGTTTTAGGATCGCGCCAGACGCCGATCAGCTCTTTAAAAATTAAGGATAGGATCCGATGTACCATATTTAGTCGAGCCGTTTCACCGTTTTACGTGCCGTTATCGTCAAAAAAATCAATCCGATCCCGATCATCGGAAGGATATTCCAAAAAATTAGAGTGCCGACATTGCCTACCAAAAACAACGTTTGTAAACAGAGCACGAAATAGCGCGCCGGCATGAGGTAGGTCAACCCTTGGATCCAAAAAGGCATGCTGGCAATTTCAAAGAGAAAGCCCGAGAGGATGTAGGCGGGCAAAAAACCGGCTATCACAGAAACCTGAAAGGCAACGAGTTGGTTTTTTGAAAGGGTAGAGATCATCAAACCAAGCGCCAGCGCACAGAATAAAAATGCGGTCGAAACAAGCCCCAAAAGAAGAATGGATCCTCTAAACGGAATGCCAAACCCATAAACGGTGAGACAAAAGCAAATGGCCATGGAAAACATTCCCAGAAAAAAATAGGGGATGATCTTTCCGATGATGAGCTCGACAATCCCAATCGGCGTCGACATCATCGCCTCCATGGTGCCCCGCTCCCACTCGCGTGCAACTACAAGAGCTGTCAACAAAATCCCAATGAGCGTCATGATAATCGCTAACGAGCCAGGCAATAAAAAATAGCGGCTTTCTAGCTGCTCGTTGTACCAAAAGCGTGTTTGGATGGAGATGAGTGGAAGCCCTTTTAAGTGAGACGAAATGGATTCTTGAACCAGCCACTGTTGAAAGGCACCACGCACATAGTTTTTCACAAAGTTGGCCGTATTCGGCTCCGATCCATCCGCAATCACCATAATCGGTGCAATCTGATCAGGCCTGTGGCGGAACTGGGAAAAGTAGGAAGGAACGATCACAATGCCCCGAATGGCTCCCTTCTCCAAATCCCTATCGAGCTCACGGCGATCACGAGCTACTTTGACATCAAAGTAGGGAGAATTGCGCATCGAATGAAAAAAACTCATTGCATCAGGAGAGGTATCTTCAAGGGCAACTCCAATGCGGAGATGATCTAAATCGAGAGAGACGCCGTAAGCATAGAGAAAGATGAGAAGAACAGGTAGAATGATGCTGATCAAGATGGAGCTTGGATCGCGCACAATCTGCAAGGCTTCTTTAATCATTAGCGCTTTCATCCGCCTACTGCGTGCGTGCATCGTACTCCTCAATCAGTTGGATAAAGGCCTCTTCAAGTGTCGGATTGGGGTTTTCTGCCGTCTGGCAAATCTCTTTAAGAGCATCGGGGGCATCGATATTGATCATTTTACCTCGATAGATCAAGGCAATTCGGTCGCAATACTCCGCTTCATCCATAAAGTGGGTTGTGACCATCACCGTGACACCCTTGTCTACCAACCCATTGATATGATTCCAAAACTCACGCCGTGTGATGGGATCGACACCTGATGTAGGTTCATCTAAAAATAGAAGAGGCGGAGAGTGCATGGTCGCACAGGCCAGAGACAAACGTTGCTTAAAACCCAGAGGAAGCTGTTCTGTCGAGGTACGCAAGTACTTTTTGAGAGCAAACACCTCAATCATCTCCTCAATCATCTCCTTTTGCTTTCTTCCCCGCAAATTGTAGATTCCTGAGAAAAATTCGAGATTTTGAAAGACTGTCAGGTTGGCATAGAGAGAGAATTTTTGCGCCATATAGCCCAGTTGCGCCCGTGCTTGACTCGGCGCTCTTTGCAGATTATAGCCATTGATTTCTGCTTTCCCCTCTGTGGGTCTTAAAAGGCCGCAGAGCATCTTAAACGTAGTCGATTTTCCTGCCCCATTGGGCCCAAGCAAGCCAAAGACCTCTCCGCGTTTCACCGAAAAACTGATCTGGTTAGCTGCTGTAAAGCTCCCAAACCGTTTGGTCAACCCTTCCGCTTCCACAACACTCTTTTTGTCTCCCTCTATCGCTACGAGGTTATCAGCCAGTTCTGAGCCTCCCCCCGGACCTCCTCCCAAAATATCGATAAAAGCATCTTCAAAACGGGGCTCTGTCTTCTCTATTATTAGGTTCTCAGATTGAAACGGCGGCTTTTTCACCACCACCCGAATGTCCCGACCTTGAATCACTCCATCGAGAACATTTTTCTGTAGTAGAACGTTCATTAGTACTTTCCGACGCTTTTTCTCCTCTCCTTTGATAAGAAAAACACGTTCTTTCACCTGCTCGGTTAAATGTTTAGGACTGCCGTGGTATAAAAGCTTTCCCTCATTCAGCAGTAAGATTGTCTTACATTTTTCCGCTTCATCTAAATAAGCCGTACTCCACACAACAGAAATCCCTTCGTCAACCAGCTCATAGACCATTTTCCACAGCTCCCGCCGCGAAATGGGGTCTACACCTACGCTTGGCTCATCTAAAAGCAGAAGCCTGGGCTTTTTCACAAGAGCACACGCCAATCCCAGCTTCTGTTTCATTCCCCCTGACAGATCTCTAGAGAGCCTCTTTTGAAACGGCTCAAGCCCGGTAAAAGAAAGGAGCTTCTCAAAGACCGCTTTTTTCTCATCGCCGACAACTCCACGCAGGTCTGCGTAAAGGTTGAGATTTTGGATGACGCTCAAGTCTTCGTAGAGGCCAAATTTTTGCGGCATGTAGCCGGTGACCGTATGAATGTATTCGGCACCGGAAGTGGTCTCTCTTCCATCGACTTCAATGGCACCCTCAGAAGGGTGTAGAAGCGCTGCCATCAGACGGATTAACGTTGTTTTCCCGGCTCCATCCGGTCCTACCAGACCCACAATCTCTCCATGAGGAATCGTGGCGGTGAGTTGATCAAGAGCAGGAGGAAAATCGGGCGAGAAAGACTTGGTTAGATTGTGGATAGAAACAAGCGCATCACTCACTTTTCATCCAGCTTGTATCGAGTTTTACAGTGACCGGCATCCCCTGTTTTAAAACCTTGTCAGGGTTGTCTACATAGATGCGCAAACGGTAGACCAGATCGGTGCGCAACTGCGTTGTTTCTACAGTTTTGGGAGTGAATTCGGCAACAGGTGAGATAAAACCGATCTTACCTTGATAAATCGGCGCGCCTTTGGTATCTGTTGTGACCTCTGCATCCATTCCGTAGTAGATTTTCCCAAGATCGGGCTCAGAGACATAGGCACGTACCCAAATGGGTGAAGAGATGGAAAGAGTGTAGACAGGATCGGCCGGGTTGACAACCGTGCCCGGCTCACGAATACGGGTCAAGATGATCCCATCGGTGGGCGCATATGCCTCTGTGAAAGCCAAGTTGTCTTGTGCAACAGCCAACGCTGCCTCAGCGGACGCCGATTCGGCTAAAAGCGCATCGCGACTTGCCAGGGCATCATCTAGGTTTTCAACAGCAACACTACCACTTCCGATTAGCTCCTCACGCCTTTTCAGTAGAATTTCAGCATTCGCTAGATTGGCCCCAACAGCTTGAAGATTGGCTTTGGCTTCGCTTACCTGGCTGGTGTAGGGAGTGCGATTGAGGGTGGCCATCAGCCTACCTTTTTCTACCCAATCACCTTCTTCAAACAAGAGTTCATCGACCTGTCCGGCGACGCGGAAGCTGATGTTGACCTGCCGTACATCGACATTTCCATAGAGTGTGAGGCGATTAGAGTCGTTTTCTAACCGAAAGTAGAAATAGACAGCGAGGCCCAACCCAACGATCACACAGAAAATAAGTGAGAGGATCAAAATTCTTTTCATAAGTCCTCTTATTCATACTTTGCTTAGAATAAGTTTGCAAAGACAAGTTAGCGCACGTGATCAGAATAATTATTGACTCCAAAATCATAAGAATCCTAAAACGTACGTTGCATAGGCGCAAAAATAAGCGCTCGCATCAATTCAAGGAGGTTCCATTTATGGAAAATGGGCGTAAAGAAGAAAATCAAAATCTTCAAGATTCACCCGCTGAAGATTTTGAAATATATGTTTTGGAAAGAATTGATCAGCCAACGTTACAGCATGATCAGTAAATGTGATGGGGCTTTAGGCCCCATATTAAGCATCAAACTTCTATGTCAATAGACGACTCGACATGCTATCAAACAAGTATTGCGATCAAAATTCGATTTCCTAATTCCCGAACCGATTGGCAATGGGCTATTGAGGAACAAACCCAAAAGACAACTTATGCCGTCCCGAGAGCTGCAGTCATTATGGCCATAGGCTGTGCTAAGCCAATTACAAAGCATGACTTATATCTTTTTTTAACTTCTAAGTTAGAAATCAAAAATGAAATTTTCGAAAACACGCTCGCTAGCTTGGTTGAAAAAAAAATCATTTTCTTTTCGCATCAACTCAAAAAGGATAAGCACCTGAAAAACATCAAAATGTGGAAGCGTTCGGACTGGAATGATGCAGCGGATTACCATTTTTATACTTGGGATGCTCCTTTTCTTGACTACACAAAAAAGGGAAAGGGGCATGAAATTGATCGAAAAAAAATGCTCAAATATCAGGATGTCGAACCCGATACATTTCGATGTAAAAAATATGCCGATGTAAAACAGAGACATTTCCTCCCTTTTCCAGCTGCTATAGAGGGTAAGGAGCTTTCCACAGAGGAAAGTGTCAAGTACTTACTGGCCTCTGTTTTTGGCAAGACGGGAGAAAAACCCTGTCACTGGACAAACACTCCCCTGATGCGCCGAACAAGCCCTTCGGGTGGAAGTAGACATCCTTCAGAAGGATACTTTGTGCCTTCAGATCTTCTTGACATGGAAAATGGTTTTTATCACATTCAAAGTGATCCCACTGCGCTTTGCCTTCTTTGCTCTCAATTTGATGAGATATTTTATGATCATCCACCAGCCTCTCATTTGGGTACTATTATTATTACGTCAGTGTTTGAAAGAAATATGTATCGATATCGGGAGCCGCGCACATTCCGAACTGTGCACATGGACGTTGGACATGTCATAGCATCTATTGAGCTTATTAGTAATGAATTGGGTCTGGAATCACATGTTAGTTTACGATTTAACAAGAACAGTATTTTGAAAGCAATTGGCAGTTCAAATCTTGAAGAAGGCGTTATGGCAGTTGTAAGCATAAGGAAGAAAGATTAGATATGGACTCTAGCTACTTAAGCATTTCTGATTCAGAGGATTTTCCCATTACCTGTAGAAGCCTTTTGCAGAATATTGTCCGCAATTTTAACATCGAGGATTGTGCCAATTTTGTTCTCAATTACCAGAAAGATTCATCTCTAGATAAGCAAACAAGTACGCACTTGGAACACTGGCTGGAAAGAAAGTGGCAGGTATGCCTAGACTACTATTTATCTTCTTCTAACCCAGGCAATGCTCGTCCAGACCCCACGATTCAAACACCTCATATCATTGACATACAACTTCCTACGTCATCAATAAAAGAACAGCTCGATCGAATACCTGCTTTTTTTGAGCGAAAAACCCATCGAAAATTTCAAGAAAAAAGCTTAGATTTGGCGGTCCTGTCCCTACTTCTTAAAGAAATCAATGGTGAGCTCTTTCCAGAAGTATGGCGTTACTACATTCTGATCTTTAATGTAAAAAACATACCTCCTGGAATCTATCAATTTTATCCACAGGCACATGGCCTTTCGTTGATTCGGGAAGGATCTTTTCGGGATGAAGTAGTTGCATTGCTTTGTGGTATGTCTGCATCTCAAACAGCCTCCCATTTGATACTTATGTCTATTGATGTCCAAAAAGCCATGAAATGCTATCCCTACAATAAAGCACTTCGAGAAATGTATATTGACTCAGGCCGGATGATACAGAAACTGCTTATCAGAGGAGTGCAGTATAACGTTGGAGGACTCCCCTCACCAGCAATGCGAGACTCCCCTATGTGTACATTCTTAAACATCGATCCATGCGAGTGCATTCCTATCTATTCCCTTACGATGGGGATCATACCGAAAAAGGAGTGCTATGATTGTACGCTTGCACGCTAGCCTTGAGATACATAAACAATCTGATGAAAGTTATGAATTGAGTTCGTCAATTTTAAAACAACACTTTGGCATTACATCTCAGCATGGCTCTATTCCTCTTTTTATCAAAGACCTACAAAAAGGAATTTGTTACCCGGATGACCTTGACAGTCTATCAAAAAAATACAGAGTCGAAGAAAATGTTCTTCATTCTGTAATCGCAAAATTAAAAACACATGATCTTCTCATTGAAGAGGAACAATCGGCAATTGAGCCTCAGGAAACACTTTACGATCGTCAGATCCGATTTTTTAAAAGTTACGAAAAACAAGGAGTATCCGGGGAAGCTATGAATGAGCATCTCCAATCGCGTAAAGTCTTAATCGTAGGTCTTGGAGGTTATGGATCTTGGGCAGCCCTGTTGTTTGCCCGATTAGGGATCCATACTATTGTGGGCATCGACTTTGATTCTGTTGACATTTCAAATTTGCATCGACAAATTCTTTACAATCAAAAAGACTTAGGCCAACTTAAGATCGAAGCTTGCAAAGAAAAAATCAGCGAATGTGATGAAAATGTGCACTTTATTGGGCATCATTTGGAAGTGAAGCAATCGTCCGATTTGCACGTGATTATGGAAGATGTGGATATCGTACTCAATCCTTTTAGTTATCTCCCTCTAGAAAAGGCCGTAATGCACCCAGCAGGACTTGTTGCCCGTGCAGCATTAGATATGGATAAACCCTGTCTCACGTTCGGTGGATCATGGATAGGCCCCCTAACCATTCCTAAGAAAACTCCGTGCTACTTTTGTGCTATCAAAGCACTCTCAGAAGATTCTAACCTAGATCCGAATACGCGTAATCCCCACATCCAAAAAAGGGCCTTTGCACCACCCATTGCCACTTGTTGCTCGCTTGCTGTTTTTGAAGCTTCGCGCTTTCTTTCTGGTTGTGACGAGCCTCAAACTTACAAAGGTGTTATGCAATTGGATATCCACTCCTTTGCAAACAATCGTTTTTTTTCTCTCCAGTCCGATCGTGAATGCAATTTTTGCCTGTCACAGCCCTCGGGGTGCCGATGAATTCATACGCTATAAAAGCAACAAACTTATCCAAAAACTTTTGGAAAAAAAAATCATGGTTTGCCAAAAAAGAACTCATCGAAGCAGTAAAAGACCTGCATCTTGAGATTGGTCATAGTGAATCTGTTGCTATTTTAGGACCAAATGGAGCTGGAAAAAGTACAACCATCAAGCTCCTGTGCGGTATTTTAAAACCCTCTTTTGGAAGTTCATGGATTGACGGCCACATAGCCGGAACAATGGAGTCAAACAAAAAGCTAGGCCTTGTATTTGGTACACGCAGCAATTTGTGGATGTTTTTGACTGTTCAGCAAGGCCTAAATATGGTAGGGGAAATTTATGGTCTTTCCACAAAAAACTCCTCTTCACGCATCCAATCTCTTGCAGAACTATTTGAAATTTCCCACCTACTCGATACCACACCCAATACTCTATCTTTAGGGGAACGGATGCGCTGTGAAATCGTAGCAAGCTTGATTCACCGACCTTCGATCCTTCTAGCAGATGAACCCACAATCGGATTAGATGTTGTGGGTAAAGCCCGTTTTCGCAATCTGCTAAGGCAGTGGCAGGAAGAAGAAAAAACTACATTACTACTCACTAGCCATGATGTAAGTGATGTTGAGGCTTTGTGCGATAGAGCGATTCTGATTAACAAGGGAGAGATTGGTTATGATGGCCCTCTACCTGGACTTAAAGGCAATTTGATATCCAAAAGAAATATTAAACTAACGTTGGCTACACCTGCTACTACAGAAACACTTAAAAACAAAGAGGGAATTCAAATTCTTGAAGATAAAAAACTCATAAAAAAATTCCAAATAGACATCTTGAAAATCACTCCTACAACGGCAATAGATTACTTTATGGGAGCCTACAAAGATAACATCCTCGACATTTCCGTGGAGGAAATCAGCCTCGAATCTATCATCTCTCAATGGTACACCCAGGAACAGATTGAATGAGTGGAGTTGTTAAATTCTATAGCAGGTTTGCACTCTTCTCAATTCAAGAGGAGCAGTCGAGTTTAAGCACTACCATTGCCGGTTTTGTACTTTACCCATGCTTTATTTGGATTTTTTCTAAGCTTTGGCTTGGCTTAAATCACGACACCTCCACATTTGGAAACATAACCCTCTTTGCTTATATCGGTCTGACTGAGATTCTCTTTATGACCACTTTGCGTGAGCCACTTATTGATCGTGGCAGCACAGATTTTTCTCTCTCATTTGTTCGGCCCAGATGGTGGTCCATTTATACTTCGACATCTATTTTCAGTCGAACTTTATATCGTCGAGTTCTGTACCTTGCACTTTATGTGCTTATTATGCCTCTTTTTACCAAAAGCTTCTCTTTATCCGCTCATGCTTCGCTTCGCTTTATCGCTGTACTTCCTCTTTTGTCCCTGTTAGACACCCTTTACTCATTCATTTTTACCTGCTTCCAAGTCAGGTTTTATGCGATTAAAACTTTTCGTCTTCTTTTTGGAAAATTATTTCTTATTTTTGGTGGCGTTTTAGCCCCTTTATCAGATCTGCCGGCTCCTTGGGACAAACTTTTCCTAAATACACCTTTTTCCGACCTTGTATTTCAGCCCTGCTATTTCTCAATTAGAGGGGAATTTTATCAAATGTCACTTACTACCTGGATTCTTAGGATTTTTATTCAGCTTGTGTGCTTACTTATCGTGAGTAGAGTGATGTATCTGCATGCCCGAAATCACTACCATAATTTCGGAGGGTAAGCATGCGTTTATTACTTCTTACTTTCAAGAATCAATGGTCTGCACATTTGAAGAGACCTTTAGAATTTTTCTCATCTCTTATTTCTGTTATTCTCAATAATAGCTTCTATTTATATGGAATCTACCTCCTTGCAATCTTAAGCGTTGGCGACGATCCCTTTGCTATCAAAGAATATTTGGTATCCACTGGGATGGTACTCACAAGTTGGGGACTCTTGAATGTTTTTGGAGGTGGACTTTATCAATTAGGCACGCTCATCGAAAATGGAGAACTAGAAGCCTATCTCGCCAAACCACGCTCTGTTCTTTTTCTCATTGCCATTTCAAAATCCAACTTAGTTTCGTTTGGCGAGATTATACAGGGTTTAGCAACCCTAGCTTTTATCACTAGCCTATATGGACCTTTCATTGGTTTGCGCGCTTTTGCAAGCGCACTCATCTTAACCTTTGCATTTGCAAGTGTGATCATTTTTATAGGCTCTCTTTCATTTTTTAGTTCGCGCGGAAGCCAACTGTCATATGTCCTTTTACAAGTCATTCTATCCTTGTCTCTTTTTCCTGTAGGACGAGCCTTGCGAGGAAGGGAACAGTGGATTCTCTATTTAACTCCGCTATTGATAACAGCAACACTGCCTCGTACAACTGCAATGCATGGTGGGCTAATATCATATAGTGTGTTCATCTGTGCGACCCTCGTGTTTTGCATTTTCTCAATTATATTTTTTAAATATGGTTTAAAAAGATACAAATCAAAAAATTACATATTTATAAATGAATAAAACATAAAATTTATCTTAGTTTCAATTAAA
>CAYGJC010000016.1:0-42891 GCA_964350245.1 uncultured bacterium | reverse complement strand
GGCCTTTCTTGAAAAATCCCCAAACCAATTTTACAGAAACAATGTTGCACTACCTGTGTAAAAATCGTATTGCTTTGAGTAAGTTAAGGTTTGCAATAAAGCAGTGTTCGGCTGAATCGACAAAATCTCGAGCAAAAACAGTTGTCAATTGGTCCTCAGCCGCCCCTTGAAACCACACCAGGCTGGGTTTTGGATTGACCCAGCTTGTTAGAATGCCTCTCCCTGATCTCGCTGACATAAGGGATGTCATACTTGTGATCTGATCGTGAATATTCCCAGACACCTCACACATTCCTTCACCGGAGCAATCATTCCCATCAAGAGGCGCAGCAGCCGCTCCAGGAACCACCTGAAAGTGATACACGCGTGAAAATTGAACACCAATCCATTGGAACGAGGTAGACAGAGCTTCTATTGCGGGGGCTAGCACCCGTTCACCTACTACAAATGCAATTGTTTTACTCTCAATAGCTATTCCACTATCAGCAGCGAGATAAAGAGAACTAGCTGTGGAGTTGGCTTGGAAAGATGGGAACGTAAGTGCAGACATGACGCCTCCTTGCTTGTTGTTAGGGAAAATATAAAATTCTTTTAAAGACTTTGAGTCAAGAAAATCCTTTGCAGACAGCGAGCTTAGCGGGCTTTTTTAATGAATAAGGCCAGCCAGAAGGCCCAAATCAGATAGCAGATGGCTCCTGCTAAATAGACAACTCTATAGAGAATCACAAACTCTGTGATCCAGAAGCAGCAGACCGACATCATCACGCTCAAAGAGGCAAGTACAACACATAAGATCTTCCATCCATTAGGGATAGAAGCGCGTTCTTTTGCAAGAAAGAAGATTAGGATCATGATACAGGCAAACACAGCCGTCATGCTCATCGTGAGCCAGATACCAAAGTACTGAACAGCTAAGACCACATTACTCCAGCTTTGGATCGGTTGTTTTAGGGCAAGGTCCCACATTGTGATCAGAGTGATCGGCAATAAGGAACCCAAAACACCGATGATGAGTAGTCCTCTTGAGACCAGTTGCGCCCTTAGATCTCCCTGTCCGAATAGATCACCAAATATGAGTCCCAAAGAGCACAGGGTAAAAGTAAAAATAAGGATAAATGCGTAAGTAGCGAGGTAGTAAGGGGCTGTTTCAGGATATTGGTAAATCGTTAGAAAGGGCACGTCCATAGAGAAAGTGATAAGACCGTAGGTGAGCCCATTAGCTAGTAGAGCAACGATGTGGATCCAGAGGAGCACGTAGGCCCAATTTCGCCATTTTGCGTAAGTCATGGCTGTTATTAAAGCAATTTCTTTATATCTTTGAAAGACTTGACTGAAAGCAGCGAACAAATTACCTTATCTGCTTTGCTGTACGCTCGGGTGGTGGAATGGTAGACACTAGGGACTTAAAATCCCTTGCTGGTAACAGCGTGCGGGTTCGAGTCCCGCTCCGAGCAAACTTATACTAAGCAGGTTATGATTCTTTGAAATGAGATACACAACCCTGCTAAGTTAACACGGCACATCTATGGCACACTCCCCAATGACTAATCAGGATAAAAATGAGATTTTTTAAGCGTATATTTCTCTTGATTGCATGCTCCATTTTTTTTGTTGCATGTGCGGAAGAAGTTGATTTTTTTCAGAAGCCTCAGACATGCTCAGAACAATAATTGTCTGAGTTGATGAAAGAGAAGACCCTTGACATGTGCTGGAACTTCGGGGAGGATAGTCATTTCCGGTTCATCAGCAGTAATGATGAAATTTATTTTGATGTAGCTCTTGGTTTATTGCCTGAAATATACGATGACTTTTTGAGTCGTGTAAGACATAAATTCATTCAAAGCGAGTCAGGGCAGTCCATCTTTCCATGTAAAATAAATTCTGCTGGTCACGAGGAAATAAACATACCTTCAATGCCGCATAAGGATGGGCATCCTGATGAATATTCCTATATTGTAGCAGACAGAAGAGTGATAAATGATGCCCAGCCCTCGCTAATAAGTCAGTCTACTCTAGAAAACATCGTTAAGAAGCACAATATTCTTTTCTATACAGGCGCTGGATTATCTCTTGCCTCAAACGTACCAGCAATGAATGAGCTGAATGAGCTTTTGGGATTAGAAGTCGGAGAGAGGTTTTTATTTTCATTAGAACATGGGATTGAATCTCCTCGTGAGTTTGCAAGTAGAATCAAGATTTTTCATGATGCATGTCTCTATAGTGCACCCACTCCAGCTCACTATGCTTTAAAGGACATTAGCCTTCATAAAAGTACACGTTTGATTACTGAGAATTTAGACTGTTTGCATGAGGCTAGTGGAATTTTTCCATACAGAGTCAATGCTCAACAGTTGAGAGAGGAAGTTGGGGGAGAGAGTTTTGCTCAGTATGATTATATCATTTGTGTGGGTTTGAGTTTTGATGACCGTGGTCTCCTGGGATGGTATAAGGAGCAAAATCCTGAGGGTAAAATTATTGCTATTGACCTTTTTCAGCCTTCATATTTAGGAGATGAAGATTATTGGCTTATAGGTGACCTTCAGACTTTGATTCCTGATATACGCAATACAATTTTTTCAGATGGAGAGAACATAAACTCATGACGACTGGGCATGTATTTGTAGCAACAAGCCTTGATGGATTTATAGCTAGAAAAGACCACGCTCTTGATTGGCTACCTCAGGAGAAAATAGAGGGTGAAGACCACGGTTACGAAACTTTTATTTCGAGTGTTGATGGTCTTATCATGGGACGAGGTACCTTTGAAAAAATTCTTACTTTTGGAGACTGGCCTTACCCGAAGCCTGTGATTGTGTTAAGTAAAACCCTAACACAAGATGTTATTCCAGCTGAATTAGAAGAAAAAGTTCGCTTATCTCAGCTCTCACCGAAAGAAATAATGAAATCTCTTAATAAAGAGTGATGGAAACGTGTCTATGTAGATGGTGGGCTGGTTGTCCAATCTTTTATTCAATTAGGTTTGATTGAAGATATGGTCATCACTCTTATTCCGATTTTAATAGGAGAAGGAGGCGACTTTTTGGTAAGACTGAAAATGATATAAAGCTAAAGTTAATCGCTTCCCAGACCTTTCCCTCAGGGATGGTTCAAAACCACTATAAAGTTCTCTATTCTGAGAGTGAAAAAAGCATAAATTCTAGATTTTAAGCTTTCTACATAGACTTCCACCTACCTTGAAATCAAACTTTTGCACCAATATCATGAAAATTATAACATTGGTGCATGGGAAGACAAAATCAGCTTTTTGAGATAGCAGACCGACAACAAGGCTTTTTTACCGCAAAACAAGCGGAAGAATGTGGCTATGTGCGTTCTAACTTTCATTTAAGACTTAATTCAGGAGAATGGACTCAAGAGGGCAGAGGCATTTATCGATTAGCGAGATACCCTGTAACTGACCGGCCTGAACTCGTGTTATGGAGTCTTTGGAGCCGGAACTTGAAGGATATTCCTCAGGGAGTTTGGTCGCATGAGACGGCTCTTGATATTCACGAGCTGTCAGATGTGATGCCATCCAAAATGCATATGACAGTTCCTCGCGGCTTTCGAAGACGCATTGAAATCCCAAAAGTTCTATACCTGCATCATGCGAACCTAGAGCAATCCGAGATAGAGGAAAGGCAAGGCTATCGGGTAACGACTCCTGTTAGGACACTGTTGGATGTCTTTGAAGTAGAAACAGTAGCCGATAATTTTCTTGTTCAGGCTGTGCACCAAGCGTTAGAAAGGGGACTTGTCCTGGAAGAAGAACTGCATTCTCTCGAAAAGACACATCCCAATATCTACCTTAAAATGAAGAGATTACTGAATGACAAATTTTAAAACACCGACCGATTTTCGCAGAAGCTTGGAAGCGCGCTTGAAGAGCATCGCTGTTAGAAGTAATCGAGATTTACAGCGACTTAGACGGAAAGTTGCTTTTGAAAGGCTGTTAGCTAGAATATTCCATCAAGATTCTGACAGTTTCGTTCTTAAGGGTGGATATGCAATGGAATTGCGATTTGCATCGGCACGGGCAACGAAAGATATTGATTTGACTTGCTTACGCAGAATGAGCGGGTATGATGTGGCGATTGAGAGTGTGATTGCTCGAGAATTACGCAATTTAGTGAAATTAGACTTAAAAGATTATTTTACATTTGAAGTCGGACCTGCGCGAATGGACTTGGATAATGCACCTTATGGAGGAGCGCGCTATTCTGTGTCTTCCTTTATAGACAGGTAAGCGGGAAATAAGCCCATCTTTTTTCTGATTTTACTCTGACGTATGTTGGTTCTTTTCCTTAACAAGGAGGAATCAATGACTCAAAGTTTTGCATCTAAACGGAAATTCTGGAAGCAGCAAATAGCTGAGTGGGAAAAGAGCGGAGAAAGTGGCCCAAAATGGGCTGCTCACCAAGGTCACAATTACCAGACCTTTCTGTACTGGAAAAGGCGGTTTCATCTTTCACTGAGGCCAGAAGATTTTGTTGAGCTCTCAGGAAAGACCTCTAAGCTGCTTATTGAGTTTAGGGGCGTTCAAATCGAAATGGATGCGCATTTTCATGCCCAGACTCTTGCTCGAGTTTTGATCACGATTAAAGAAGCGCTATGCTGACATTATCTGGAAATGCGCGAATCTTCTTGTATCAAAACCCCACGGATATGCGTAAAAGCTTTGAGGGGTTAAGCTCGGCTATCCAAGAGACTTTTCCTGGTTTACTCATGTCTGGGAGTTATTTTGTGTTTCTCAATAAAAGAGGCGACTACATGAAAGTGCTCTATTGGGACTCTGATGGCTTTGCTATTTGGTGTAAACGGCTAGAAAAAGGGAGCTTTTCGAGAAAAGGCTCTCAGGTTTTGGATCGAAAGCAGTTTTTGATGCTCTTTGTAGGCAGTCCCAAAGGAGGCAAAGCAGCAGCTGTCTTATTTTCACTTGTGCAGACCTGTCGGAATTTAGAGATCAATCCTCAAGAGTACCTAGAAGACATCATGCGCCGTATCATGGATCATAGCGCTCAAAGATTGGATGAGCTTCTCCCTGATCAATGGCTCCTAACACAAGAAGACACTTCTTAAAAAGATGTCCTCCTTAGACGCTTACCCACGAATAGCAGATTAAGCCATCAACTGAGCTTGGCATTGAAGATGCGTAGACATCTACTTCAAAGAGCACCAGCTACTCAAAATTATGGGCCTAGTTTATGATTTGGACTTGACAATTCACATAGCAGAAAAATCGTTGCTTTATCAAAATATTGGCGTGGATTCTTGAATTTTAGTCTCATATATTATTGGACTGAGCTATTATCGGGATAGATTGATAAACTTAAAGATTGATTTTGCTGCATCCTCTGAACGGATACGACACTACAGCGTCACATTTTCAGAAAAAATATTTGATCAAGATTAAAAAAACATTTGATTAAAACTACAAGAAAAAAATAGAATATCACCGCGTCCGCAGTATTATTAGAGGAATTTTTTATGTCTGGAGAAAGCCAAGGTATTACACCTGTTTGTCAATTTGCAACAATCGCGACAAAAGGATCTTTTTGCCCAAAAGATTTAACGCCTTTTAATCAATACGACTGTTGGAAAGTGGTCAACCTAAAGACTAGTGATAGCCACTTTTTGTATCGCAATGGAGAGACCTTAAAAAAAGTCAAAGGGTTAAAGCAACTCAATCGCTTACTTCAAAAAGCAAATAAATCTCATGTTTCCAAAAATCAGAAAGCCATGGATTACTACAAACTGGAAAAGGGGTATTTTTGGAACTCTGTTATGAAGATAACAAAAGGTCAGTTTACTGAATTTGTCCACACAAATAAGAATTGGCAAGACACTCTTCGCGCTTGCACGGCTTTTGCAATAGGGCTGCTTGCAATTGGACAGCGTTATTCCTTGCCAAACCGAGGAGCCCAGTTAGTGAGTCATCTTGCTCCAACGAATTTTAGAGATTTCGCAGGAATAGGTGGCCCTTTAATTGGAGTGGGAGCTCTGGTGTCCACCCTCCCTGCTATGGTAAACGCCGCTTCATTGAATTCTTCCTTTGTGGCTGGCCCAGAATTCCTTATCAACAATTACACACTAGGCGATCAAATTTCCCCAAGCGTTGCCCCTTTAGGAGGAGGAAATTTTGTTGCCACTTGGTCAAGTGAAGGACAAGATGGTTCTGGATCTGGGGTTTATGCACAACGTTTTGATGTTTTTGGAAATAAACTGGAAACAGAGTTTCAGGTTAACAATGATACAGCGTCTAACCAAATCAACCCAAAAGTTGCAAAACTTCGCGATGGCTGTTTTGTCATTATTTGGAATAATAATAGTGATATCTTTAGCCGAATCTCCAATGGTGTCTATGGCCAAATCTTCGGGCCCAGCGGAGAAAAGTTAGGGGGTCAATTCCGTGTAAACCCTCAAAATGAGTATGTTGTCTCTGATGGGTTTGTGACGAGTTTAAGAGATGGGGGCTTTGTGGTATTTTGGAGTACACAAAGTGGTCCCTTCCTCTATGGGCAGCTTTTTTTTGAATCAGGTCAAAAAATGGGTCGAAAATACCGTGTTAGTAGGCATGCTAATACTAATGGTGTTGGCGGAGTTGTCACTTTAAAAAGTGGAGGCTTCGCTAATGCCTGGGTGATTAGTGGGGGAATTAAAGTGCAGGTATACGACGCCAACGGTAGAGCATTAAGCAATCCACTACAAGTGTCAATCGAGCGGGCAGCCGATCCAATCATAGCCTCTCTTGAAAATGGAGACTTTCTTTTGACTTGGCGAAGAGGAGAGCCGAACTCTTATGACTCCCAGCTGCATGCACAGCGGTTTACTCCTTCAGGGATTAGGTCTGGAAGCGAGCTTTCAGTAACTACGCAACCCATGCGTTATCTTTTTAATGGTGGAATTACGCCACTGAAAAATGGTGGTTTTATCGTCATCTACAGCCTAACCGAGCCTGTCGGTCAAGAATTTGACGCTGCAGGGAACAAAGTTGGAGAGCCCTTTTCAGTTGATTCTCGATCTGCAAGTTCTCTGCCTTTGGACAATGGAAATTTTCTGTTTGTCTATTCCAAAAATCAGCAAGATGAATTTGTGGGAGATCCTTACATCAGAGACTACGGAGTTTTTGCTCGTATCTACTCTTCGTCTTTGCCCATTCCCACGACAGTTGCAATGACTACCACTGCTTTGTCCATTCCCACAACACCTGCAATGACTACTACTGCTCTCCCAGCTGTTGAAGAATTTACCCTAACCCCCTCTAATATACCTCTCCAGAGCAATTCAAATGTCGTACCTCTTGAAAGCGGCGGTTTTGCAATGATCTGGTTAAGAGAAGGTCTTAGTGGGAGGGGCCTATATGGACAAATCTTCAATGACTCAGGTCAGCCTGTGGGCTCTGAGTTTCTTGTTTCTATCTATACCTATTCCACCACAGATATACCTCAAATAAAAACTGCCGCTCTTGAAAATGGTCAATTCGTTGTAGCATGGTCTGTAAAAAATCAAGACAACGCTAATTTTGACGTTTTCGGTCAGAGGTTTAATTCTTTGGGTGAAAAAATAGGAGATGCGTTTCATGTTAACGACCTCACATCAGCAACTGTTACTTCTCCAAGTGTTACAGGTGTAGCAAATGGATTTTTTGTGACTTGGATCAGAAATCGAGAAGTTCACGGACAATTGTTTGATTTAGAAGGGAATAGAGTAGGAATGCAACCATCCATTCCATACGCACAGGATTCCAAAAATCCAACAGCAGCTGCTTTCGAGGACGGAAGATTTGTTGTTGTGTGGGAAGGCTATGGTCAAGAATCTTCTAGTTCCTCTCGCTATTATGGTCATGGAATTCAGGCTCAAATATTCGACGCGCAGGGCGTGCAAATGGGATTTCGATTCCTGGTAAATACCAATATTGTGGGAGAGCAACGAAATCCAGGTATTGCCATTTTAAGTAATGGCAACTTTATCATCGCTTGGACGGACTTCCATACAGACAAAGTTGTCGGCCAGTTTTTTTCCTCTCAAGGACAAAGAATCGGCGCTGCTTTTCCTCTGCATGACACAAGTTCTGGCTTCCGCATTGATTCCCTCGATTCTGGAGGTTTTGTTGCCATAGAGGAAAAGCGGCATTATGACACGGTTTCTATTGAGCTTATACTGCAAGAATTTGACGCCTCAGGAAATAAAGTAAACGCTCCAGTTGTTGTATTCACCTATTCTTCTAGCACAAGCATTATTAATACCCATTTACAAGCCGGAATCTCTTTACTTAAAAATGGAAAGGCCCTTGTCTCCTGGGCAAAGCCCACCCAAAATAGTGGTGCGCCCTATGAAATTACGCTTGAGGGAAAAATTCTCCCCTTAACCACGCCCTCTACTTCCGCAACAACGACGGCTCTACCACCAGTACTTTGGCCAGGAGCGGAGTTTCAAATTAATACTCATATGTCCGATAAGCAATTTAGCTCTTTTATTACCCCTATGGAAAACG
This sequence comes from uncultured bacterium, assembly GCA_964350245.1. GTDB lineage: Bacteria > Chlamydiota > Chlamydiia > Chlamydiales > JAAKFR01 > JAJACP01. The sequence goes on along the minus strand of CAYGJC010000016.1, from coordinate 34,397 downwards.
GGAACTTCGTTGTAGTTTGGAAAAGTGAAAATCAAGAGGGAACTAGCTCGAAAGGCATCTCTGGCCAGCTTTTCAATTCTAGTGGGAGTCAGATAGGCAGCGAGTTTCAAATCAGCTCTTATAATATTGATCAGTATTATAGTGGGTTCAGCATAGCCCCTCTTCAGGATGGTGGGTTTATGGCTTTTTGGAGTTCCAGTGGAACGATTTATGGACAGGTTCTTAATGCTTCTGGACAAAAGAGGGGTCCTGAGCTTGTCATTTATACTTCAATTAATTCCCCCTATCAAGGTGACCCTAGCTCTATAGCTCTTCCCAATAAAAATTTGATTGTAACCTGGTCAAATTCGAGAGGAATCTTTGTACAGCAGCTGAATGCTGAGGGACAAAAGGTAGGGGCAGCATTTCAAGCTGATGTGACAACACCTGGAACACTTAGCATAAACAAGTATCCTTATGCCACACCACTCCAAGACGGGGGCTTTTTCTTATTTTGGAACTATAAGATTTCTTCTGGTGGTCCCTCTAGTTATGGGGACGATAAAATTTTTGCGCAACGCTATAGTGCATCGGTTCAGCCAATCGAGAGTGCCATAAGAGTAGACTCCTATGAATCATTTGATGTTGGAGGGCAAAACAGTCTTATTAAAACTTTGGGGCACATAGCAACTCTTGAAAACGGCAATGTCGTTGCAATTTGGAGCAGCAGCCAAAGTTTGTATAGTCATTTTGGACAAATTATTGAACCTTCCGGTCAAAAAGTTGGCTCTGAATTTGCAATTAATACTGTACCTGTAGGTGCTGGTTACGGCCTTTCTTCGGTCACACCGACTAAAGATGGTGGCTTTTTGGTAGTTTGGGAAAGCGGCTATCAGAATGGCGGTGGTTGGGGGGTTTACGGTCAGCGCTTTGATAGAACAGGAAAAAAGATAGGAGTAGAATTTGTTAACGATGGGGGAAGCGAGCCTTGGGTCGCCACTCTTCAAGACGGTTCTTTCGTGATTACGGTGTCAAAAGCGGATCAAGACTCAAGAGGAATTTTTGGTCAGATTTTCTTTCCCCCCGAAACAAAAAAGCCTACAGCAACAACGACTACAACAACGACCACCACCACGGAACCTCCACCTAGTGTCACAAACAACGAGTTCATGGTCAATTCTTATACACAAGATACTCAAATGAACCCTAGCGTGGCAGTTCTCGAGAATGGCTTTATAGTTGTTTGGGAAAGTGATGACCAGGACGGAGATCGTGATGGGGTTTACGCTCAGCGCTTTAATAAATCAGGACAAAAGATAGGGCCTGAATTTCTTGTCAATACGTACACAACATCTTCACAATCTGATCCACGCACTACAGCTCTTGAGGATGGTGGCTTTTTGGTAGTTTGGGAAAGCCGCAATCAAGATGGCGATGGCCGGGGAGTTTACGGCCAGCGATTCGACGCTTTGGGTCTAAAAGCTGGGGAGGAATTTTTAATTAATACCCATACGCAATCCTATCAAACTAGTCCTAGTGCTGTTGCTTTAAAAAATGGAACTTTTGTTGTAACATGGGAAAGTTTTGAACAAGATGGTTCTGATTCCGGTGCATATGGGCAAATCTTTAATGCAGCAGGTCAAAAAGTAGGAATAGAATTTCGCCTCAACACTTATGTCCAATCTTATCAGGGTCGCCCCAACGTTGCAGCTCTGCCAACTGGGGGTTTTGTTGCCACCTGGTCAAGCATAGGACAAGATGGTTCTGATGCCGGTGTATACGCGCAAGTCTTTAATTCCTCTGGACAAAAACTGGGTGGGGAATTTCTGGTTAACTCGGAAACACAATTAAGCCAAACAGCACCTCGCGCTGCGACAATCTCAAAAAGCTCTTTTGTCGTTTCCTGGTTAAGCTCTGAACAAGATGGTTCTAGTTCCGGCATATATGCGCAAATCTTCAATTCTTCTGGAGGAAAAATAGGGGGAGAATTTCTCGTTAATACGTCTATAGAAGGCAGCCAGACTAATCATAATATTGCTTCTCTTGAGAGTGGAGGCTTTGTTGTTACATGGGAAGATCGTGCGCGTGACGGAATCTACGCCCAGAGGTTTAACTCTTCCGGTCAAAAAATAGGTGGAGAATTTCTTGTTAACCAAATTACAAGTGCTCTGGATCCGCGTAGACCTAATCTTGCTTCTTCAAAAAATGACGAATTGATTTTTGTATGGGACGGACAAGATGGAGATCACAGAGGGATCTTGGCTAGGATCTTCCCACCAACTAGTCAAATTGCTGTAACGACGCAGGCCCCTATTCATGCAACTCAGTCAGCTTTAGTAACAACTGAATACGCATCTCCCACAACAACAAAAAGCATCAAAGTGAGTCCTTCTGCTACTAATACTTTGGAAGTAGCAACCACAACTCAAAATGCACCTACTACTACACCTTCGCAAACAACTCCTTCCAATCTCTCCTCCACAAAAGCAAATGTTGTGACTCATGAGGTCACAGAAGCGTTTGCTGTCACTTCTAATGAAGGAGACATTCCCTCAACAACACAAACTTCTCCTGGAGATCGCATCATGACCTCTTCCATGAATGGAACAGCAGTAGCCGCTGGAATTGGGGTTACAATTGCGGCAATTGGGCTCAGTGCGGTTGCGGGAGTACTAGCATTTTGCTTTTCTCGATTCAGAAAAAAAGATCCACAAATGAGCCCTGAAGCCGGGAAGGCTACTGGTAAAGAACTCACAACTACCGGAAAAAAAGCAGAGATTTCTCAGGAGAGCATAAATCTTGCTAGTGAGGGAGATGGATCAGAAAACCAGAGCAAAACGACTAAGAGTGAGGCGCAGACAACTAGCAAAACGACTGTCCGCTCCCACCATTCTAGCCAAGGAAGTAGCCGAAGACGGCGCAAGAAAAAAACTTAACTATTCTGCAAGCTCAACAACAACCTCGAGGATTTTCCACTGACCTTGCCCCCTTCTTTGGTCCATTAGCAACTAGAGGTTCCGGTTAATCTTAACTCCTGCTGAAGACGGTTAGCCATCTCCAAAGGTGTTAAGCCTTTCAGGCTACTGTGGGGACGTTCAGCATTGTAGTGCATTCTCCATTTTTCAATGATTCTTTTTGTCTCCTCAAGGGTGGTAAACCAATGCTCATTGAGGCATTCATCCCTGAGTTTCCCATTAAAACTCTCAATACTACCATTCTGAAAGGGCTTCCCTGGTTCAATGTACTCCCATTTCACTCCTTTTGTCTGTTGCCAGCTAACCACCTTATTAGAAGTAAACCCTGTCCCATTATCACTGAGAATGACCTCTGGTTCTTCTCTCTCTTTGAGCAGTTCCTCCAAAGCATCGAGTACGGACTGACCATTCAATGCTGTATCCACTACGATTTTCAAGCTCTCTCGGGTGTATACGTCTATCACTGTCAATAGCCGTAGCTTCCTGCCACACGCCAGACTGTCATGGACAAAGTCAAGAGACCAACATTGATTGGCTTTCGTAATCAAACGGACCACTTTCCGATCTCCAATAGCCCGTTTTCTGCCTCCTCTTTTTAGTACTTTTAGCCCCATCTCCTTGTAATGACGATACACTCTCTTGTGGTTGATTTTTTGACCATCTCTCTTCAGTAGCATGTGGATTCGTCTGTATCCAAATCTACGATGGTGCATCGCTATCTGTTTAATCTTTTCCCTTAACTCATCTTCTGGAGCTTTTTGCGAGCAATAACGAACCTGCGTTCTATTTGCCCCAACAAGCGTGCAAGCGTGACGCTCACTTATAGTGTGCTCATCCACTAAAAGCCTCACACATGCTTTCTTCGCATGCGGGGTTACCACTTTCGAGAAAGTACATCCTTCAAAGCCACATTATCCAGTGAGAGATCAGCCACTAGTTTCTTGAGCTGCTGATTCTCTTTCTCCAAGGCTTTTAATCTCTTAGCTTCAGAGATCCTCATACCACCAAATTTGGCTTTCCAATTGTAATAAGTAGGCTCTGAAATACCATATTTCCTGCATACTTCTGCGACTTTGAGGCCCATCTTGACCTCTTCTAGTACTTTGATAATCTGTTCTTCTGAAAATCTTTTCTTCATGGCTCGTATCTCCTTTGACTCAAAAGTCTATACGAACCTCTAATTTCATCTGGACCAATTTACGGGGAGCAGGTCAGATCCCTTACGGCTTTGAATTGTTAGATTCTCCTTACCCAAGATGGCCTAAAAGGCACTATCCGCTGATCGGCTACCCCTCCCATCTTTCACGCTATGCAGCTCACGGGATTGGAGAAAAGTTTCTGACCGGTCTAATCGGACGGATTCGCAATCAGTATCCTCTGTTATATGAGCGCTTAAGATACTGTGAGATCCATCGGGGCAAAATCGTCTGCTTTGAAGCTTCAGGCACTCATTCGATGCACGTGGAGCTTTTTCCCTTGGATGCCCTAGATAAAACGCTATTAGATCATTATGCAAACTATGTGATTTCTCTTTTAGGCGCGATTAAGGAAAATAATCATGCGTTACCTCAAATTCGAGAGTTTCAAGAGTTCAAAATATGGCGGAACCGACTCTTTCAGGAGTATGTGATGGGCGAATCGGTAATCGGGCAGATCGACGAAAATTTTCCTGATCGATTCAAAGAAGAAGAAGAGCTATTTGAAGAACTATTTAGGCAGCTAAGAGTAGAGTATCCAGCTGAGGTGATGCGTGGAATCCCTTTTGAGCGTGTCACCCCCACTGAAATGGAACGTACGATTTGTCATGACCTGATTTTTAAGAGGATGCAGATGATCGCGCCTGTTTGACGCAACGTGCAAAACAGAAGGAGAATGAATCTATATGGATCGAATCTCCGACCTATTATGATGATGGAAGTCATGCTATAGGCACCTCCATTGGGAAAGCAGATGCACAAAAGGCGCGTGCTTTTGTATGCCGGAGCTATTTTAAGGAGCTTGGTGATCATGTACGATCCTAATCAAGTTCTGTAGGTTGATCTAGAGCAAAGTCTGTATAACCAATACAACGAGCAAGAGAGGGGGATAAAATATCAGGTGTTCAGATCGAGTGAGACTTCAGCCCTACCTAAAAAGTAAAATTTGCTAGCTCACGACTATCTGTACGGTTGTTTTTAATTTAACAGTAACTTTAAATTGCTCCTTCAATCTAAAAACGGAGGTATGCAATGGCAGCAGCAGCAGCAGGTGGTGCAGCAGGCGCTACACAGCGTGTAGTCATTAATGAAAAACAGTTTGAGAGAGCTGTCTCTGACTTATCAAAAATAGTCAGTATTCCTTCGGTTAGTAATCCAACCAGTCCAGACCATTCTCCAGAGGCCCTATCAAAAGCAGCAGATTTTGCTGCAGATCAATTTAGAGAATTGGGTTTCAAGGTTAAGTTGATTTCTGCAAATAACTCGGCTCCCTATGTTGTGGCGAAAAGGGTTCTTGATGCCAGTAACCCCACGCTTGTGATCTATGCACACTATGATGTGCAGCCTGTAGAGAGAGAGTCGTGGAAGTCAGACCCCTTTGTTGTGGAGGAGAGAGATGGGCGGCTATATGGAAGGGGAGCCAGTGATGACAAGGCGGGCATTATTGCGGTGTTGGCTGCTCTGCGTGTACTCAAAGAAGCTGGACGTATGCCCCCTGTCAACGTTACGGTTTTTCTGGAAGGAGAAGAAGAAATCGGCTCGCCAAATATGCAGCAATTTCTAGAAGAAAATGGAGAGGAAGTGAAGGGAGAGGCACTGGTCGTATTAGACTCCAAAAACCGAACAGTGGATACAGGAACCCTAACAAGTTCAACGAGAGGGGTGGCAAATTTAATCCTTAAATTAAAAGTGTTAGAAAAGCCTGTACATAGTGGTACAGGTGTTTTAGCTCCTGATCCTGTGATGGGGCTGAGTCGTCTCATTGCTTCTCTTGATCCTCACGCGATACCCGGCTTTACAGATGAAGCTATGAAAGTAACAGATGATGAGAAAGCGCTTCTTGCGCAAGCGTCAACTACACGAGATGAGTACGTACATGAATGCGGTATTCTTCCTGGACTGCCCCTCAGAGGAGCAAGGGACGTTTCGATCTATGAGCGTGTTGCGACAGAACCCAATCTTAGTGTGATTTACTGCGTGGGGGGAGACAGTAAAAGTGGGATGGTGGTCCAATCAGAAGCGGAGGCTAAAATTAGTGTCCGTACGTTGCCTGGGCAAGACCCTGTAAAAGTGGTGCAAGTGGTAGCCGATTACGTTCGAGCCCAATCACCTTGGGGTGATGCCTTGACGATTGAGACCAAGGAACTTGCTCCAGGGTGGAAGGGGAAGGTCTCGGGGCCGTTTTCGACGAAGTATTTAGCTGCCATGAAAGAGCACTTTTCTCAGATAGGCACTCTACCAATGGGAGGGGCTCTTCCTTTATTAAATTTGTTTGAGAAGCTGTTTCCTGGGGTAGAAATCATCGTTGCAGGTATTGAGGACCCGGATACAAATGAACATAGTCATAATGAATCTCAGCACAAGGGTCTATTCCGAAGAGTCATCAATAGTCTTGTTAGCTTTATAGAGAAGGTGGGTGAAAAAGGGACCTAAAGAAGGACTCTCTTCTCCTATTAAAAAAGCAGTTAGGGGTTAATGCATGAGCCAGAGTTTTTCCACTGAGCGTGGGTCGACCTCAGGCTACGCGTCGGATTAGGATCCTATTCAGAAGAGGCTATGTCATTAGATGGCCGGTTCTGGGAGGCTACGACTTGATTGGGAAGGGGATCGTGATCACCTGGCTTGAGCTCTATTTGAAACATGTCTAGGTCTCCTGGCTTTCTATATGCTGAAAATGAGAGCCGAGTGTAGTGTGTTGGCTGTGTTGATCTTTATTTTAAAGGAGGAATCTATAGATTTATTATTGAAGTGTTTGTTAAGGTTTTTTTATTGTTTATAATTATTTAGTTAGATTTGTTTGATGTGAAATTGTTAAGTTTTATTTTGATGGCTGTAATGAGTATTACGGCAAGTTTAAGTGCGGACTTGACGACATATGAGAGTCGCTGGGCAGGTCCTTGCATAAGAGCGACGAGTGTTCAGGAAGGAGTGTTTGAAAAGCTAGTACCCATCGCGGAACTTACACACTATCCTGAGAGTAAAGCGGTCACAATTGAATATCTCGTTCACTACCCTTGGCATGCATATGACGACTTTGAGCCTTTAAGAGCACTTCCTGAGCTTGAGCACTTGGCTCTATTCTCGTTAAGTGTGCATGATCGGAAAAGAACACCCACGAATGAGCCTGAACTTTCCCAAGAGCAGTGGGAAATCGTGGCTTCGCTACCGATTCGCACCCTTACTCTTGGACTTTCCAACCTAAAGGAGATCGATTTTTCCCTTCTGTACAACCACCCCACTCTTGAAAATTTGATCATCCATTTTCCCTCTCTTTTATCCCATGAGCAACTGATGGATATTAATGCTGCAGGCCCGCTGTTGGCTCTCAAAAATGATTTCTTTGCAATCGACTGTTTCAATTTATGCGATCAGATTTCAGAACTCGTGATCAGCGAAGCTCAGCTGACCTCGGATTGTGTAGAAGAGCTACAGTATGTATCTCTCCCAGATCTACGTACTCTTGTTTTTGAGTGCCCAGATGGAGGGGGTAGAGGACTACGCGTTGATCTGTTAGCCCCTAACCTCACATACCTAGATCTCACTGGAATGAGGATCACAGGCTCAACGGTTAGCCAGATGCCGCATTTACAGCACGTTTTTTTAGGGAAGACGGGGATTACAGCAGGTGCAATACGCAATTTGTGTAAGATAAGTACTTTGCAGACAATCGATTTACACGGTACCTCGATCAAGGGAGCTGATTTTACTTTCTTTGAGCAGCTGGAGAAATTAGAAGACCTCGATCTTTCGGGAACAAATCTAACCCGAGGAGATCTTCTCTCCCTCTACGGCCTACAACAGCTTAAGCACCTGCGTCTATTTGGACTCACAAGCACAACAGTGTGCTCAGAAGATATTCAAGATCTTAAGCGTGCTTTGCCTGAATGTCATATAGAGACATAGTTAAGAAACTTTTTTCAGCTGGAATGTGTAAGCACCCTCTGACGTAAAAAAGCGCCTGTTTTTTTGATGACAGTAGGCGTTTGACAAATCCAGCTATGACCGGAAAAGCTTTTTACGCGAAAGTGGGGAGTATTTAAACACGTCTCGCGTAGCCCTACTTTTCCGTCACTAGGGCCGGCAATCAAAGGATTTATACCCGCTGTACCTGCAATCACCAAAACAGGCATGTCGGATGGAAAGTCTCCAAGTGCATCAAAGCCGTCTGGTAGTGTTGTCATGAGCTGAGATCCCGCTTTTTTGCCTAAAATGGTTTTGGGAAGAGCGTATTTGTTCAGCTTGCGAGCAAGAACGGAGCCTCTATTAGGGGGAGCAATGAGCACAGCCCGCCCCTGTTTGGCTTCACTTGGGCAGTCAGGATCGTTCAAAGCACATCTGACAATAAGCCCCCCCATGGAGTGGGTGACAAAGCTGATGGGTTTACCGGGGCGTTCCATGACGATTTGGTTGAGTCTTTCCACCAAATCTTGAGCATGCTCTTCGATATACTTATGTCGACTTGGGTAGGACCATCTTTCTACCGCCCATCCCTCTTTTTCAAGAGAGGCTGCGATCCTAGACATACTTTTAGAGGTGCGCATAAAGCCATGTACGCACACAACCGTCTCGTCGGAAAGAGCGGGACAGCCTACTAAACTTTTAGAAAAAAGCATAAAGAGAAAAAGATATTTCAACATTTTAGAATGCATTATATTGCTTTTTTCAGATACTTTCAAAACAAAAAGCTTTTATGAAGTCGTCTACTGTCTTGTTTCTAGTCGTTGTGCTGGCAGCCTGCTTAACCCAGTTTGGGGCTGATATTTATGCACCCTCTCTGCCTGCGATCTCTGAGCAGATGCAAGTGGATATTGGCCTCGTACAGTGGAGCATGAGTATCTATATGCTAGGTATTGCGCTCTCTCAATTGGTTTTTGGCCCTCTATCAGAGGGAATTGGGAGAAAAGTTCCTCTGCTTTTGGGCATGCTGATTATGTTGGGGGGCTCATTGTTGTGTCTCTTTTCTACTAACGTGCACATGCTCATTACTGGCAGACTGATCCAGGGGCTAGGAGCAGGCGCGGCGGCTGCGCTCTGGCGCACCATTTTTCGAGATCTCTATCAAGGAGATAAGCTAGCCAAATATACCTCCTATCTGGTGATCTTAATCATGTTTATTGTGCCCGCCGCGCCCGCACTTGGAGGCTATCTTCAGCACTACCTCAATTGGCAAGCCAGTTTCGGCTTTATGGTACTTTATGGTGTGGTGGTTCTGTGTGCGATCCAATGGGGGTATAAAGAGACAAGCCAACACCACCACCTAGAACGCTTAAAACCCTCTTTTATAGGTAGAACCTATCTACAGATGCTCACAAACCCTATTTTTATGGGGATTACGTTGTGTACCTTTTTGTCCTATGGTGCGTTTTTTTCCTGGTTAGTGGTCGGACCTGTTTTATTGATCAAGGTAGTGGGGCTCTCTCCTGTTGCCTATGGATGGATTACCCTTTTAGGGGGTGGAATTGCCTATGGGTTGGCCGGCACGATTAATGGGAAGGTCGTGACCCGTTTTGGAGCGAGCACAATGATTCAATTTGGATGGTCTGTTATGATTTTCTCTTCGATTCTGTTTTTTTTAGGGCAAATTTTTATTGGCACAACGGCTCTTACGCTAGTGATTCCGATGCTCTTTCTCTATTTTGGAGGAACCTTCATTTGGCCGAATGTCTATGCAATGGCTTTTACCCCTTTTGGAAAGGTAGCTGGGTATGCGGGGGCCCTATATGGAGCGATGCAGCTGGGTGGAGGTGCCGCTCTTGGTGGCTTGATCTCCTATCTTCCCGATCAGACTCCCATTCCGCTCGCATGGATCGTCCTAATCGCCTCAATTGTGTCGTGGCTTGTGTATAAATTTGTCGTCACAAAGCATTTAAAAAAAAATGACGCCTAAAACCGGCTCTGTTTTTTCGATTCAATAAATTTTCTACTCAGGCTTAATGACTCACTTGGGTTATGCTGCTCGGTAAACAAGGAGATGATTGTGGCTTATTCTTCTACTCATGTTTTGTCTTGCGCCCGAGGCCGAGTTCACTTGGCGGCTACGTCGGACAAGGCAAGAGCTGCCAAATATGTGAGCGCTTTTGCCATTGTGACAGCGCTCGGCGGAGTGCTCTGCCTATTTATCGCCTCTGCGGGTTCGATCCCTCCTTGGACAGCTTACTCTCTCGGTAATGCTGGGAGTATCATTGGAGTTATGGCCATGACAGTTGCTTTAGTCTCCTCAGCAGTTTTTGTTTACACAAAGAAATTTTCAGTTGTTCCTCCGGTTTCACATTCTCCCTCTCCATCGCTTGCTACGTTCTCCCCAAACTACCGATTGAGCGGATCGACCATTTACATCGATGTTGTTAAACAGGATGTGGAGACAAATCCACACACTCACTTAGACAGGCTCGCTCTTCTGGCGGCGCAGAACATGAGGCGCAATCGCTCTCTTTCAGTTCAGTTTTTTACTGCAGAGGGAGTTGCTGGTGTCGGAGTAGATGGAGGCGCTCTTCGAAGAGAGTACATAGGGCTTTTGTTTAACGGACTTCGGGAGCATTCAGAGTTAAGTTGGGACCAAAAGAGCTCTAAGTTATTTGTTCCGCGCGCAAAATGGACCGAAAGGGAGGTTTTTCGCAAAATGGGTCAGGTCATGCTTTACTGTTTTGGGCGTGTGCCTTTGGGATCACACTTCGATCTCTCTGTATTTGAGGTTGTGTTGAGCTTAACTGGTGAGGAGATTCGGACTTCCTTCTCTGCCCTGTCTCCACAAACTAAGCTCAAGATGTATGCTCCTTTGTGTGGGGAGATTGACCAAAAAAAACGGATGGTAGAATTAGCTAAGAAAGACTCTTGGGGAACCGCTGAGCTAGCTGAGGCAAAGAGCCTTGCCCAGATTTTAGGACTATCTGCAGACAATCAACAGTCGATGAAAGTTGAGTTTCTGAGCTGTTTGAGCGAAGACTACGACGCTCAGCTTCTAGCTCTCCATGCTCTTGCAGGGGGACTGCGCTCTTTAATTGGCAGTGATTCTGTATGGAACGCTTTTTGCACACAAAAAGCGACCACTCTATATCTACGAGCACAGGGAAGTGCGAACGCTGAGCATATTGCCTCGAGTCTGGTTTATCGAGGGCATAGTGTCGAAGTGAGAAAAAAAGTGCGTTGGTTACAAGAGTGGTTGCGAGACTCTTCTAGAACGACCACAGAGCTTCAAGAGTTTTTAGTAGACTTTACAGGAGCTTCTGCTCTTCCGGTGCGGTTCACGATTCAGGTCGAAGACCAGAGTGGTAGCTTTTCTCCTTGCCCGATGGTGCACGTGTGTGGAAATCCCAGCCGGCGCATTCAGTCTACGATCGAGATCTCTCCGGCCCCTTGTCGTTATGGAGAGTTCAATGATGTTAACAAAGAAAATTTTATCCGATCGCTGATTCTGATTAGAGCGGCTAGAAAGCAGGATACGGGCTATACGGACATTTAGTTAAAATTATTTTACTGTTTATTTAATCTTTATATTTAGGTAAACTTACTTTATTTTATTGGAGGATGAAATGGCTTCTGCAGTAGAGGCTGCCCCTATCAGCTCTAGTGATCGCATTCCGAGCTGTCGACAGGTGCTTAGAAGTGAAAAAGTATGGGTCGCCATTGGAGTGATTCTCGCCATTGGGGGGATCCTCGGGCTTGTCTATGGCAATCTGGGCCTGTATTCTCCAGTTTTATCGAATGGGCTTATTACCGGCGGGAGTTTACTCATCTTGAGTGCCTCCCTTATCTTTTTCCGTGCCTTTATGCGCAGCTCTGTTGCTCACCGGCACTTCTCTATTTACTCTCCCTTGGGGTTCGTTTTAGTTGTCAAAAGTAATGTCGAGCCAGACGCTAAATTCCATCTGCATCAGTTTTTGAGAATGTCTAGATTCTCTAGGGGAAATTTCTCTGTCCACTTTATGAATGACGATTTTCGCTGTATGCCCGGTGTTGATGCAGGGGGACCTATGCGCGACTATTTAAATAGTTTATTTGCCGGATTGGCAAAAAAACACTGTCAAACGATCGAGCATTCCGGTCTATCGGTCCCTGTAGTGGCTCCCAATAAGCGTAGCCCCCTGAAACACTTTAAAAAAGTGGGCCAGGCCATGATGATCTGTAGAAATAAGAACGAGCGAATTGGTTGCCACTTTGATCCTTCTGTTTTTCGTGTTGCGCTGGCTTTAACGCCAGATGAGATTGCCATTTCGTTCGATCGACTAGAGCCCCAAACCAAGGCTAAGCTTTATTTAGCGCTGCTCGGTGAAGATGCGACGAGTCCTATAGGCAAGTTACTTAGTCTGCAGGGTAATGAGATATTAGAAAATAATGATTTAGCAGATTTAAAGACAATTGCCCTCCCATTGGGCGTTTTAATCGATGGTGACGCTAGTATTGATGATGCGCGCGATGCCCTATTAGATACAATGGCTGATACTTTTGCACAACTATCTAATAATCATGACAACAAACTAAGAGGAATCCACGCCTTAGCCCAAGGAATGAAAAAAGAATGTACAGATTTCGTGTGGATACAGTTTCAAAGAGAAACTAGCAGTCAGGAAGCGCAGAATAGAAACGCCAGATCCGATTATGTGCCTTTTAGTGAAGTGCTTTTCAGTGATAAGTTACAAGGATTTATCAGAAGAGAGGCCGTCGCGCGTGCGTTGAGAGGTGATAGTCAAAAGGCTGCCTGGATTAGAGAGTGGATCTTAGATGAGTCGACCCCTATTACCGATGTGAAAAAGTTCTTAGTGTATGCCACCGGCAGCTCAGGGTGCCCCGGTAGCGGCATTGGTGTTCATGAAGGGACATCAGACGCTGCTATTTCTGCATCCACTTGCTCTAACAGTGTAACTTTGAGTAATGAGTCTATGGCGAAAGAGCACTTTCTTTTGTTATTTAAGGCAACGGTGCTGGGTGAAGGCGCAGGATTCCACACTGCTTAATATGAGGGTATAAAATGGTTTGTGCAGTTTCTTCATCTTCTTGTCTGTCCAGCTGTGGACAAGCGGCCAGAAGTGAAAGAGTATGGGTCGCCATTGGGGTGATCCTCGCCATTGGGGGAATCTTGGGGCTTGTCTATGGTAACCTGGGCATGTATTCTCCAGTTTTATCGAATGGACTTATTACCGGCGGGAGTTTAGTCACACTTATTGCTCTTTTTGTTCTTTTAAGACCGGGAGCGAAAGTGCTCCGAAGAGCGAGGAATCGTATCCAACGCGCCCGTCCTGCGCCCTATAGGTACTCGGATGGTCGAGTGCTAGTGAGACAGAGTGATCTGCGCGCCAGACCTGAACTCCACCTAGATCAACTTCTTCAAAATATGTCTAGCGCTCGAAGCGTCGATGTCCGTTATTACGAAGAAAATTCAACACGGCAGATGCGTGGCAATGGGGGCGGACCTAATCGCCAGTATTTTACACTGCTTGTAAAGGGGGTAGTTCAAAAATATTCTACTCGATTTGTGAGAGTGGATGAATCGGGACTGATGGTTCCCAAAGCCAATAAAGAGGAAGATACGCGGCTTTTTGAGCAGCTGGGTCAATTGATGATGCGCTGCCTCCAAATGGAGAAAAAAATTGGCTGCCACTTTGATCTTTCTCTTTTCGCCGTTGCGCGTGCCCTACCCGCTGATGAGGTTGAGGTTCCATTTGAACAGGTGAATACATTTCCCCTCTATAGAATCCTTTTGCATGCACAGAATGAACACTGCATGGATGCACACCTGAATCTCATAGAAGAGACAAATTGGAGCGCAGCTCAACAAGCACAAGCTAAAGATTTGATTGAAGTTGTCGAGGATGATTTTCCTACAGAGAGTGACGGTCGCAATCGGACGTATTTAGAAAAGTATATATCAGATCTGTGTGATCCTCAGCTCAGAGGGATTCATGCGGTCGCGCGCGGCATGCAAAGTATTGATCCCGATTTTAGAGGGGGACATGCATCCCATCTTGAGTTTTGCAAAGCTGTGCAAGGAAGTATTGAGAGGGCTGATGTGTTGAGAGTGCTTCCAAGGTCGATATCCGACCATGAGGCCAACAAAAAGCTGCAGTGGATTCGACAATGGATCAGCGATCCGCACACTCCTATTGAAGATATACAGCAATTTTTACTGAATGTTACGGGGTCTTCTGGGGTGAGTGGCCCTATTTCGGTTGCCTCAGAAGATCTTCCACGGCACATGATGCGCATTGCCCAGTGTTCAAGTTCGATTGAATTAAGTTCTGCGCCCGTTGGTCAGGACCGTAAACCTCCAGCGCCTCCAGCGGATTTAGAGGAGCAGAAGACCCTTTTCCTTGAGTTTTTTGTGTTGGCCATACGGGATAATAGCTATAACAGAGGGTAGTGAGGGGCACGATTGACTTTTGTCGCTGTCTATGTTAAAAGGGCGGTGCTATGAAAAACAAACCTCTCATTATTGGCAATACCGTGATTCAGCCGGGAGAGCGGCTGACGCTGGGGCTTCCCACTCCTGAATTGTCTACGTATACCTCCATGCATATCCCTATTCATGTGATGCATGGGAAAAAGGAGGGACCTTGTCTTTTGGTCTGCTCAGCTATTCATGGTGATGAGATGAATGGTATTTCGATTATTCACAAGCTTCTTAGTAAAAGTGCATTAAAAACATTGCGTGGGACGTTGATTGCGGTACCGGCTCTCAATGTATATGGGTTGATGACTTTAACGCGCAATCTGCCGGACCGGCGCGATTTAGACGGCAGCTTTCCGGGATTAGAAAGCGGCTCTTTTGCTGCCCGTCTGGCTCACTATTTCACTGAAGAGATCTTGAATAAAGCCACTCACTGCATCGATATTCACACAGCAGAGCCCTACCAGTGCGCTTTACCGCAGATTCAAACCAATTTGGATGTCCCGGGAACAGAGATGATCGCCAAAGCCTTCCAGCCCTACGTGGTGGTCCATACACGCTCGGAAAGAGGGCTGCTTTGGCAAAATAATCGCTCGATCCCGACATTAATTTATGAAGCGGGAGAGCCTCTACGACTCGATGAGAAGAGCATTCGGATTGGTTTTCGAGGCATTTTGCGGGTGATGCACGCCCTTGAAATGATTAAACTCAAAAGCAAGTCGGAATTTGAGCCGGTCTTGATTCGCTCTAGAGAGTGGCTTCGCTCTCCTGGATCGGGTTTGTGCCAGCTATTTAAGAAGCTGGGAGCTCCTGTGAAGAAAGGAGAAGTTTTAGCCGATATCTTTGATCCATTCGGCACCTCTCAAACCTTTCAAATTCAGGCGCCTGCTTCCGGCATTATCATGACACAAAACACCCTTCCTCTTGTCAATGAAGGGGATCCCATTGTGCAAATTGCGCAAACAGAAGAGGAAGTTTCTCAAGAATTGTGGGACCAGAATCTTGAGCTCTGACGATAGAAAAGTCTCTTTTTTCGGAACATTTGTCTGGTCTTTGGCCATTCTCTTTTTCTTTTATGAGTTTTTTCTGCGGATCTTCTTGGGTACGATGGCCAATGAGATTCGTGATGATCTCATGCTCACTCTCAAACAATTCTCGATTGTGGCTGCGGCTTACTATGTCACGTATGGTGTGATGCAAATACCAGTGGGGATTCTCACGGAGAAGTTTGGAACACGCTTGATTCTGACCTCCGCTTGTCTCATTTGTACTGTGGGCGTTTTTGGTTTAGTGCTCTCACACGGTTTTTATGCCGCTCTAATTAGCCGCCTTCTGATTGGTTTTGGTTCCTCTTTCGCTTTTGTGGCCCTTTTGATCTTAGCTCTTAACTGGTTTCCCAAGAAATACTTCGGTTTACTGTGCGGTCTTTCTCTTTTTCTAGGAGCCGTGGGCCCTTTGTTGGCAGGCGCTCCTCTTGCTTACCTCAGTGAACGTCTAGATGGGAATTGGAGGTTGATTTTGACCGGGATCGGTCTGTTTGGTACGCTCTTGACGCTCTTGATTGCACTCTTTATGCGCAGTACTCCAAAACTAGAGAGGCCGGAGGTGATCTTTATCACGCCTCATGAGCCTTTAAGAAGCAAGCTCTCCGAGCTGTTAAAAAATCGGCAAGCATGGTACGTCTTACTGTGTGCCGGCTTTCTCTATTGCCCTCTACCCATTCTCGCCGCCTACTTTGGCACCTCTTATCTCCAAACACGAGGATTTGATAAGACCACAGCAGCGTTGATTGTCTCAATGGTTTGGGTGGGGTATGCCGTTGGCAACCCGGTGATCGGAAGGCTTTCAGATCAAATCAAACGGCGTACACCTTTTTTGTACCTTTTTAGTTTCCTAGGATGTGCAATTTCTGTTCTGATTCTCTACTTTCCCTCGAACCACCTGTATTTCTTGATTTTTCTCTTCTTTTTATTGGGCTTGGCCTCCTCTGTACAGGGGTTGGCCTACGCTATGATTGTAGAGCATACCCCTAAAAAGCTACATTCAGCTGCTTTAGGACTCAACAACACGGGGTGTATGCTCTTCGGAGCTATTTTCCCTCCGATTTCCGGTTTTATCATCCAGTACGCCTTACGCCACTCGGGGCGTATCACCTTAACCGCCCGTGAATATATGGATGGACTCTCCATCATTCCTCTCCTGTATGCATTGGCAGGCATCATTGCCCTTGTTTTGATCAAAGAGACCTATTGCCGGCAGCAGCATGAGATCCATAAGCTGCAGCCCCTCCACAAAGCTTCAGACCTTCTTTAGCGCTTAAGGATTTAAGGCCAAAATCTCCTCTAATTTAATGTAAGGGGGTGATTTTGTAAGTCGTTGTAAATAAAGGATTCTTAGTTAAACGATATAAATAGTTAATTAATTTTGTTTAAGGAAAATAATTATTTTATAATTTGTTTGATTATAAGGCGATATAAGTAATAACATAAATGTAAGTAGGAATTATCGTTATTTGTGTTGTGTGCACAAAATCGAATTGAATCTACTTAAAAGGGGGGAATCCTTATGTTGAAGAAAGTAGGATTTATTGGTGCTTTTTTACTAGGCGTTTTCGCAATTCCAAGCGTTTTCGCTCAATCGTGCGCTCCGGCTTGTCCTTGTGATGAGCCTGCCGGCGAATGTTACTGCAAATATGTAAGATATGAGCCTCAGTGCACATATACTAAGCGCTGTGTGGAAGAGAAAATTCCATGTACACGCAAATGTTGTCGCTATGTGCCAGAGTACTACGATGTGCAGAAATGCCGTTATGTGCCTCAGTACTACACAGTAGAAGTTCAGAAATGTCGTTACGTTCCTGAAACTTACTGTGAGAAAAAATGCCGTTATGTACCTCAGTACTATGATGTACAAGAGTACAAAACATGTAAAAAGGTCATTTGTGAGCCTAACTATACATGTGTTCCACGTTACTACTGGAAACATGAGAATAGAGATTGTGACAAACCTTGCGCCCCAAGCTGCGCGCCTATGCCTGCTTCTAAATGCGGAGCCGGTGGATGTGCTAGTGGCAAGTGTGGCAGATAGGCATCCTTTTTAGTTCGCTTTTTGTGGGCCGGGCCTTTGGGCTTGGTCCACTTTCTTTTATTTCTTTTAGCCACTATCATTCGGTTAATGGATTTGACTCATCTCTTAGAAAAGAAGGTCCGCCCTCGAGCGGAGCGGATGGACACTGACAAGCGTCTTTTACGAAAAGGATTTAGGATTCTTGGAAGGCAAAAACTGCTTGCTCAAAGAGCTTCTAAGGAGTTTGGAGGAAGTGCGTTGCAAGGCGAAGCCTACTTTGCCTTTACGGAACTTTTGCAATCCTACTCCGGAGCCTTAGGTTTTTTACAAAGGCAGCACCAAGCGGCTGCTCGGTTTATCTCCGGTTCTGAAAAGAGTGTACTTAAAGAGGAGTGGCTTTTGCACATGGCTAAGGGTAAGCGTAGGGTGGGCGTGAGCGTCTCTCACTTGCGTGCACCCGCGAGTCCTTGTGTGGAGGCAAGACCAACTGAAGGGGGGTGGCTGCTCAAAGGGCATGTCTCCTGGGTAAGTGGGTATCGCGTTTTGGATTGGCTTGTTGTGGGTTTTTTCTGCCCTCAGGAAGGGTTGGAGGGAATGGGGATCATCCGGTTCAAAAAGGGACGTGCACTTAAAGTGTCTCGACCGATACAGACAGTAGCTCTTACTTCGATCCAAACGGTTTCTATCGAGATGAGGGATCTATTTCTTCCTGAGGAGAGTGTTGTTTCTTTGCGGTCCATTGGGGCGTATGCAGATTCCTCAAACCCCTTAGATGTACAATTTGTCAATCTTTCGGCTCTCGCTCTTGGGTTTTTGCGCGAGGTCGAAGCGCCGCTTTTATATGCTGATTATCAATCTTGTCGAAAAACCTTTTTAGAGTCAGGAGCCACAATTGCTTTGTATGCGGAAATGAACCGTATTGCCACCCATCTTTCGCATATTGCCCGCTTTTCTCTGGGTACTCGAGGCGTGATTTGTCCAAACTCAGTGGAGAGACGGTGCCGGGAGCTCATGCTTTTTAGTGTGATTCTTCCCTCTAAAGAAATTTCGCATGCTTGTTTAGAGCGGCTGTGTTGAAAAACTTATAACGCTTATCTTCAGACATATTTGGCGCGCCATAAAACTGACGACCAAATCTGACTAAATCTAAGCATCCTAAGTTTTTCAACACAGCCGATTAGAGCTTCTTTTTCCCTAAATAATTCGCTTCAGGTGTACTATTATCGCTGTAAACTTTTCAATTTGAAAAAGTAGGAGCGTTTTATGAAAAAATATTTTTTAGCACTTATGATTTGCTGTGCCCCTCTAATGGCCAGCCCATTCTACTTTCAGAACTCCGAACCGCAAAGCCAATGGGCATGGGAGGCTCTTGGTGCCTACCAGCTTGAGGGTGATGAGTCGATTTTAGATCTTGGATCCAAGGATGGAAAAATTGCAGCAGCTCTTGCTGCACGCGTTCCGGATGGGGGTGTCACAGGCGTCGACTCATCTGCTGAGATGGTTCACTTTGCTTCAAAAATGTTTCCTTTTTTTAACCTGAACTTTGTACATGTGGAAGATTTAGAGTTCTCAGACTTTGTTTCCATCCAAAATTATGATCTTGTGACAGCCTTTTCTGTGCTCCACTTACACCCTAATCCTTCTATTTTGATGGAAACAGTCCGGTCACATATGGCTCCAGGCGCTTCTTTTATCTTAAGTGTTCCCCTGAAAGGCGAGCCTCTCTTTTTCTGTGCAGCAAAAGAGGAGATGGATAAGCGCGGGTTGGAATTTGATCCACCGACTACCCAAGTTGTCAAGATGCGCTCAGAGGAGGAAGTGAAGCACATTTTAGATCACGCCGGCTTCAAGGTGGTGGGTTTGGAGATTGTAAAAACACCTAATATATTTAGCTCAAAAAAAGCTTTTGTAGATTGGTGTGAGGCGGCTTGCTTGGCGAACTGGGACTGCCCTGAAGAAGGGAGAAGAGATTTTTTCGAGTCGGTCGTTGAACGCTACCTGATCCTTTCTCCTGAAAGCATCGATGATGAGGGCTTTGTTACGTTTCACACAGAGCATCTCAATGTACGCGCTCAGCTAAAAATGTAATTCTTTTTAACCTTGCGATCCCTGGGATCGCAAGGTTGGTTGCAATAATTTCTTATTCGCGCTACATAGAGGGTATGAAAACATCCTTTATTACAAAGCAAAAACTTCCCCTTGTGATTGAACCCGAAAAAGAAATGTCTTTTGAAGATTTTCTGGGTTTCATTCGAGAAAATCAGGAGCATTTCTGCAAAGAAATTCTTAAATATGGGGGAATCTTATTCCGCGGCTTTCCGGTTGAGGGAGCTGACAATTTTAACCTAGTGATCGATGCGTTAGGATTGGGTAAGCCTGTTAGCTATATCGGGGGCGATACCCCTCGAGATAAAGTGAAAGGAAAGGTTTATACCTCTACTGAGGCGCCTCCCTCGATTAAAATTCCTTTGCACAACGAGATGAGCTACGTTAAAAATTACCCGAGGCACATCTACTTTTATTGCCAAACTCCACCTGAGACAGGGGGAGAAACGATTATTGCCGACGCGCGGTCAATCTACAAAGCGGTGAAACCGGAGGTGCGTGAGCAGTTTGAAAAGCGGAGTCTTAGATACATCTCCAACTTTTATGGAAAGAGTCGACTCCTTGATCTGATCAACCGTTTTCAGCGAGCGCATAAAACGTGGATGGACGCCTTTGAAACAGATGATAAAGAAGAAGTCGCGCGACTTTGCAGGGCGAGTCAATTTGAGTACAAGTGGAACAAAAATGAATGGCTTCAGGTCATTTATAACCGTCCGGCTGTGCTGAACCATCCTGAAACCGGTGAGGCGACTTGGTTTAATCAGGCGCATTTGTACGATTACAACCCCCGCCTGATTGGGCGGATGAACTGGATTGGAACAAAATTTCTTTACTTCAAAAAGGATACGGTCATGCATAAAATCTTTTTTGGAGATGGAAAGCCCATCCCTCTAAAAAATCTTTATCATGTTATGGATGTCTTGGATCAGCAGACGATTCGTTTCCCCTGGGAGAAGGGGGACGTGATGGTGCTAGATAATATTTTAGCGATGCATGGTCGGGCTCCTTTTCAAGGCAAAAGGCGCATTCTAGCTGCCCTCACACGTTAAGAGACAAAGCACCTTGTTCATTATGGTTCATTACTCTAGAATGATCTCATGAAAGTCCGCATTTTTTGGAGAAATGGTTAATGGCGCTAACTCCTTTTGCCGATTTGACTGACTCTGTATTTGGTACGCCCATGACACCTGTTACAGGGGTGCCTGGTGAAACAGTGAGTCATGGAGTTCCCGGTCGCAGACCTCGTGTTCAACATCCATCCCGCAATATTTGCTTAAAGGCTTTTGTTATTTTTGTGGTCGTGATCGGTGCTATCGCTTTGGTGACAGGGGTGCTATCCTTGTTGGCATCAAATGGAGTGTTGCCCCATGGCATGAATAGCATCGCTGTTTTGGCTCAGATTGGGATGGTGAATAGCTCTTTAATGGCAGGAGGCGGCTTATCGCTATTTGTATTTGGGCTTGTCGCCTGGGCTTGTCAACACCGCGATCCCACTCGGCGCAATCTTAATTCCCGTTTTAAGGGTCTCGACCCCAGTATAGATAATACGCCTCAAGTTTGAGACGGAGCAGAGAACCTGTGCTGCGAGAGTCTTCAAAAGCAGTATTTTTAGTGAGCGGAGGCGGTGATGTTGATTGAATGGCGCGTCTCAGTATCGATTAGCGTCACAGTAAAGCTCTCTTCATAGTCGCGAAGGGGAACGAAAAGAATCATGTTCGCTTTCGACCGGGGGGCAATTGTGCAGTCATGGGCAGCTTTGACCAAAAAATCGTGATCGAGTTGTTCATTGGCCGCGCACGAACGATAGCCGTCGACTACCGCAGGTACCGCGAAGAGAGGCGAGGCCAGTAAAGTAGCCGCCCCATAACTTGCAATCCGCCCTGCTGTGGAGGTGTGGGCCTTTCTGGAAACCTCAGCGGTGGGTGCAATAGGTAAGGTCACACGGCTTGTCGAGAAAAAATAGGGAGAATCGGTGGGATTATCGATGCAGATTTGGATAGGTTGATACCCGCTTTGTAGAACATTTTTGTTGAGGTAGCGCCTACAGTCAGTTTTTGTATATGCTTTGGCTACAATTGTGACCGTTTCGCTCTGTGTCATTTGAAGATCGCAGAGTCCTCCTGTATCATAGCGGACACAGCTAGTTGCGGCCAGGAGGGTAAGAAAGAAAAAATATTTCATGCTCAGTTGATGGTACCACACATAAAGCGATAAACAAAACAGCGGTCTTCTTTTTCTAGCTCTTCTTCCAGTTGATGGTCCCGTTGAAAGTGTTCAGTAAGATCTGCCGGAATCTGTTGGTTGGATAAAAACTGACGAATACAAAAACGGGCTCCAGGTGCAGCTGTCCGGTGAATTTGGCGTACCAGCTTTTCAAAACTCGGTGCATCGATATAGGAGGCAATATCGGAGCAGGAAAAGCAGTTGATAGACTGGTCTGGAGCTCCTTCTAGATACGAGAGCATATCTTTTGTATCGAATTTGACACGGTCGAGTTGATTGCGAATTTGAGTCGCTCCCTCTTCGGTCAAATAGGGAGGGAATTGGCTCTTTTCGACCTTTCCTTTAAAAATGAGGGCAAGTAGGACACTCTCTTTAGCTAGAAAACGATCTAAAGAACTGTGTAGTTTGTCATAGAGGTGATCGCCAATGTGGAGTCTTTTGTCGACGTAGGCATAAAGTCCGGGATCGCTGATAAAGTAGCGGGTGATCCAGGGATGCAGAGAGATTTGAAAGGTTTTTTGCCACAGATAGGTATGCCACGACTCTTTTAAGTAGGTTCTTTGATTTTCGATATCATCGAAAGAAAAAAGCGTATCGATTTTTTGCCCCCTGAGTGGACGCAGAATGCGGGCCATCCTTTGGAGCCATTTTTCTACAGCTCCCTCATATAAAATACCGCGTGCGATTTTTCCTGTTTGTCGATCCCACAACTTGATCGAGTCAGGTGCCAGTTGTTGTTCAAATTGCGTGTAGGCTTGGTAGCGGTTGGGGTGTGGGTCCGCGCCTAAAAAAGAGAGGTATTCAGGGAAGTCAAGTTGCTTAAGGGCAGTCTGTTTTAAATCAAAAAGGGCTGTTTGCATCGGGTTGGCGTCAATGGTGACTAGCTCTGCAAGCTCTGTGGTGAGTAGATTAAGAGGGCGATCACCGCTCGCAGTCACGGAGACAACGCGGTCTGTCGGCTCAATGCGAAGTGCTTTTTGCTCTGTTTTCCAATCTTCATTTCCAAAACTGTAGCTGAGCCGCGAGTAAAAATTCCCCATTGATTTCCTTTAGTAACGATAAACAAGTGATAAGCGCATTCCAAGTAGATGAAATTTAGTGTCCCTAAAATTAAAGGGATATCCTTCACGTCCGCCGAAATGACGGAATTCGTAAAAAGGAGCCACTTGGCCTCCGATACCCAAAAACGCGTCGCAGGGAGTATAGGTAAAGGGAACCTCGAGTCGATACGCTGTTTCATTTTCGATGATCAAAGTCACATCGTCGAACAGAGGATCTTCTGTTACTTTAGACTGGGCGTCCTGCATAAATCTCACTTTGAAATTAATGCCCATACTTAACAGAGGAGTTAAATTCACTCCAGATAAAAAACCGACTGCAATAAAATTAAATGTATCTGTGAACTTACAGGTAAGGTTAGATGGAGGGTAAAAGCGATTGGTCTCTTTGAAATAACCCCAGCCGATAAACGGTGTAATAAAGGGGCGATCACAGATGTTTTTTTGCAGAGTGTACCCAAAACGCGCTTCAAAAATTTCGTCGGTCAGCTCCGAGCTTAAAGGGTTGCCTTTGCCTGTTTGCCCACTTAATGGTCCTGTTGCATACAAGTAATCGGCTCCCAAATACCATCCATAACGCTTCAAACGATCGAATCCAACGCGTACACCATCGATTCTACCGTCTTGCTTGGTTCCTCCTTCGCGCGAGCGCCAAAAAAGGTAGCTCTCTTCTCCAACGTAGACCTGAAGAGGGCAACTCGCTTGGGCTAGATAAGATAAAGCGATGATCAGTGTCAGAAAGAGCGCTCTCATATTCCTTATCACCTTACCTCATTGAAATAATTCTTGAGATTTTTTTTTTGTAATTTTATGGTTTGTCTTAGCAAATTTTTAACATTTCGCACGAGGTGAAAGAATGCATCCAGTCAAGTGCTTGGTGATGGTCTCTCTACTTTTAAGCATGGTGCATGCCAACGAAGTTTTGATTAACACACAGGATGGAAAAACGCTAGTTTTTGATGTTGATCCTGAAGAGAGCCTCCGCGTGCTGCAAGAAAGGGTGGCGCACTTTACGGATGATACAGCTTATATTGTAGCTTTTTCCCCAACTCGGAATAAAGAAGAGTGGGATCTGCACGTTTCTCATCAGGGAGGCTATATCGGTCATCCCCGAGATTATTCAGTCGCGGTCATGCCTCATGAGAAAGCGGATATCCACTATATCGTCTCTTCGTTAGCCGATAAATCTCTCATTACAATTGCCTTAATTAAAGGAGATTTAGAGGCTGCTGGGGATCGGATCGATCATGTACACCCTTTACGTTTTTTAATGACTGTTTTCACCGATGAAGAGATGAAAGTCGGAGTGCGCAACATTCGTGGGCGAGGGTGGATATGGAATCACTTTGTTAGTGGATTGAAAGAGAGCTTGGTGACCGAAATGCATCTCGGTAATCTGACAGATGACTTTATCCATCACTTTGCTGAGACAGTTGAGCTCGATGTGAACCGTATTTATCCTTATGTCCAGACACACAATTGGGATGGTTTTATCGATGTTCTGATCAATGAGATTCCCAGAAAAGGCAATCATGATCGCTATGATAATTGAGCCCGCACCTGATTGCTGATCTCCCACTCCTCTTGTGTGGGAATGACAAGAATTTGTACCTTAGAGTCTGTTGTTGAGATCTCCCTCTCCTCATGAGAGGGAGATCTATTTTTTTCAGGATCTAGCTTAACCCCTAAAAAAGCGCATGCCTCGCATGCTTTTTCCCGCACGCTCTGAGCATTTTCTCCAATGCCGGCAGTAAATACGAGTATCTCAAGACCTCCTAGTGTGGCTGCCATCATAGCTATGTTACTGACAAGACGGTGAATAAACAGGTCAAAGGCAAGAGTGGCTTGCTCATTTCCTTTTTGTGCAGCTTCAAGCACATCGCGCAGATCTTCAGAAATACCTGAAACCCCTAACAGTCCCGATTCTTTGTTCAGCATGTGATCTACTGACTGAGGAGTCAGCTTTTCATGGATGAGGAGATGTAGAAGAAGTCCCGGATCAATTGAGCCCGATCGAGACGCCATCATTAATCCCTCTAGGGGGGTCATTCCCATCGTTGTATCCACACTTTTGCCATCTTTAACTGCACAAAGAGAGGCCCCTGCGCCTAAATGGCATACGATCATTTTTCCCTCTTTGCCTAAGAAAGAGGCAGCCCTTTTGGAGCAGTAGGCGTGGCTAATCCCATGAAAGCCATAGCGTCGCACTCCTTTTGCGCGCCATGCATAAGGGATGGGGTATGTGGCTGCGACCTCTGATAAAGAGGCGTGAAAGGCTGTATCAAAAGCAGCAAACTGGGGCACATTGGGAAAGAGGCGTTCTGTTGTTTCGATGCCTTCTAGGTTAGCGGGGTTGTGAAGCGGAGCGAGATAGGCAAGATCAGAAAGGTTTTTTTTGACCTCATCCGTAACTAGAGTTGTCTGTTGAAAGATCTCGCCTCCATGTACAACGCGGTGTCCTACTGCAGTTAGTTTAGTCGAGTGAGGAAGCGTGTCCAGGAGTTTTTCTAACCCTTCACGAGCTGAGTCAATGGTGAGCGCTTGATCGATTCCCTCTGTTTTAACGGTGAGGTGAGCGTCGCGATACCCCTCCTTCCATTCTACATGCCCTGACCAGATAGGAGTAGATTGCTTCTTTTCAAATAAGGAGCACTTGTGACTACTAGATCCACTGTTGACGACTAATATTAACTCCATTTCTGTTCGCCTTCTCTTTGATTTTTAGTTGCGTATGCTCCAACTCATTTTGGTGATTTTTTACCATTGAAC
This sequence comes from uncultured bacterium, assembly GCA_964350245.1. Taxonomy (GTDB): domain Bacteria; phylum Chlamydiota; class Chlamydiia; order Chlamydiales; family JAAKFR01; genus JAJACP01. The sequence continues at coordinate 8,644 of CAYGJC010000016.1, read as the reverse complement.
CTATCCCAAAAGTATCCGCGGATGTCCCGGATCATCTTGTCGTGATTCTCGTAAGACCGCTCGTCGGTCATATGATTTCCACTATTCCCTTCCTCGCGGTCACGCTTACGCTTAACGAGGCTCACCGACAATCTAATACGGTCCATCGCACGCCCACTTTTGGAATAGGTTCTTAGATTGTTCTACTTTTTATATTATTATAGTTCTTATAATCAAATTATGTCTCGTCATTACCAAATTATTGTAGTTGGAGCGGGCGCAGGTGGGTTGGTTGTCGCTATTGGGGCAGCTAAGGCTGGAAAATCTGTCTTACTCATTGAAAAAGGAACCTATGGCGGTGACTGCACAAACTTTGGATGCATCCCAAGTAAAGCGTTGATTGCGTCTGCAGAAGCTGCTTACATGATGAAGCAGGGAGAGGAGCTCGGTGTTGAAGGGAGTTTTTTGAATGGAGATCGGGCACTTGAGAGAGTGCGTCGGATTATAGAGGAGGTTCGTTCCCATGAAGATCCAATTGCTTTAAAAAATCTTGGTGTTGAAACAGTTACGGGAATTGCCTCCTTTCAGAATGCGCAGATAGTTCAGGTAGGTGATGAAGTCTTTACTGCTGACCAATTTGTTTTGGCAACCGGATCTATCCCTTTGATCCCCCCTATTCAGGGATTGGAGCAGACGCCTTACTTAACAAACGAGACCGTGTTTGATTTAGAAAAAATCCCTAAGCGACTCTGTGTCATTGGAGGCGGGCCGATTGGTTGTGAGCTAGGACAGGCTTTTAGTCGTTTAGGCTCAGAAGTATATCAGGTTCATCGGGGTGCTAATCTCTTGAAAAAAGAAGAACCTGAAGCCCAGGCCACGATTGCGCAGAAGTTTCAGGAGGAGGGAATTCAGCTTTTTCTCGGTTATCGTCCCCAGTCTGTTCATTATCACAACAGTGTGTTCACTCTTTCCATTCAATCAGAGCAGAGAGTGAAAGAAATTCAGGCAGACGCCCTCCTTGTAGCTGTTGGGCGCGTAGCCAATGTCTCTTCCCTCAATCTTGCAGCTGCGGGAGTGGAGTGTACTGAGCAAGGTATTGATGTAGATCGCTTTGGAAGAACTTCGCAGAAGCATATTTGGGCGGTGGGCGATGTAACCGGTGGTCCACTGTTCACGCATTCGGCTGAAAATCAAGCGCGCACAGTTTTAACCTCGCTTCTTTTGCCTTTCAAGAAAAAGATGAGCCGAGAATCGGTTCCGCGTGTGACATACACTGATCCTGAGGTGGCGAGTTTTGGCCTTTTGGAAAGTGAGGCGTGTGCTCGCTATGGGGAGAGTGGTATTGCGACCTATATGGTTCCAATGAAAGAGAACGATCGAGCAGTGACAGCAGGTCGGACTGAAGGTTTTGTAAAAGTCGTAACGAAAAAAATGAGTAGCCACATTTTAGGGACCACCATTGTAGGGCCACGTGCAGGAGAGATGCTTCCCGAGCTCTCTTTGGCGGCGAAAGAGAAAGTGCCTCTGCGAAAAGTGGCCAGTTTGATTCACCCATATCCCACCTACAGTTTGGCGATTCGACGTGCAGGGGACTTCTGGTTAACCCAAACACTTCTCCCTTGGTTGCGTCACCCGCTAAAAGGGCTTCGTTGGAAGCGGTTTTTGCCCCTACTTTTTATCGTTATTTTGATGGGGGTGGCTTATGCTTTGGGAGCACATAAATACCTTACCTTTGAGATGCTGCAACGACATCACCAGGCAATTAAAGGATTTTTAGGCGCGCATCCTGTGATCACACCTATTCTTTTCACCTTAATCTATGCCGTGGCTACCTCGCTCTCTCTTCCGGGAGGCGCGATTTTGAGTCTGATCGGAGGGTTTCTTTTTCCCATCCCCTGGAGTACCCTTTATGTTTTAGTGGGGGCTACAGTGGGCGCTTCTGTGATTTTTTTAGCGGCAAAAAGCGCATTTGGAGAGGTCTTGAGGCGGAAGGCAGGCCCTTTTGTCCAGAAAATGGAAAAAGGATTCCAGAAAAATGCGTGGAGCTATCTACTCTTTCTACGCTTTGTGCCCCTTTTTCCCTTTTGGCTCGTCAATATTGCGCCTGCTTTATTCAATGTGCGTTTTGTTACGTATGCGTGGACTACATTTGTGGGCATAATACCTGGCGCTTACGTCTTTACTCAGGCAGGGGCAGGGCTGGGAGCTATTTTTGAGCAGGGGAAGAGGTTCTCTTTGGGGGCTCTTTTTAACTGGCAGCTGAGAGTGGCTCTGATCGCTCTTGCCCTTTTTGCCTTGGTTCCTATTATGATCAAAAAATGGATTGCCCGCCGTAAAAAAAGCTAGGTTCTACCTTGTATCACTTGTCTGTAAGCCTTAGGAAAATTTTAATTTGAATTGAGGTTTATGTCAGGATAAGGTAGAATACATAGGTTTATAAGGAGGTCAGTTTCAAGGATTTATTTGTAAAGCTTAACGAGTTTATTACCATCTATTTGGTTTTTCCCTCCATCCTCCTCATCGGCATCTACCTCACCTTCCGCTTAAAGTGTATCCAGCTTTCGAAATTAAAGATGGGCTTTTTTCACCTCTTTAAAAAGGAAGAGAAAGGAGAAAAGGGGGACATTTCCCACTATCAGGCGATTGCGTCTGTTTTAGCTGGCAATTTTGGGACTGGGAATATCTCAGGAATGGCTGTGGCCCTATCAATGGGCGGGCCCGGCGCTCTTGTATGGATGTGGGTGATGACCTTTTTGGGCTCCATTGTGCAGTACGCCAACTGTCTTTTAGGAGTTAAATACAGGCGTCTGAATAGCGATGGCGAGTATGTCGGGGGGCCCATGTATTATCTCAAGGAGGGATTGGGGCTCCGCTCTCTTGCGGTTGCTTTTGCGCTTTTTGTGATTCTTGCTGCTTTTACTGTAGGAAACTTTGCTCAAATTAATTCGATGACGCTTCCTTTGGAAAGATTAGGTGTTTCCCCTCTTGTTGTAGGGTTTGGGATGGCCTTTTTAATTGCTTTGGTGATTCTCGGAGGAGTGAAAAAAGTGGCGGGAGTCTCTTCAGCTGTTGTCCCCGTCATGGCTATTTTTTATCTAGCCACAGCGCTATTTATCCTAGGCGTGCATTATGAGAAAGTTTTGCCTGCTTTCGGGCTTCTGTTTCAATCGGCTTTTGGTTTGAGCTCGATAGTCGGTGGTACGCTTGGTTTCACGGTTATGAAGTCACTGACAACGGGATTTGATCGAGCCATTTTTGCTACCGATGCCGGAACGGGTTCTGTTCCGATTTTACAAGCAGGAGCTAAAACTAAACATCCTGTTGTAGATGGAGTGGTTGCCCTGACGGCACCTTTTCTTGTGATGATTGTCTGCACAACTACAGCACTTGTTTTAATTGTCACAGGAGCATTTGAAACAACAGGTTTGCAGAGTACTAATATGGTGACCTATGCCTTTCAGCAGGGGGTCGGTCAAACAGCAGGCTCATTTGTGATTATAAGCTCTCTTGTTCTCTTTGGCTATACAACGGCTCTTGCTTGGGCGAGTTGTTTAGAGCGCGCTGTTGGGTTTCTTTTTGGTAGAAGGTATGTGCGACTATTTCAAATTCTCTATATAGTGTTGATTCCTGTCGGGGCGCTTTTACATGTCGATTTTGTGTGGACATTAGCCGATATCTCTCTTTCCTGTATGCTAGTCATGAACATGGTGGGAGTGGCAGGACTTTCCAATGAAGTGATTGGAGAGAGTCGAGAGTATTTCTACCTAAAGGGAGTCACAGATGCAAATTACAAGTCCAGCATTTAGCGAAGGGGAATCTATCCCCCGTAAATACACCTGCCAAGGGGTGGATATTAGTCCTCCCCTAACGCTCTCAGATGTGCCTGAGGAAGCGAAAACGCTTGCTTTGATTATGGATGATCCTGATGTGCCACATCAACTTCGTCCGGATGGAATGTGGGTGCATTGGGTGGCCTTTAATATTGATCCAAACACGAAAGAGATTCCGGAAGGCGTGCCCTCTTTAGGCGTTTTTGGAAAAAATACAGGGGGGCAAAACCGTTATATGGGGCCGTGTCCTCCTGATCGCGAGCACCGGTATTTTATTAAAGTATATGCACTAGACCAAGAGCTCGCTTTGGCTGAGGGAGCGACTAAAGAAGAGCTTTTAGCTGCCATGGCAGGCCATATTGCGGCTGAAGCGCAGCTTATGGGTCTCTATGAGCAGGAATAAGATCTTCAAGCTTCTCGTTGTTTTTTAGTTTTCGCCGACGGAGCCAATAGAGCCCCCCGTAGTCATAGGTGAGTTCTTCATCTGCTTTGATCTCCCGAATAGTGCGAAAAAGAATGTGAAACGTTCCATTTTGGTAAACGGAAACCGATTCGCAGTTTGGGTAGTCGCTGTGGTTGATAAAGCGGGTGTAGTTACCGTGCTTGACGCTATCGATGGTATACAATCTGGGGGAAAGCCACTGGCGGGGATACATAAAGCAGTAGTCATTGATATCGGGAAACAAGAGGCTGCGGCGGCGTAAAATGCCGGTGTATTCTCCTATAAATTGCCACTTTTGAAAAGGCTGGGTGGTAAAAAGACCGTAGCCAATTTTCTCATGCATCCAACGAACAGCAACAGCAGGGATTGTTCCCTCTGTGAGCTCCTTGTCATGAAAAGAACCCAGCCAAAGCGCCAGCTCTCCGATCTTTTTCCTTTTATGGGCACGTGCACATGCCTTTTTTACCCACTGTTCGGTTTTCCAATCGGCAAAAGTAAGTTCTTTGAGATAAGTGATGCCAAAAAGCTCCTCAAATCTTGTAAGAGAGTAGTCTTTTGGTTTTTCGGAGGCAGTGAGGGCAACAGGTATCTTCAAAATAGCACCCGTTCAGCAAGTGTATTTTGAGGAGCAATGCTCACCGGTACACTCTTCCCGATTTTTTCATGGACCCTTTCAAGAGCCGTGACAGGCGAGTTACATTCCTGAGAGAGGTGGGCGAGGTGAATCTGCTTGAGATTGGGATGCATCACTTCAGCTAATAATGTTCCACACGCTTCATTAGAGAGATGACCACTTCTTCCTAGCACTCTCTGTTTATAAACCATCGGGCGGGCGCATGCATGGACCATTGCAGGCTCGTGGTTGGCCTCCACAACCATGTAATTACACTCTTGTAAATGTGTTTTTACAAGGGTTGTTGGATAACCTAAATCTGTACAAATTCCCAGCTTAATTCCATCAAATTTGAACGTAAAAGCTACGGGATCAACAGTATCATGCTGAATGCTAAACGGGTGGATTTCGATATCTCCGAAAATAAAAGATTCTCCGGTTGTAAAGATTTTAAATTGCGGACAGTCCCCGAGTGCGCCATAGATCCCCTTGGCTGTTTCCGAATTAGCTAAAACCGGGATTCCGTAGCGAAAAGCGAGCGTTTTGAGTCCTTGGATATGATCTGAGTGGTCATGAGAGATGAGAATCGCTTGGATTTCATCCAGTTCAACCTCCAACTCTGCGAGTTTTTGCTTGGTTGCGCGGCCGCTGATGCCGGCATCAACGAGAATTTTTGTTTTTTGGGTCCCTAGATACAGGGCATTTCCCTTAGACCCCGAAGCAAGTGGGCAGTAGCCTTCCATGTGTTAATCTTCTTGTTGTGGGTAGAATATTTGGCGCGGTTTGGCCCCTACTGATGGGCCGATGATCCCATTAGCTTCAAGCTGGTCCATTAAGCTAGCCGCACGTGCGTAGCCCACCTTCATTTTTCTTTGGAGAAACGTTGTGGAGGCATTGCCTGTTTCAAAGACCAGTGTTTTGGCATCTTCATAAAGGGGATCGAGTGGAACGGAATCTCCTGCAGGACCTTCATCGGAGGCGAGACGGTAATTGTCAAAAGAAGGAATCAGGTAGTTAGTAGGCGATTGTGAGCAGACATAGTGGATGATATCGTTGATATCATCATCACGAATAAAAGCGCCCTGAGCGCGGAGTAGAGAAGAGGTACCTGGAGGTAAAAAGAGCATATCTCCATTACCCAACAGAGTTTCGGCTCCATTCTCATCAATAATAATTTGGCTGTTGATTCGGCTAGAGACTTTAAACGCAATGCGACAAGGAAAGTTGGCCTTGATCAGTCCGGTAATCACCTCTCTTGAGGGGCGCTGGGTAGCCAAAATCATGTGGATCCCAACAGCGCGCGCCATCTGCGCGATACGAGCGATGGGGGTTTCAATATCGCTTGAAGAGACCATCATGAGGTCAGCCAGCTCGTCGATAATCACGACGATATAGGGCAGTTTTTCGGGGATTTCCAGATCAAGCGAAGTCTCTAGTTCTTGATTGATTTTACGACTGTTGAAGCCAAGAATATTCCGGATGCCAAGTTGGCGGAAAATCTCATAACGGCGCTCCATCTCCTGCACAAGCCAGCCTAAGGCAGAGCATGCGCCACCCGGCTCTGTAATGACAGGGGCGAGCATGTGAGGAAGATGGGTGTAGGCAGTCAGCTCTACTTTTTTCGGATCGACCATTAAGATTTTGATCTCATCAGGACGCACATTCATCACAAGCGACATGACGATTGTATTGATACAAACCGATTTTCCCGATCCTGTTGCCCCTGCAATGATCAAGTGAGGCATTTTAGTTAGATCGCTCCATACATTATCGCCGTTGACCATTTTGCCGAGCAAAAGAGGGATATGAGCCTTTTTACTACCCATTTGGTAGTTCTCCAAAAGGTCACGAAAGCTCACCTCTTGGGGGTGTGGGTTAGGTACCTCGATCCCAACAGCCGCCTTTCCTGGAATAGGGGCGATGATCCGAATCGATTTAGCTTGCATATTCAGTGCAATATCATTTTCAAGCGCTTTAATTTTTTGCACTTTGACCCCGACGGCTGGGTGCACTTCAAACGATGTGACAGTAGGTCCGCAGTGAATGTGTCCTACCTTTGCCTCAATTCCAAAACTCAGAAGCGTCTCCTCAAGAACTTCCGCCTGTCTCGTTAGATCGCTTTTTAGGCTGGATTGATCAACAGGCGCCACCTCTGTGAGCAAAGAGGCGGGGGGAAGCGTATAGTCATCAAGAGATTCGACTCGTTTGGGTGTGGTAGGAAGAGATTTGGACAGTTTGGGTTTTTCAGGAATATGGATACGTGTCTCTTGAGTAAGAGGGTTTTCTCTGGCCAAGTACGGCTCTGCTGTTTTAAGAGAAGGGGCAACCGCCGGAAGAGGTTTACGTTTACGTGGCCTGGTTAGCCAGCGGTAGAATTGTTTCCATTTGCCGCTCAGGTAAGAAAGGGGAATTTCCGTAAGAAGGAGTGCTGAAGCGAAGAAGAGAGAGAGGGTCACGAGCAAGGTCCCAAGTCCACCCAAAACATTTCTCAAGTTAAAGGCTGTGTCTATATATAGGTGGTGAAAGGGGACTCCCCCGATGTAGTGGCGAAGATTATCTGGGTGATAAGAGGCCTCATTAGGATAGAAATCAGAGTAAACCCAACGGTCAAAAAGCGTGGAAGCAGCAGGTAGAGCATGGGCTACTTGAGCCAGGAGAGTAGCTAGAGAGCTGAGCACTAACAGAAAGTAGCCTGTTTTAAGCCGGGGATGGTGGATCGTTTTTTTAGCGACCAGCTGCCAACCGAGCCACCCAAGAAAAACAGGGATGAGCAGGCTAGCAAGCCCAAAAAGATAGCTGATACACCACCCCGTCACATGCCCAACAAGCCCCAGCCAGTTGCGTGTAGGATCCCCGTCGCAGTAGCTCAATAAGCTTAAGCTTAAAAAAAGCGCGCAGCCAAGCAGAGCGCTCCCTTTAATCAAGGAGTTAACAGAGAGATTTTTCTTTTTCTTAGGCTGTTTTTTGCGTTTGCTCATACAAAGCGTTATAGCAAGAAAGCTGAAAAGATGAAATAGCTTATTGATAGCGCTGCGATCTCGCGCCTACCAGGCAAACGAACAGATGCGGATGAAGTATGGGTTCGTTGAAAAACTCGGTCTTTGCTTATGCTTTTGGTTGATTTCTTCCTATTTTTTCGCTCTTTCGCTCGACGTACCCCTTAGTATAGCCCACGCTCAAGATCGAAAAACTAGAGGCCAAATCCCCAAAAGCCGATACAGAGAACAGTTGTACGATAGTTGAAGTGTAACGGGGAGAGGAAAGATGGGCGAACGACGGGTCTCGAACCCGCGACCTTCGGAATCACAATCCGACGCTCTAACCGACTGAGCTACGATCGCCATGAAGCCAGCTATTTTGCTCAATCAATCCTATTATGTCAATCCGGTTCAAATGAGTTTAAGTCTAACAGAAAGCAATGTTCGTAAGTCATTTGTATTAGGTGTTTTGCGCGCAAACAACTTTTTTTAATAAAAAAAGAAAAAAAGCAGCTTGTGCAAAAATCCACCGTTTGAGTATTGTTTTGGCTTCTTGTTGATCGCAACCCTCTGAAACAGGGAATCAGCAAGAACAACGCCGCCACCGAGCGGTGAGTGCAGATCGAGAAAAGCACATAACTTGACAGCGATAAAGAGACAAAATGCAGGTCTAATCATTATGATTAGAAACTTGGGGGAATCAAGCGTAAGCTTGAATCCCGTTAATTCAGAAAAAATTTTTTTATATGAGAATTTGATCTTGGTTCAGATTGAACGCTGACGGCGTGGATGAGGCATGCAA
>CAYGJC010000015.1:0-44485 GCA_964350245.1 uncultured bacterium | reverse complement strand
GGTCGCCGAAGCTACGCAACGGCTCGCCTCTATGAAGAGGTTGCGCAACACACCCCTCAATACGCGCTATTTTCAGGTATCGCTAAATACAAAAATGATAGGTTTAGTATCATACTCTTCGAGATATTTTCAATCACAACCTCCATTTGAACTACTGTTTACATACCCTCAATTTGGGTCTAAATTGCAGATTTTAAAGGAAAATCGTTGTCTTAAACTCGATTTTCCAGGAAAATAGAGTTTAAGGCAACATTTTTCCAGGATTTATATAGTGATTGAACGCATTCTAAAAGAAAAACTGAATAGGATTCTTAAAAGGGGCAAAAGTGTTTTACTCCTAGGTCCCCGCCAAACTGGCAAAACAACCTTGATCCGTGAGTATCAAGCTGATCTTGAAATCAAACTATTGATTTCAAAAACTCGCCGTCAATATGAAGCCGATCCAGATCAGCTGATCAGAGAAGTGAAGGCTTTGAAAAATTCTAAAGGCTCTTTGCCACTTGTCATCATTGATGAGGTGCAGAAAGTGCCTGCTCTAATGGATGCTGTTCAGTATTTGATCGACGAAGATTTTGCACAATTCATCCTAACGGGGTCATCGGCACGCAAACTGAGACATAATAAGAGTGTTAATCTTCTACCAGGACGCGTGATCCAACTACGCCTCGACCCCCTCTGTTTGGAAGAGCTTACTCTTCCCTTTCCCTCTATTGAGGATTTTTTGTTCTATGGTTCACTTCCAGCCATTCATTTAGAATCAGATAGTACGATTCGAGAAGAGGAGCTAGATTCTTACGTCGATTTGTATCTTGAGGACGAAGTGAGATCAGAGGCTCTAGTACGCGACATGGGGGCATTCGAAAATTTCTTACAACTAGCCGCAATGGAATCTGGCAATATCGTCAATTTTGATAAGATCTCCCAAGAAATAGGCGTGGCAAGAACAACCATATCTGCTTATTACCAGATCTTGGAAGACTGCCTGATTGCTGAGCGGATCGAGCCTTATACAGAAAGTAAATCACGCAAAAAATTAACCAAATCTCCAAAGTATTTGTTATTTGATTTAGGATTGAGACGGCTTGCAGCAGAGGAACAACCAACTTTACCCCAAACATACTTAGGGGGGCTATTTGAGCAGTTTATTGGTCTAGAACTGATCCGATGGTCCCGACTTCAGAATCTGAAAACCACAGTTCACTTTTGGAGAGATTCTTCAGGCCCTGAGGTCGACTGGCTTCTTAATCGCAATCAATCTTTACTACCTATTGAAGTGAAATGGACAGATAATCCCACTTTGCGAGATGCCAGACACCTTGAGCTTTTTTTAAGAGAGTATCCGTCAGCAACACAAGCCTACCTTGTGTGTAGAGTATCTCAACCTCAAGCTCTTTCACAAGAAATTGAAGCCATCTCGTGGAGAGACTTAGCTCAAAAACTCTCAAATTGGTGATGACTCTAAGACCCACTGCTTGAGCACATAATAAAAGCGCGTGAGGTCTTCAAGGTCAATCCACTCTCCATCGCTATGAATCTCGCCCCCCTTTGGAGCGATTACCAGAACAGGAACGCCTCGCTCCCCAAAAAACCGTGCATCTGAAGCGCCATAGGAACGGGTCTTGCCCGCCTTGATCCCATACCGCTTTTCCGCAATCTTCCGAAACCTAGTAAAGGGAGCTTGACTTACATCAACCTGATGCGAAGAGCCCTCTGCTGTAATTTCTATGGAAAGGCGAGAGTCCTTGTGAACAATCTCCCTGATATCAGCATAAAGCTGATCTCTGTTTACTGAAGGAGGATACCGAATATCCATAGTAGCCTCAGCACGTTCTGGAACCTGGTTGATCGCCTCACCCCCCTGAATCACTCCCACATTCTCAGTGGGATAGTAAGAGCCAAATTGCTTTTTTTGCTCCTCAAAGTAGTGGCTGATTTTACCCAACATCGTTGTCAGGACGATAATCGCATTGTCGCCCTTTTCAGGACGAGAACTATGAGAGGATTGACCTCGAGCTGTGAGTTTAATCTGCAAAACTCCCTTAGCCTTCTCCTCAAAATTCCAATCAAAACCTCCATCAGGAAGCAAAGCAACCTTAGAGCAATATCCAGCATCAATCCGATGTTCAAATCGGCATGCTGATCTGCCAGCTCATGCAAAAGAAGAATGTAACACGCAACAGCCATTTTCATATCATACGCCCCACGCTCATACATCTTAATCCCGATAATTTTAGGCTTGAAAAGAGCCTCTGAAGCCGGAACGACATCGATGTGCGCAACCAAAAAAATGTCGGGCGTCATTGTCTCTCTTGTTGTCACAAACAGGGTCGGATGACCCTGATTGATGTGATGCTTAAAATGTAGCCTTAAGGGAGCAAGTTGCTGTTTCACCCTATCTTCGCCAGCACCTACGCCTCGTGTTTGCAAATATGCGCGCTTTTGCCCCTCCTTCCGAATCAGAACCGGCATTGACCTTCGATCTGAATTTAATCTTAGAAGACATAGAGTGTGTGCGTCAAAAGCTCAATCAACGCAAAGCGGCTTTTAATAAAAACCTTGAGCTTCATTCTGATGCGCACTACGAAACGCTTCCTTTAAATCAGCGCTTTGTTTGGAACTATGTGCGCCATGGGCCCCGTATTTGGTACGATTATCACTTCGATTCACCCCCCTTTTGGAAAGACGTACATGTGAATATGCCCATTTTTGAACACGTTTGGGGTTCCCTTTTTAAGGAACTGGACATTACAAAGGGCTTAAGCACTCTCAATAAACCGGTGTTTTTGTCTTTGGGTCGATATGACTTTATCGTAGCTCCACCTAAATCATGGAATCCCCTATGCTCTCAGTTTCACGATTTGACGCTCTGTATTTTCGAACGTAGTGGGCACTCCCCATTTTATGAGGAAAAAGAGCTTTTTGATTCTAAGCTATTGGATTGGTAGGCTGCCCATTGAATACAGATGACCTATTTTTACCTTTGATTGCAGATCTTGAAGACAAAAGCTCCCCATTGAAAAACCGGATAAGGAAAAACTACCGCCACCTAAGAAAATGGGGAATGCGAACCAAAACAAATTGCTTCCGCATCTATGATCGAGACATCAAGGAATATCCACTCGCAATCGACTTTTATGATGGTCGCTTATGCGTCCACTACTTTACCAGTACACGTGAGAGCTGTGTGCCGCACCCAAAACACTTCGAAGCGGTAATGGAAGCTCTTAGCTCCCTATTTCACACCTCTACCGACGCCATTCACTGGCGCACAAGAATAAAGAGAGAAAAAACAGAGCAATACGAAAAAGCTGGCTCGGCTAAACAGTTCTTCTCCGTTCTTGAGTATGGTCTGCTCTTTAGAGTCAATTTGACCGACTATCTGGATACTGGGCTTTTTTTAGACCATCGAGAAACCCGTCGTTTAGTTGCTTCAATGGCAGCAGGAAAGCGGCTACTGAATCTTTTTGCCTACACGTGTTCTTTCAGCGTGCATGCTGCAGCTGCCGGAGCTCTTTTTACAAAAAGCGTGGATCTTTCCAACACTTATACAGATTGGGGCAAAGAGAACTTTCGACTCAATGGACTTTCTCTAACAAATAACCCCATTGTCCGTGCAGATTGTCTCCAGTTTCTTGAAAAAGAACAGGAAAACTATGACTTAATTGTGATCGATCCTCCTACCCTCTCCCGTTCCAAAAAAATGGACAAAATGTTTGATATTCAAAAAGATTATCCTTTTCTAATCAATAAAGCGCTCTCACTCTTAGCTCCGGAAGGAACGCTCATTTTTAGCACCAACTCGCGCGATTTTACTTTTGATAAGAGCCTCTTTGAGAGATGTACCATTCTCGACATCTCCAAAAAGACCATCCCTCTTGATTTCCATAATCAAAAAATCCACCGCTGCTGGAAAATTTCTCTGAAAAATTGAAAATAGTTGCTTTACAGACGCGTTTTCATGAAAATCGCGTTCAAGGCAGTATTATGAGGAGTCTCCTATGCGCATTATTTTGCAAATTTTTATAACAGTTTTTACATTAACAACTTGTTTCCTACATGCGTGCACAGGAATCCGTATGACTGCGCAAGACGGTGCTTCGGTCAATGGCAGAACGGTAGAGTTTGGCACGGTAATTGACATGTATGCGTGTGTCATCCCTAGAAATTTTGCTTTTATCGGAGAGACTCCGAAAGGTAATGGTCTCAACTATACGTCTAAATACGCAGTTGCAGGCATCTATTGCTTTAAAGACCAAAAAGTGATGGATGGAGTCAATGAAAAGGGACTCGCTTGCGGAGCCTTTTATTTCCCTGGTTTTGCCGGATACACTTCCATAGATAAATCCAACCAAGCAAAAGCTCTCTCTCCTGTTGATTTTTCCAACTGGATTCTAACCCAATTCGCCTCACTAGAAGAGGTCAAAGCGGCTCTTGACTCTGTTGTGATCGCTCCGACTGTGATTGAAGGATGGGGCTCAACTCCCCCACCTTTTCACTACATCGTTTACGACAAGGAAGGAAATGCTCTTGTGATTGAGCCCATCGAAGGGAAATTGGTGACCTACGAAAACAAAATCGGCGCCTTCACGAATTCCCCTACCTTTGACTGGCACTTAACCAATTTACGCAACTTCATCAATCTAACCCCCTTTAACGTCGATCCGATCACGCTAAGAGGAGTCAATCTTGCCCCATTCGGCCAGGGATCAGGTATGGTGGGCCTTCCTGGAGATTTCACACCCCCCTCTCGCTTTGTGCGCGCTGCTATCTTCTCTTCCACCGCAATTGCTGCGCAAAATGCAGAGGATCTGGTTGGCCAAACCTTTCATATACTGAATCAGTTCGATATTCCAGTGGGAGCTACAAGAAGCGAAGAGAATGGAAAACTGTCCACAGACTCCACCCTGCTAACATCAGTTAAGGATCCGAACGCTTTGCGTTACTACTTCAAATCTTATGCAGACCAAACGATCAAATGGATTGCATTTGAGGATTTTGATCTCAATGCCACCACCATAAAAAGTGCAGAAACAGAAGGTAAGAATACAACCTTCAACGTTTCAGATTCGCTTCACTAAAAGTATCAGAACCGAATATGGACGCCTGTGGTTAAGCCGTGAAACCCGACATCCCCCTGACTTTGGATAGCAATAAGCGCATTATCCACACCCGGCGATTGAGCGCGGTTCACCTCGATGAAATTAGGCCAATAATTTATTTCATAGCCCGCGAATATATTGAGGGTAACAGGTAGGCGGGAGACAACAAAATAATAATCCCAGTCGAACCCAATAAGAGCACGCAGCGATTGTCTAAAAGACCAAAATTTGTTTTTCAAATTGAGATAAGCATCTAAATCTAAATCAGGAACCTGAGTGTGCTGGTTATTTGCTAGGCAACTTTTGGTATTGAGCAGTGAGTAGGATCCGCTAGCAGATAAATTAAGCACACCCAAAAATCTCCATTTAATATTAGCCCCTACGTTTAAACCATAGCCCTTGTTATTACTGACCAGTGTCACATCCGAGCGTCCAGGAAAATCCATCGGAGGGGGAATAGAAGAGACTCCCACATAGGCAATTGAATCTTTGATATCCAACTGATACAAACGAAATCCAATAAAAGGCCTCAGTCTTAAACAGCCGCACAGATTGAGTAACCTACCTATGTTTAAATCCACGATTTCTGTTTTTAAATCGATTATAGAGGAAGCAACTGTGGAAGTAATGGCTGTCGGATTTTCCCAGAAGCTACTGATGACCTGACCATTTCCTGCATAAATTGAATCAGAACCCGAGCAATTAAAGTGAGTCCAGACCACTTCAAAATCCCATAGGTTGCAGGGTAATTGATAAAGAGCACCTAGTCTAAATCCCGGCTCATAGTCAAATTCGACACTTTGGTACACAATGTCATTGGCTACATTAAAGCCCGGAGCCAAAGTATCAATGATATTCGTTGATGCGTAAGGAATTCCGGAAACCTTCGGCTGCCAATACAGAAAATCTCCTGTAACGGCGATCCCTATATTTGAACAGTCCTCATGAGCTAAACAGGGATGGACCAAAAACATAGAGATTATGACTGTCAACAGGCTACATAAGTATCTCATAAAACCGTCCTTTGCGCATAAAAATCAAACTGAGATTATAGAGTGCTGATTTTGTTCACAAGATCTGAATGTTGAAGAAAATACAAAGCTTCTCTATCAAACATTGATAAGAGAATTGTTGCCGGTAAAAATGAAAACGCCGCTTGTGCTTCTTTCTGGACTGCTTTCCAATCAAGCTCTCTGGAGCCACCAGATACATCATTTGAGTGACATTGCCGAAATCCATGTGATCTCCGCCTCTCAAAGCACTCCACATAAAATGGTGGAAGCCATTTTAGATCAAGCCCCGCCCCGATTTGCTATTGCCGGCCACTCCATGGGAGGTTGGCTCTGTTTGGAAATCATGCGTTCAGCACCAAGTCGTATCACTCAACTCTGCTTGTTGAATACAACAGGGCGGATGGATTCTGAAGAAAAACGCGCCAAACGACAAGCGATGATTCAACAAACGGAAAAAGGACTGTTTCGCCCTGTTGTAAAGGAACTTGTCGAGCACTTAGTTTTTAACCCACTTGTCAAAAATGAGGTGGAAAAAATGTTCTTAGAAGTGGGTGAAGAGGCTTTCCTCAATCAAGAAAAAGCAATGCTAGCAAGAGAGGAGTGTTTATCCATTTTGCCACACATCACATGTCCCACTTTGGCTATCCACGCGGCGCAAGATCAGCTTTTTTCACTTGAAGAACACGATGAGTTTATCAATCAGATTCCCGGGTCTAAGCTTGCTGTGGTGGAAGATACAGGACATATGAGCCCCATCGAAATGCCCCAAGCCATCACAACGCTGCTTAGATTTTGGCTTACCTACAGCAGGAACGATTGACCCATCGCGCTGAGAAAACCTAATCACATTAGGAAGGGTTTAGTCCAAGGCGTAACGCATATCTATGTTTGCCTCTTCCCAGTTTAAGGCTTTGTTTGAAATCAAAAATGATCCACAAGAGGTCACAATCAACTTCAAATATTCACGCGTAAGCGCACGGATATCCAAACATTTTTCTCAATTCAGCTTCGGGAAACGCTTCCATCACCGCGTAAAAGGCATCTACTAGCTTTTGAGGAGATTTTTCCCACACTTTTTTTGTCACCGTTATCCCTTTTTAGAGGGGATTCTAATCCAATAGGAGCATAACGACAACAGAGAACTGGAACCCTCTCAATGAATTTGCAAAATGAACATCTTACCCATCATTCCAAGCAAAAAGCCGGCTACAGCTCCAAGTGAGGGGGCCCAGTGACGCTTCAGCTGGGCTTGGGGGGCAATATCTTGGAAAATGAGATAGAGAATACCTCCTGAGGCAAACAACATAATACCCGAAATCACAGAAGGTGATTCTGTCAGAAAGAAGTAACCGGATAGGCCTGCAACGGGACCTAAAAAGGACATCGCTAAAAAGAGGCAAATAATCACCCAGCCCTTATGCTTTCCAGAGGCACGCAGCTCTCGATAGGCATTGAACCCTTCGGGAATATTCTGCAGCACAATGAGAAGTGCAAGTAAAAACGCATATCTCCGATCTAACAAATAGAGAGCTCCCAAAGCAACAACCTCCGGAATAAAATCGAGAAGCATGGCAGCAAGCTGTGAGATTTGTTCCTTTTTGCTATTCAGGAATCTGTCCAAAACCATGAAAAAAAGACCGCCTAACCCAAAACAAAGAGCCACATAGAGGGGTGTTAAATTGCGCATCCCTTCATGCACAAGCACTAAAGCCACGGCTGAGACTAGGATTCCTCCACCAAAAGCGATGACTGTATGCCGCAACTCTGTTTCCAGCCATCGATTGCTAATATGTTCTACAGCAGCCAGCAGGGCTCCCACAACCATTGCAAGGCCTGCAATGAGCGTTAGAACAAAAATCGCCAGCCAGTCACTCATTGAAAAACCGTAGGAAGAGGTGATGGGAGAAAAGCGCGCACTATCTTCCAGTTAGAACGGACGGGAAAGCCTGTTTTATCTAGTAGGGAGTTAATCGCTTCAAGCACCCCCTTACTCCTATCTCTGACCACAAATGCAAGATACTCAGGCTTTCCGGGAGTTAAATCGTGCGCATCGATCATGGGATACTCAGCATCCGCCTGGTTAACACCTGTATCTACAGAGACATAGTATCCTTCAGCTACAGCTTGAATTTGACGGGTATGGAAACTCTCATACATTGAATCCCAACTTTCGAAGGGAACAATCTCCACCCCTTCAGGCGCTCTGGCAACAAGATCGTCATAGGCAGTCATCCCCTTAACAGCCCCTACCTTATACCCAACAAAATCATCGATGGTCTCAAATTGGGCCGCCTTGTCACAGTGAATGCGCAGTCCCCGTTTTACCTGCAAATAAGGATGGCTAAAAGTGGCTCCTTTACTCTGTCTTTCATCCAATACCGTAACGCCGGTTGCCACTACATCCACTTTATTTTCAGCAGCAAGCAACCAGGATTGATCGAACGGGACCACTTTGAATTCAACCTTTACCCCATACTCTTTTTCAAACTCTTGTAAAAAACTAAGGGTCCAACCAGGAGCATTTTCTCCCTCCTGTGGGATATCAGTGACTGCTACTTGCAAAATACCTGGCTTAAGCGTCTCCAAGGCAGTCCCGCTAAACGGATAAGCTAGAATTAATAGGAATAAAATCCTAAACAATGCCATTCGCTCATTCTAAACTAAACAATTTGACAGATCAATAAAATAGTCGTTAAAATGAAGCAAAGAACTAAAATAGGATATGTCATGTTGTGGTGGGCCTTTATTTTTTTTTATTGTTGCTATAATAGCAGCCGTTTTTGGGTTCACAAATATCTCTAGTGGCGCAATGTCTATTGCGCGCATCTTGTTGGTTGTGTTTGTGATCTTATTTATTATCAGCATCATTCTGCATTTCGTTCGTGGCGGAGGGTAGCACCTAGCCTTTTATGCAAAATAGCACCACTCCCTCTTCACAGCTCTCTTATTCGGTTAGATGGCTTGTGCTATCTAAATATCTGGGACTCATGCTGTTTGTCGGATTGGGTCTTCTTTTGGTTCCTTTTGCAACAGCTCTATTTTGGCAAGAGTACTCCTCTGCTATCCGTTACGGCATCATCATGTTTATTTTCTTCTCTTTAGGGATGATGAGCCTAAAAATCGAGCACCCCAAAACAATCCAGTCTAATGAGGCTTTCACTCTGATCGCTTTGACCTTTGTGCTAGGCTCACTAGCGCTTACGTTTCCGATGATGGCAAATGGTCTAAGTTTCATCGACAGCTGGTTTGAGTGCGTCTCAGGAGTCACGACCACTGGGCTTTCTGTTGTCAACACCCAGGCAATAGAGGCTAAGACTTTTTTCTTCTCGCGTGCATGGATGCAATGGTATGGAGGGCTGGGCATTGTAATCTTTAGCCTAGGCCTGGCGATGCAACCCAGCACACTCTCTAGATCTTTGCTAAAAAAAACGTTCTACAACGAAGATTTGATCGAAAACTCGAAGATTTTTGCACGCAAAATCCTGCTTATTTACTGCGCGCTCACACTAATCGGGGTGATCACGCTAAAGCTTGCGGGACTCTCGCTTTTTGATGCTGTGACCTTCACCTTCTCCTCCATCTCAACAGGAGGATTTTCTTCTCACCCGGGTAGCCTGAGCAACTTCTCTTTTCTCATTCAATCAGGTGTTCTGGTTTTTGCTTTTCTTGGAGCGGTATCTTTTCCTCTTTTTTGGCTCTCTAGCTTAAAAGACTTAAAAAAGCTAGCGCGTGACACCCAACTGGGCGCCCTTGTTCTTTGCTGCTTGGTATTCACACTGTTGGTGCTCTTTTTATTTGCACCAAACCAGCTCTCTTTCATCCCAACTGCTTTTTTAAATGTCATTTCTCTTCAGTCAACAGCTGGGTACTCAACCTTCGATCTCTCAACTCTAAATAGTGGTACCAAACTGCTGTTGATCCTCTCTATGTTTATTGGCGGCTCAACACAGTCAACGGCGGGTGGTTTCAAGCTGATGCGTTTACTCATCCTCCTCAAGGCGCTTCATCTGCTTTTTTTTCGCACTTCGCTGACCAAGAGTGCCGACAAAGTAGTTAGCTTTGCGCAAAATCGTGAAGAGGCCTATGGGTGCCTTGCTCTGTTTTCACTCTATGTCATTGCTATCTTTCTATCGACAGGCGCGTTTGTCATGATGGGGTATGACCCTTTAAATGCGCTATTCGATGTTGTCTCTGCCATTGGAACTGTCGGCGCTTCCTCAGGCTTTACTGGGCCTGAGCTTCCGGCCTTTTTGAAAGGAGTCTTGATTTTTGATATGTTCTTAGGACGTTTAGAAATCGTTACTCTACTCGTCTTAATCTACCCTAAAACATTTATAGGAAGGAGAATGATGTCGTGAGAATTGTATTTATTGGTGCAGGAAAAGATGTCTTAAACGCGGTACCCATACTCATTGAAAAGGGCAATGAAGTGATTATCATTGAAGAAGATGAAAAAAAGATCGAATCTTTACAAGATCAATTCGATTGCGGATTGATCTGTGGGGATGGGTCGAATCCGGATCTTCTGCAAGAAACAAATCCTAAATCGGTCGATGCACTTTTTGCCGTATCCGATTCAGACCAAGACAATATTATCACAGGCTTGGTCGGAAAGTCACTGGAGTTTAAGCGTGTTATAGTGAGCATTCAAAATGTAGCTTATGAAAAAATTTGCACTGAACTAGGGCTAGAGAATGTCATTGTCCCCCACCGGACAATCGGAAACTCTCTTGTTAAATTAGCCGAAAACGGAAATTCATCTGAGCTCAAAGAATATATCAAGGGCGATGTGGAATTGTTTAAAATCACCATCACCGAGCAGGAAGCCGGGCCCATAGAGCAGCTCAAATTTCCTCAAGAGGCACAACCAATCTACTTATATCGGGGAGACTCATTTCACTTTATTTCAGAGAAGACCACCCTCAAAAAAGATGATGAGCTGATTGTTCTGACGAATGAAAAGACGCTTCCTTCACTGAAAGAAAAATACGCTTCTTAACCGGATAGACGCCTTTGTTTATGTAGCTTCCTTGGATCCATATTCAACTCCCCCTCTCGCTTAGCTGCAAGCTGACCACAACCACTGCTAATATCGGTTCCTTTGCTATAACGAACAGGAGCGGGGATGGAACGCTTTGTTAAGTAGGTTTGGAACTCCCGAATCCTCTCTTCACTTGAAGCTGTGATGGGCACTCCAGGGAAAGGATTAACCGGAATCAAATTCACTTTCGCCTTTATGCCGTGCAAAAAATGGACCAGCTTCTTAGCATCCCCAAGACTATCATTCACTCCCTCAATCATCACATACTCAAACGTAATCCCATGACGAGGAGAGGCCGGGTATTCCAGTAATACCTGCTTTAACTCCTCTAGACTATAGGTGCGGTTGACAGGCATCAGGCGGCTGCGCTTTTCGTTGTCCGGATTATGCAGTGAAATCGCAAGACGAACCGG
Source organism: uncultured bacterium (assembly GCA_964350245.1). GTDB lineage: Bacteria > Chlamydiota > Chlamydiia > Chlamydiales > JAAKFR01 > JAJACP01. The sequence continues at coordinate 32,919 of CAYGJC010000015.1, read as the reverse complement.
GAGATCTTGCCCCAATCTCTTGATCTCTGGAACAAGCCCTGAAGTCGATATGGTAACCCTAGACTTAGAGAGATTAAACCCCTCCGGATGGATCATGGTCGCACACGCTTTCACAACGGCATCGTAGTTGTCTAAAGGCTCTCCCATGCCCATAAAGACAACATTGGTCACTCTATCCCCAACTAATGCCTGATTGGCAATCAGCAGCTGCGCCAAAATCTCGCCTGCGGTCAAATTACGCTTCAATCCCATCTTGCCCGTCTGACAAAATGTGCACCCCATGCGGCACCCCACCTGAGAACTTAGGCAAAGAGTCGTCCGCTTATCATAGGGCATGATCACAAGCTCAATGAGTAAATTGTCTGCTGTTTTGAGTAGTAGTTTCTGACTTCCATCCGATGAGGTCAGCTGGGAATCGAGTCGAAGAGGCTCCCAACAAAAGGCGTTCTGCAATTTCTCCCGATCAGAGGGGGATAAATTTGTGAACGTTTCCGGCTGTGTGTTATTTTTTTGAAAAATCCACTGAAAGATCTGCTTGGCCCTATACTTAGGAATGGACTCTTTGACCGTCCACTCCTCCCATTCGGCAAGAGATAAATCAAAAGCAATCTGTTTTGTAGACATAAGGCACACATTGTATCAGGTTCATTATTTATTAAAAACTTGATAATTAAGAGAATGAAGCCGATAATAGGCGAAATTTAGGAGTCTGTTATCTATGTCATTTGAATCTCTTGGCCTCTCGGAGGAATTACTACGTGCTGTTTTAGAACAAGGTTATAGCACCCCCACACCAATTCAACTTAAAGCTATTCCCCTTATTCTTAAGCGAAAAGACATCATGGGGGGCGCACAAACGGGTACGGGCAAGACAGCAGGTTTCACTTTGCCCCTCCTTCATCTTTTAGCTACTCATACTCCGGGCAAAGTACGCGCGCTCATCCTGACACCGACGCGTGAGCTCGCGGCTCAGGTAGCCGAAAGTGTCAAAACATATGGTAAGCATCTCTCTCTAAAATCCACTGTTATTTTTGGAGGAGTGAAAATTGAACCGCAGATTGCCGCTTTGCGTCGTGGAGTAGATATTCTTGTGGCTACACCGGGACGCTTATTAGATCATGTTAATCAAAAAACTGTAGATCTTTCTAAAGTGGAAATTCTTGTTTTGGATGAAGCGGACCGGATGCTCGACATGGGTTTTATTCATGATGTGCGCAAGCTCATCAAACTGCTCCCCCAAAAAAGGCAGAGCCTGCTCTTTTCAGCGACCTTTTCGCATGAGATCAAAAAACTTGCCGATAGCTTCCTCCATGCACCGGTCATGGTCGAGGTTGCCCGCCGCAATGACGCCTCCGCGCACGTAGAGCAGCTGATCCATCCTGTTGACCGCACAAGAAAGTCTGATCTCCTTTCGCATCTAATCGATTCGCAAAACTGGCAACAGGTCCTTGTCTTCACCCGTACCAAGCACGGAGCCAATCGTCTGGCCGGTCATCTGGAAAAAAAGGGAATTCAAGCTGCTGCCATTCACGGCAACAAAAGTCAAGCAGCCCGTACGCGCGCACTGGCAAACTTCAAAGAGGGAAGCGTTCGCGTACTGGTTGCAACAGACATTGCCGCACGTGGACTCGATATCGATCAACTCCCCCACGTTGTCAATTTTGAGCTCCCTAATATCCCTGAAGACTATGTGCACAGGATTGGACGCACAGGTCGAGCAGGACATAAGGGAGAGGCTCTCTCTCTTGTTTGTGTCGACGAGCATAAACTACTGCGTGACATTGAACGTCTAATTAAACGGGATTTACCCAAAACAATGGTTCCAGGTTATGAGCCCGACCCTTCAATTAAACCCGAACCGATTCAAAAGCCCCGTAAGGGAAGCACTCTGAAAAGAACTTCTCGACCAGCTTTTACAAAAAAATACGTGAAACACAAGTAAGAGCATATTTTTTTTCACTGACACAATTTTTTTTTTTCAAAAAAAGACCCGTTTTGCTACTGTCTGGAAATAGAAGGAAATTCCTAGGAGATAGGCAATATGAAAAAGGTTCTTTTTTGTGCATTAGCCGTTGCAGGAATGCTGACGGCACAACAGGCAGTGGCTGCTGATTACTGCTGCCCACCGCAGTACGATCCGTGCTGCTGTGAAACAGAGTTTGATGGTTTCTACTTCGGTGGTAACCTTGGTGTAATCAGCCATATGGCGCACCGCAATGATCTTGATGGTTTTTTTGATGACGGTCTCACTAGCTTGTCTAGATGTACGACTGATGTAACAGTAGGTCTTCAGCTTGGCTACGACTGGCAGTGCTGCAACTCAGTCTTCGGTCTCGTTGTAGACTGGAACTGGGTAAACGTCGATCATGACGAAACTTTTGATCGTAATACATCAACATCAAGTCGCCGTCTAAAAAGTGATTTCGATTGGTTCACTACCATTCGTGCACGCGCAGGTCTTACCGTTTGTGATGCACTACTCTATGTCACTGCAGGAGCCGCTGTGGCTAGTTTTGACAACGAGTGGCGTAACGTTAGTACTGCAACACCAGCGAGTGACCGTAGATTTAAGCACTGCGACACAAAGTGGGGCTGGGTCGGAGGTGTTGGAGCAGAGTTTGGTCTTGGATGTAACTGGACCATCGGTGTAGAAGTTCTCACTCTACACTTCTGTCACAACAATGAGAGATTTGACAGCAATTTCCACTTTAGCCTAAGTGATACTGCTTGGGTCGGTCGTATTCTGTTGAACTACAGATTTGGTGATCTTTGCTGCTTCTAAGCAGATAAAGCCAAACTGTACTTTTCTAAGTAATGAGGACACCTTTTAGGTGTCCTCTTTTTTTTGCAGCATCGTACTCTCTTTGTAAAAAAGAACTGGTTCAATTTGTAAAATTTCAAGCCACTCTGTTATACCTAGGGACAGAACAAAATTCCTAGGAGATAGGCAATATGAGAAAGGTTCTTTTTTGTGCATTAGCCCTTGCAGGAGTGCTCTCAGCAGGGCAGGCATTCGCTTCTGATTACTACTGCTGCCCACCACAGTCATGCGATCCGTGCTGCTGTGACACAGGATTTGACGGTTTCTACTTCGGTGGTAACATAGGTGTAGCCAGCCACATGGCATACCGCACCGATCTTGACGGCTTTTTTGAAAGTAATGTCCTGAGTTTTGATCGTTGTAATACCGATATTACATTGGGTATTCAGCTCGGCTACGACTGGCAGTGCTGCAACTCAGTCTTTGGACTCGTCGTAGACTGCAACTGGGTCAACGTGGATCACAAAGAGCGTTTACTTGGAGCGCAGACTGCAACAAATGATGCGTTTATTAAAAACTCTTTTGATTGGTTCACCACCATCCGTGCAAGAGCGGGACTAATGGTTTGTGATGAGGCGCTTTTTTACGTCACTGTTGGAGCTGCTGTAGCTAGCTTTGACAATGAGTGGCGTGAACTCAGCAACACACCTGTTGACCGCCGATTTAAGCACTGCGAAACGAAGTGGGGCTGGGTCGGAGGTGCTGGGATTGAGTATGATCTCGGATGCAGCTGGTCCCTTGGTGTAGAGCTCTTAACTCTGCACTTCTGCCACAACAATAAGAGTTCCAATGGATTTCATTTTAGCTTAAGCGACACGGCTTGGGTTGGACGTATCCTGTTGAACTATAGATTTGGTGATCTCTGCTGCTACTAGGCAGATAAATCAAGCTATGTTCTTTTAAATCATGAGGACACCTTTGGGTGTCCTCTTTTTTATTGTGTACGGATGATCAGATCAATGGATTCATTGTGAATATCTGCCCAGCGATGGACAATTGAAAGGTCGAGCTCACGGGGAAAGGGATGAAAGCCAGGAGCGTACTCTCTTTCCTGCAAAACTTGAATACCCAAGTTATGCGCATACAAGGAAGGATCCAAGTACTTCATTAATGTGGGATGTTCTAAGGAGAAATTAATCGGATGTCCTCCAGCTAAAAGATGCACTCCTGTAAATCCCATCCCTATTTCATCATCAGCTCCAATATTGCAAAGTGTTTTCCCAGCTAGATGGCTTTCAATGGTGGGAAAAGAACGTCTCAGAATCTCTTTGCGTCCTGTGGCTGTCACTACAACAGTAGCCCCATCCACGGCAACAAGACCCTCCGCGTCGTTTACAAAAGAGCGAAAACCATGTTGCTTGGCCAGACTACGGGCACGCGGTTCTATTTCGATAACCTGGCACTCCCCTCCTGCTTTACGAATCGCCTGCGCCACTCCTTGGCCTACCTTGCCATAACCAAATAAAAGAAAGGTTTCATCCGAAACATTTTTACCCGAAAGGGCCCTGAAGGCACGCAAGAAAGCCTCTCCCGTGCCATAGTAGGTCTCCAGTATCTTTAGGTAACTGTTATCCACCGAGAGAATTGGCACAGCAAAATGCTTTTTCTCATACACAAGTGCGCCGGTGCGTGTTAGCTCTATAACGCCTCGTTTAGGAGGTGGAAGAACAGAAAGCTCAGCAGAGCAATCGAGATAAAAATCGAATTCACCCGGCTGTGCATACTTATTTTCTCGAAACTCGATTCCTGCTGCATCAATCAGTCTTCTTGCTTGTGGAAGCGTCGCTGGAATGAGAAAATCTGTACAGCTCACAACAACCTCAGCACCTGCTTGGCATAAGGTGTCGATTTTACAAACAGCTTCAATAGAAAGGGGGATATTGTGGTAGACCCTCAAACCAGAGTATGGGCGCGCCCGAGCAACTTGGTCACGCCAATCCAAAAGAAAAGGGGCCCCAGTTTCGTCCAGAGCCTCCCATGCAGGCAACAATGCATCAAAACTAGATGTAAGCATGCTACGAAAGTAGCCTATTGTCAATTTTACTTACCAGTTAAGAAGCTCACCTTTCGTTGCACAACCGAGCTTATTTTTGATGTTCTCAAAATAATGCTCAACGGTCCGTTGCGAAATCCCCATCAAGGCTGCCGTTGACTGCGCAGAGTGTCCTTGCTGAAACAAATTCAAACAACTCTCTTCTTGCTGAGAAAGAGCGCAGACCTGTTTCAAGAACCTCTCTGTTTCATCATGGTCGCTTGAGAGGGGAAGATGCGATTCCCTTTCAAAGAAACAGCGTCCACGTACCTTGCTAAGGTTATACCCATCGGCAAATGCTGCCTCAATCAATCCTCTAGCTTCCCGTTTAAAGTAGCTATTAAAGCGCCTCAAAAGCGCCAGCTTGGGAAGAAAGATGCGTGCATCTTCAACTCCCAAGTTCTCCTTGGTATAGAAAAAGCCCTCCATGCCGCCACCAACCTGCTGAATCATCAACAGAAGATGGTCGATCTGATAGACCCGTTTTGAGGTCTCAAGGTGCTCTTCATGAGGCGTCAATGGGATCAGATCCACTCCAGAGCGGTAGAGCCTTGGATGCTTCAAATAAGGACACGTTAAATACAGTTTTTCACCATAAAAAAACTCAAGCTGCTTTGGATAGTTTGACAGGATCACAAAACTTCCATCGTGCTTGATCGAATAGTATGCATAGGTAGAGATACCTATGTGTTGCAGCGGTTCGCAGATTTTTTTAATTTTCTGGTCATGCTGAATCGTGTATCGGCGGATCAGTTCTATCAAGTTGTTCATCCCTAAACCAAAATATAATTCCCTTTAATACCAAAACTTTGCAACTGAGTTAGGTAATTTTTACCGTAACACAAAATGCGCGTTTTGGGAAAAACTCTCACACATTAAACAGTTTTTCGGAAAAAAATGAAACTACCACTTATCGAATTTACCAAATCGCTTTATCCAGGGGCAACCACGCTCAAGAGAACGTGCATTCTTTCGCTCCAACATATCCTGGAAACAACGCACTCAATGTTCCAGGCTTTATACACCTATGGGATTGAGCCTGAGAATATTTGCATTTTAGGTAAGTGCTATTCAACCAATGAACGGGTGGCCAAAAACATGAATGAAGAGGGAATTTATGTGAGCTCTCTTAGTGCGTTTTTTGACTCCCACTGTTCATACGATTTTTTGTTAGATAAAATCGTTTTACAGTTTTTGGTCGATTGCTTTAAGCGAAAACACAATTATGACCGGTATATTGTGCTTGATGATGGAGGACATCTTCTTTCGGCTATCATTCGACATTTCGATCACCTCTCCCCAAAAATCGTCGGTATTGAACAAACTTCATCGGGTTTTGAAAAGCTAAAACACTGCTCTCTCCCCTTTCCTGTCTTCAATATAGCCACTCTCTCATTAAAGAAGCGATATGAACCTCAATGGGTTGCGCAGCTTATTTTGGATCAAATTGCAAAGAAATTCCCCTCCTATCACCTTAAGTCGAAGCACATTTTGATCATGGGAAATGGAGCAATGGGGTCTGCCTTTAATCAGCTTCTGAGGGAAACATACCAAGTGACCGTTTATGAAAAAATGGATCCGATGCGCCCAAACTTGGGACAGCTTCTTCCTGAGGTGGATTTAATCCTTGGGTGTACGGGCGTGACCAGTATCCCGAAAATTCATCATGGTCTCCTTAAAAAGGGGTGCCTTCTTGCCAGTGCATCCTCATCTGACCGAGAGTTTGATAGTGTGCACTTTCGAAAAAGATTTCCCTCTTATTCAAACTGCCATTTCGACTTGGACACGGGTAGGGTACATTTGATCAATAGTGGGTTTCCCCTCAACTTTACAGGCGATGAGCACTCAATTGGTCCTGAAAAAATTCAATTAGTACGCGCCCTGCTGATGTCGGGAATTCTGCAAGCGGGCGCACTCAAAGACCACACGCCCGGTTACATTAGCTTTGATGACCGGGTCCAAAGTGCAATTGGGAAGCATTTTGCGGACACGTGTTTGTAGAGTTAATCGACTTGCACGGGTAGACGGGTGAGCACGATGATTGTGGAACTGGTGACAGTCGTCACCTGGTCAGTACCGTACTGAGGCCTCTGGAGTATGCCTACAGGTCCACGAATACTAGGATCAAATGCGTTTAAAGGAAGAGCACGCCGTTCTAAGCGACTTCCCAACTTTTTCTCAATACCGTCCAGAATAGACAGATTTTCGGCATCCTTAGGAGAAAGCCCCGAAAAGGCAACAGCATCTATATAAAGTGAGCCACCTATTTTAAGGGCGCGAAGAAATTTGAGTAAACTAGCCACAATTGCCTTTGAATCCGGTTTAGGCTGTTGATTAGCATAAGCATTGGTAATCGAAAATGTAGCGAGGATAAGATCGAAAGTCTTCTCTTCTGTAGCTCGAAACTGAGAGGTCCTAATGTCAAAATTCCGTACGCTAGTCTTGTCTGAATTAACTTTTACAGAAAGGGAGTCCAATTGGCCTAGCAAAGGGTCTAGCTCAGATAGCTGTTTCAACGAACTTCTTATTTTCTCAAAAAGCGGAAAATAGGCTTCAGGTGCAATACCGGGACTCTCCGGATAGGTGTAAAAACGCATTTCAAGGGGAAAGTAATCACATTTTCCAGCTGCTACTTGCCGCCTCATCTCAGCCAAAAGAGAAGAGTCGTTATCTAATAGTTCAATATGCGCTTCTGGCAAAATCGCACGTAGTTCAACAAACTGAGGGCAGGAGAGAGGAAGCCCACGCACCCGGCTCATTCCAGGACCCACAATACAGGCTCGGAGCCCCTCAGAATCATTGTAACGCTCGTGTATATCTTTCAGCAGATGTGGAAAGCGCAACGCACCCGTTGTTAATCCTCTATCTTGCTTAATGCTATGCACGTCTAGCGTCAAATCCAGTGTAATCGGATGCTCGATACGCGCCTCTTTCAAATAAAAAGCGAAGGGATCAAATACGTATGACACTCCTTTGTACGCAATCCTACGACAAAGGGCCTTTTCCATTGCTGGCTCATGAAAGATTAATCCCTTGTTGGAAGAGAGGGTGACACGTCCTCTAAGCTTGCTTGGGTTAGGATGCGTTTGCACATAGCTTTCCATGACAGCGATTAGTTCCTCCCTAACCGAATCTGGCAGACCGAATCCTGGAGTTAAGTCCTGTTCTCTTAGAGCAGGTAATTGCCCCGCTTTGATATCATAGGCGAAGCGGAATACGGGAACAGCTGCAGCAGCGGCGGCCATAACAAAGAACCTCTATTTATTTTTCAGAAAAAGGTTATAATCGATTTTACAATTAAAGAACACTAAAAAGAATTATTAAACAGATTCCCATTACAACGACTAAAGAACAGAGAAACATCGCTCGCGCCCAACGTGAGACTATCCCACTATTTTTTTACACCAATAGAAGCACAGCCCCACAAGAACTATTGCAGAATACGCGTCTATAAGTCTTTCCCATCTTGTAGCTATTCTTCGATAACATCTTTTTAGCCAGCTAATAGCTCTCTCTGCCCTCCAGCGGACCCTCTTAATCCACCTACTCCCTCTTTGGCCCTTTCCTCGATAGGGAATTAAAGGGTAGATTCCCATCATCAGTAGCTGCACTCGGAGTTCTCTGCTATCATACCCTTTGTCAGCTTCAAGAAAGACTATCCGATGAAAAGGTAAAAGTGGCTCTATCTCTTGTATTAGAACCTTTACCTGTTCGGGTTCATTACCTTTCGCTGAGGTGATTTTTGCACCTAAAGGGAGCCGCTGTTCGCTCGCAATCAAATGAATGGTGGACCTCTTGCCTTTGTACCCGTGCTCGACTTCTGCTCCCCTTTATTTCCCGCTCTGTATTTCCAGGCAAAAACAAGGCCTAAAACAATAGCAGGGATCACAAAAAGAAGCATGAGTAATGAAGCGTCGAAGAAAAGGTCACGCTGTTTGCGCCCGATCATGCTGTCTGGTTCCAAAACCGCAATCTCGTGGGTAACGATATAGAGTATGATCAGTGCCACGACTGCAAGAAGAAGTAAAATGAAAAAGGAAATCCTAAATTTCTTCATCCCTTTTCCTATCGAATCAAAAGATTTGTTTATGCTCTGTCTAGAAAAAATAGTAAAAAGAGAAGACGTAGCTTGCAAAGAGCGGAGCGTTTCGTCCTGCCACTGTGATCCACGAACCACCTAATACGCTTAGGCGGTCGCTGAAGTTATACTCAATGGTGGGAAGTAGGCTAAACAGATGGGAAGAGGGAATGGTGGGATAAGCTTTTTCATCGGCAACATGATTGCTGCGAAAAGAGCCGGCATTTTGCTGTTGAAAGTAGATGTCCAATCCCACACCCCATGGCCGGTTAAATTTGTATTCAAAAGCAAGATCAAACTCAAACTGTACACCAGGCGTGACCTGCCCCTTCAAGTTCGGACGATCGAGGATAAAAATATTTCCCCCGTTTACATTCACTCTAGAAGAAAGATAGTAAAAAACATTCACCGTCCACTTAAAGGGATGGCACCCCAGGTGATAGGTTTTACTCGCGATAAAACCGAGATAGGTACTAAACGCTCCCATTCCTACGCCATCATTTCCCTCAAACATCACATCCAAGTTGTCGTACTTTCCAGTAGGAAAAAACTCACCTACCAAAAAACGGACACTTGGAACCAGACTTCTTTGCTTTTCTTCTAGAACATGAAAACCAAAAAAGAGATTGGTATCACCCGGCTGAAAGGTATCGCTACCGCTTGTACGTATGTTAAACCCACGCATTTCAAGAGTTACATCGATCTGCTCGGTCAAACCTACCGCAACCTCTACTTCAAGCTCATATTGATGCACGTGGCGATCAAAAATCCGCCTGGAGTCCGGGTTATACATTCCCAAAAGATGGGTTGCATAGACGTAAGATTGCACAAAAGCATGGCCCGGTGGGGTATTATTTGCAGAATAAGCAATCATATTGCCGGCAAAAAGAGGCGGCTCATCCCCTGAAGCAAACAAAGGATGCGCCGCTAAACACAACAGTGTCAGAAAGAAAACCCTCACTTCACAAGTTCTACTTTACCTGTCTGAAAATCATAATAGCTCCCTACAACCGGAACATTGAAGCTCTTTTGTAAAGTACGTACAACGTGGGCCACATTCGCTTCGATTCCCTCTTTTAGATCCTTTTTCCCTTTCACAGCGGGCCCGATCAAAGAGGCGATTGCTGGAATCGTTTTTGTTTGGCCATCCATCACAGCAGCAACTGCTCCACACCCCTCATGCCCCATCACCATGATGAAAGAGGAGCCGAGTGCATCAACGGCAAATCGAATGCTCTCCATCCCAAGATCGCCCACAACATTTCCTGCCACACGGACGACAAAGAGCTCGCCACGCCCCTGATCAAAAATCAATTCAGGTGCCACTCGAGAATCCGAGCAGGCAACAACGACTGCAAAAGGCGACTGAACAGACTCAGCCCGTTTTTTCTTCCCCTTCAAATAACGTTGATTTCCTTCCATTAACTGTTGAAGCGGATCATCACTCCCAAATAAAGGTAAAGCGCATAGCGAAATCAGTAACCATTTAATCATATACTTGTCCTATAAGTTGTTTAAATAAAAAATCTTGTTTCTCAAAAGCTGACAAAGAACCCTCTGCATATAAAACAAATAGACGTTCCTTTTCCTGAATGCAATCCAAATAAAGTCCCCTCTGCCCTGTTGCAAAGCCATGGGCAGTCTCACGTGTCCGCGAACCGGTTAACGTATAAATTGCCCGATGTGTGGACCGGTGGAGCGCAGTGGGCTTTCCATCAAGTGTTTTGAGGTGCCAGGCGATTACCTCTTCTGCCTCCTTCCCACTTGCTTCAAATACTCGCACGTCAAGATAAAAAGGAAGCCCTGTCTCCATGTCTCCTAAATAAAGACGTTGGAAAACCTGAAACGGGAGTGGAGCAGAAACCCAAGCGTGATCAGGTATACAGATCACGTTATACAAACTGTTTGGAAAGGAGATCGGAACTTGTGCGTGCAGTTTTGCGGCCGTTTCAATTAAAGCTCGCTCAACCTTTTGGGCTGGAATCTTTTTTACGCTCTCACACACTTCCCGGAGCATCCCTAAATCACGCACAATTTCTTTGTTGAGCTCTTTAATCCCCGGTTGCGCCTGAATCCATGGATGCAAGAGAAGAAAATCATTCTGCACAACTACAGGAGCAGGAACAGAGGGCCTCTCATTTTCAAAAGAATCTTCCTTATGACTTTTCTTGGCTAAAAGGCGCAAAACCGTAAACAGCACCAGACAAATAACCAGCAGCCACCAAGAGTCTTTCCAGGGCCGCCTCTGCTTCACATCACCTCCGCAGCCATTGCAGCCAATTCAGAACGTTCTGTTTTCTCCATAAATACATGGCCAAACAACTTCTGCTCCTTAAAACGGCCTACAATATAGGTTAGACCATTGGAATCTTTGTCTAAGTAAGGGTTGTCAATTTGAGTGGGATCCCCCGTTAAGACCACCTTAGTTCCTTTACCCGCTCTCGAAATCACTGTTTTCACTTCGTGAGGAGTCAAGTTCTGGGCCTCGTCAATGATGATATACATCTTGGGTAACGTACGTCCTCTGATGTAAGTCACCGCCTCCATTTCTAGTTTTTTCCCTTCCGTGACCCATCGTAATGTCTCATTAGGCTCACTCCCCGTCGACTCACACAAATACTCCAGATTGTCATAAATCGGTTGCATCCAATGAATCAGTTTTTCCTCCTTCAAACCAGGTAAATAGCCAATATCGCGACCCAGAGGTACAATGGGCCGGCTGACTAAAATACGAGAATAGACCGACTCATCGAAAACTTTGCGTAAACCTGCAGCAAGGGCTAAAAGAGTTTTTCCGGTCCCGGCTGGACCGATCAGAGTCACGAGTTTCACGTCATCACGCATCAAAAGGTCGAGTGCACATCTCTGCTCTACATTTAAGGGATTAATTCCCCAAATATTACCAGGCAACTGCAAAAGAGACACGAGTTGCTTAGTGGCAGCATCATACTTGCCAACTGCAGAAGAGTGCTCAGCAGATGTCATAATGCAGTATTCATTGGGAAGAAGGTCCACCTCCGGGATATTGACCGCAACGCGTCCATCTTTAAAAAAGAGGTCAATATCATGCTTCGGGACCTCTATTTTTCGGTATCCCTTGTAGAGACTGTCGTAGGAAAACTTCTGATTTTCATAGTCTTCTGCCTCTAAACCCATCGCCTCCGCTTTCACGCGCATTGCCAAGTCTTTGGATACAAAAACAACACTCTCTCCCTTTTCAAAAAGAAAATAGGCTGCCATTAAAATACGATAGGTTGACGAGTTCAAAGACAAAGAGAAGCTGGGACTATAATTTGCTTTAATTTCCAGCTGAATCCGGATGCGTGTCCCATTGGGAAGCTTTACCCCCCCATGAAGATCCCCCTCTCCTTGTTTTTTAAGAGACTCGAAATAACGAAGCACCGCCCGTGCATTTTTCGCTAATTCATCTCGAAACCCTTTCATCGTGCTCAACTCTTCAAGAACAGCAAGAGGAACTACAACGTCATTATCCCCAAATGTTCCGATTGCATCAGGGTCATGGACTAAAACGTTGGTATCGATTACAAATGTTTTTCGTGACATGGGAGGCTCCGCTATTTTTCCGAAATTTAGAGCCTCGCCTCCCAAGAAGCAATAAAAACTTTTTCACCCAAAACTAGCAGTCAAATAGCAAGAGCGCTAAAAACGCTTGCTTGAAAACCCCTCTTTCTGTAAAATGTGAGGAAGAATCAGGAGGTCCTTATGAAAGTAAAAATAGATGAAAAGTTGATTTGTATACCCCCCCACATTTCTGCGACATGGGACCAGGTCACTTTCTTACAATCAAAAGAAAACCCTGAAACTAAAAAATTTACTTTGATTATCCATTTACTCGACGGAAAAGTGGTTCAAATCCCTGAAATAGAGTCTTCTCTTGTGGATATTACCTTTTCTGCTCACATGAAACACCTGGACAAGAAGCCTAAGGCGGAAGATCCCAAGACATTGGGGGGAATTCTGCAGCAGATGACAGGCCTTTCTGCTGAGCAGCTTTCTGGGATGCCGATTCGGTTTGGGATTACGAAGGGAATGCCAGGAATGGAGAATCTGGAAACCGCTTTTCAGCACAACCAAGCACAAGCCGATCTACCTGATATGCCTCAGGATGTTTTGGATAAAATCTCTGAGATGGCCAAGATGATGTTAGGTGGTGATTTGGGTTCTTTTCCAAAGCCAGAGCCTCACTGTAACTGCACCCATTGTCAGCTGGCGCGCACGATCCACAACATTTCCAAAAATGCAGCTCCTGAAGAGGAAACTGTTTCAGATGCAGAGCTCACTTTTCGCACTTGGGACATCAAGGACAATGGAAAAAACATGTTCTGCGTCTCCAATCCCCTAGATCCCAAAGAACAGTACACGGTTTATTTGGGAACGCCCGTAGGCTGCACTTGCGGACATCCGAATTGTGAGCACATCAAAGCTGTCTTGTATAGTTAGAGTTTTTTCACTTGATATATTCGTTCTTAACGATTACAAGTTTGGGTAATAACTCATGAGAGAATGAGAGAGGTTATCCATGTCAAAAAAACTGCTCATCACACTACTTCTAACTTGCACGTCTGTTGCGTTGATTGCGGACCAAGAAGAAGCGACTTCTACATCTACCTTTGAACCCTTCACAGGAAAAATCATCGGCTCAAAAGTGCGGATGCGCACGCAGCCAAGCCTAGACGCCCACGTGGTATGTGAAACCCGAGCTGGACAGCTCTTTGCTATCAATGGCGAGGATAGTGATTTCTATTCAATCCAGCCAAAAAAGGGCATGAAAGGATACATCTTTCGCACCTTAGTTTTGGATGGTGTTGTGGAAGGTGATCGCGTCAATATCCGTCTCTATCCTGATATCGAAGCTCCTGTTGTAGCCCAGCTGAACACAGGTGATCGCATTGAGACGGTTGTGAGCGACATCAACAGTAAGTGGCTTGAAGTGGAGCTTCCTGAGTCTGCACATTTCTATATCGCCAAAGAGTATGTCGACAACATTGGTCCTGTTGAGCTAATCGCCAAAATGGAAAAAAGACATCGTGAAGCCACCCACCACCTCAGCTCTGCTTTTATGTTTGCACAAGCGCAGATCCAAAAGCCTTTCGAGCAAATCGATCTGGACGCCATTAACGGAAAGTTTCAAGAGTTGAAACAGAATTACTCTGATCTACCTGATATTTCTACACGTGCTCATGAGGCGAACTCTGTCATTCAGGAAATTTATGTGCAGAAGAAAATTGCCTTCTTAGAGAGTAAGGCTAACCATTCGACTGTCAACGCAGAAATTGATCCAGCTCATTTAGACAAGCTTGCCCAGCTTGGAATTGAGATTCCTTCAGCCTATCAGGAAAAAGATGTTGTGGAGATTGCAGACGCAGCCGCCCACACATTAGGACTTGCCTCTGCTTTGGGCGAGCGAACAGATAAGATGCTGGTTTGGGAGCCCTTGGAGGAGTCTTTGTTTCATTTATGGGCAGTGGCTCATGATGAACGGACAAAGGAGGACTTCTACAAAGAAGAAGAGCTCAATGCCACCTTGCTTTCCGGTATTGTGGAGGTTTACAACCGTCCTGTGAAGAATCGTCCCGGTGATTATCTGCTACGTGCAGAGAATCTTCCTGTAGCCTTTCTTTATAGTACACGTGTGAACCTGGAGAAGTTGGTCGGCAAGCGCGTCACCCTGACGGCCTCTCCCCGCCCAAACAACAACTTCGCCTTCCCCGCGTACTACGTACTCTCTGTTGAATAATTCCACTTCCTCCCCCTACTTGTTTAGGGGGAGGACAGTATCTTACAGCCTTTTTTAGACTCGCTAACGGACTACGATCGTATACACTGCTCAGCGGGTGTAATTTTTTCCAATTGCTTTAAATAAAAAAAAATCAAACAATCCATCCTTTGTTTTTTAAATCGAGCTGAAAATGCATAGGGTAGATCCTTTTCATCACCAAAGTTCTGTAGGGCAAGCACACGCCTCAAAACAGAAGCATCCGTCTCTAACACACTTATTTCCTCAAGTTTTCGAATACCCCTCAGGCTCCACTACACATACCGTGCAGGAATCTTCTGCAACTTTTTCACTAACTCCATTTTTGAGGAAGCGTGCAATAGGAGATGAATTTTTAGTTACAACGGCTAGCGGTAGCGAACATGTTTTAGGCGTTGTAAAACTTACAAATGGGCATGTAGTTGTCGTATGGGGGTACAACTATGTCACGTTGAGGCTGCAACGAATAGACCCTATTGCGCAGCAAATGGTCGGGACTGAATTGGTCATCAGCTTGGAGACGAGCCGCAATCCAGGGCCAGATCTCTACAGAAAAATAAGTGTGGCAGCTCTCCCTGAAGGCGGATTTGTTCTTTCCTTGCCCGATGGACTACTATTTTATACCAACAACATGGAGCAAGTCGGTGCTGACTCTTTTGACTGGTTCCTTGATAACGCAGATTTATCGACGCCCCAATTGACTCCCTTATTGAATAACAAGCTGGCTTTCACCTACTCTGGAATCAAGGCTACAACCAAGGCAACTCTCGTTCGGATTTATAGCTCCGAAAAGGAAAGTCTCTCCAATTTTAATATTTATTCTCAGCGTTCTGCTCCACTTATTTACCATAGCAAAGTACTGCCTGATGGCAGGGTAATTGTTCTGGGTAAAATGGGAGGCCTTGTTCTTGAAGTCTATAGTGTCGAAAATGCTGTTATAAAAAATCGTTTTTTAGTGACTAATCGCTATGAGCATTACAGATTTGTTTCTGTAACTTCTCTTCCTAATGGCCGATTTTTGGTGCTATATGAAGGAAGTAGCGCTCCTATGAGCTATAATTTGCATTTCCACATTTTTAACTCTAACAATGAAGTTGTTGTAGATATGCAACAAGTAAACATGATTTTTGGAGGTGAATATCCCTATCCCTACGCGATTGCCTACCCGGACGGTAGGTTTACAATAATGTGGGCAAGTACAGACCTAAATGGATATGGAATTCTGAGCCAAGATTATCTCCCGAATGGAGAAGCCAATGGAGAGCCAAGGCGTGTCAACGTCAATATGAGCGGAGATCAAACCTCTCCGGTTGGGATCTCTTTGGATAGTCAACACGTTTTTTATGCGTGGAATTCTATGTTTTCAACTGGAACAAACATCATGGGGCGCGTTCTTCCTCAGATCTCCATCCCCACAACAACAACCTCTTCTTCAACAACAACAACAACCTCTTCTTCAACAACGACAACAACCTCTTCTTCAACAAAATCAATCACAACCGCTTCTCACACATCACAATCTAATCTTCACACGGACACAACTCAGTCAGCTACAAAAGAAGCGCTTACCTTTCCTGTCAGCAGCACAACCGAAGTGGCAACATCGATCTCTAATTTAGTGACTTCACGTAGATCTTTTACCACCACAACGGCTGTATCCGTAACAACGCGCATCTTTGCTCCAATTTTCACCACTACAGGTGCTTTAACAACGCTAACACGGCAAACATCCCCCGATGAGCCCTTAAATCCCCTTGTCCCTGTTGTCGCAGTATTAGCCAGTTTATGCTTGCTTGTCACTTTAGTGGCTCTGGCTGCATTAGCTCGATTGAGATGGAAGAACAAGGGGGATGGAGTTGAGCTTGGACGTTTGTCTGATAGAAGTCATAGAACAAGCTCTTCCGGAACATCCAGAGGCACGCGCTCAACAAGAAGTGATCATACCAGAGCCTCCCGCCAGCATCGAAGAAGAAATGAAATCTATGCAGGATTTCCCCCTCTTCCTTCCACTATTTCAAGTAGCTCAACTCTCCGCTCTATATATCCGGATGATTCACAGGCATCTGTTTCTGGAAATGAACGTATATATACAATGGTCCCTCCTATGCATAAAGATTAGCTTTGTATTTTCTCAAATGGGTCCTGAAGATTTTTGGTGGATGTTCGTTCCAGTTAGACGATCGCGAGCGAAGACAGTACAGGTTAAGCTAGCGAGTACAAAGAGGCCCAAAGTTTTTTTGGGTTAATAGCTATGATGGTCGATTTGAACCTTCCCGCGAAAGAGACGGTAGACAAAAAAACCGTAGCCAAAAACCAAGGGTAAGCCGACCGCTACAACGATCGATAATACGATTAAGGTATTGAGCGACGAGGCCGCGCTCATCACAGTAATACTATTAGTGATGGGCTCTACACTGGAGCGAATCACATAAGGGAAAGTCCCAATCGCATAAAGAGCCAGCAAAAAGGCGATGTTCAGACAAGACGAAATAAAGGCCCACCCATAGTGGTGCTTGTCCACTTCACGTGGAATGTTGGCTATGAGGAGCATGTTAGCAAGAGCCACAAAGAAAAGGTAGGGACGCTCGCGTATTGCATTCACCATATGCTCCTGATAAATCAGGGTGACAATCGTGGTGATGACATAGGTCATGATGAAAAAAATCATGCAAGGGCGGAGCCAGCGAATGAGCTTTTGCTGCAGCTCGCCCTCTGTTTTCATAATGAGATAGATCGTTCCGTGCATCTTGAAGAGAGCTAGGGTTAGAATCCCCACTAAAATGGGATAAGGACGCAAAAAAGTTAAGATCACGTCGCCGGTATAGTGAAAATTCTCGTCTAAAGGAATCCCTTCTACCAAATTCCCAAGTGAGATGCCCACTGACAGAGCAATACCCACACTCCCTAGAAAAAAAAGGATGTCCCATGTTGAGCGCCACCATCGTTTAGGTAGTTTACTCCGAAATTCAATGGCTACAGCGCGAAAAATCAAAGCAAAAACGAGTAGATAGAGTGGAATATAGAAAGCAGAAAAAAGAGTGGCATAGGCAAAAGGAAACCCCGCAAATAAGGCCCCAACAACAATGACTAACCAAACCTCATTGCCATCCCAAACAGGACCGATCGCGTTCAAGAAGATCCTCCTCTCCTCATCTTTGCGCGTATAGAGATGTAGGGAGCCGACTCCTAAGTCAAACCCATCTAACATGGCATAGCAAACCACCGCAGTAATAACGATGATGTACCAAAAGACCATAAATCCATATTCAACTGCACTAACCATATCGTTTCCTCATGACTTGTAGGGATCTCTGTATTCATCCGGCTCCACATCCTCAGGACCCTGCTGAATTTTTCGATTCATTAGATAGATAAATAGAACAAAAATCAGGAGATAAATAAAGGCGAATAAAATGAGCGAAAAAATCACCTGACTGGGAACCAAATTTTTTGACACTCCATCTTTGGTTTTTAACAAACCATATACCACCCAAGGCTGCCTTCCGATTTCAGCGGAATACCACCCAAGCTGATTGCCTATTTCAGGAAAAAGAACTGAAATGACCAAAAGGCGGAGGGTCCATTTGCTCTCCAAAATCTTTTTTCTCTTCCATGCAATGAGACCCAAAAGAGCTGCCACGGCCATAAAGCCCCACATGAAAAGCATGCCATGGTAGGTTTGAAAGACGATGCCTACCGGTGGCCACAATTCCGGAGGGAATTGATCTAATCCTGGGACGGCTTGAGTAAAATCGCGATAAACTAAAAAGGAGAGCAAGCCAGGAATCGGAATCCCAATCACCTTTTTCTCTTTTGGCTCAATGGCGCCGATCACCCACATGCTAGTCGGGGTGACGGTTTTATAGACACCCTCAAAAGCGGCTAATTTGATCGGCTGGTTCTTCGCAACGCCTCGCCCGGTTGAATCGCCTGAAATACCTTGCAACAACACCGCAATCGCTGCTACTGATAGCCCAATTCGAAATGACTTGTTTGCAAAAGCGAGATGGCGTCTCTTGAGAAGATAGTAGGCACTGACACTCACAACCAAAAAGGCGCCGGTGAGCCATGCCCCAATCAGGACGTGAGCTAACCGATCGAGGCTTGAGGGATTCGAAATCGCTCCCCAAAAGCTCTCCAAAACGGCATGTTGGCCTCCCCCCTCTCCAATGATTTTATAGCCTGCGGGCGTCTGCATCCACGAGTTAGCAATCACAATCCAAACCGCGCTAAAATGCGCCCCTACAGCCACCATAATAGTGGAGAGAAAGTGGACCTTGTGACTGACTCGGTTCCAGCCAAAAAGCAAAACACCTAAAAAACCCGACTCCAAAAAGAAGGCAAAGATCCCTTCTGCACCCAGCATGCTGCCAAAAACATCGCCGACAAACCGAGAAAAGCTGGCCCAATTGGTTCCAAAGGCAAAAACCTGTACTAAACCGGTTGCCACACCAATGGCAAAGATAATCGCAAAGACCTTCACCCAAAACCGGGTCATCCTTTCATAGACAGGATTTTTTGTTTTAAGATATGCTCCTTCCATGATGATCAAGATCAGGCCCAAACCGATGCTCAATGGGGGAAAAAGATAGTGAAAAGCGATATTCATCCCAAACTGAATTCTCGATAGAGTAACCACGTCCATAGCAATATCCTGAGAAAAAAATAACTTAACAGCACTATGCTTCAGCTATGAAAAAAACGCAAATCCAACTGATGGGAATTCTCAATTGCACCCCAGACTCCTACTTTGATGGAGGACGCCATCTAGATTGCAATCAAGCAGTTGAGTATGGATTGCGCCTTTTTGAACAGGGAGCTAATATTCTTGATGTTGGAGGTGAATCGACCGCGCCACAATCAAAAAGTGTTTCGGAAAATGAAGAGATCGATCGTGTCATCCCTGTGATTGAAGGGATACGCAAACACTCAGACCGCCCCCTTTCCATAGATACCTTTAAACCCGGCGTGGCACGCGCCGCACTGAAAGCGGGTGTCAACATGCTAAACGATATTACCGGTTTTACCAATCAAGAAATGCGGAAACTCGCTGTCCAAAGTGGCGCTCAACTTGTCGTTATGCATGCAAAGGGACCTCCTCACTCGCATCCTACCCCCTCCTATCCAGACGGAGTTATTTTTGAAATTTGCGCTTTTTTAAAGCAACAAGCTGAACTCCTTATTGAGGAAGGAGTGGACTCATCCCAAATCATTCTTGACCCCGGTATTGGGGGAGGAAGTTTTGGTAAAACGCCCCAACAGTGCTTACAAATTCTTAAGAATCTAAAGACATTTTGCTCTCATGGCTTTCCAATTCTCATCTCCCTTTCTCGGAAATCTTTTTTACAAAAAATTCTTAAAAAAGAGGCATCACAGCTCTTGTCAACAACTCTTGCCCTCAATACAATGAGCGCACTTGAGGGCGCGGCCTATTTGAGGGTACATGATGTTGCTGAGCACCACATGATTTTAACGCTTCTAGAAACCATGGATGCCATAGAAGAGTAGATGCTTTTTCTTAATTTTTTGATCCCCGTTGTCGAGATTGTCATCATTTGGGTGATGCTCAACTATCTCCTGAAGTTTTTTTGGGGAACGCGGGCGATGGATGTTGTCTTTGGATTTCTCGCCTTTCTTTTCGTTTTTTTTCTCGCTAGCTGGTTTGGCTTTCCTGTTTTAGAAAAACTGATGCTCAACGTAGTGAATGTCGCGGTCTTAGCAGTCTTCATCATTTTCCAACCGGAAATCCGCTTAGCTCTGTCAAAAATCCGTATCAAAGGGAGAAAGTATCGAGAAATTCACGAATTTGATCTCTTTTTAGAAAGCTTAACCAAGTCTGTCTACCGCTTCTCTGACAAACAGATCGGAGCGCTGATTGTCCTTGAAAATCAAGATTCTTATGAAGAATATGCCAGCTCTGCTGTTCCAATGAACGCTAACTTCTCCTCAGAGCTTCTTGAGTCCATCTTTATGACAACCACGCCCCTTCATGATGGAGCCGTTGTGATTCAAGGAACTAAAATTACAGCAGCCGGAACCATTCTTCCTCTTGCACATGAAACGGCTCAACTGGCCAAATCGATGGGAACCCGTCACCGAGCGGCTCTTGGGGCCAGCCAAAAAACGGATGCGCTGATTATTGTTGTTTCTGAGGAGACCGGTAAAGTCTCGATTGCACGCGATGGCATCTTGACCCGTGGTGTGAAAATGGACCGCTTCCGGGGAATTGTCCGCAGTATTTTTACCCCTCCTGAGATTACCGGCAAACTCAAGCTGTGGAGGTGGTGGAAATGAGTGAGATCTTAAAAAGGCTCTTTATCACCAATTGGCCCCGCAAACTTGTTGCCCTGTTAACGGCCATCTTTGTCTGGTTCCTTGTCAATCAAACGATCACCATCACACAAACGATTCCTGATGTTCCCATTCGCATTGTGAATCTACCACCAGACAAGACAGTTGTGGGCCTTCTTCCCAACGGCCTTCTCAATAAACGGGTCTCGATTGCTGTTACCGGCAGCAAATCTGTTGTAAAAGATCTGCGCTCTACGGACATTGAAATTGTGATTAATGCCGACGGTCAGAAGGAGAGCTGGATTGCCACCATTGACAAGAGGAATGTGGCCAGCTTGAACCAGGACTTCGATCTTCAAAAGTCGATTACGGATGTTTCGGCAAATGACATCTATATCAAATTAAGTAAGTTGATCACTGAAGAGATCCCGATTATCGTCACCAAACCGATTGGTGATCCCCCGAAGGGATTTCAGTTTCTCGACATTTGGCCCAAGAGGCTAAGGCAGAAAGTCAGTGGTCCAGAAGAGCAGGTGCGCGCCCTAAAGGAACGCGGTCTAGACTTAACTCTCAACCTTAACCGGATCTCGCAAAGCGAATTGGAGAGCTTGTATAATCGGCAGGGAAAACGGGATGAAATCACCTTTAAAATTCCCGATGCGTGGAAAAAAGTGGCCATTCCGTTCAAGGAAAACACCTTGGAAGCCGTGAATGATCCCCGGGCTGACCTTTTGCGCATCGATTTTCTCAAGCAAGAGTTGATTCCTCTTGGCAGCGAACTGCCGATCACAATCTTTTTTCCCTTAAAATACAGTAATACAATCAACCCTCAAACTTACTCTTTGGCAACTAATGAAATCGTCCAGAAAAAAAGCGGGCTCAAGCGTTTGACGATTCCACTCTATGTTCGAGATGTGAGCCGACTTTTTCTCGATGTCGTGCGCGACAACCTCCTTTTGATTATTGTGGCCGCTCCAGAGAGCGTTGAGGAGGATTTACGTTGGGCCGTCGAATTTATTGATGAAAAGGCCTTGGAGGATGCCTTTGTGGAAGCCTCCTTACAACTGGTCAAAGAGAAATTTGCCGAAGAAGAAAACTTCACCAAATATAGCGAGCAGGCCATTCGTTACCGCTTCCGTGACTACTTGCGTAATCTCGTTCTTTATACTGAAGACGGTCTGCCCGTCCAACTCAATGCCCGTCTCAACGCGAGCACGATCACGATCACACAAGACAATCCATGACCCGTGTTGTTCTGTTAAAAAGTCGTCTGTCCCACAGAGGTGGTCTCGAAAAATACACGCGCCGGTTGGCTGAGGCATTTAAGGAGAAAGGATGCGAGGTCAAAATCTTAACGACTGGGGAGTGCGCCTCTTGGGATTCGATTGAGGTCGTTTCTTTGGCCCCCACCTCAAAATTCTCTCTCCATCATCTTCGCCGGTATGATCTACTCTGCCAAAAGTGGCTCAAGAAACACCCTCATGAAATCGTTTTTGGCATGGAGCGCACCTCCTACCAAACTCACTACAGAGCAGGAAGTGGAGTGCATGCGTGTTATCTCAATAGCCGCCTTTTAACAGACTCCTGGCTCAAACGCCTCTCGTTTCGATTCAACCCTCTACATCGCTATTTGCTACAGGTAGAAAAAAAAGCCTTTGAAGCCCCCTCTCTGCAGGTACTTTTTACCAATTCCCACATGGTGAAACGGGAAATACTTCAGACATACTCCACTCCCGCCGAAAAAATCCACGTCGTTCATAACGGAGTCGAGTGGACGGAAAAAGAAGAGCCCTTCCAAGCAACCTTTCAAAAAAAGCGCCAAGGCCCCTATCACTTCCTTTTTGTGGGAAATGGCTTTAAGCGAAAAGGGCTACAGTTTCTACTGAGAGGACTGGCCACTTTCAAGCATCCTTTCCAACTCACAGTGGTGGGAAGAGATAAAAATCTCTCGCGATACAAGAAATTAGCCCATGGTCTTCCTGTGCACTTTGTAGGCTCCCAAAAAGATGTGACTCCCTTTTATCAAGCAGCTGATGCCTTGGTCATCCCTTCTGTCTACGATCCCTTCTCAAATGTCACTCTGGAAGCACTGGCTATGGGGCTTTTTGTTGTCTCCTCTAAATTCAATGGTGGACATGAGGTACTAGACAAGCAGAGCGGCACCTTGATTCAAGATTTGCATCATCCCCAGGAGGCGCTCGAGTATGCACTGCAATTTCCAAAAACCTATGAAAGCGCCTCTCTGATCAGACAGAGTATTAAAGAGTTGGATTTTTCTAAGCAATTGGATAAAATGATCCATTTCACCCTATGATTAGCTATTTTTTTATTCGTTTTTTTGGCTTTTTTATTGCTCTTCTTCCCCATAGAGCTCTATTTGCTTTTGGCCGGTTTTCAGGATGGATCGCTTTCTATCTTCACCGTCCTTTTCGCAAAAAAGCGTTAACAAATCTCGCTATTGCTTATGGCGAGACAAAAAGCGAGAAGGAGCGAAAAAAGCTTGCCATTGCCTCTTTTCAGAATTTAATGATCACTTTGCTTGAATTCTTCTATTTGAATAAAAAGCGGTTAGACCAACTCGTTTTGCTCGAAGAAAAGAGCGAAATCGCTGATCTTCTAAGGAAAAAACAGGGTGTGATTTTTCTCAGCGCGCACCAGGCCAATTGGGAAATCCCCTTTCTAGCTGTCACCGCTCGCTCCCCGGGAATTGCCATAGGACGCCCCATCAAAAATCAACGACTCTACCGCTGGGTCCTCTCTGTCCGAGAGATGTATGGAGGAAAGATTGTGATGACTAAAAGCGCGATCCATCAAGGAGTGCGCGCTTTGAAAAGAGGCGAATTTTTAGGCATTGTAGGTGATCAAGCCTTTCCCAGCAGTCCCTATTCCTATCCTCTTTTTGGAACGCGAGCCTGGACTGCCTCCTCCCCTGCTCTTTTGGCTTACAAAACGGGATGTCCGATTGTCGTCGGGACAACCAAAAGGGTGGGACGCCGCTATGAGATTAAGGGTTCCTCACCTATCTGGCCTAACCCCAAAATATCGATTAAAGAAGATGTACCACGCATGATGGACCTAGCCATGCAACGGCTCGAAAAAAGCATTCAAGAGTGTCCAGAGCAATGGATGTGGGTGCATGACCGATGGAAGCAACAAGGAGTGGATCATGTGAAGCGGATCTACCGTTATGGCTTCATCCTGATTGTTCTGCCCCTTCAGCCTAATTTAGAGATCGTTCCGGTTCTGCGAAAGATTTATCCCAAAAGTTTTCTCACTTTCTTTGCCCCGCAAGGATGCTCTATCCCCGGGGAAGAGATCCGTTTTTACGAAAAGGAGGAAGATCTTTATGTGCGTGATTGGCGCTATCAGCTGGTGCTCGATTTTTATGACTTGCCCCGCCTACGTAAACACTTCCGTAGGCTGGGCGCCTTTAAGGCAATCTCCCTTCCTCAAGAGAAGCAAATCATGATCCAAACCTTGGTGAAGCCTGAATGCCACACAACCGTTTCTATATAGATGCCCCCTTTACCCTGCATGCAGAAGTGAATCTGCAGGAGGAAACACGTCATCTGAAGGTGATGCGTTTACACCAGGGTGATGCCATTGAGCTGGTTAACGGACATAATCAACTCGCACGAGCCATACTCAAGTCTGCACATACCGCTGAAATTATCTCCCTAGATGAGTACGCTCCCCCTCCTCCTGTCATTCTATGTCAGGCTTTTCCACGCCTGAACCGACTCGACACCATCGTAGAAAAGGGAACTGAGCTTGGAATGACTGAGTTGTGGCTCTTTCCGGGACAAAAAAGCGAGAAAAAAGAACTCTCATCAAATCAGTATGAACGGGCAAAACAGATTACGATTGCGGCGATGAAACAGTGTGGCCGCCTGGACCTTCCCTCCATCCAAATCAAGCCCCCTCTTGTCCAGTGGAAGCCGCTTACCTTAGCTGCCTACTACGGCTCTCTTGCGCAAGGGGCGCCTCCTTTTCTCTCCGTCTTAGAAAAAAAGGGGGGACTCTGCTTTTTTGTAGGTCCCGAGGCTGGATTCACGCCGGATGAGGAGAAAATTCTTGAGACCCTGCACGCAAAAGGAGTCCAGCTCCACCCGTGGGTCTTAAGAACAGATACAGCGCCGTTGGCTGCTCTTTCGCTGATCTATGCTGGCCGGACTTAGATGATCCCTTTGTAGACAAGAGCCCCCAGAGGATCTAAGGTAACAAGCTGTTCATCACGAAGCACGTCGCTTGCCCCCTCTGCTCGCAGAATATAGGGTAAATCAAGCTGGGTAGCGATTTTTTTTAGATACTGCTCAGAATCGGTATCATCGACATGATTCTGCATGACCACGCCAGCGGCACTCTTCAAAAGAGATAGATAACTCTCATCACAGCTATTCAAAACGATGATTTTACCTCGCACAGTATACGCTTGCCCCTCAGGTGACGGATGAAGGACGATCTTTCCATGTACACGGGTTCCCTCTCCCTTACTCCCGCGCACAAGAACATCTCCAATACTATCCACGATCATCATGTTTGTAGTGCCCGCCCTGCCAAAGGGGGTGCCCGCTGTGATGACAACCAGATCCCCATACTGCACAATTCCCCTTTCAAGGGCAAACGAGCTGATCCACCTTTTGGCATCTTCGATATCTTGAACCTCACCACGCAACAGTGGGATCACTCCCCAGCAGAGCGCCAATTGATGATATACCTTCAGGCTAGGAGTCATGGCAATAATCGGCATTTCGGGGCGAAGCCGGGAGAGAAGGCGGGCCGTGGAACCACTGGTTGTAAAGGCAAAAATGGCCTTTGCATTAGCGCTATAAGCCGTGTTGACACTCGCTTGGGTCACAGATGAGGGGACATCGTAAAAAACCCGTTGCGTCCCATGTTTGAAAAACTCGTAGTAACTGAAATCACCCTCCGTCTCAGTAATGATAGCATTCATCACCTTCACGACCTCGATCGGGTAGCTGCCTACTGCCGTTTCCCCTGAAAGCATCACAGCCGAGGTGCTGTCATAGATCGCATTTGCCACATCCGAAGCCTCCGCACGAGTTGGGCGGGGATTGACTATCATCGATTCGAGCATTTGAGTCGCTGTAACAGAAGGTTTTGCTGCCAAATAACTCTTACGAATCATCATTTTTTGAAGGCGAGGAACGTGCGTGAGTGGCATTTCCACACCTAAATCTCCTCGCGCTACCATAATGCCATCGGCAACCTGCACGATGCTATCGAAATTGTGAACACCTTGCCTGTTTTCGATTTTAGCAATCACGGCTATATCATGTTTACCCTCTTCTTCGAGCAATTTTTTGATGGCAAGCACATGATCAGCAGAACGAATGAAAGAGGCAGCAATTAAATCAACATCCTGCTGACAACCAAAACGGATATCTTCAACGTCTTTGTCTGTCATGGGGGGCAGATCAATTTCAACACCGGGAATATTCACTCCACGCAAAGAACGGATTTCACCCCCATGGTCGACTTCGACCTTAACACCTCTTGAACTGACCTCCACAACATGAGTAATGATGTAGCCATCGTCGAGTAAGATAAACATATCTTTTTGCAGCCCATCCAAAGCAGAAGCTGGTGTCAGAGTGATTTGATTGCTGTCTCCCTCGACTTCATCTTTAACCAACCAGATTTGGGAGCCCTCTTTTAAAGGAAGGTTTTCCTTTTTGAGCTTACCCAAGCGGATTTCGGGCCCTTTGGTATCGAGCATGATGGCAAGTGGAACCTTTTTTTTCTCCCGTGCCTGTTTGAGTAAACCGATCACTCTACCGTGCTCTTCGTGGGAACCGTGGCTAAAGTTGAGACGCGCCACATTCATGCCCGCATCGATTAAATCCTCTATCCTTTCAGATGAGGCAACAGCGGGACCCATTGTACAGACAATTTTCGTGCGATTAACCATGCAGAACCTTGATACCAAGTTTGCTCAATATTTTCTAGAAGCATATTATGTTTGGGCAATGAAACAAGAAATCACCTTAAAAAAAGTTCGTGTTCACAACCTAAAAAGTGTTAATTTAACTTTAAATACCAATGAGTTAATTGTCTTTACTGGGGTCTCGGGGTCAGGAAAGTCCTCTCTGGCCTTCGATACTCTGTTTGTTGAAGGACAGCGCCGCTACATCGAGTCGCTCTCCTCATTCGCGCGTCGCTATATGGGTGATTTAAGCAAGCCTGATGTCGAGCACGTTTCGGGACTCTCCCCTACCATCTCCATTGAGCAGAAAAGCGCAGGCAAAAATCCTAGATCGACAGTGGGGACAATGACTGAGATCTATGACTATCTTCGCGTACTCTATGCCCGCATCGGCACTCCCTACTGTCCTGTTAGCGGTGAGCCGGTCTCACCCCAAAGTAAAGAGCGTATCATCAAAAAAATCCAAGCGCTCTGCCCCAACACCAAACTCGTCCTACTTGCTCCCTTTGCCCGTGGAAAAAAAGGGGAATTTAAAGAAGATTTCCAACTCTTTCTTAGAAAAGGCTACATGAGAGCACGCGTCGATGGAACATTTGTCGATCTCAGTGAAGAGATCTCCCTCGATAAAAATCTCTCCCATGACATTGAAATCGTCATCGACCGCCTCACTGTAACGCCTGAAAACGCTTCGCGGATTGCGGAGGGCGTGGTGGCCGGATTGGAGCTGGGTAATGGAGTGCTCACTGTCTACGACGCTGACCAAAAAGAGGAGACACTCTACTCAACACACGCCTACTCACCCCAATCAGGCCTCTACTACTCATCGCTTGAACCGCACGACTTTTCTTTTAACAGCCCCACAGGGATGTGTATGACCTGTGGTGGGCTCGGTATTACACAAGAGTTTGATCTCGATAAGATCATTGACCCTGAAAAAAGTATCGCTGAAAACACCTGCTCGATCGCCAGCTCGTATGAGACAGTACGCTACGGAAATATCTACAACAATTTAGCTGAGCTCTATGACTTTGATGTGCACACACCGTGGAAAGACCTCTCTGAAAAAGCGAAAAAAGTTTTTCTATACGGGACAGAAAAAAAATGGACGCAGATGCACTTTGTCCATCCCTCTCGTCCTCAAACATGGACCGATTACGTCCGCTGGCAAGGAGTGATTTGGGAGGCAAAACAGCGCTTTAGCGAGGCAAAAAGCGAAAGCTATCGGAAAAACATGCGGGAGCTTTTGCATGAACAGATCTGCCCCGATTGCAAAGGATCTAGGCTGCGCGCCTATCCGGCTGCGACACAGCTGGCGGGAAAAAGAATCTCAGAGCTGTGCGCCGAGCCCATCGGAAAGATGTTAGCCTTTTTTCAAAGCCTTAAACTTGACTCCCTAGAGCGACAAATTGCTGACGAGCTCATCAAGGAGATCTCCGAGCGTCTTCAATTTCTTGTGGATGTTGGGCTTCACTATCTCTGTCTCGATCGCACAGCTCCGACTCTCTCCGGTGGAGAGGCGCAGCGTGTACGACTCGCTTCACAAGTGGGATGTGGCTTGGTCGGCGTCACCTACATTCTAGATGAACCCTCTATCGGTCTTCACCCGCGTGATAACCGTAAGCTAATCGCCACCCTCAAGCGGCTGCGGGATGTAGGGAATACGGTTATTGTGGTTGAACACGATGAGGAAACGATCTGGGAGGCGGATCGGGTGGTGGATTTTGGACCGGGACCAGGTATTTTGGGAGGTGAGATTCTGGTGAATGGCTCTCTGCAAGAACTACTTGACCATCCTCTTTCTCTTACAGGCAAATATTTGAGCGGAAGAGAGACCATTCCGACTCCCCCTCAAAGAAGAAAGCCTGCACAGGCAGCGATTCAAATTAAGGGAGCCGCTCATAACAACCTCAAAGGAGTGAACGTCAAATTTCCTCTGGGAGTGATGATCGCTGTGACGGGAGTGTCCGGTTCGGGAAAATCCTCTCTTATCTCCGATACTCTCTATCCAGCCCTAGCCAACCATCTCCATCATGCTGAGCACAAGGTGGGCGTGTTTAAGAAAATTGACGGGATGGAACAAATAGATAAGGTGATTGCCATCGATCAATCCCCCATCGGCCGCACACCCCGCTCTAACCCAGCCACCTACATCAAAGTCTTCGACGAAATCCGGAATCTTTTTACACAACTACCCGATAGCGTCGCCAGAGGGTATGCCGCAGGACGGTTTAGCTTCAATGTCCGGGATGGATCCTGCCCCCAGTGCCGTGGTATGGGCATGGTCCGCATCGATATGGATTTTTTAGAGGATCAGTGGGTCACTTGCCAAAGCTGTAAGGGCAAACGCTTTGACCACGAAACGCTCTCTATTCATTACAAAGGAAAGAACATCCATGATGTTCTTGAGATGACCGTGGGCGAAGCCTCTGACTTTTTTGCCAATATCCCGGTTTTAAAGCGAAAGCTAGATGTGCTGGCTAAAGTGGGAATGGAGTACATTACCCTCGGCCAACCCTCAACAACCCTATCTGGCGGGGAAGCGCAACGGATTAAACTCGCTAAGGAGCTGGCCCGCCCAGGGACGGGTAACACCCTCTACATCCTTGATGAACCCACAACGGGGCTCCATTTTCATGACATCAAAGCCCTTTTGGGTGTCTTAAACGAGCTCGTCGAGCGTGGCAATACTGTTCTTGTGATTGAGCACAACATGGATGTAATCAAAACGGCCGACTGGATCCTTGATATGGGCCCGGAAGGAGGTGAGGGAGGAGGTACTCTCGTTGCAGCCGGCACTCCTGAGAAACTGGGAAAAATGGATACCCCCACAGGTCAAGCGCTGGAGGCGATTCTGCATCCCCCAAAAAGAACGCCCTCTGCGCAAAAAGAGAGTCGAACCGATGAGCTACGGACCATCTCTGTTAAAGGCGCAGCTCAAAACAATCTCAAACACCTCGATCTGCAAGTGCCCCGCCAAAAACTCACCATTTGCACAGGACCTTCTGGATCGGGAAAAAGCTCTCTTGCCTTTGATACGATCTACGCCGAGGGGCAGAGGCGCTATATCGAATCACTCACTCCCTATGCACGGCAGTTTGTGAGGCAGATGCCTAAACCGAAAGTCTCACAAATCGAAGGGCTTTCCCCCGCCATTGCAATTGAGCAAAAAGCGGCTGCCGGCAATCCCCGTAGCACGGTCGGAACGATGACCGAAATCTATGACTACCTCCGCATTCTTTTTGCAAGATTAGGCACTCCTTACTGCCCTGAAACCGGAGAGCCTATCAAATCGATTACCAAAGAATACGTAGTCACGCAAATCCTAAACCTTCCTGCAGGGGAAAAAATCACTCTTTTTGCTCCCATTGAGCTCCAAAAAGGGGAAGTTTTCGATGATCTACTGGCTAGGTTCCGCAGGCTCGGTTTTGTCCGTATCCGTCTCAACCGCACCCTTTACGAATTAGATGAGGAGATCCCTTTCGATCGACGGCGCAAACAAGAGATCGATCTTGTGATCGACCGTTTGAAAGTGAGCTCGCAAATCGAAAGTCGCCTTTTTGAAGCGGTTGAAAATGCGGCACATCTCTCCAATGGAAAAGTTGGGGTCATGCGTGAGGAAGGCGACCAGATTTACAACCTCTCCTTCACAGTAGAGAGCACTGGAAAGTCGTATCCTCCGATTACTCCTCACACATTCTCTTTCAATGGTCCTGAAGGAATGTGTCCCGACTGTCAAGGGCTTGGCTACCAATATGGAGCCAATCTCACCCACAATGAAGAAATCATGGATCTGTCTGTTATCGGTTTGATACGCCTCTTGTGGACACGGCCCCACCTCCCCCTTTTCGAGCGTTTCCTTAAACAGGAAGGGATCGATCCTGCCTCAACGCTGAGTAGCCTCACCTCTTTTCAACTGCAACTTCTCCTAAATGGCTCTCCTGAGGAGAAGTGGATTGAAACCAAAAAGGGATTTCGCTTCCGCTGGCTCGGCATTCAGCCGATTTTGGCCAAAGCGGGGAGAAATGCCCACAAAGAGGTGCGTGGCCCTCTTATTCCCCTTCTGGATGAAATCGAGTGCATCTCTTGTTTGGGCACGCGGATCAATCCTCTTGCCCGCAACGTGCGTATCGAAGGGCATTCGATCGCTTCGCTCTGCCACATCCCCATTGGAAAAGCGCTGGATTTCCTCGATACATTAGAGAGTGACAAAGTGCTCGAAGAGGTCATGAAACAACTCAAAGGACGTCTAGGCTTTCTTGTGGAGGTTGGTCTCAACTATTTAAGTCTCGATAGACGTGCTCCCACCCTCAGTAACGGAGAGGCGCAACGAATCAGACTAGCCCGCCAACTCGGTAGTAGCCTAACCGGTATTCTCTATGTGCTCGATGAACCCACCATTGGGCTTCATCCCCATGACAATGCGCGCCTCAACCGCGCTCTACACTCTCTAAAAGAACTGGGCAATACCCTCTTGATGGTCGAACACGATCCACAAACCGTTGCCACCGCTGACTACCTTCTCGATTTTGGCCCAGGAGCGGGCGACCATGGCGGCCATATTACGGCCAGAGGAACCTTCAAAGAGATCTTAGACAACTCCCAATCACTTACCGGTGCCTATCTCTCCGGGCGCAAACAGATCACCCCAAGAGCAAAAAGACGGAAAGGAAAAGGCTCATTTGCCATTGAAAAAGCCTCCGTACATAACCTCAAAAATCTCTCTTTTAAACTACCTATTGGCGCACTCACCGCCCTTACCGGGGTCTCTGGGTCAGGTAAATCGACTCTACTTCACCAAGTGATCCGCAAGACAGCCGAACCATTGGTAAAAGCAGAAGACCCCTTTAATAAGCTGATTGTGATCGATCAAAATCCGATCGGCCATACCGTCCGCTCAGATGTGGGCACCTACGTGGAAGTACTCCCCCACCTACGCTCCTTTTATGCTTCTTTAGCAGGCGCGCAAACCAGAGGGCTGAAACCAGGGCACTTCAGTTATAACCACCGTAAGGGGATGTGCACCACTTGTTGGGGGCTTGGCTACAAAAAAGTGGAGATGCTCTTTCTTCCTCCCGTCCGTGTCACATGCGATCAATGCAATGGATTGAGACTCAATCCGGTGAGCTTAGAGGTCTCCTACCAAGGAAAAAGTTTTGGTCAGCTTCTTCAGATGACCGTCGAGGAGGCGCGCACGGTCTTCGAGATGATTCCCAAAGTACGTCGCATTTTGGATACACTCATTTCTGTCGGTCTTGACTACCTTAAACTCGGACAAGAGATGGCGTCTCTTTCCGGTGGGGAGGCTCAAAGAATGAAGCTAAGCCGTGAGCTGGCACGCAGAGGAACGGGCAAAACACTCTATCTGCTCGATGAACCAACGACTGGCCTACATCCGGATGATATCGAGAAGCTGCTGGCTTTACTCCATCGATTAGTCGATAAAGGGAACACCATGGTGTTAATCGAACACAATGTGGATATGATTGAGAGTTGTGACTATGTAATTGATCTAGGTCCGGGAGCGGGAGAACAGGGAGGAGAGATTGTGGCAGCCGGCACACCCGAAGAAATTGCGCATGCTTCGGCTTCTCTCACCGGAAAATATTTACGCTAAACAAATTGAAATCTGTTTTTTTGCGACATATAGCAGAAGCAGATGTGTACAAAAGGAATCGCAAACAAAGGCGCTGTCACTGCTCTTTTTAATCCCTGTAAAACGTGCTTTCCACTCCATATCAACGCTGCTGTTCCAACCTCTGGCCGGCAGGGAAGAAGGCACAAACTCAGACCTACAAACACAAGTCCCACAACCGCCTCAACCACACCCAGGAGCAACCTTAAAGTCATGGGAATGATTCCACGGGGATAACACTATAAGTCAGCAGGTTTCCGTGCAGTCTATACGTTTCATAATCAAGGCGTTCACACCAACTAGGAAGGGTAAAAGAAGCTGTTAATTGTGGTTCTGACATAT
>CAYGJC010000014.1:0-50027 GCA_964350245.1 uncultured bacterium | reverse complement strand
CGTTCACACCAACTAGGAAGGGTAAAAGAAGCTGTTAATTGTGGTTCTGACATATTGAATCTAACAAATGAGACACACTACTCTACTCACTCATAAGTTTCAATAAGGGTTAGGTAAAATTTTCTATATTTTTGTCTGACAGAGTCATTCCCAAACAGAAGATGAGACCCGGTATGGCAACAAGAGGCGCTGTGACCACTCTTTTTAACCCTTGCAAAACATGCATTCCACTCCAAGCTAAAGCCTCTTTCCCAAGCTCTGGTTTGAAGAGAAGAAGGCACAAACTGATCGCTACAAATACAAGCCCTACAACCGCCTCAACAACTCCAGCAATGAGTCTCAAAGCCGCAGAAACCACACCTACAAGGGGAATAGCACCGTATCGAAGGCATAATCCATGCGTGACAAACAATTTCTCTTCAAATGTGTTGCACCAGTCTGGAAAAGCAGAAGGCACAGGAGGTGACAATATTCCCATCTGATTCACCTAAATGTTAAAACTCACTTAATTCTAGCATCTTATTGACTTTTTTTTCAACAAAGGATCGAGCAAGATGCCCATCTATTGTTTGAAGAGAAATAAACACGTCACTTCTGTACATTAGTCTTATGTGTTCACAGGTTCCCCCTCCTCCAGAGCCCTTGGGTTATTGGCCCCCCTTTCATATCCAAGAACTCAAAAAAAAATCCTTAACTGAGCTTTTCTACAACTGTAAACCTACCCTCTCCTTAGGAGGCGGTGCTGCTGCAGCCCAATCAATGGGCCAACTCCCTCTAGCCCCCCTTCCCACACGTCTCATCCGTGTAAAGAGCCCCCTCTTTATCACCTGTTACACGACACCTGTTTACTCTTGCCACGGGCTCACGGCAGAGCAAAAAATGCGCAAGCAGCTTTATTATGCTGTGAAAGAGGGACTAGAACAAAAAGAGCCCCACAAATTTGTGCTGGATTTGAGTCAAAATGTGGCTGCATTAATCGACCAGGATGTGTTGAGTCCCGATGTGCGCGCCGCCAGCACCAGAAACGGCAAAGAGCGGATGGAAGATATCTGCTTTGTACGCTCCTTTAACGTCAACCTCGAGGATGAGTCTACCCTTCCAATCCGTTGTGCTGTCGTTTGTGATGGACATTGTGACCACCGTTTTGCCGGCTATCGGTTGCGATCCAGGCTGCCGATCCTGATTCAAAACGTGCTCGAAAAGGATGACTTTACCTCGCTCGCTGACATGTTTACCGAAGTGATGATTCAATTGGACAAAGAAATCCGCAGCGATTTACTCAGTCGCGAAATCACAGAGGGAGGCACGACCTTTACGGGAGTTTTTTTTATCAAAAACCATCTATTCGTGGTCAATGTAGGAGATGGGCGGGCTATCCTTTGTAAAAAAGAGGCGGTCTATCAATTAAGTGAAGACGCTGATCCCAAAAATGAACGTTTTCAAGCGTATGACAAAAATCTCGACATCTATTTCTGCCCTTACCGGAAACGGATTTTTGGTCATCCACAGTTTGAAGAAATAGAGGGCTCGATCATTTTTAGAGGCGGAGAGGGCGGCTATAATCTGGCTCGAGATCTTGGCTCAAAATGGCTCTCCCCGCGCCCTAAAATCACCTACCTCACCCGCGGTAATCAAAGTGATGATTTGGTGAATATGCGTCTTTTCTGCCCTAAGGAAAGCTATCTTGTGATCGCCTCGGATGGGCTTTGGGGGCGGGTCTCAAATCGAGACGTCCACAGGGCACTGTGGAAAATGGAGGCAAAGGGAATGCCCCTCAAAGAAATGGCGGCGCGTCTTGTTTATGGCACCCTACAAGCGGGCGGCAAAGACAACATCACAGTCGTGATCATAAAACTCTGAGAAGATGTTTACGTTCCAAACAGCTGCGGAAGCTCTTTAACAATTAAAGCAGATCCGCTATTTTGATTTTATGAATCCATACCATGTTGGCTTGATCTATCCAAAACAGTATCTCTTTTTAAACAAATTAAATTCTTCTGAATTTCAATGGGTTAAAGCATTTTTTCCTTCTAATCGGACCGAACCAACACCCTGCAAGGGAGCGACCGCTTCCGAGGCAATCCGTGCTGCAAATAGACTCTGGAGCGCTCATTACTTCCGCCTGCTTCACTGTGGTTTCCGCTATGCGCTCCCGGAGCGAGACGAGGTGGGATGCAATGCGCTTTTTTGGCAGATGGCTCAAAGCTATGCGGCCTCTAACGGACGCTATTTTGACCCTGACGTGGGACATCTCTGTTATGTCGATTTTGCCTCACAAGAAGCTCTTGAGATCTGGAGACAAATCCAATGAGTCAAATGCTGGGAAGATATTCTTGTATCAAAACGGTTGGAAAGGGGGGCATGGGCGAAATTGTGCTTGCCTACGATCCGATTTGTGACCGGAATATTGCCATTAAGCGGATCCGCCCTGATCTCCAGCAACACGAAATTCTTAAAAATCGCTTTCTCAGAGAAGCAAAAATCACCTCCCAACTTACTCACCCAGGTGTGATTTCAATCTATTCGATTCACGAGGAAGAAGGCGAGATCTACTACACGATGCCCTATGTGGAGGGAGAAACACTCAGGCAGATTTTAAGGGAAGCTCACAAATCTGCACAGCATCCGGAAAAAGGGAAAGGATCGATCCCAGCTCTTTTACAAATTTTCAAGACTCTTTGCCAAACAGTTGGCTACGCGCACTCAAAGGGGATCATTCATCGCGACCTGAAACCAGAAAACATCTTGGTGGGGATGTACGGTGAGGTGATCATCCTTGACTGGGGTTTGGCACAAGTGATTGCAGAACCTCCTCAAGAGCTGGAGGAAGAGATCATCCATTCCGATCCCGGACTCACCAGCCCAGGAAAGTTAGTGGGAACAGTTGCCTACATGGCACCGGAGCGAGCGTTGGGCGCGCCAGCGACTGTACAGACAGACCTATACGCTCTGGGAGTGATCCTCTACCAAATTCTTACCTTACACCTCCCTTTCAATCGTCCCTCGATCAAAGAGTTTTGTAAGATCTACAAACATGAAAAGCTGCTCGATCCCGAAGAGGTAGCTCCCTACAGGGAGGTCCCCCCTCGCCTCTCACGAATGGTCAAAAAGTGTTTAGATGCGAATCCGGCTCTGCGTTACCAAACAATGGATGAGCTCATTCACGACTTGTTGAGTCATCTGGAGGGACGCTCAGAGTGGTTTGAAAGTGCTCAACTCGACATCAAAAAGAAGAAGCACTGGGAATTTCAAGAAAATGTCTTGATCTCGAAACACATTGCCATTACCCGCACAACGGAGGCGGCTGACTGGATTAGCATTATGGTCTCAAAGAGCGCTTTTGCCGAAAATACCCGTCTCGAAACGCGTGTCCGTATTGGCGAGAGCGGAGAGGGCATTGGATTTCTTCTTTGTGTCCCTGAAGCCGCTGATCGAGAAAATCCGTTGGAGGGATATTGCCTTTGGATAGGATCGGACCTCAATCCTGCCTGCCAGCTTTTCCGCAATACCATCGAGGTGATGCACTTCCCCGACCTCTGTTTAAAACGGGGAGCATGGTACACAATCACTCTTGAAAAGGTCGACCATAATATCCACGTGATTCTCAATGGGGAGCATCAATTCACTTATCTGAGCTATCTTCCTCTTTTTGGTACACATATTGGCGTGATTGCACGGGATGATGACTTTCAAACTGATCTCCTCACCATTTCGAGTGGGAGTCAAAATTTACAGGTGAGCTGCCTGTCGATTCCAGATGCCTTTTTGGCCAGTAAAGACTACAAACGAGCCCTGGCGGAATACAGACGGATCGGCTACTCGTTTCCCGGCCATGCTGAAGGACGGGAGGCTCTTTTCCGAGCAGGAATCACCTTGCTGGAAAAAGCGCGTACATCCCGTACCCAGAGAAAAACGGAAGAGGCCTACACGCAAGCGCTAGAAGAGTTTGCCAAGTTGCACAACACCCCCGGTGCTCCCCTCGAATATCTTGGGAAAGCGCTTGTCTACCAATCGCTACGCGACAATGCGGAGGAGATCAAGTGTTTAGAGCTAGGACTTAGACGGTATAAGAAGCATCCACTTGTAGATGCGATCCGAGAGCAAATTGTCTACCGGATGCACGAGGCAGCGCAAACCGATCGCAGATCAGCCTATCAGCTGATTCTGATCGCCTTAAGACTTCTACCTAGAGTAGTCGAAAACGGGGATTCAAACCGGCTTTTTAAACACCTCACCTCCCACTGGGAACCTCTCCCCTTTTTAGAGAGCCCCGTAGATCCCGCGCTGCTTGGAAAAGAAAAGAGCAGCGAAATCCGTTTTGCCATTCCTCTGGCTTTTTGGCTCGGTGCCCCCTATATCCTTTACGAAATATTTCAAGAGCTGATCAAAGTAAGACCTCTAGATACCCTCGCATTGGGCGATCTACTCTTTGCTCTTTGTGAACTGGGTTCCTATGGACTAGCGCACAAGCTGATGTTGGAGACTGAGTCTTTGAAAACAGACCTAAGCGTAGAAGAGGGAATGGACCTTAAAGAAGTGCTCTCCTTGCTTAAACCGATCTGGATCTGTCACCACCAATCCCTACAAGAGGCCATGAAAGCATTTTTTGCTCACTCTTTTGATGATATTGGTGTGCGTGCCTTCCGTACGTTGAGCTATCTGCTCCAATTTGCTCTCAGAAATGACCAAGAAGAGGTTGTTTTTGAAGCGGCTGAGAGACTAAAAGCTCTTCCCTTAGGTCGTGAGGATCAAATTGCGCTCGATAGCTATCAGATTTGGGCCTACCTCAAGGAGGAAAAGTGGACAAAAGCAGAAGAGCTGTTTGACCGCTATCCGGTGGAGCTTTTGAACCAGGAGAGTACACTTCTCCATCCTCTCTATGGCTGTTATCTTTACGCAACCGAGGGAGAAGAAATTGCCTCCATCCACTTTGCCGGCGTAATCGATACACCCTTTCCACGCTCTTGGGCCTTGCTGGGCCACGAATTGACCAATAAAATCACCGAATCGGTGGCCTGGTACAGCACTTCCTTTTTATGGGAGAGGCGACAGCTTTTCCGCCAGATGGCCCTCTTTTATCAATGCAGCGAAGATCCCGATCTTGAAGCTTATTACCGCCATCTCGAGCGAGAAGAATACATCTACGCTCCAGAATAGATTCTTTCTTTTAGATCGTCTTTTTAGTATACTGCCGGGCTATGGAAAAAGCTTATGACGCTAAAATAGTCGAATCCAAGTGGTATGCCTTCTGGGAGGAAAACGCCTTCTTTGAAGCTGATGCCACTTCCCAAAAACCTTCTTACACAATCGTCATCCCTCCCCCGAATGTGACCGGTGTTCTGCACATGGGACATGCTCTTGTCAATACACTGCAAGACATCTTGATTCGGTGGAAACGGATGAGTGGATATGAAGCGCTCT
This sequence comes from uncultured bacterium, assembly GCA_964350245.1. Classification (GTDB taxonomy): domain Bacteria; phylum Chlamydiota; class Chlamydiia; order Chlamydiales; family JAAKFR01; genus JAJACP01. The sequence continues at coordinate 44,606 of CAYGJC010000014.1, read as the reverse complement.
GGATTCCAGGAACAGATCATGCTGGCATCGCCACGCAAACGGTTGTCGAGCGCCACCTCATTGCCACCGAGGGCAAGAGACGAAAAGACTACACACGAGAGGCGTTTGTCGACACTGTTTGGAAGTGGAAAGAGAAAAGTGAAAAAACCATCTTGATGCAGCTTAAGCGTATGGGCTGCTCGTGCGACTGGTCCCGCCTACGCTTTACGATGGACGAAGGGTGTAACCACGCTGTACGCACCATGTTCAAAAAACTATTTGATGCCGGCCTCATCTACCGGGGCGACTACTTGGTGAACTGGGATCCCATTACACAAACGGCTTTGGCTGATGATGAGGTCGAACATGAAGAGAGACAGTCGCATTTGTGGTATTTTAAGTATCATCTTGTGGATAGCTCACAGTTTATCCGTATTGCAACCACCCGCCCTGAAACCATGCTCGGTGATACGGCTGTTGCTGTCTCCCCAAACGATCCACGCTATCACCACTTGATCGGGAAAAAAGTGCGCCTTCCTATACTAGATCGTGAGATCCCGATCATTGCTGACCACCATGTTGATCCTGAATTTGGGACAGGTGCTGTAAAGATCACACCGGCCCACGACCCCAATGACTATCGAATGGGTTTGGACCATGGCCTGGAGATGATCAATATTTTGACCCCCGATGGATTCATCAATGAAAACGGCGGCCCCTTCCAGGGATTGAGCCGTGAAGAGGCCCGCGCAGCGGTCGTGCATCAAATGGAGGGGCTCGGACTTCTGGAGAAAAAAGAACCTCACACACTACGTGTTGGTGTCTCCTATCGCTCCAAAGCCATTATTGAGCCCTATCTCTCCAAACAGTGGTTTGTCAAAATGGAGTCGTTTATCCAACCTCTTAAGCAAACTGTAGAGAGCGGAGAGGTAAAAATCCTCCCTAAAACATGGGAGAGCACCTATTTCCATTGGGTCAACAACCTCCGTGATTGGTGTATCAGCCGGCAGCTCTGGTGGGGACATCGTATTCCTGTTTGGTATCGAAAAGACGATCCCGAAAAGCTGGTCTGCCACGAGGGGCCCGGCTTACCCAAAGAGGTGGAAAAAGAGCCTGAAATGTGGGAGCAAGACCCAGATGTGCTCGACACGTGGTTCTCCTCTGCGCTATGGCCATTCAGCACATTGGGATGGCCCGAAAAGAGTGCGGATTTGAAAAAATTCTACCCAACAAGTGTTCTGATCACTGGACACGACATCCTTTTCTTCTGGGTCGCCCGCATGATTTTTATGGGTAAAGAGGCCCTGCAAACAGCTCCTTTTCCTGAAACGTTTCTACACGGATTGATTTACGGAAAATCGTATTGGCGCCGAGATCAAGAGGGAGGAATTGCTTATGTCTCAGGGGAAGAAAAACGCGAGTATGACTTAGGTAAACCTCCCCCTAATGAGGTTGAATCGAAGTGGGAAAAGCTCTCAAAATCAAAGGGAAACGTTATTGATCCCTTAGAGATGATTGAAGAGTATGGAACAGATGCGGTACGGATGTCACTTTGCGCCTGCGCCAATCAGACCCCACAAATCGATCTCGATCGCCGAAGGTTCGAAGAGTTTAAAAACTTCGCCAATAAAGTGTGGAACGGGGCAAGGTTTGTCTTTATGAATCTGGAAGGACTCACCTCGGAGATGCTTTCAGAAGGCCTGGATGAAACCTTATTCTCTCTTGAGGATCGATGGATCCTATCTGCATTGAATCGGGTTAATGCCGATATCAATCAGCATTTAGAAGGGTATCATTTTGACCAGGCCGCCCTTTCGGCCTACGATTTCTTTTGGAAAGAGTTCTGTGCTTACTATGTAGAGATTGCCAAACCTGTTTTATTTGGAAAAAAAGGGAGCGCTCAACAGCGGACGAATAAACAAAAAATTCTGCTGATCGTACTGGTAAATAGCATCCGTCTTTTGCACCCCATGGCCCCTTTCATTACCGAAGAGCTCTTCCAAAATGTGAAGGAAAGATTCCCCAAAATTAAGAAGAGTCCGTGTGACCCCTATACTCAGGCAACCATTGAATCCCTTCTCTCCCCTGCCTGTGTTGTAGCTCCCTATCCAACGCCCATCCGTCCTTCTGATCGACTTCTTGAGGTAGAACAACAGTTTGCCACAATCGAGAAAATGCTCTACACCATCCGCAATATCCGGGGCGAAATGAAGATTCCCCCACAAATGGCGACCGATGTGTGGATTGTTGGAAAAGGATTGGAAGCGCATTTTTCCATCATTGAAGCGCTTGTCAAAACCCATAAGATTGAGGTAATCGATCAGATACCCCAAGAGGGACTACATGCCACAGGTGTTGTGGACGCCTATACCGTCGTCATTCCCCTCCCTAAAGAACTCGCTCAAAAAGAGCTAAAGCGCCTCGAGAAGGAGCAGGAAAAAGCTGAGCAACTGATAGAGCGGTTAAAAAAATTGCTTAGCAATTCAGACTTTCTTGAAAAAGCGGCTCCCGAATTAATTGAAAAGCAAAAAGCGGCTCTTTTGCAAGCAGAACAAACGGTTCAGTCCATACAAAATAAACTCAATAAATAATGGGTTGTTTTTTATTATAAAAACAATTAAAATTGTTGATAAACAAGGATGTTTATTTATGTATTCAATCTCTCATGATCAATTTAATTCATTTTTTGAGGAGCATACTTCAAATTTAGGAAGGCGACAATTTGTCTCAGTCAACCAAACCTGGACCCAAAAACTCTATACAGTTATTTTTAAGTTAGGATCGGTGCACGTACGGAACTTTACGAGCGAAAAGGATCGCACTGACTTTGTCCAGCGGATGCGGCTCAGCCCCATCCTTCCTCAAGAGAGCTCTTCTTGATGCACTTTGTCGAAAAAGAGTTTCGTCTGGCTCACCACAACGCCCGAGAGCGCCACCACTCCAATGAGATTCGGCAGTACCATGAAGGCATTGGCAATATCTGAAAGAGCCCAGATCATTTCGAGAGGGATCGCCACACCAAAAATCACCACAATTGAAAAAAGAGCTCTGTAAAAAATGATAGCTCTGGTTCCAAACAGATACTCACAGCACTTCTCCCCATAGTAAGCCCACCCAACGATTGTCGAATACCCAAAGAGGATGCTGCCCAACACCACAATCCACCCCCCATAAGGAAGGACCGCATCAAAAGCTGCGATCGTTAAAAGCGCTCCATTTAGCACTTTGCCATCTGGACCGATTCCCCCAAGGACGTGTGTCACTGCAATCGCCAAGCCGGTAAACGTACAGACAACCGTGGATAGAAAAGCGCCTGTCATCGAGATAAGAGCTTGGCGACCCGGCATGTCTGTCTTAGCCGCGGCAGCTGCAATCGGGGAGGTTCCTAATCCTGATTCATTAGAAAAGACACCTCTAGAGACTCCCATTTGAACCGCCATCATGATTGTAGAGCCCGCAAAACCTCCTGCTGCTGCCTGTCCGGTGAAAGCCGTAGAAAAGATCAGGCCAATTGCCGCGGGAATCTGGTCGAAGCAGAGAGCCAAAACAATTAGACTCCCTACCATATAAAAAAGAGCCATGATGGGGACTAAAAAAGCGGTCACTCCTCCAATTGACTTGATCCCGCCAATGAGAACTAAGCCGGTAAAAACGGCAAGCAGAGCGCCTGTGAGCCAGATATTCACGCCAAATGTGCCATGAACAGCCGCTGCAATCGAGTTGGATTGAACTAAATTTCCTGTAAAAAACGTGGTCAATCCTCCAAAAAAGGCAAAACAAACAGCCAACCATTTCCACCCTAATCCCCTGTCGATGTAAAACATAGGGCCGCCTGCCATTTCACCGCGGTCATCTAAAATGCGATAGCGGATGGCCAAAATCGCCTCGCTATACTTGGTTGCCATGCCAATCAAAGCTGTGACCCACAGCCAAAAAAGTGCCCCAAGCCCGCCCATCGCGATGGCGGTAGAGACTCCAGCGATATTTCCAATTCCAATGGTAGCAGCAAGTGCTGTCATCAATGCTTGGAAGTGAGAGATGTCCCCTTGTGCCTCATCATCATGGCGTGTGAAAGCAAGCTTTAGAGAGTAGAAAAGACGTCTGAACTGAAGACCACGCAATCGATAGGTTAAAAAGAGTCCCGTTCCGACTAGGACCACAAAAAGCGGTTGCCAGATCCACGCGTCCAGAGTTTGAAGAAAGAGGGTAAATGATTCCATATCAATGGCGGAACTTATAGACATTGAAATAATTGATGTCAAGTTGCTAATGTGGACATTTATGACGCTACTCTCTTTGACACCGGACGATTTTGAAACGATTCTGCCCACCCCCTATGAGTTACAAAAGGAGATTCCCCTGACTCCTTCACAGGCAGCCTTCATCCAAGGCTCGCGGGCAACGATCAATGCCATCTTAACCGGTTTAGACAACCGTAAATTGCTTATCGTGGGCCCCTGTTCTATTCATGACACTGAAGCGGCACTTGAGTATGCAAAAAAATTATCTCAACTTGGTGAAGAAGTATCCGAACAGTTTTATGTGATCATGCGCGCTTATGTAGAAAAGCCGCGTACGATTACAGGGTGGAAGGGATTATTGTACGATCCTCATCTTGATGGTTCTCACAATCTTGGAAAAGGGATTCGTTTAACACGTCGCCTTTTTTCTGACTTGACCGATATGCGCGTTCCTATTGCAAGCGAGCTTTTAGAAATCACCACCTCCCACTATTTCTCAGAATTTCTTTCATGGGGATGCATTGGAGCACGAACAAGCTCTTCTCCTCCGCACAGGCAGCTGGCAGCGAGTTTGGACTTTCCTGTGGGCTTTAAAAACACTGTAGATGGAACCATCGACCACGCCGTCCATGGAGTACTCTCAGCTAGTACACCCCATGTTTTTTTGGGTCTTTCGCCTAAAGGCAAGATGACCCGAATTCAGTCTAAGGGAAACGCGCACTGTCACATCGTGTTACGTGGGGGGTATAGGGGGCCCAATTACGACTCAAAGTCAATCATGGATACTGTAGAACGATGCCAGCAAGCGGGAATTCGGGATAAGTTAGTGATTGACTGCTCACACGACAATTGCGAGAAGCGGCATTTGAAGCAAGTGTCGGCTTTTCAGGCATTGGTTGAGTTAATTGCAGAGGGAAATCAATCGATTGCAGGCCTGATGTTGGAGAGCCACCTTGTGGGAGGATCGCAGCCGGTTTCCAATCAGCTCCGCTATGGAGTCTCTATCACAGATCCCTGTTTAGATTGGCAGACCACCAGACAGGTAATCCTGCAGGCTGCCGACAAGCTTAATTCAGAGTCCCTCTGCCTCATTTAGCTGGATGATATCCGTCCAGAGGTGATGCGTCCATTCAGCTAGTAGATTCTCATTTTCATATAACTCCGCTTTAAATGAGACAATCCCCTCAAGACACCAATACTCTTCATTAATGAGTCGGTAGATGCGATATCCCTTACAGAGATCTACAGGCCAACAAAGAGTCTCTTGCTCACGTGACCCATACCGCACATGCAGCCGGAGTTCTGTGGGATGATATCTACCCGCAAGATTCCAATAAACGATCACCTGCTGACCATAAAAACAGATACGGAAAGGATCAGGAGTGAGCACCTGCTCGCTCGCCAGATATTCAGGGTATAAGTACTCTGAACGGCACTCAAGAGGAACGCGCTGGCATCCCACAAAGAGCAGAGCCAGCGCAACTAAGGCTAAAAAAATGCGCATGTTTAAAGAAGCAACAGCGCGAATACAAAAGCAAAGAGTGAAAAGGATTCGACAATCCCGATCGCTGCGTAACACTTTCCATAAATTGCAGGTTGCTTTGCAGAGGCTTGAATCCCGGTTGCACAGCACTTTCCTTGCATAACCGACGAAAAGAGAAGTGCCATTCCAACAGAGAGCCCAATGCCAATTCCTCCAATCGGTGAGAGAGATTTATCACTAATGGCTCCGTTCATCAGGAGCATCAAAATAAATCCATAAATCGCTTGAGAAGAAGGCATTGCCGACATCCCGATCATCTTTCCATGTCCTTCGTCAATGCGGGCCATGACAGCATGTGAAGCCATCCCGGCAATTCCGCACCCAAAAGAACTCCCAATCATTGCAAGCCCAAGTACTAGAGCTGGTCCGACAACATCAAAGTTCATGTGTAATTCTCCTAATCAAGTTTAATGAGTGATAATGGGTAAAACTCTTTCCCGCCACCTTCAAAGCTATAGTGATACCATTCGATAAAGTTAAGACGCAAGCCGTGGATCACGCCCCCCATCAAGGCCAATGTGAGGTTAATCACATGGCCGGCTAAAATCACGAAGATGCCTGCATAAATTGGCATCGAGACACCAATCTGATCGAAGGTCGTGGCCATAATCATTCCTGCAAGCGAAAGAGCGTAAATACGTAAGTAGGACATCACATCAGCAAAAACACCAATAATGTTCATGATCTCCCCTAGCCCCTTTAACCTGTGCTGGAAAATAGCTAAAAGGGCAGCCAATCCTATCCCTGAAAAAAGCACATATTGACCGATTAATCCGCCTTCTACGTAGGGTATGTGGAAAATGTAGTGAATTAACGAGAGAGACCCTAAAGCGACTGGAAAATACAGATACGCACCAATCATAAACGTCACCCACCCGATCCCTGCCCAGTTTCGATCCAAATAGCGCAAGAAAGAGAGGATCAGATGTATGGTTCCAATAAAAATAGCAAGTTCAATTAAAACATTATCGGTCAAATTATTATACACGACATACTTACCCATTCCTTGCTGCTCACGCGTCACGGTCATAAAGAGATCTTGAGGTGTGGAGGCGTTTTCTAATTGGGGATACTCTTGAATGAGATCTGTATACGCTTTAGGTTTTTCTGTAAGCATGTAGTGAGCTTTCTGCTTGACCATCCAGTTAATAAGGGAGACATCCCGTATTTTGTTATCAGGGGCAAGCTCGATTCCAAAAAATGAACTCATCATTACGCCCCAAAAAATACAGCCAACAGAGAGACTCATGGTAAGTAAAATGACACGGCGCCCTAATCCTCTTTTTTTCCCATATTTAAAGAACAAAAAGAGAGAGGCAGCCAGAAGAATCAACCCATAACCTGTATCAGCAATGATCATAGAAAAGAAAATACCAAAGGCAATAAAGACCCATAAAGAGGGGTCTCGATCAAATCTTGAGGGAGTATCATAAATACCGACTAAATCTTCTCCTAAGCGAGCAAAGCCATTGTTTTCTAGATAAGTGGGGGGACGATCTTTCTTTTCAATCTCAATAGGTTCAATGTGCACAGCGAGCTCATCAGCTATTTTTTGCACCAATTTCATCTTGTTTTTAGGAATCCATCCCTCAACAGCAAACAAATCTCCATCTAAAAGGGACTCAATACGCTCTTTGGACTGCTCAAGATGGTAACGATTGAGTAGATTCATCAATCCCTGTTTTAAAAGCTTTTTCTTATGGGCAAGAGTAGCCAGTTCCGTCTCGTAGGCATCAATTTTTCGGCGGATCTGGGCAAGCTCTTCTTTGAGCTCACCCAAAGAGTGTTCAATAGTGATCTCGATCAATCCTTGATAGCTGGTGCGCTCACGGTTAATTGATATAAAGTAATCCAGTCCGTAGGCATGGCCAACCGGTATCACCTCTGCCTTTTGAACCGCCTCCAATTTTTCGCTTTTCTTGGCAAAAAAGAACTGAATCACTCGATTCGACTCTTTTTCTATCTCGTGCAGGCGAGGAAGCGAAAAATCACCGAAAACGCCTATCCGCGCAATTTCAGACTCAACTAAACGAGCCCGCTCATAGAGCCTTTCTAGTTCATGACTGCGCTCCACAACATGCCGAGCTAAGACATGCGCCGACCGATAATCCTCGGTGGGCATTTGTTTGACGGGCACCATTTGTCTTAAAACGTGCAGAGCATCAATAAAATTCTGAATTTCAGCAGGGGTTTCTAAAGAGGGGGTTTTGTGCGCAATGAATTCAACAACTCCTTCCTCCTGGATACGTCGAAAAAATTGATCGCGCTTACTCATTGGCCCGACCACGAGAGATTTAATCACATCGATTCGCATGCTTCCTCTGCTCAATTTTAGCTTTTGCGACTTTAGCCTGGCCTACAGCCGCTAACTCCTGATCCCCCAAAAATACACGTATCCGCTTGATATTGTGCCGGGCTCTAGGGATCAAATTTTTTTCGAATAGATTCACTCGTATCGACACCTCACGCAACTCTTTTTCAAGAGCTGCTTTTTTTTCCTCAGCAATGGATACCTTGGCACGTGCAATGGCCATTTGGCGCAATTCCGCAACCGTGGCATCCAGCCAAGCCGGTGTACTGAAAAGAGGATACTCAAAGATTTCAAACGTGATCCCTTTAAAAAGAGGAATATCCACGCCCGCAATATTTTCATACTCTTTCTCTACACGCTCTACTTTAGCTGCGTGTGTAAGATCCAATCCCACCCGTTCGCTGAGTAGGCCTCCTGAATGAGTCGCCGTCAAGCGCGCCTCATGAAATGCATTTTCTAGGCGCAAAATTTCACCGCGCACTTCATTCACTTCTGTTTGAAGCATCGCTTTTTTAAGCTGAAGCGTAGGCAGGTACTTCTCCAACTGGTTGAGACGGACTTGCTGCGCGCGCAACTCGTTTTTGGTGAGTTTTACTTCCGCCATTGTTTATCCCGGCCAGTATTTGTCGATCAAACTCTGCTTGATGCCCACTTCATGTCTTTGAAAACACTCTGACAAAAGCTTCCAGCCCAAATCAAGCGCTTCCTCAACTGTAATATTCACTTCAAGATTCATCATCTCTTTTTCAAAAAGCAGGGCATAGCTTAGCAGTTTTTCGTCCCAACGAGAGATTTTGAAACCCATCGCTTGCCGCTCTTTTGCCTTTTTGGAATCGGCATACAGGCGAATGAGTGCGTTGGCGATATCTCCATGATCCTCTCTGGTCACCTTTCCAATCACTTGCTGCTTCAAACGAGAAAGAGAACCGAACGGGTCAATGTATCCTCCATGCAGATAAAACTGCCCCTCGGTGATATAACCGGTGTTGTCGGGAATGGGATGCGTGACATCATCACCCGGCATTGTGGTCACACTAATCAGAGTAATCGAGCCGCTTCCTTCGATATCGACCGCTTTTTCATAGCGAGAAGCGAGATCCGAATATAGAGAACCAGGATAGCCACGATTAGAAGGAATTTGGTCCATTGTAATCGAAATCTCTTTGATCGCATCAGCAAAAGCGCTCATGTCGGTTAGGAGCACCAGAACATCTTTTCCGCTTGTTGCAAATTTTTCAGCACAAGCTAAAGCCATATCCGGAGCTAGCATGCACTCTACTGCAGGATCTATGGCCCGGTGAATAAACATGACTGTTTTTTGGGCCGATCCAGAGTCTTCAGCATTATCAATAAAAGCTTGATAATCGGCAAAAGTGAGGCCCATGCCGGCGATAATGACAACATCTGCATCCGTCTGATTTGCAATGCGCATCAAAAGCTGGTTATAAGGCTCTCCTGCGACAGAAAAGATAGGTATTTTCTGTGACTTGACCAAACAGTTGAAGACGTCAATCATCGGAATATTGGTCCGGACCATCTGTCTGGGAATAATACGGCGTACCGGATTAAAGGAAGGCTGACCAATCGGTACCTGCTCACCACGAATGGCAGGACCATTGTCAATGGGAACCCCAGCTCCGTTGAGACGACGCCCTAGAAGTGCCTCTCCATAGGTAGCCTCCATCTGATGCTTTAAAAAAGTCACCTTGTCGCCGGTCGAAATTCCACGCGTACCACCGAAAACCTGGAGAGTGACCTGATCGCCCTCAAATTGAAGAACGGATGAATAGGTCGGTTGTCCGTCGCTTTTTTCAATTTTAGCAATTTCACCCAAAGAGGGTCCTGTGGCCGTTACGGTTATCAGGTTACCGCGCATGTCGTTGATTCTATCATGGACAGTCTTCATAATTTCCTTGCTGTTTCAATCAATTCCTGGATTTCAGCCAAAGCTGTTTTATATTCATCTGAATCAAAGGGAATCGAATTCATCGTTTTAATCTTACCCTGCAGTTGGAGGAAAAACTCCCGTGCTCGATCTCGACTACTAAAATCAAAGTTTGTCTCAAAAATGTGGTTGATCAGCTTGAAAAGAGGGATCTGCCGTTCAAGTGGGCAGTAAGCATCTACCTTATCAAAAGCATTTTGCTGAAGATAACAAAAATCATACAGCTCCGCTTTCAGGTGAAGAACCATATCCTCTAAAGAGGTTCCTTCTTCTCCTACAACCTCCATCCGCTTGCCGATTTCATCTCCCTCAATCAAGATATGTCCTGATCTTTCTACCATTTCACCCCAGCCAGGCACCTCACTTTCAAGCTGCTTGGAGACATCATTGACATACTTCGACCATGAAATGAGTGTATCTATCGAGGGATAGCGGCGCGCATCGGAGCGCGCTCTTGAAAGCCCGCAAAACGCGCCCACAACCGCTAATGTGGCTTGAGTGACGGGCTCTTCAAAACTTCCTCCTGCAGGAGAGACCGCTCCACAAATGGTGATGGATCCCTGCTTTTCATTTTTTAGTGAAACCACACCCCCTCTTTCGTACAGAGAAGCGATACGAGAAGCCAGGTAAGCCGGAAAGGCCTCTTCACCGGGAATCTCTTCAAGACGCCCGGACATCTCGCGCAATGCTTGGGCCCAGCGTGAGGTGGAATCGGCCAAAAGAAGCACATCGAGTCCCATTTGTCGATAATACTCGGCAATCGTAATACCCATATAAATGGATGATTCCCGTGCGGCAACGGGCATCGAAGAGGTGTTACAAATAATACTTGTGCGTGTAATCAGCGGCTCATTTGTGTGCGGATCGGTCAACTCCGGAAATTCACGTAAAATTTCTACAACCTCCCCGGCCCGCTCTCCGCAAGCACAAAGAACAACGATATCGACGGCCGCATATTTGGAAAGGTGGTGTTGCAGCACTGTTTTTCCGGCACCAAAAGGACCGGGAGTACAAAAAGTTCCTCCTTTCATGATGGGAATCTGGGTATCTAAAATGCGTAAACCGGTATCCATCATGCGCGTCGGTTTCACTTTTTCTCCCTGAAAAAGCCCCATCTTAATCGGCCATTTCTGGACCATCGTAAAGGTGTGCTCGACACCTTTCTGATCCTTTCCCCGTGCAACGGCCGTATCAACAGTATACTTTCCTGGTGAGATGACCCATGTAAGCGTCACTTTTCCATAAAACGAAAAGGGAACCATAATGTGATGCTCAAAGCGTCCCTCCATCGTCGTTCCTAACGTATCTCCTCGCTCAAGAGTATCGCCTATTTTAGCCACAGGGAGGTAATCCCATTCCGTTTTCCGATCAATCGGTGGAACATAGACGCCTCGAGGAAGGTAGTATCCGGACTTCTCAGCCACAACTTCAAGTCGATTTTGCAGACCATCGAAGACCGTTTTCAAAAGACCCGGCCCTAACTCCGCCTCTAAAAGGTCGCCCGTAAACGTAACTGGAGTATTGAGCTTGATGCCGCGGGTATCCTCGAAAACCTGAAGCTTGACTTCCTTGCCTACAACTTCGATCACCTCAGCTTTCAGGCCAGTCCCATCTACCTCGACAAACCCAACCTCTCCCTGACGAATATTTCCCTCAAACTCAACCTGTAACAGGTTACCAAAAGCGCGCATAACCCGTCCGGTTGCAACCGTGGAACTTTCTACACTACTTGTCATTGTATTCCCTTCTCAATGGTATCGATTACCTGTATCCCTTTTTGCACATCTAACTCAAGCCACCGCTCGCATAAAATCAGACGCGCCATATAGTTTAAGATTCGATCGAGAGTGAACAGGTCCCCTCCCCAAAGCTCGACGATATGATTAAATTGGTATTCGTAGAGCGCTCTGTGCAAATCTAAGGGAGTCTCGCCATATTCCTCAAATATAGGCCTCAACTCTTTATACTCAAATGGCGGTTCATAAACTTTTGCATCTTTCTGAGCAAGCACTTGGGCTACAATAGGATCCGTAGGATCCTCGTACTGAAGCTCGAGGGCCACATCTTTTCCAAGCTTTTTGGTACGAAAGCCCACTAGAACTAAACGCATCTCCCGCTGAAAGGTAAAGAAATCTTTCAAAAAGCCCTCTTCCCCCTCCATGAACTGAGCAAAAAATTGGCTCATCAAAAGCGAGAAATGCTGGAGCCGCTCCTCAGTTGAATGGTACTTCTCTAAATAATCCTGCAAGTAGGGCGCAAACTCTTCCCCTACTGGCCACTGGACATTAATCAGGGCCTGTTCCATCTCATTTTCACGTACATTTCCTCGTGGATCAAAGGGTTGCTTTGCCCAAAAAGAACGGAGATTTTCCAAGTCGATCCAGCGCAAAAAATGCGTCACTCGCTCAAGGTCGCCGCTTGTCAAATTCGTACGCAAAAGCTCTTTTAGCTCAGTGAATCCTAACCCGGGAACATGGCCGATTTCTAGAGGCGGCAGAAGGCTTGCTAAAAAATAGTACTCTGTCATGTGCTCATTTATGATTGAAACAACAACTCTCTAAAATCCTTGCGAATATACTGTCCCAATAACTCTTTAAGAGCCCGATCGCTTAAATCGAGAGTCAGCTTGCGATCATGTAGCTTAAGTTGCACACCTCCAATAAAATCACCGACTGCAACTGCTTGGGAACGTAGGCGCTCTACAATTTTTTTGGCCAATAAAGCGTTGACTTGTTCTGCAGAGACCTGCTTAGGTATAAGAGCTGAAAAATCCGCGCTTGTCCCCTCTTTTTCAATTGCTTGTGTCAAGGCTGTAATCAGTTTAGCACTTGTCTGAGGATCGGCCACATTTTTCTCAATCCAATCCACAAGCTCCTCATTAAAAAGCTTATGTTCAATATCTTGCCTAAGTGCTTCTAACCCTTGACGACATGCCTGCTTCATGGAGCTTTCAAATAGTTCTCTCTCTTTTGCCATTTTAGCTTTCGCTGCATTGAAGAGCTCTTCTGCTTTTACTTCAGCATCACGGATAATCTGGTGAGCCTCTTGTCCGGCAGTTTCTAGAATCTGCTCAGCCTCCTCTTTTGCAGGCTGCAGTGTTTCGTTTTTGAGAATATCGCAGATTTTTTTAATTTTATCTTTGCCTGTTTCTAAGTTCTCCATTATTCTGGGCCTCTAATGAGTTACATCAACCATGTGCGTACCATAGCAGGTTGAGAAATTAAGAAATAGTGGTTTTCCTGCACCGATTACACGCATGAATTAAATGACAACTTTGGGAGGTTCGGTGATGCGTCTTTTTTCCAGTTTCATCCTAATCAGCTTGAGTCTTGCACTAGGTGCAACCAATCTAGAGATCACGGCCCCAAAAGGGTGGGAATGCATCAACGATCCCGACCAGCTTCCACAGAAAGTATGTAGGCTCTATGTTGGCTCAGGTAAAAGCCAGTTCAGCCCTTCGATTAACATCGCGTGTGAAGAGACCACAATGCTTGCTGATGAGTATTTAGCCCTTGCCAGATCATATCATGAAGGTGAGGGGGATACACGGTGTCGTCCCCTTGGTAAAGTGAAGACACAAGCAGGTCCGGCCGATTTATTGCAGATTGACCGATCTACCCAATGGGGTAATGTCCGTTTTCTTCAAGCTGTCGTGGTACGGGATCATACAGCCTATGTCATTACGGCTACCTGTCTTCAGCAAGAATTTGCCTCTCTCTCTCCTCAACTACTTAAATCAATCCAATCTTTCGAATTGCATTGATTACCTACTAATTGATATAGGTGGTTTTTTATCTAGCATAAGTCGGAGGGGGATTTATGAGGAAATGCATTGCGCTCATTGTCGCAGGCTTGCTGGTGTCTGCAACACCACTCTCAGGTAATGAGGCACCTTACTACTTTGAATACGAGTATGACTGTTGTCCCTCTTGTGGATGTGACCCTTATGCGTGCTATGAAGATTTTTATGACCCTTATTGTCCCTCCTGCGATCCTTATGGATATGCAGCTCCGTGCGCCCCCTGCCGACCGCAATCTTGTGATCCATGCGCTCCGGCTTGCGGAACAAGTTGCGGTTTATCAGCCTGTTCGATCGCGGTAGCGGTAGCTGCGGTTGTTGGGGTTGCAGCGATTATTATTTCCAGTCCTGGAGCGAGTACAGTCCACTCACACAATCCTTAAAATAGGTGTTGTGCATAAAAAAGAGAGTTTGCTACGTTTCCAACTTCCAGTTTGACAATAGGAGTCACTGCAATGAAACAAATGCGCGCGCTGGTTACGTTATTTCTGCTATTTGGAACCCCTTTATCTGCTGCAGACAACCCATTTTTAGACTACCAAAATTACAATCATGGCTACTGCCCTGAATGTGATTGTGCTCCCTGTGCATGTGGTGATCCGGCTCCAGCCCCTTGTGCTGCATCTGGAGGAGCCTGTGACCCCTGTGCCCCGGTTTGTGGAACCGAGTGCGGTGTGTCAATTTGTGCAATTGGCGTTGTTGTTGCCGCCATTGCAGGTGCGGCGGCTATTATTATAGTTTCGGGAAGCGGTAGCAGCACAACCCATGCGCACAACTAGTTTTTTGTCCACCAATCCACAATTCCATTGCTGAAATAGTTAAATTTTTGGTATCTATAAAGAAAATCCTAAAAGGAGAAATGCAAATGCAAAAATTCGTCTCTCTGCTCACTGTATGTGCGCTTACTCTTGGCATGAGTTTGACTGCATCTGAAACAGACACACCTGAAAGTGCCTACACGATTGTGCGTGAAGAGCCCTACAATCCTTACGATCCCTCAGCTCCTGTCGCGGGAACAAATGCAGCTTTGCGTTATGTACCCCTAGGTATTGGAGCCTTGACCGTAGCGGCCATTGCGGCGATTATTATCGCCTCTAGTAATGGCAATTCCTCGTCTCATGGACACGCTCTATAAAGTATGGCCCTATCCATTGGACGTCTGTTTTGCGTGTGCTTAATCTCTTTTAGCTGCACGCTTGCAGCCGCAAGCAACACTTTTCTAGATTATCAAAATTACAATCATGGCTATTGCCCTGATTGTAATTGTTATCCCTGCAAATGTGGCAGTGGTGGGTGCCCTGATCAAGGAACATGCCCAAAGCCCAATCCGTGCGACCCACCGGCAACGACAGCCTGTACTCAGTGTGGCTTGAATATCTGGTATGTCGGGATCGGCATTGTTGTTCTTGCAGCAGCCGGAGCCATCATTGTTGGTTCCAATAATGGCTCTCCTTTTCAGCACAACTCTCCATGAGAATTGTGTGTATTCTGCTACTTTGTGCAGCTTGCTCTACACCTAATCAGTGGACATATCGCCACGTTCCCTCAAGCACCAAAACTTTACAGTCCAGACAGCTTCAATATCTTCCCTCAAGCCCTCTCGTTGGTGTGGGAATAGAGCTTTTAAACGGCAATTTCGGGACTATCGGCTACTTGAATGTCACATGTTGCTCTATTCCCCCTCTAAAAGGGAACCCCCAAAAGGCGGTCATTATCCTGCAAATCGAAGAAAACTCTTTTGCTTATCAAGCCGAAAGAATGGAGGGTGGACAGCGTTTACGGCTCCCTGATGAGGCTACAGAAAAGCTGATTGCCACTTTGGAAAAAGAGATTCCTGTCACAGTGGTTTTAGATGGCTATTTGTCCCAAGTCTCGCCGGGCAACTTCTCAAAGGTAATCAAGAAGTTTGCAAAGAGCCCTGCTTCCTAGCCGTGAGTTTTGGCACATCTTCTAATGGCTCTACCCTAAAGGCAACTGAGAACTTTTTGCCGTCGATATCCAGATCAATTACAGAGCTTAGCCGAGTAAGAAGGATATTAAAGGGAACCTTTACGTGATGCGACCCCACATCAATTGCGATCGAAGTGCCCCCTAAAATTTCTTCAGAGGCGTGAATTTGTTTACAAAGTGCTTCAAATTGCCTGAGATGGCGGAGTAAATTTTCATCATCAAAGGCGTATTTCTGGCCGCATGAGGGGCACGAGACGACAGTGTCGAACTCCTCTCTGTCCAATGCTGAAAAAAGAATGGGCGCCTCGCACGCTTGGCAGTGAATTTGCAGTTTATGACCACGTTGCATTATAATCCTCATGCGAAAAATGAGCAGCTTAACAAATTCCTCTACTTACTGCAACAGGGTAGTCAAAACTCAGACTCAAGATAATAGTAAATTATTGAATTGCAAATATAAACAAATTATATTACAATTGCTTTCAAACCAAGGAGATCCATCATGAAGAAAATACTCCTCTTAGCCCTCCTGATTCTACCCTTTACTCTACAAGCCAAATACAAGTTTGACGAAACCGTTTTTATCCCTCTCGAGGAAACAGGAAACTGGAAAGTCGGAAAACAAACCGCTTCAGAGCAAGGAGCCAGCTTAACACGCTTTGTGTTAGAATCCGAGTCGGAGAGCAACTGGTCCAAGCTGATCACCATTCAATTTAAAGATCGTCAGCTCATTCATGGACAAACAGCTGAAGAGGCCATGAATCAAGAGCAAACACTCAGTCCCCTTGCCTCCATCCACGTTCTCAAGCGCCTACCCAATGATGTTACCTACGAACGCACATTCCCAGCAGGCGAACACGAAATTGTACGTATGGTCATGACAAAAAAAGGACTTCATCGGGTTGCCTGCCTAAAAAAAGGGTCATTCGACCAGAGCGAGCAGAAAAAATGGGTAGAGTGTCTAACTAGTGGGGTGGTGGGGCGCTAGCGCTCTTTCACCTGTATTTTTTTAGCCTCTGCCTGCTTCCCTTTTTTCTTTTTAAAGGAGACGTGCATCAGGCCTTCTTTACAAACCGCTTCGGGATCAACAGAATCGTCAACCTCTTCCCATAAAGGAATACAGTAGGAAAAAGAAGATTGACTGCGACGGTAGAACTTCTTTTTTTTGTCCTCCTCTTCTTCCTTTTTATCCCCCTTGATCCATAGGACATTATCGTCGTCTATCGTCACTTCGATATCTTTAGCCGAAAGCCCGGGAACGTGAGCCTCAACAAAAATATGATTATCATCACTTGAGATACTCAAACCAGAAGGAACGGTGGTTATTCCACCCTCTAGATCATCAAAAAATTTTCCCAAATTAAATAGATCGCTTGCACTACGATTGGGCTTGGGAAAACGAGAAAACCAGCGTGGAACTAAGCTCATCCTATCCTCCTAGTTTTACTTTAATAGAAACCCTGTGGTATACCCGAAACAAACAAGACAATGCAAGGAATATGTTTATGGAGAGTAAATTAGATCAACTCAAGAAAATGACAACAGTAGTTTGTGATACAGGCGACATTAATAGCATTAAAAAGTATGAACCCACTGATGCCACAACCAACCCCTCTCTGATTTTTCAAGCAGCTTCAGATGAACAGTATCAGTACCTAATCGACGACGCGATTCGCTGGGGAATGAGTAAAACCTCAAATGAGACCCAAATGCTGCACCACATTATGGATAAGCTTTTCGTCAATTTTGGGGTGGAGATTTTAAAGATCGTCCCCGGCCGTGTCTCTACTGAAGTGGATGCAAGACTCTCCTTTGACACGCAAGGAAGTATCCACAAAGCCACCTCTCTAATCGGCTTATATGAAAGTGCAGGAATCGATCGCACCCGTGTTCTCATCAAGTTAGCCTCCACATGGGAAGGAATCCAGGCTGCAAAGGTTTTGGAAAAAGAGGGTATCCACTGCAATATGACGTTGATGTTTAGTTTAGCGCAGGCTGTTGGTGCAGCAGATGTAGGAGCCACTTTGATCTCTCCATTTGTAGGAAGAATTTTGGACTGGTACAAAGCAAGCCAGGGGGTGGAGAGCTTTCCTCCTGAAGAAGATCCAGGTGTTTTATCTGTTACTGAGATCTATAACTACTACAAAAAGTTTGGTTACCACACACAAGTGATGGGCGCCTCTTTCCGCAATGTAGATGAAATTCTGCAACTCGCTGGATGCGATCTACTCACTATCGCACCAAAGTTTTTGGAAACACTACAAAATGACCAAGGAAAGATCGAACGGAAGCTCAAACCCGATGCCAGCAAAGTGGCTGCCGAAAAACTCGAATTAGATGAACCGACCTTCCGCTATCTCTTGAATGATAACGCAATGGCCACCGAAAAACTAGGTGATGGAATTCGTCGTTTTGCTGCTGACACAGTCAAACTTGAAAAGCATATACTTGATCGCGTCTCAGCTGTTGCATAAAGACAAAAAAAACGCCCGGTTTTCACCGGGCGCTTTCCATTAGAAATCAAAGACAAGCTCTTCTTCTTCTTCTCGATCTAAATACTGTTTCACTCTATGGTGCGTTTCAAATCCCGTTCCACCAGGGATCATGTGTCCCATAATGACATTTTCTTTGAAGCCCATAAGGAAGTCTGTCTTACCTGCGCAGGCCGCATCGGTAAGAACACGCGTCGTGTCTTGGAAAGAAGCCGCAGAAATGAATGAAACCGTTCCTAGCGAGGCTTTTGTTATTCCAAGAAGAACAGGTGCAGCTTGAGCAGGTTTTCCTCCCTCCTCAAGTGTACGACTATTTTCCTCGTAAAATTCTTTTTTATGCACCTCTTCGCCAAAGAGAAGAGTGGTATCACCTGGATCAATCACGCGAACCTTCTGCAGCATCTGACGGACAATGATTTCAATGTGCTTGTCATTAATGTCCACACCTTGCAAGCGGTAAACTTCTTGTACCTCATTGACAAGGTATTTCTGCAGTTCACGCACCCCGCAAATCTCTAAAATCTCATGCGGAACAACCAAACCATCTGTTAACTGCTGTCCTTTAAGAACGTGGTCTCCACGTTGTATAATCAGGTGCTTGGTAAGAGGAATCAAGTGTTCTTCTTCCATTCCCGTTGACTCGTCTAGTACGACAACGATACGCTTGTTCTTTTGAACACCACGGAAATCGACAACTCCATCGATTTTAGCAATCTCTGCTGCGTCTTTTGGCTTACGTGCTTCGACAAGCTCAGCTACACGAGGTAGCCCCCCGGTAATATCCTTTGTCTTAATGGCACCGCGAGGAAGGCGGGCCAAAAGCATTCCAGCTTGAACATGTGCCTTTTCTTCAACAGAAAGGACAGCTCCGGCTGGGATGGCATAGGTTCCAACAAGCTCTTTAAACTCAGGATCAGAATAAATGGCAATTTGAGGGTGAAGCTCGCCGCGATGTTGCTTCACAATCAGCTCGACTAGTCCAGACTGCTTATTTACCTCTTTTTCAGTGGAAATCCCCTCGACAAGATCCTCGTATTTGACATAACCGGGACGGTCACAAATAATCGGAATGTTGTGCAATTCAACTTCAGCAATTTTCTGTCCCACTTTTACCGGAGAGCCATCTTCAACCAAAATCTTAGCCCCCAACTCAAGAGGAAACGTTTGAAGCGACTCAATCGATTTGGTGCTCAGGAGCCGCTTATACTCTTCCAAAGAGCGCCCCTCATCACGTACAACGTGCAAAGCACCATTTTTGTTTAAGACGAGCCAATTGCCCTCTTGGTCTTGGACTGTGCGCAGATCCATGTAAACAGCAATCCCGTCCCCTTCCACAATAATTTCAGGACTAAAGCTAGCTGCAGCAATCCCCCCTAAGTGGAACGTTCTCATGGTTAGCTGTGTTCCGGGCTCACCGATCGACTGAGCTGCAATAATCCCTACTGCTTCTCCCATTCCAACAGGACGACCATTGGCAAGGTTCAAGCCGTAACACTTAGCGCAGATACCTCTACGTCCCTCACAGGTAAGCGCGGAACGAATACGGATGCTTTCAATACCCGCATCATCAATCATATCCGCTTGACGTGTGGTGAGGATATCTCCCGCTTTTGCCAGTAGTGTATTTTTATCTCCAGGCTGACAAATATCATCTGCTACCGTACGCCCGTAGATACGATCCCGAAGGGGAAGTAGCTCTTCTTGCCCCTGCTTAATCGCACTGAGCTCAATCGCGTTCAGCGTACCGCAATCATAATCGGTGATAATCACATCCTGAGCCACATCAACGAGACGACGTGTTAGATAACCGGAGTCGGCCGTTTTTAACGCCGTATCCGCCAAACCTTTTCGCGCTCCGTGAGAGGAAATAGAGTACTCAATCACGGTTAGCCCCTCTCTAAAGTTTGAGGTAATAGGCGACTCAATAATCTCACCGGTCGGCTTAGCCATTAGACCACGCAAGGCACCCAGCTGCTTGAGCTGCGATTTATTTCCTCGCGCTCCGGAATCGATCATCAAATAAAGAGGATTATGACGTGCATTTTCCACTTTTGTGATCTCTTTGAAAAGAGCATCTGATAGAGTATCAGAAACCTCTGTCCAAATACTAATTGTCTTAGACTCACGCTCACCATCAGTGATAATGCCGTCCTCGTACTGCTTACGTACAAGTTCAACTTTTTCATGAGCCTCTTTAATAATGCTTCCTTTTGTTTCAGGAATCCGTACGTCCGTGATTCCCATGGAAATAGCAGCCTTAGTCGCTTGCGAAAACCCGAGATCCTTAAGGTCATCCAAAAACTTGACTGTCGCCTCAAGCCCTACTTTCTTGTAGCACTCCAAAATCAGCTCACTCATCCGCTTACTGGGCATACTATAGTTTTGAAAACCCAGCTCTTTTGGAACAATTGTGTTAAAGACAACACGACCCGGGGTGGTTTCAATAATGGAGCCACTGATGCGTACCTTGATTCTCTCGTGAATGTGGAGGCCACGACCAGTCACATCCAACCGATTGGCTACGTGACCCAGTTCGTCAAACTGTACAGAGCCATCTGCTGCTGACAGCGCAAGTAAAACTTCATCCTGACTGCTAAAAGTTTTGATTTTTTCAGGTAGATAAATAGGGTCTGCCATTAAATAGTACAGTCCCAAAGTCATATCTTTAGACGGTATCGCCACAGGTTTTCCTGATGAAGGGAGGAAGATATTGTCTGGAGCCATCATCAAAATTTTTGTCTCAAGTTGAGCTTCCACGGATAGAGGAACATGGACAGCCATTTGGTCACCATCAAAGTCAGCGTTAAAGGCTGCGCAGACAAGCGGATGGATACGAATCGCTTTTCCTTCAATCAATACGGGTTCGAAAGCTTGAATCCCCAAACGGTGCAAGGTCGGTGCTCGGTTCAGCATGACCGGGTGCCCTTTGATAATCTCCTCGAGTACATCCCATACCTCAGGGGCGCCCCTCTGGATCATTTTTTTGGCAGAACGAATCGTGTAAACATACCCAAGATCTTTTAACCGCTTTACAATAAAGGGTTCAAAGAGCTCAAGGGCCATATCTTTGGGCAAACCGCACTGATTAAACTTAAGTTCCGGACCAACAATAATCACAGAGCGACCCGAGTAGTCGACACGTTTACCAAGTAGGTTCTGACGGAAACGTCCTCCCTTACCCTTAAGCATTTCGGAAAGTGACTTCAGCGGGCGATTCCCCGCACCCATTACAGGGTGGCCGTGCCTTCCATTATCGAATAGGGCATCAACAGCCTCTTGCAGCATCCGCTTTTCGTTACGGACAATCACATCGGGCGTCTTCAAGCGTAAGATGGCCTTCAAACGGTTGTTTCGGTTAATGACACGTCGATAAAGATCATTTAGGTCCGATGTCGCAAAACGTCCCCCATCAAGCGGCACTAAAGGACGGAGATCGGGCGGGATCACAGGAACCGACTTCATCACCATCCACTCGGGCTTGTTGACCGAAGTCACAAATCCTTCTACAATTTTTAAGCGCTTAGAGAGCTTCATGCGCGCTTGTTGCGATTTGGTTCGGCGTAACTTCTCTTTCAACTCTACCAAAAGAGCATCGAGATCTTCAGTGCGCAAGAGGTCAGCGACAGCCTCTCCTCCCATTTTTGCATTAAAAGCATCCCGTCCCCACTTTTCAATCGCATCGCGATACTCGGCATCGTTGAGTAGTTGTTTACGTGTGAGATCAGTTTGCCCCGCATCAATTACGACATACTCTTCATAATAAATGATGCGCTCTAAATCTGTTGCTGACATCCCCAACACATTCCCAATACGAGAAGGCATTGTCTTGAAAAACCAAATATGGACAACCGGAACTGCAAGCTCAATATGGGCCATCCGCTCCCGCCTAACCTTAGAGAGAGTAACCTCAACACCACAGCGGTCACAGACAATTCCTTTGTGCTTGATTTTTTTATATTTACCACATGCACACTCCCAATCTTTAGTGGGACCGAATATCTTTTCGCAAAAAAGGCCGCCTTTTTCTGGCTTAAACGTACGGTAGTTGATCGTTTCAGGTTTTTTGATCTCACCACGAGACCATTTATCTCGAATAACAGCATCTGATGCGATACCAATTTTCAGTTTATCAAACTGATCTTCTCGAGGTTCATCAAACATTCAAACTCTCCATTGAGGGATAGGTACTCCCAAGTTTATTCTTCTTCCACAGTTAAAGGACGGACGTCTAATCCAAGCCCTTGCATTTCTTTGATCAAGACGTTGAAGGATTCCGGAGTACCTGCATGAAGCAGATTCTCACCTTTTACAATCGATTCATAGATGCGTGTCCGTCCTGAAACATCGTCTGACTTAACAGTTAAGATTTCTTGCAGAACATGAGCAGCTCCATAAGCCTCTAATGCCCATACCTCCATCTCACCGAAACGCTGTCCACCCATCTGCGCTTTACCGCCAAGTGGCTGCTGAGTAACCAGAGAATAAGGGCCAATAGAACGGGCGTGAATCTTATCCGCAACCAAATGGCTCAACTTCAGCATATAGATGTAACCGATCACTGCACGGTTATCAAAACGCTCACCCGTCTTACCATCATATAGATAGGATTTACCATCCACAGGCAGGCCTTGCTCCTCCATCATCTCCCAAATCCGTGCCTCAGGAAATCCTTCAAAAACAGGACTCTTCACATAAATCCCTGCCTTTTTAGCAGCAAAACCTAGGTGAGTCTCAAGTACCTGTCCGATGTTCATTCGAGAGGGAACCCCAAGTGGGTTCAGAATAATCTCTACCGTATCTCCGGTTGGAAGGAAGGGCATATCTCCTTCAGGTACAATCTTAGAGACAACACCTTTGTTACCGTGCCGTCCGGCCATCTTATCACCGACCTGCAGTTTACGCTTGGAAGCCACATAGACCTTCACCTGACGGATGACGCCCGGATCCAAGTCAGTGTCCCCTTTACGCAGCTGTTCAAGCTCCGTTTTATACTTCATTTCTAACTTCTGCAGCTCTGTTTCGTACTCACGCAGAATCACGCGCAAAAGATCAAACATCTCATTTGCAGGCATAATCAGATCAATAGGTGCCTCATTTTCCAAAATCTCAAGCATATCTTGAGTGATCTGTGCACCTTGAGGAACAAGCTCTTCTGCTGTACGTCGATGAATGATCGGCGCAGGAGAGTTTTCATTGAGAAGCAGCGCGCCTAACTTTTCATGTTGCTCCATTTTTAGATGAAGCACTTTTTGCTTGTACTCTTTTTGAAGATCCTTGAGGTGAGAAGCCTCTTCAACTAATTCATCATCAGTCTTTGAAAGCCTATCCCGTCGACTAAACACCTTCACATCCATCACTACCCCTTCGGTACCCGGCGGGACTGTCAGAGAGGCATCTTTGACGTCGGCGGCTTTTTCACCAAAAATAGCGCGCAAAAGACGCTCTTCCGGAGCAAGCTCAGTCTCAGATTTAGGTGTAATTTTACCGACAAGAATATCGCCTGGTTGTACCTCAGCTCCAATCCGTATAATCCCATCCTCTCCAAGATTGGCAAGAGCCTCCTCAGAGACGTTGGGAATATCACGTGTGATCTCTTCTTTTCCAAGCTTAGTATCCCGTGCGGTCAACTCAAACTCTTCAATATAAACGGAGGTATAGGCGTCCTCACGGAGAAGCTTCTCTGAGATGATAATCGCATCCTCAAAGTTGTAGCCAAACCAAGGCATAAAGGCCACAAGGACATTTTTACCAAGCGCAACCTCACCCTTATCCGTAGCGGGTCCATCAGCAATGACATCACCGGCAAGCACGACATCCCCCACCTCGCAGAGAGGCTGCTGATTAATTGAAGTTCCCGCATTTGAGCGCATGAATTTCTTCAGCTCATACACTCTTTTTTCAAGAGGATTTTTCTTTGAGGCAATGATGATTTGTAGGCCATCCACATACTCAACCGTTCCATCTTCCTCCGCGGTTAAAACCGCTCCCGAGTCACGGGCAGCGCGCGCTTCTAGACCCGTACCCACAATAGGCGCTTCGGTCTTGAGAAGAGGTACCGCTTGCCGCTGCATGTTTGAACCCATCAAAGCACGGTTGGCATCATCATGCTCCAAAAAGGGAATCAATCCCGTCACAATCGAAACAAGCTGTTTGGGAGAGACATCCATGTGTGTCACCCGACCCGTCTCAATCTCTTGCGATTCGCCACGATAGCGCGCCCAACAAATAGGCTCTACAAACATGTTGTATTCATCGAGTTCAGCAGAAGCCTGAGCAATGACACACTGTTCCTCAACATCGGCAGTCATGTACTCAATTTCATCTGTAACTACCCCTTCGCGCACAATGCGATAAGGAGTCTCAATAAAACCAAACTCGTTGATTTTAGCAAAAGAAGAGAGGGATGTAATCAGACCAATATTGGGTCCCTCAGGTGTCTCAATGGGACAGATACGGCCATAGTGGCTAGAGTGAACGTCACGCACTTCAAAACCGGCGCGTTCGCGATTCAAACCACCAGGTCCAAGGGCAGAAAGTCGCCGTTTATGCGTCAATTCGGCTACAGGATTTGTTTGATCCATAAACTGCGAAAGCTGAGAGCGGCCAAAAAAGTCCTTTAGTACACCAGCAAGTCCTTTAGCAGAGACAATCTTTCCTGGAGTCAGTGTGTCAGAAGAAAAGTCAAAGAGGTTCATGCGCTCTTTAATGATTTTCTCCATCCGTGCAAGTCCCACTCGACACTGGTTTTGAATCAATTCACCAACAGAACGAACACGTCTATTTGCAAGATGATCGATATCATCTACTTGTGCGTTTTCATCCCCCTTCTTAAGGCGAATTAAATACTTAAGCGCTCCGATCACATCCTCTTTAGTCAGGGTCACCGTCGCAAGAGACTCATCTGTGATCTCTACACCTAGCTTACGATTCAACTTATAGCGCCCTACGCGCCCTAGGTTATAGCGCTTCGGATCAAAGAAAAGGCGCATGATCACAGAGCGTGCATTAGAAAGCGTCGCCGGCTCACCGGGGCGGATTTTACGATAAAAATCTTTTAAGGCGGCTTCGTAAGAATCAGTCGGGTCTTTAGCCAACATTTTGATCACAGGATGGTTTTCATCCGCATCTTCCGCAAGTTTTACTTGATGAATACCTGCGTCTAAAATACGCTTTAGCATGGCTGTGCTGAGCTTCTCTCCGGCCTTTCCATAGACAAGCCCACTGTCAACATCAGCAACATCATCAGCTAAAACCTTACCCACAAGCTGAGCAAAATCACTTTCACTCTTAAGCTTAGCCTCTGTTACGGTGAAAAATTCTTCGAGGATATCAGCATCGCTCGAAAAACCAAGAGCACGGATAAAGGTCGTAGCAAGAATTTTACGCCGACGCTTCTTCCTATCGACATAGACATGGATCAAGTCGTTCATATCAAAGGAGGCCTCTAACCAACTCCCACGGTAGGGAATAATGCGAAATGCACTCAACATCATTCCTTTCGAATGACGTTCCTGCTCATAGTTAATCCCCGGAGAGCGGTGCAGTTGGGAGACAATAACGCGCTCGGCTCCGTTGATAATAAAGGTTCCCTTTTCGGTCATCACGGGGATGGTTCCCATGTAGACCTCTTCTTCTTTAATGCCAGTTTCGTCTGTTAAACGAAAACGGACTTTCAAGGTGACATTGTAGGTAATACCCCGCCGAATACACTCCTCAGGGGAGTATTTTGGAACACCTAAATTGTAAGAGAGGTACTCTAAAACAGTTTTTTCGTCATAGGACTTGATGGGGAAAACTTCATTAAAGACTTCCTGTAGCCCTAAGTTTTCTCTTTCTTCAGCAAACTTGTCGGCTTGCAGGAACTGATCATACGATTTAATTTGAATTTCGATCAGATTAGGAAGGTCGATAATCTCTTCCTTCTTAACAAAGCTGACCCGATCTGGCCGTCTCTTTAGCATGCGCTTGCTCCCTAGCTTATTGACTCTCTTAATACACCTAAATTAGGTCATACTGGACTCATGAACCTAATACGTCTGAATGATCTGGATCCAAGAGAACGTTCACAAACCTCAATCATTTATCTCAAAATTTGTAAACACTCTCTGAAGTATATATGAACTCACAAAATAACAGGCCGCACAAGCCTACATACACTGCAGGCTTGTGCGGAAAATGCACAATCTAGCGAAATTATAGACCCTTCATTGTCGCTTTAGCGCCTGTTGCCTCAATCTTTTTCACGATCTCTTCAGCCTCAGCTTTGGGCGCGCTCTCCTTGATCACCTTAGGAGCACTCTCAGCGATATCTTTCGCTTCTTTTAAGCCAAGTCCTGTAATCTCGCGGACGACTTTAATGACGCCGATCTTCTTGTCAGCAGGAACTTCAGTTAAAGTGACTTGGAAGTCTGTAGCTTCTTCTGCAGCGGCAGCTTCACCACCAGCAGGAGCTGCAGCTACGGCAACAGCAGCAGGAGCGGCTGCTGTCACATCCCACTCCTCTTCCAACATCTTCTTCAACTTAGCGAGATCTGTCACCTTAAGATTGCTAAGTGTTTTGACAATTTCCTCTAAGCTTTCTGTAGCCACTTGTTTTACCTCTCATTAAAAAATTTTAAAATAACTCTAATTCTTCTTGCTCTTCTCTTCTAGGCAGTAGAGAACACATGTTAGGACAGCCTGCACGGCTCCCACAGTTTGCGACATTGGCGCTTCGAAAAGACCAAGAATTTGTGCACGAAGATCACGAAGGCTAGGTAGTTTTGCTATGGCTTCCACTTCTTCAGCCGTGCAAAACTCTCCTTCAATGTGCCCACCTAAGACAGCGATGGATTTTTCATTCTCATCACCATATTTGACGGTACTCTTTGCTATCTGGGTCGCATCATCTTGGGCAAAAATCACTCCAACGTGTCCATCAAGCGTAGCGAGATCAAACTCGCATCCTGAATCTTTGGCTGCCTTGATGAAGACACGTTTACGCACGACCTCAAACTCGCCGCCAGACTCGGCAACGTGATCGCGGAAAGCACGTGCACGTGCTGCCGAAAAGGCCGTGTAACGCGCAACAATGAAGCCCTTAGATCCGTTGATCTTTTCCTTAATCTCATCGAGGAGAAGTTGTTTTTCTGCTCTCATCTTTTCCTCATCAGTTATACAGTTGGAATTTCACGCGGATCGATCTTTAGACCTGGACCCATCGTAGAAGAGATCGCAAGCGAAGCGAAATACTGCCCTTTAGCAGAAGCAGGCTTTGCTCGGCCAATCGCCATAAGTAGCGAACGGATGTTTTCTACAAGCGCCTCTTTTGTGAAAGAGAGCTTTCCTACACCGTTACAGCAAACTCCATGTCGATCGAGCTTAAATTCGATCTTACCCTTCTTAATTTCAGATATAGCTGTGACAACGTCTGTTGTAACAGTTCCCGCCTTTGGGGTGGGCATCAGACCACGTGGACCTAATACCTTACCTAATTTTCCGACCTCCCGCATCATGTCAGGAGTGGCAATGACGACATCAAAGTCTGTCCAGCCTCCCTTGACCTTCTCAAATAGCTCATCGCTGCCCGCATGCTCAGCTCCGGCATCCAGAGCTTCCTGCACTTTATCACCTGCAGCAAAAACTAAAACTGAGAGCGATTTACCTGTTCCATTCGGTAAGGAGACAGTTCCTCGCACTTGTTGATCAGATTTTTTTGGATCGACACCCAGTTTGATGGCAATGTCGAGCGTCTGATCAAATTTAACGGAAGGGCACTTTTGCAAAATGTCGACAGCCTCGTCTAGTGAATACAGCTTATCTGGATCCACAAGCTTATCTATCTCCCGAATGCGCTTGCTTTTGCGTGCCATTATTATCCTTCTTTTGTTTCAATATCAATCCCCATGCTATGAGCAGTACCCATGACCATCCGCTTTGCGGACTCCATCGTGCGCACTCCCATATCAGGGTATTTCTTTTTTGCAATCTCTTCCACTTGAGCCATGGAAAGCTTAGCTACTTTATCACGGTTAGGAGTGCTTGATCCTTTCTCCTTTCCTGTTGCCTTTTTGATCATTTCGGCAGTTGGTGGCTGCTTTGTCACAAAAGTAAAGCTTTTGTCGTGGTAGACAGTGATTTCAACAGGGAGAATATCCCCTGCTTTATCTTGAGTTTTTGCATTGAACTCTTTGCAAAAGCCCATAATGTTTACCCCAGCAGCACCCAGAGCCGGACCGATAGGTGGCGCTGGATTAGCCTTACCAGCCGGTATTTGTAATTTGATAATTTTGACGACTTTTTTAGCCATGATTTCACCCTTTATCTAATGGCGGATTATTATAAGTAGAGAGGGTTTTTGAAGATAGTCATTTTTAACATTACCCTTCCATTTCAGGTCCAACCTCTTCAACCTGCCAAAATTCGAGGTCATCCACTCGCGTATCACGGCCGAAAATAGAGACCATAACACTCAGACGCCCTTTATCTTGAAATACCTCTATAATGGTTCCGATGAAGTTAATGAAGACACCATCGTTGATTTTAACACGATCACCAATCTCAAATTTATGCTTCTGTGTGACACCTGATTTCTTGGATTCGAGGTCATTCAAAATTTCATTAACCTCATGATCAGTCAAAGAAGTAGGCTTCTCTCCACCCAGAAAATCGATTACACCCGATGTAGACTTAACATACTGCCAAGACTCGTCGGTTAAAAGCATTTTGATCAGGACATAACCGGGCCAAATACGTTTTTCGGAGACTTTTTGCTCCCCTTTTTTTACTTCCATGACATTCTCAGTTGGAAGCAAAATCTCTTCAATCAGGTCGCTTACCCCAGAGGCCTCTCGAAACTCTTCAAGAGCCTTTTTAACCTTCTTCTCTTGGGCGGTAAAAACCTGAACAACATACCACTTTTGCATGAAACAGTTTATCCTGTAAAAAATTTAACGAGTAGATTGATCCCTCCCAGAAAGCTTTGGATAAAGAGGTCTATAAAATAGACAAACATTCCAAAGACAAACATGCTAACTAGGACGATTTTCGTATAACTTTTGAGCTCTTCTTTGTTAGTCCACTCGACTTTATTGAGCTCTTGTTTCACATCTCCAACAAAATCCACGACCTTGCGGCCTTGGAGCTTCTTTGAAGAGGAAGTCGGTCGGCTTTTTTTAGCATCCATTTTTTGAATTGCCTTACTATTCGCACGCTGCACTATTCTGCCCTCACCTGTTCTGATTTAAGAAGGCTCTCCGTATACCCGAGGTTAAAATCGGATATAGTCCGAGTGCGGAGGGATTCGAACCCCCGACCGGCGGCTTTGGAGACCGCTGCTCTACCAACTGAGCTACACACCCATGAGCCGCATGGGCTCAAAAATAAGGGGATACCCCTCTCGCTAAACTTTACTCAATGATCTCGGAGATGGTTCCGGCACCAATGGTACGGCCCCCTTCACGGATAGCAAAACGCATCCCGACTTCCATTGCAACCGGACAAATGAGCTCAGCAGTAATTTCAACATTATCTCCTGGCATCACCATCTCTGTCCCTTCAGGTAGGGTGACTGTGCCTGTTACATCAGTCGTTCTGAAGTAGAACTGGGGACGGTAACCGGTAAAGAAGGGCTTATGGCGTCCACCTTCATCTTTTGTGAGGACATAAACAGCGCCTTTAAACTTTTTGTGAGGAGTCACTGAGTTAGGTGCGCACAAAACCATACCGCGCTCGATATCATTTTTCTCAACACCACGGAGTAGAATCCCGACGTTCTCACCTGCACGGGCCTCATCAAGAAGCTTATTGAACATCTCAAGACCTGTCGCAACAGTATCTCTTGTTTCTCCTAAACCAACAATTTGCAGCTTGTCGTTGATTTTAACCACACCACGCTCGACACGACCCGTAGCTACTGTACCTCGTCCGGAGATTGAGAACACATCCTCAACAGGCATCAAGAAAGGCTTATCCACTTCACGCTCAGGTGTAGGAATGTTCGCGTCGACTGTGCTCATCAACTCTTTGATGGCATCAACGTACTTAGAGTCTCCCTCTAGTGCTTTAAGGGCCGATCCTTTAACAATAGGAGTGTCCTTGTAGCCCTCTTTTTCTAGCAGCTCCGCAAGCTCCATTTCTACGAGGTCAATCAACTCTGCGTCGCTCTCGCCGATCATGTCGCACTTGTTCAAGAAGACAACGATTGAAGGAACCCCGACCTGTCTAGCAAGGAGGATATGCTCTTTTGTTTGAGGCATCGCACCATCGGTGGCTGCTACAACAAGAATGGCACCATCCATTTGAGCGGCACCTGTAATCATGTTTTTAACGTAGTCGGCGTGTCCTGGACAGTCGACGTGAGCGTAGTGACGGTTGTCTGTTTCATACTCAACGTGGCTCGAGTTAATCGTAATTCCACGCTGTTTCTCTTCAGGTGTATTGTCAATAGAGTTGTAATCGCGGAATGAGGCTCCACCAGCTTCAGCGAGTACTTTAGTGATCGCGGCTGTTAGAGTGGTCTTACCGTGGTCGACGTGGCCAATTGTCCCGATGTTGACGTGCGGCTTATTCCTTTGAAATGTTTCCTTAGCCATTTGTTGAATCCTCTTTAAAATAGGTTAAGTTAATTTTTTATTTGCCTATGCCCAGAATAGGAATTGAACCTACGACCGCTTGCTTACCATGCAAGTGCTCTACCCCTGAGCTATCTGGGCACGTGGGTAGTCTTGAAAGCAGCCGAGTCTACGTGATAAATCCAAAAAAAATCAACAGTAATGTGTTATTTATCTGTGTCGATAAACAATACGTGCCTTAGAAAGGTCGTAGGGCGACATTTCGACTGTCACCCGATCGCCCGTTAATACACGAATATTACGCATCCGCATCTTTCCACAAAGATGGGCAATCACAGTCATGCCATTTTCTAATGTAACTCGAAAATGCATGTTGGGGAGAAGCTCTTCTACAGCTCCCTCCACTCTAATCATATCTTCTTTAGGCATTATCCTCTAAACGTTACTGACTGAGAAAACAGGAGATTAAACGACAAAATTGACATTAAGGTCAACTAGTCATTTTTATCGAAAAATTCTCAATTTACAATAAGACTTTATTAGCTTATGCTTTATGCCATGTGTGCCTATTTAAATCCAGTTATTCGTGCGGGATCAGCGACCGAGTCCTGCATTCTCGATGCAAACCGTGCTGTTGAAAATGGTGTGGGATGGGTAATTAGCACTTCTTACTCGTATACCTCATCGGCTACCGCAAAAACTATCCGGTTTGTACGTGAAAACTATAAGCAGATTTTTGCCTATATTCTTGCTTGGGGAGTGATTGTTGCCTGCAGCGGAACCCTTTATGGCTTTGAAGCCGTAGCACTCCCCTTAACAATTGGATTTGGATGTGGTTTGGGCGTTGGGGGCATCATCGGCATTTTGATGACCACCACCATTGATCCACGCAACAAGTGGCGTGGCTATAACACAGGTTGGGACTTGATCAATTCAGGTGTGGAGAAACTCGATCCGCATGGAACGAGGCAAATTGTTTTAGCCATTTCTGTTACGGTTCTACTAGCCGCCTCTGTCATTTTTCCCTATGCACTGGGAGCTGTCTTCGGAATTCTTGTAGGCAATCAGGTTGTGACCAAAATTGGACAGGGACGTAACCTGGGCCAAGAAAAAACGGATCCAATCGCACATCTTGAAAGAATGTTGAACGGAATTAACAATCTTGAAGAACGATTAAATGCGTGCACCGAAGTTAACACCGAAGTTAACACCGCAGAGACTCAAGCAATCAGACTACGAATCACTCGACACAGAGACGCTTTGGCAGGACTGATAGTAGAAACAGAAGCACTGATTGGAATCAGCTCAGCAACTAACCAACTGGCTTTGGGGGTTCTTGAAACAAAACGACAAATTAGTGATCTTGACCATGGTCCAGCTTAAAGAGAGTTTCTCCTCATGCACGTCTAGTGAAGAGATCTACCAAAAAATTATGGAGTGGGGAAAAAAGCTTCCTCCCTTCCAACTTGAGTGGAAGGTAGAAAAAAACCGAGTACCCGGCTGCCAAAGCGTCATGCATCTGCATGCCACCTTTAAGGAAGGAAAAGTCTACTTTGCTGCCGCTTCCGATGCCTTAATCTCAGCAGGACTAGCTGCCATTATGATCGAAGCCTACAGCGGACTTGAGCCTGAGGCGATTCTGAAAACACCCCCCACTTTTCTTGATGAGCTTGGTATTCCAGCCAGTTTAACGCCAGGTAGGGCCAATGGGTTGGCCAGCCTCTTTCTTAAAATGAAGCAAGAAGCGCTCCGCTTCCTTCTATAGCGCTTCGACCTCAGCCGGACAAATCACGGAACATTCAGCCTGAACCGATTGCTTGGGCAAAGACTCTTTGTGCGCCTTCCACCCTTTGTGCCGTAAGACCCCTTGGTAAGGAGGCTCTCCTTTGACACGCCCTGTCACCCGAATAGCCGAAACATCATAACCCACCGGAACCAAGAGTGTGCTTCCCTCTGAATCAGGGAGCAAAGGACGCAGTGTGACAACCTCTTCCAATACGGCTCCACACTTTGCGTGAATGGTTCTAACCGCTGCCCCCACTTGGGCGTCGGAATAGGTGGAAATATCCTCTTTGAAAAAATCAATCAAGCGCCCCTCTTGTTGCAAGAGAGCGAGCAGACGCAGATGAGAGGGTTTTTCCTTACTGGACACTTTCTCTTGAGGTGGTTCTTTTTTGAGGGCGTGTAAAAAAGCTTTGCAGGCGCGGATGAAACGCATGAAATTATCCTCCTAGAGACATGATAAAGCCAAATTGGCCAAGCAATTCGATCACAAAGACAAAAAGGGCGTAGGCCATTACAAAAAGCAGAAGGGGTTTGCCCCCAGGCACGCGGTATTCCGAAATCATCTGCATGCGGTAGCGCCCCATCCAAACCATCAAAGCGGGAAAAAGCCCATTTAAGATAGCATCTCCGATCCCACCTGACGTATCAAGAGCCCGCAGAAAAACATGTTCCATGCTTAAGGCAAAAATGAGCGTCGGGACCGCCACCAAAACTCCTAGAGCCACTTTTCCCCATTTTTGCTCCTTGATTTTCAACCCGTCAGACAAAAAGTCAAAAAGCCCCAGTGCGATTCCCAGGAAAGAGGTGACAAGAGCGAAAAAAGCAAAGAAATCTGCCAATCCGCCGAGCCACTTGCTCCCAACAGAGACCCCCAAAAACTCTGTTGCCGGCTTCCCTTGAGCCAGCGCAGCTGCCAATCCTTGATCTCCGTCGAGAAGCACTGTACCCAATACAAGCCACTGCCAAATGGCATAGACCACTAAGGCCAGCGTGGTGCCTAAAATAATGGAGAGGCGCAACGCTTTTCCATCCTGCTTTAAATAGAGAGTCAAACTCGGCACAATCGTTTGGAAGCTAAAGACAGTGAGAAGCAAAGGGACAGCGATGAGCGTATTACCCCACGTGCTGCGGAGTAACAATTCCCAGCGAACGTGTGAAGCTCCAGATCCAATCAAAAGAACATAGGCAACGATCAAACCGAGCATCAAAAATGTATTGACGCGCCCCACAATGACATTGCCCAGATAAATGATGAGTCCAAACACAAGAACAAAAAGGATGATGGCCCAAACTTCAGGGATATAGATACCCAAAAACTTATCCATTCCCGCGGCAAAAAGCTCTCCCCCTCCGGCTGCATAAGCAACCAGGGAAGCGTAGCCAATAAAGAGGTAAAGCACCCAGGCTACCGCTTTACCGAGAGGACCGAGCAGGCGGGAGGCGAGCGTGATGACGTGCGCTCCCTCTTCCATCCACAGATTGGCCTCTGCAAGGAGAAGGGCTGTTGTGGTCATGAAGGCCCAGCCGACGAGCATGAGGAAAATAGAAGGAAAAAAACCGGATATCCCGGTGGCAACAGGAAGGGCCAGCATCCCTCCGCCAATACACGTCCCCGCAACGAGCAGCATGGCCCCTAGAACATTCCCTTTTGACACGCAAAAAACTCCTTCAAATAAAAGGAGGCTATATTAAGAGCTTTAGTACAAAAAGTAAATCCCTGTGGTAAACGCTTGAGTCCAATAACTCCTTTCGCGTGGAGTAAAGTCGCTATCCGAGCTCACCTGGTCACGCGAAAGAAGGATTCTGGGCCAAAAGATATATTGATAACCGGCTGTGACCCAAAAATTAGGCCACAAACGGAGCTGCAATTGCGCGTTGATTTCAGGTAGAACCTCGAAATTCGTGTGCCCATGTTTTCCTCGATTCGTAATGGACGCAGGCCCGTTGATCGACACATGTTCAACCATATTGCCAAGCCCCACCTTTCCTGTGACAAAGGCAGCCCAACATTGACTTCGCAGCTCACCGACAAATCCAATCAGGCCTGAATAGTAGTTATTAACGGTCTCATAGCGATGCGTCTCTTCCGTTTCCATCGGCCGTCTCAGTTGATCTTCTAGCTGAATAAAACGGAAGCCCCCGAGCAGATCAAACTTAACGCAGCACGAGCCGAGCATCCGATACCGCACATAAGCATCGCCTCCCCAAACCCAATTGGTTGTCTCCACTTGTCCTGGAAGACTATCCATATCCCCCGGGTGATAGTATGTTGTTCTCTGCTCACCAAAGACAAAACCTGTTCCTCCCCCACCAATGGAGGGGGTGAGCCAAAGCCCTCCGTCAATCCGTCCTCCCGAATTGGGGTTATCACCCACCTCATTCTCATGTTGAAGATCCCACTGCGGACGCCTCCACACAAGGAGATACTCTCCACTCCCCCACCAACCGGGGAGCTGAAAACGACTACAGTAATTCGGAAGCGCTCCAAAGCCCAGTTCTGGAAGCAAAAGAAGGAGCAGCAATAACTTTTTCACAGTAAACATAAAATGGCCTCTTCTGTTCCACCGGTGATTTCAACAGAGCGGTTAGGATGAATCAAGAGATCGTACTCAAGACGCACGCCAAACTCACCCGGTAAATAAATGCCCGGTTCGATCGAAAAACACATTCCCGGTAGCATCTTTCTATAGTCTGAAGTCTCTAGATTGTCCAGATTAGCTCCGGCTCCGTGAACACTCGTATCGATGTTATGACCAGTGCGATGGGTAAAATAGGCCCCATAACCGGCCTCTATAATGTGCCCTCGACAAACATCGTCTACCTCGGCACCACGCACCTTCTCCCCCTTGTGCATCCGCGTGTGGATGCAATCGGTAGCCTTTTTCTGCGCAGCACGCACGATTTCAAAAATCTCCTGCTGTCTGGGTGTCGGCTCAGGCGCTGCCACAGCCACACGGGTAATATCTGCATAGATGCCGTGCGGCACATTCTTTTTGCACCAAAGATCGATTAAAATGAAATCTCCTCGCTGAATCTCAGCCGCACTCTGCTTGGTCGCCATATAGTGGGGAAGGGCAGAGTGTCCATTGACCGCGCATATGGGGCCATCTTCAGTAATACAATCTTGAGCTGTAAATTCGCTGAGAATGAACTTTTGCACGTCGTACTCAGTGATGCGATTGCCCGCGCGCAGTTGATCCGTTATGAGATCCCACACACGAACAGCCGTTGTTTGCAAAACAGCCGCTGCCTCTAAGTGCGTCTCGATTTGCCGCTCGGTGAGTACGCTTGTAAAGTATTGCAGCAGATCCGCCGAGCTGAGCACATCAATCTGAAAACCATGCACAACCTCTACTGTGCCTGCATCAACCACTGAGATGTTGGGATTAGAATTACGTGGAGAGTACTCCATGACGATCTGCTTGGCCTCCCTCAAAACCACTCTAAGCACTTCTTCTAGCTCAGTCCAAGAGAGATACAAGTGAGTCTTTCCGGGGAGTGCACTTAAACTCTCCGACTCAATGCGATGAAGAATCTTTTGCGGCTCGCCCTCTTTGGGAATCCAGTAAAAAAAACGACGGGTGATGACTTGATGGGGTGGAATCCCCAGCAACTCCCGCGCAAACCGATTCGAACCATGATTATCGTAGATAAGCCATCCATCCACTTCCTGTTCTTGGAGACGGGCTTGAATCTGCTCAATTTTTTCGTGGAAATCCATAAAGCTCACTATGGCAAATTCACATACTTTTTTCTAGGAATTAAGTGTCTGAAGTAAGATTGAAGCCGCAATCATACGCAGCATGAGAGAAGGATCTTTCAGTCTTTCAATTAAAAAGGGAATGGCATCCCGATTTCGTACGCGACCGAGCGCCTCTAAAATCTTAATCTGTAAAGAACGATCGCCTTGTGGATAAACGGCTAGCAAGGTTGGAAGCGCTGTCGGGTCACGCCCCCATGTCGCCAAAACAAGAGCAGCCTCAGCCCGAATTTGTGGATCGGGATCATCTAAAAGCGCGCGCACATGTTCAATGGCGGTCTCATCTCCCTCTCCAAGTAAAGTCTCTGCTGCCAACCCTGTCACTCCCCACTGTCGCTGCTTGAGAAATGTTCTGATTGCCTCCTCAGCTCCCGGATACTCTAAAATGGCTAAAACATTCAAAAGCTCAAGGCGCACCGTCTGGTTCACCACCTCGGGGTAATTAGGAATGGCCGGCTTGTGAGTCAGGGTGCTCTTTTGCAAAGTATGGAAAGGCCCCTCTTCTATACGCATCCATTTTTCCTGATGCGTGTGTAAAAAACGGTCTAAAACAGCACACGCCTCCATGCATGCCTCCCGCTGCCCAATCAAAGCAAGAGCCAAGTTGGCTTGCATATAAGCATCATCCGTTCTGTTTAAATAGGCACGCGCCAAATCACTTCCGTAGGGGCCGGCAGCTCCTAAAGCCGAAGCAGCCAATGCTCTCACATCACTACTCTTGTGATTTAACCAACGGCTAAAGGCTTTTTCTCCTTCCTCCGGCTCAGCTAAAATCCACACCCAACCGGCTGTGATGCCAACATTGGGATTGCGTGCATGCTGGGCCATGTGCTTCACCCATTGCGTTGGTTTTACCCTCAGTAGACCCAGTCCCTTGAGCGCTGCGGCTTGTACATCCGGGTGTGTATCATGGACAAGTCTATGTAAAAAAGGAACTTCTGTACGCATCTCACAGTGAGCGATCACCTCGCATGCCAGTTCGCGCAGTGCTGCCCGCCTGCTATTGACTAAAATTTCCAATTCTTCGTGAGACGCTGTTTCACGCAAGTTAACTAGAGCCTGAATCGCAATCTTTTTCTCCTGCGCAGCTGTTTTCGGATCGCAAACCCGCTCCATTAGAGCAGGCATGAGATCCTCCATACGCAATTTAGAGACCGCTTTCATTACCTCCAGGCGCACCTCCATCTCTTGCTCGTGGTGAAATAGCCGTACGACTTCATCTCGCAATGGATGATCTCCATAAAAAGAAGCAAGTTGGACTGCAACAGAGCGGATGTGTGCATTAGAGTGGCGCAACCCTTCCAACAAAAAAGAGACAGCATACATATCTTGAGTTAATGCCGAACCGATGATGCTAATCAACTGTGAAGCCACCCCAGGGGCATGAAGTCCTTTGCGCAGCATGCCCCAACAGATCTGCTCCAACGTCTCTTGCTCCATGGCCTTTTCGGGAAAGTGTTCATGAAAGGTTTCCCAAAGCTGAACCATCTCTCCCTCTTTACCCGCTGCAGCCAAGCTTTTTAAGGCCCATTGAAAAACTCTAGGCTCTTCGGGATAAAGAGCCAAAGCTGCATCTGCTTCAGCCACCGCCTGCCCTGTATCCCCAACTAGCAAGTGGGCCTCAATACGCCGGCATGTCGACTCCGGTGAAGCCAAAGCCGATATCGGTAATATAAAGAGCAACAAAAACTTACGCATGCGCTTTTAATAGAGGAAAGAGCTTTTTAAAGACATCTGTATTAACATCCCTGATGCACTCATAGAGAACCGTTTCCGTGCTGCTAATCCGAACGCCACAATCGCGTAGTTCACCCATAGCTGTTGAAAAATCGTAAAGCGAGCGACTACTCACTGCATCGTTAAGCACAACCACCTCTTTACCTGCAGCAATGAGATCCTTTGCTGTTTGGAGAATGCAAATATGCGCCTCAATTCCAACCAAGATCCACGTCTTTACACCCAATTTTTCAACAGAAGCGCGTAATGAAGGCGCGTAAAAGCCAGAAAACGCTGTTTTAGCATGTACTTCTTGACCTTCGGGCAATCGTTGTTTGATCGGTTCCACAGTCTCTCCGAGCTTTTCTGGAACCTGCTCTGTGACAAAGAGCGGAAGATTAAGGAGCCGTGCTCCCTCAATGGCAAAACAGATCTGCTCTAAAATTTGACCCGAACGATCGATATGTGGGAAAAGTCCCTCTTGTACATCCACGACCCATAGACCCGCTTTTTCTTTTTGAACAAACATCATTTACCCCATGGGTCCTAAAGGGTGTCCGCCTAACAAGTGAAAATGCAAGTGAAAGACCTCTTGCCCCGAGTTCGGACCGTTATTTACCGTTACTCGGTAGCCACTCTTATCTACTCCAAATTCGACAGCGAGTTTTTGCGCGACTTGAAAAACGGCACCCATAAGAGAAAAATCCTCTTCCACAAGAGATTGAAGATTGGGAATGGCTTTGCGGGTGATGATCAAAAGGTGAACCGGCGCTTTGGGAAACTTATCTTTGATTGCCACAATCTGCTCATCCTCATATACCTTCTCAGCCGGAAGCTCTCCGTCGATGATCTTTTCAAAAAGAGTCTTCATAGGTCACCTTGTTGAGTTGTAAAACCTGCTTAAGTGCGCGAATGGCATCCTCACGCGTCTCCCAAACAGAGGTAAAACGCCCTTTATGACAAAAAACCGCTCCCTCTATTCCGGAGGCCGCTTTCAGCTCATCTCCCAGTAGCCCCGCCCACGCTTCGGGAAGAGGAAGACGCACCTGCATACGGCGTTCATAATCGGGAGGAATTCCTCTCAATTTCCAGTGCTCAGCGGCGGGCATCACGACAAAAAGAGCCGAGTGGCGGGCCCCTCCAAGAGCAAAGAAATTTTCCAGCCAAGGCAGGGAATGGTCGAAAAATAAGCAGACCTTTTCCCCTTCCATTGCCTTTAAAACCACTTCTCGACAGGATAGGTTGTAGCGGAAACGGCTCGACATGCGCCCTATGTGCCCAACGGCAAAGTGGAGCGCCTCTAAAAAAGCGGAATCAAGATCGGCAGGAGAAGCATCATAGTAAACCGGATTGAAGTTGGCAATGACATGAGAAAACGTACAAACCCCCAACTCCTGTGTTGAGCGACCATTGTCATGCGCATCCACCCCTAAGACGATCGAACGATTTAAGTGGCGAAATTCCTCTTCAGGAATGACTTTTTCTGTCCGCAGATAGTCTAAAACCATACCCGCACTACTTAACTCACCCCCATAAGAAGCTTGGTGGTGGTCAAACAACTTTAGACTCGGGTCATAGACGCCCCCCACATCGCATACATACTCACATTCAGCCAATCTACCGGGATCTCGCGTGCGCACCACCTTATCAACGTCGATCAAATCGAAAACAACAAGCAATGCGCAAGCTGTCACCTCATCAGCATGAAATGTTCCATCGTGAATCCCTATTGAGCGCGCTTTTTTCAATACTCTATTTCCGAATTAACCATCTGATTTTACCTAGAAAATAATAATCTGCAAGCGTGTAGTTATGAACAATCTTATCTATAAGGGCTCTCTAGAGTAATACGAAATATATAGACAAACCATAAACAATGTTTCCACAACATCTCCTCTCTGAACATAAAAAAGAAGCGTACAAAATGCATACGGACAATTTCTTTTCAATATTTAAGATTTAGAGTATGCATAGAGATGTATGCCCAGCTATTTATACCCTGATCACTATGATCTTGTTACTCCCGATGGAAGGATCGAGACGATCGCACACGTTAATGAAACGGCGGCGACTGCCGAGATTGTGATCGACGAAATCTCTCCGGCTTTTGTTGGCTATAGCATTCCTCCTGAGCAAGTTATCTTCAACTTTAAGAGTGTTTTAGCGCAATTAGGTTTAAATGGAGTAGAAGACGAGATTGTCTTTGACAAATCTGCTCATAAAGCCTTTGTGCGTGTCACACTCTCCGCAATCGGCCCTTTAGCGCGCGAAATGTTACTCAACCTCCTCCCCGGCGCCTATATTGGAAAGCTTTTTGCCGCTGACGAAAGAAGAAGGGTGCGTAATCCTGATTATTTGGCCCGCATGTTTGGGCGGTCAGACCGGGAGGGACGCGCACTTCTCTCTCTTGGCGGAATGGAGGGGAGTGAGAGGCTCACGATTGAAAAAATTGAGGGACGGATCGTCGCTTTTCTCTCTTTACAAGAAGGGAGAATCGAATATGCATCCTCTATCAAAGGTTTTTTGCCTACCCTCGGCAGAGCCCTTGGTCAGCAAATGCCCCTTCGTGACATTTTACGTCTCCATCAGAAGTGGAAACCTAATGTTGCTCGAACTGTTACTCCTGATGAAATTTTGCTTGTACGCTCTTTGCCTCTACATATCCGTACCGTATTTGGGCGTGTGGTCGACAACCTACTACCCAAGGGATTTCATCACACAGCAGCCAACGTGCTGCAACCGGATACAGAGGCGTCCGGTGACATTTATGAGTTATTTGGTAGCTCTTCCAAAGAAATCTACGATATTCCTCTTGAGTTTTTCACTCTCGAGCCACACCGTGAGCACGTTTTCTTCTCCGATCGCGACCAATTGCAAGTCTGCTTAGAAGATCCCAAGATCATCTTTGACACCTTTAAAACAGCTCCAGAACCAGCAGATCACAGATCAGCTGTTTTCATTGTCAAAGGGAGCCAGATGCTCCGCTTGATGAGTGACGACTGGATTATCAGCAATCCTCCTCAACAGCCTTTCCCCGGGATCACGCACAAGACGCGCCAGTCCTTAATGGTGGAAAGATACATTGAGCAACAACCCTGTTATCCCTTTCTCAAGGCAATTGAAAGCGGCTTAATTACCAGTCAAGGTGTTCTCTTTACCCGCTATTTCCCCTCCCCACTGATGAAGCGAATGCTGCTTTCGTATTATGTTCAATCTCATTTAATGGGACTCTACTTTCAAATTCCTTCCCGCTCTCACGGCTACTACTTCTCTCAAGAAGATCGTGCCATGCTTCTGGACTTGGTTACATTTGGAATTCCCGTTTATTGGGCGGATGAAACGAGCGGACAGATTTTAGAGTATGTACAACGCCCGGAAAAAACGTCTGGGATGTTTGTCCCTCTTAAAAAAGTTGAGACCTTTAAGAAAGCCACCTTTTTTGGAATCTACGGTTCTAACCTACTTGAGGGAAATTTTGAAAAAGAGCTGAAAACACTTCTTCAGGGTGTTTTGGACCTACGCGCAACGGTCGATCATCCCCTTTTGAGTCAACGAACTCCTTTAGCGCTTGTGACAGGTGGAGGACCAGGAGCGATGGAAATGGGCAATCGGATGGCCCAAGAGCTTGAAATCTTGTCCTGCGCCAACATCGTCAACTTTCAGATTAGCCCCGACATGGTTGTCAACGAGCAGAAGCAAAATCCGTATGTCGAGGCAAAAATGACCTACCGACTCGACCAACTTGTTGAGAGGCAAGCCGAATTTTATCTCGACCTTCCCATTTTCGTTATGGGAGGGATTGGGACAGACTTTGAATTTGCCCTAGAAGAGCTGCGCCACAAAGTTGGCTCGAGACAATTCGCTCCTATCTTGCTTTTCGGTACGCCCAGTTACTGGCGCGAAAAGATTTCACATCGGTATCAGTGTAATCTGAATGCAGGAACTATCAAGGGTTCGGAGTGGGTGAGCAATAGTTTTTTCTGTATTCAAACAGCTGAACAAGGATTGAAAGTTTACCGCGACTATTTTTCAGGAAAGCTTGACATTGGAAAAAACGGACCCATCTATTCTGACGGCTTTGTCGTTGTAGAGTAAAGCGCTCTTTTTAGGAAGTAGGGTATTTCTGATCCTTTGAGAGGATCCTTCTTGTTTAGGTGCTCAAGGTAGTGGGGAAATAAATTGCGCCAGTAGTTTCGGGCGTAATGGGGATCGTTTTCAACAAAAGCTTCAACGACTTGTTTTTTAGGCATCAGAAGATGAATTTTCTCCCAGTTTCTGGCAAAGTCCAGCCATCCCTGGTAGGCTTTACGGGCTTTTAAGGGAAGCGCTTCATCAGATAGAGCCTGCAAGTCCTTATCTCCAAACCGATTTAAGTGCTCGACCAGTTTTCGATACCCTTCAGGAGCTTTTTTCCAGTACTCCGGTAACCATTCCGGATTTTCTTGGAGAAAAAGCGCAAAACCTTGCTCAGAAATGGGTCGAGAGTCAACCTTTTCTCCTAATAAACGGTCCCAAGTGTGGTAGAGATAAAGAATGGTAGGCGGCACTGAGACGTACTCATCTGCCAGATCAGGAATGACATGTACTTGATCCCGTGTGTGAAAATGAGGTAGATAGGCCTCAGAAAGCTCACTATTTGAGCGCATGTACTGAGGGAAATCCCAAAGAAATAGAGAAAAGTCTCGATTCGTGACCTGGTAGAAAGGTTCAGTTTCCAAACGCTCTTTTTCGATTTTCCCTTGCCATACATTGATGCCCCAGATCAGGGCTATGGTGGCTAGAAAAAGAAAAAGAAAAATCCAAACAAAACGCGGGCCCCTCTCCTGGATAAAATCCTTTTCATCTAGTTCAGGTCTGTTGGGTGCGCTAGAACCCATAATTCATCTTAATCGCAAAATAATTTGCTCTTTCGAGCACAAATTGCCCCTCTTTCGAGTAACCACT
Source organism: uncultured bacterium (assembly GCA_964350245.1). Lineage (GTDB taxonomy): Bacteria > Chlamydiota > Chlamydiia > Chlamydiales > JAAKFR01 > JAJACP01. The sequence continues at coordinate 1,590 of CAYGJC010000014.1, read as the reverse complement.
ATGGTACTCCATAAAGAAGCGCACTTTCCGTCCAACCCCTTGAATTTTGCTCCACTCTACCCCCAAAGCATACGTTTGATCGACATCAAAATCGTGTTCTTCCCATGTCCTGAAGTGCATGGCAAGAAAGGGTTGAACGTAGAGACGATTGAAGCAGTCACGTCCTCCGAAGGCACGCACTTCAGCTCCCGCTTCAAAGTAGAGAGGTTGTTCGGGAAAGGAGTGGTCACGTGCAAAGATATAGCCGATACCCCCATAAACGCGAACAGCCTGTCCATATTGGTAGGAGGCAAACAGATCGACTCCATTATCACTTAAATTCCGTCGATCAAATCCAGGATTCATAATTAAAAATTCGTCCCCAATATGTGAGGAGAGATGCCAAAGCCTGAAGCGATAGGACCAACGATCGTAGGCATACGTGACCAAAGCAGCTACAAAGAAATCTGTATTAACCATCGCAGCTTCTATGTGATCTAGATCAAAAACAGAGAAAATCCCTGCTTGTATCCCTAAATCCATATCCCCTCGCCAATAGAGAACGTCTTTGAGACGGATAAAGATAAAGTCTCCACCAAAAGAGACAGCACCTACATGCTTGCCGACCACATCATCGTTAAAGCGTAGAGCTGCGGCATTCATTACCTGGCGGGGGTCTGCAATCAGGGGCTGGAACAAAAGCGTGTTTTGAGGGAGCCAAATGGCACGGATTTGGGAGCAGCGCGGTTGCGGCTCACACATTGAGGCATAAACACACGAGCTGCGGATATCCGCAGCCGCTTGCTGATCCAAAAAACAGACGAATTCTTCTGGAGAGCAACTAATAGGTTGTACACTCTGCACACAAGGGATGTCATAGATAAAGCAGACGATACTACTCGCAAAAAGTTCATTAAAGGGAAGATTGAAGATGTAAACCGTTTCATCGTGCACGATGACACGCACCTGAAATTCATAGTAGTGCATGTCAACAAGCGCCTGCACGTAACCGGTCATATAGTCGTCGTCCATATTGGTGACATGCCATTGTGGAATATTGTCCGCGCGCGTGCGGGGCTTTTCATTTGCACAAAGCGAAGCCCCCAAAAGGAGGGACAGGAGCAGAAAAATACGCATGACTAGAAAATAGAATTGCAGAGCTTATTTGGCAAGATCTCTGTTTCTGGCGTACGCTCACACCTGGTCAGATCCAAGCGTGTCTTTGGCAACAGCGCTTTTACCTTCTCACAATTGTCTTTGCCGATGAAGTTATCGCGCAAATTAACAAATTCAATAGAAGGAAATGTTGACAGGGTGTTTGCCCACCCACTCTCCAGAAGCCGATTGTCTTCAAGGTCAAGATGTCTAAGTGATGGTCTTGCTTTAAGTCCTTCAACGAGGTGCAGCGCTCCTTTGTCATCAATGCGGTTATGTGCAAGTAGCAACTCTCTCAAATAACCAAGCTCCTTTAGCGCTTTAACTCCTTCACCATCTATTTGATTGTTCGTTAGATTCAGATACTTCAATTTGTCAAGAGCTTCTAAACCAGGCTTAAGTGGGTGTTGTTGAAAAAGTCCTTAAATATCCTCTGATTTGATTGATCCGGCTCTG
>CAYGJC010000013.1:0-51355 GCA_964350245.1 uncultured bacterium | reverse complement strand
CCCTGCTCAGCAGCCTTGCGGTACCAATTAAAGGCTGCCTCAGGCGCTTGGTCATATAAAAAACCGGCCAAAATAAATGCTGCTTCAGAATCTCCTTGTGAAGCTCGTTCTTCAACCCGATGCAGACTCTCCGCTTGCAATTTATCGGCATAAGCCTCTTCTATGTTCCATTGCTTTTTCTCTGTGACTAATACTAACATAGCCAGTTCATGACCCTTTTTGGCAGCTCGTTCTATCCAAATACGTTGTGTTTCAATCGATTTCTTTACACCATACCCATTCAAATAGGCCCTGGATATACGATACTCGGCCTCTGCGCTTCCTGTTTCAGCAAGAAGTGCCCAGCAGCTAAGCGCTTTTTTGTAATAGGCATTGGCTTGATCGAGGCTTTGTTTGACCCCAAGACCGCACTGATAGGCTTGACCCAGGTTGTGCAAGGCTTTGGGGTTCTCTTGACTGGCTGCGGCTTTAAATAGTTGGACTGCATGTCCAAAATCCTGATTTACAAAAACGCCTATCCAAAAATACTCTCCAAGAGCGTTTTGTGCTTCAGGATGGCTGTCAGCCTTTCGATAACATTCAACTGCAAGGTCATGGTTTTGTTTTGTTCCTATCCCCAAGGAGTAACAGCGGCCTAGTTGGTATAGGCTCTCCGGAAAGTTTCTCTTGGCTGACTGGGACAATAAGGTAAAAGAGCGTTTTACATCTCCCTGATTTTGAAGATGCAGCGCTAAAGCGCACAGAGCTTTGGGATCATCTTTAGAAGCTAAGCTCTCAAGGTCATCTAATGACATCTTTTGATAGTCCGGCAAAGATTGAGAGGAACTGGTCGGCTCTCCTGAAGCGCTACCTCCAACACGGCTTCCTGAAGGGGATCTAGAATGTCTACGGGAAAGATGTTCTTCCACACTATCGGCTAAAGATTGGTTCTTGATTAGCTGACTGCTTGTAAGCTGAGATCTGGTTACGGGACAGAAAAGGGGTTGTTTACGCTCTGTGAGATCGGAAAAATGGCGTTCAATTGCTGCGCGACTATAACTGCGTCCTGTCTCTGGAATCATAACCGGATCCTCAAAGAGTGTTCCCGTAATAGGACAGAGGAGGGATACAGGCTCATCATCTGCCGGTACCTGAAGGGATGCAGCACCGGTTTGAGCGCTAAAGACTTCATCTAAAACTGTGTTGACACCTTTGACAAAATGTTGGTGAAGGGCATGCTGGTTGTCACGTGCGGCTTTCAGCTCCCGAATTTCAATTTCGAGGGTCTCCTGCTTTGCTGAGCTTTCTGTTAAGGTTTGTGACTCGGCTTTTTGTTCCTCTAAATAGGCTTGTGCTGCTGTAAGCTCTAGCTCTAGACGTTTGATGATTTTTCTTTGATCCAAAAGATCTAAGTCTTTTTGCTCTGTCTCTAATCTGTCCCCGCGTCCCTCATCTACATCTTCCCACAGTTTGTCTACTAACTTGCTTTGCTTGTTAAATTCTACCTTCAGCTCTTCGAGCTTTTTCTCTTTTTCTGAGAGCTCTGCATGAGCTTCGCGCAGCAAAGTCTCTGAATGCTTGGCACGACGCTGGGCTTTTTTAAGTGCAGCGAGTTGCTGCTGTTTCTCCTCTAGGTCTTTTTCTGTTTTGACTCCTTGCCGGATCAGAGCTTCTTGGTTGCACTGGTAAAGCCGGCTCCATGCCTTGGCTATGTGAGGTTGTGTTTCTAGGTCCACTAGGAGCGCTTTAACCTTAGGGTGCACTTCAGCTACACGACGCTCAAACAAAAGAGCCTCTGCTTGGGCAGCGATCTGAGAATTGGGGTGAGAAAGTAGTGTAGCCACTACTTTCACGGCTCTTAGGCGTACGCGCCAGGATTGATCGAGAGGTTTTCGAAAACGCTTTGATTTGTTTCCATCAAAGCTTGCTAGCGTCATTAAAGAAGGACCTTCTTCTCCAAATGCTCGAGAGTGAAGAGCAGCCGGACCAAAATGGAGCACTTCTGCAAAAAGTTCTATGCCGGAAAGAGCTACATGGTAGTCAGATAGATGAGCAGCTAATTCCTTGCATACAGTATCCAAATGGGTTTGGCCGGAACTTCCACTACATACAGTGCCTCCAAGCCAGGAAACGGCAAGTGTTGTTCCAAACCAACTTTTGCACAGTCTTTGGAATTGAGCGGGTAGCATTTGGACAAGTCCTGCAGCTCCGCTGATTCCTCCTTCCTTAGCAAGCTTAGCTACAGCAATGAGAGTGGTAGCTACCTCACGCCACTCTATTTCATTCATGTGATTCAAAGCTTGTTTTGAGCAATCCAGCTCATAGTGAAGAGCCACAAAGTCTTGATCATCCTTGAATCCAGCTAGTGACTCAATTGTGGCTAAAATATCTGCCCGTAAATCAGCCGGAAGCGAGCGTTTTTGTTCCACAGCTTTCATGCAGGCTAACTCTAGATAGAGCCTGGCTGCACGGGCAATTTGATGCTTATGGTCCGGATCCCAGGCCATTGTAGAGCCCTCTTCCCGAAGCACTTTAAAAAGTAGACTCACAATCGGGAGGGGATTAGCGGCTTCTGTATTGAGTGTCACTTGCAAAGATGTGAGTCGTTTGCCTAACCGGTAAAGCTCATTAGCATGCAAGCTAACTTGTTCTAGATCATGTTTCTTAACGGCAATCCTTAGACTACGTCCATGTTCAACCAGCTGATGTGTGACTTGATCCGAATCACTGTGGATCGAGGCTGCTGCGCCACCTTTTAAGACACTGCTTGTCATAAATGATCTCCTCCTTGTTTGAGCAAAGTGAGATGATCTACCTTTATTAAATTTTAATCAACCCAGACAAAAGGGGGTGTAGGCGGCTATGCTGAAAAAGTCCTGGAAGATCTTAGAAGAATAATATTTAAAACAAAAAATTCTCTGCAAATTGCTTAGAGGTAGCTCTGGGGCTACCTCTTTCGCTCACAGCTTAAAAACTGACGACCAAAAGGGGAAGGGTTACAAGATGTGCTGGTTGCACAGCCCGGGAAGAAGAATAATTAACGAAGCTATACACTGGTGTAATCCTTTCGTCATGTTATTAGTTCCTTGAAAGACTTGATTTTCAGTTTGAAACGATGATTTTTTGCCCAGTCTTGAAGTATTGCATCTGCATCTGAAACGTTCAAGACGTCTTCTTGGATCATTTTTACCATTAAGTCTTGTGTACGCAAAATTGGTAGATCAGGAGCTAAGGAAAGTGTAGATCTGATAGCTAGATTATCATCGATTCCAAGTGGATATTTGCGATGAATTGCAACGGAAATGGCAGAACATTCTCCTACCCCTAGTTTTCCCTGTTGCATTAAAGCTGAAAATATTTCTATTTCAGAAGCTTCTGCCACGCGGATTTCCTCAAGAGTATGTTGTTGTAATCCACTTTGTAATTGTTGAAGTTGCTCGGGAAAACTATCAGTAATCTCAGATCTGACGTGCTCTGTAATCAAAAAGTGAAGAGAGCAATTCTTAAGCAAATTCAGACGGTCAATCTTCAAAAAATTGATCAAAACGGAAGTGTCGCTAACAACAATATCAGTCATAGGTTTTAAGCAATCTTTCCACTCTCGGCAAGGTGTAGCAAGTCTTTGCCTGATAATTCGAGAAGCTTACTTAAATCCAATAAGCGACCCCGAGAAATTTTTTCTCGTTGAAAAGCTTCAATAGCCAGATAGGCGATTTGAGCTTTTAGCTCTCGATTTTGAAAAGCGCGTTCAGCTGGAATGTCGACATCCTGAATAAGATGTAAAATGCGTAAATACTCTCTTCCTTTAGACTCTTCTTTCAGCAGATCGTCTCTCTCTTTTGCTTTGAAATAGCCTAAATTTTGAAGCCGATAAACAGTTGCTTGGTAGCTAACTCCAAAGTGGTGGGCAATCCAAGCAATTGCTTGAGGGGAGATTTTTTGAAAACGTGCAGCTTGGCGATATTGAGCTTCGATAGCGCTCTCAGTAGAAGCATCATAAATCGCTAAATCAACACGACTTCCTTCTCCTTTTCCCATTGAACGTAATAAATTAGCAATTCCTTGTTCCGGCATCAAAAAGGCTGAAGCAAAAGCATTCGCTCGCACTTCAATAAGATTTCCACCATTTTCTGAGTTGAAAATAGTAATAGTGCGATTCGCATCGAAAAGAGCATGGGCATATTCATGAGCGTAAGAAAAACGCTGACGAGCGCATACATGGTTTGCATTCACAATAATGGCCATCCCAATTAGGGCATGATGCAAAAATAACCCAGACATTTCTTTTGGAAGCATGGTCTGGGCAGTCCATATTCCCTGAGAGGATAGCACTTCTGCAATGTCATATATAGGAGCATCCCCCAACTCAAGGCTGCGACGCACTTCTCTTGCTACATCGTCACCTTGCTTTTTGGCTTCTTGAATATCCCTTGGAGAAGGGCAAGAGTAAGTACGAATGGTTTGCTGGTGAGAAAGTCCAAGTACACCTTTTAGAAAAACTCCTTCTCTACATATTTGAATACATTTGGCTACTTGGTCATGTACCTTAGGATCTGATTCCAGCCCCGGCGCAATACGATGTAATGCGACAAATAAATCTTCATCTTGGACTTCTTTGGTAAAAAAATCGCTAATAGGAACGTGAAACAATTCGGAAAGCTTTGCTAACTCAAGAGTAGAAATCTTTCGCGCTCCATTTTCAATATGAGTAAAAGCTTTTTGTGGTAGGTCGATAGCCTTTTCTACTTCTTCTTGAGTTAATCCTCTTTTCTCCCGAAGCTGTTTTAATGTTCTCCCTAGGCCTTGCTGATCCATAAATCATCCTTTTCTTTAATAGTACTATAATTCTCTATTTTTTGTCAATTTTTGACGTAAAAGGTGTGAAAATACAACTTTTTTAAAGTTGGAAAGATCGAAATTCAGAAGATCCTCGATATCACTGAGAAGTTGGTCTACAATCCAAAAAAAACGCATCAATGCGTTTAAAGGGAAAGGGTTACAAGATGTGCTGGTTGCGCAGCCCGGGAAGAAGCAGCTGCCTAAAGAGAGAAAGAAATGGGGTAAATCCCTCCTCTAAAAAATGGGCTAGATCCTTAGAAAACACAGCCTGGATCTCTTGAATCACTTTGTCCACTCCACACTCCTGACCCGTCTCTTGCCTAATAGAAGTGGCCGGCTGGGGAATTTGAGCTAGATCCTCTTCAGACATATTGATATTGAGGCCCAGTCCTATGACAACACCAAAGTGCGGTGGTAGGTGCTCGGTTTCACACAGAATGCCGGCGATTTTCTTCCGGTTGACCAGAAGATCGTTGGGCCATTTAATTTGGCAGATCACTCCCTGTTTTTCCAAAACATGGGAAAGGGAGATAGCCAAAACATGGGTCAAAGAGAGGGGGTCTTGTTGGTGTTCATCAATGAAAAAACAAAAACTGGCATAAAGATTTTGTCCCTTTGGAGAGATCCATTTCCGTCCATACTGACCGCGCCCGCGAGTTTGCTCATCAGCGGTGACTAGCACGAACTGATTGCGTGGCTGAGAGGCTAGATGCTCTTTACCCCAGTCGTTAGTTGAGGGGAGTGTATTAAAATGGTGGTGGATCATTTCCATGGCACTCATTATACTCTGAAGTCAGAATATGTGGAACCATCGACTCATTTTTCGTATCGACTGGCGGATCGTTCCGGTGATCCTCTCACTCATGGCAATCAGTATCTTAGTGATCTCTGCTACAGATCCCGTGTGCTATCAAGGAGGACAAAATACACTGTTTACGCCTAAAGTGTTGAGTCAAGTTCAACGTTTTTTTTTAGGGTGGGCAGTTTTTATCCTCTTTGCCGGCATGGATTATAACAAGTTGCGTGAGTGGGCTTGGATACTTTATGTACTGATGTTTGTGAGCTTACTTGGCCTTTTTTTTGTCCCGGCTATACAAAATGTTCATCGCTGGTACCGCATCCCTATCATAGGCATGAGCGTCCAGCCCTCTGAATATGCCAAGCTGATCGTTGTGATTAGCTTAAGCTGGTTTTTGGAGAGAAATCGCTCAACAGCCTCCAGCTTGGGAACCTCTTGTTTAGGCTCAATGATTGTCGGGATTCCCTTTATTTTGATTCTCAAACAACCTGATCTGGGAACGGCGCTTGTGCTCTGCCCTATTACCCTGGTGATGTTTTATCTCGGAAATATGCACCCGGGCTTTGTGCGTACGATGACAGTGGCAGGACTCGGCTTTTTACTCTTTGTTCTGCTGATTTTTACCGGCTTGGTCTCACACGAACAGATGCGTCCCTATGCGACTAAGGTGCTGAAGGAGTACCAATATGAACGGTTGAATCCGAACAATCATCACCAGTGGGCTGCACTGACGGCAATTGGAGTGGGGGGGCTCTCCGGCAGTGGCTGGCGCGCCAGCGAGTTTACGGGCAGGGGCTGGCTTCCTTATGGTTATACCGATTCTGTGTTTCCTGCCTTTGGGGAAGAGTTTGGCCTCTTAGGTTTGCTTCTGATCTTGATTTTGTTTTACTCTCTTGTCTATTTCGGATTTCAGGTAACAGCTGTGGCCAAAGATCACTTTGGAAGAATGCTATCGGCTGGTGTAACGGTGTATATCGCCATGCATATTCTCGTGAATATTGGCATGATGTGCGGCCTTCTCCCCGTAACAGGGGTTCCACTGATTTTAGTCTCTTATGGAGGCTCTTCGATCTTTGTAACAATGGCGGCGCTTGGGATTTTGCAAAGTATTTATAGCAGAAGGTTTATGTTCTAATGGCGCATGCGTTTATTTTGACTCCGGGAGTGTGGGAAGGGGCTGGACAGATTACGTTCAGTATGGCTGAAGATATTCTCGATTTTACGATGCGTTGGTCGGTGTTACCGGCTGAAGAGGGGAAGATTGAATTCAATCAAGAAATTGTTGTTGAAGGGCTTACCGATACCATGCGGAACCATTTTTGTATCTCTTCTGTGACACCGTCTGCATTTGAGATCGAGCTAAAAAACCAGATTGTGGGCAGAGTTGTGGGATCTGGAGTCATCAGCCCTGAGGTGATTGCGTGGGAGTTTAGGCGCAAAGATCAAGAGTTTGAGGGCTATGAGATCTATAAGCTCCGAGAGGATGGTTCTTATCACCTGCGTGCCGAGTTTACCGCCGGTGATGGACTCCGTACGCGTGTGCGGGGTGCTATCGTTGCGATCAGCGATAAATAAGCTCTTTGTCGTGGAGAAGAATAGGAAGAATGTCGATCAGCGTCGGGAACCACTTCATCCCTCTTCGATAGACGAGCCTGGAGGCGATGTGGGAGGCGATCACCGCTTTTTTATGGTTCTCAGGTACCTGTCTGATGAGACGGTCTTGGAACTTCTCGTGCAAGATTTTTGGACAATAGTGCAAAAAGCAGGTGAGGAGAGGGTCTTTGGGATTGTCTGGAAGCTCTACATTCTCAAGGTAGGTCAGCAGCTGGTCGGTGAAGTAGTTGATCCGTTTGGAGATGTCGTCTGAAATCTCTGTGAGGGGTTTTTGTGTCTCTTGGTGCTCGTTTAAAAGCAGGCGGGCTTCATCTAACGAGCATTGTTTAAGTCGCTCAAGAATTTCTTCCACAAGAACGGATTTGAACTCTAAAAATTCGTCATCTGTCAGGGTGAGGCCGGCAAGAATTTCAAATGAGGAACAAATCACCCCCCCTTTATTGGCTGAGCTATCTTTGATGATCAAGACTCCCAAATCCTCGAGATAGTGGCGTGCCCAGGAGGAGAGATAGAGGTTGGCCCCTTCGACAATGGCTTGAGAGGTGGGCTGCCCGGTTTTGTCTAAGTAGTCTTTGTAGTTAGTGTCTCTAAGGGTACGCGGCCTTCCGCCGCAAGGAATAAAAATATCTGCATGTGTCTGGTGCACGTTATTTCGATAAAGCGCATTCATCTCGTTTCCAGAGAGCCAATCAGCGACAATATTTCCATCTTTGTTGCGCCAACAAAGTGTTTGCTGTTCATAGGGTGTGGGTTCTCGCCGGTTTTCTCTATCGAGCAAAAAGCCCCCCACAGACAGTTTCTCGGGAGGATAGAAGCGAATCGGCCTCCCTTCATGAAAGAGTGCAACGCAGGCTTCAAGATCTAAGCCATGCGGATCGTGAATCGTTCCGGAAATATCTGTAAGGGCGACAAGTTTGGCTGTGTGTGGATAGTAGGTATGAAGATTTTTGATCTGATTGCCTGCCACATCCCCATCAGGTCCCCCTGATATTTTAACCGTGAAGGGTTGAGTGTAGGGGTCAATTCCTAGGTAGTTGAGCATTTCATGCATGAAGACATTAACGCCGAGTGAGGTGACGCCATACTCTTTATGATTGATGCCAATTGTGGGTTTACCGCTGATGAAAGCTCCACCGGGCCTATAGTGATCACGTTGACTCTCGCCTGCAATCCACTCAATCATCGAATTGTGCATATTTTCATCGGGACCCAGATAGATGTATTCGGGTTTTTTCAGATAATCGACAATGTGCTTGGCTTTTAGAGTGCCGTCGGGCTCACAGTTAATCAGCGAGAGAAAATTTTTGATGAAAGAGCGTTGGGTTTGGTAGAGATATTCGAGCTTTTGGTCGTGTTTAAACGATTCGATGCGCGCTTCGATCAACTCCGGTGCCATGCCGACAGACTCCATTTCACGCGCCAAAATCTCTGTTTCAGAGCTCAGACGTTCATACGGCTTTAAAAAGATCACTCCCTTAGCGCCTCCTTCAGGAATGTCTTTGTTTTTCTTTTGCTGCGTGTGGGCAAGGTTGTAGCACTCAGTAAAGACCGTATTGCGCTCGGCTAGCATGCGCTCTTTTTTTGCTGGAAAGATCGTACGTAGTCCTCCTCTTGAAAGATCCCGAAAGCGGATGTGATAGCCCATAAAATGCATTCCCTTCACATAAAAAATACCATAGGGAAGCTCGGGAAACAGTTTTTTTCTCTCAAAAGGGGCGTGGTCTAAATAATGCGGATCGAGCCTAAACGCGTAGGCGGTTTTATTATTTCGGTAGAAATTGGTTTTGAGAATATGGGTCACAAAATTCATCCCTTGTAAAAGGATGTTTTTGCGTCTTGCATCGTGAAATTCGTGCCCTGTATCGAGTTTTTCTACCAAATGGAGAAATTCTTCTCGCTCACTCTCAAATTTCTCATGATTGTGCCGTGTGGGATGAAATTTCTGCTCAAAGGTGTCACATAACTTCATCGTCAGCTCGGGATGACGACATAGCGCCTCTTCAATATTGTCTAGGTCATAGAGATTGGCATCCACATTGAGCAGGACTTGGTTGATGAAGTGGGTCATAGAGCGTAGCAGGTTGGCCAGATTGCCTCTTAGTAGCCCTGATTGCACAAAAGTGGCATCAAAACCATCCATGGAGCCAAAGTACTTTAAGGTCACCACCTCTTGTAGAAAATCGGCAATATCGGCCACCTCCCAGGCCGCTTCCCCCTTTCTCCCATGGACGCCAAACGAGAGCATGAAGATACTTTGGGTGGTGTAGGGCTTAATATAGGTTGCATTAACCAGACGCATAGCAAGCCCATGTTGTGAAACAATGCGCGCTAGACGATGGAGAAAATTGTGCTTGGGAACGTTTTTCCAAGCCAAGACCATAAAGAGAGAGGGGGAATTTTTTTCCTGCCAATCCTCTATATATTGCACTTCGTATTGGCAATGGTCGCGTGTCTGCGCTCGCTCAAACATTTCTACTGCTAAGACTTGCCGCTCTTTGGGCATTTTGCGTAAAAAGCGGGGATCGATCTGACTAATCAGCTGCTGGCACGCTTCTTTTGACCATGCCGAATTGCGAGCGTGTAAAAAACTGGTGAGCTCCTTACTGATTTTAGGATCGAGAGAAGCTTCGGGCTTTTCTACTGCCTCTGTAAAGTAAAGCGTAGCGATGCGGAGCTTTCCGGCAGCTTCGGGGTAAGGAAGAGGCTCACGGGAGATGTAGGTGGTGTAGTTTTTGATCCCATACATCGGATAGCTCTTTAGGATTCTAACATCGGCCTCGGGGCTATCGACACAAAGAGAGATCGCTGCATTTTTCAGGTGGATTTCAGAGAAAAAGTCTTGCTCTTTAAAGCCCATCAGACTGTGGACAATCAATGAGATCCACTCTTTTTCGATCTCTTGGAAAAAGATGCGGGGCATGCTTTTTTCCAGCCAAGAGTAGACCTGTTCGAAACGTTCGACCTCTTCCTGGATGGCTTCTTTTTTCTGTGGATCCATCGCTCTACCCTCTTTTTAGCAGCCTTAAGGCGTTGAGACCTACCACCACCGTTCCCCCCTCATGCAAAACGACTGCCAGCCACAAGGGAATCCATCCGAGCAGAGCGGGCATGCTGGCAAAAACAATCGCGGCTAAAGCGAGAGAGACATTTTGTTTCACAATGCGCACCACTTGGTTGGATTTTCTAACCAGCCACTCAAGCAGTTCGATGTTATCTTGTAAAAACACAATATCTGAGGCATCAATTGCCGTTCGGCTTCCTACTTTTCCCATCGAGATCCCCACCGAGGCCCTAGCAAGAGCTGGAGCATCATTGATCCCATCACCCACCATGGCCAGATTTTCCTCTTTGGAGATGTAGTTTAATTTGTCCTCAGGACGCAGATCGGCATAGTACTCGGAAAGACCTGCCTCTTTAGCTATCAGGCGAGCGCTTGCTTCGTGGTCACCTGTTAGCATCAAGACACGTATGTTCCACTTCTCTTTTAATTTTTGCAGTGTAGATGAGATATTTGGACGGAGCTGATCGCGAAAACGGAAGAGGGCAAAAACAGTGCCTACTTGTAAAATTGTCACGATCTCCCCCTTTTCCTGGATCTTTTGGACAGAGTCAGCAAGTTGAGGCGCTTTTGGCAAAATCCACTCGGGATTTCCGATGCGCACGGCAGTTTCGCCATATTTTCCTTCTAAGCCGTAGCCCGGGACGGAGCGGAAATCGGTAATGGGGGCGGGCAACACTTCCTCTTTTTTTGCATAAAGGGTAATAGCTTGGGCAATCGGATGCACAGCCGAGCGTTCTAGAGCGTAGGCGATGGAAAGGAAGAGGTGCGGATCTGCTTCGGTATCCATCCCTAAACAACTCAGCTCCCCTGTTGTGAGCGTTCCGGTTTTGTCCATGGCAATTGTCTTGCATTTTGCAAAAGAGTCTAAAATCACACCTCCTTTGAGCAGAATGCCTTGCTTAGCACAGCAGCTAACCGCACTCAAGTAGGCAATTGGGATGGCAATGATCAATGCACAAGGGGAGGCGGCAATGAGAAAGGCCAGGGCGCGGTAGATCGATCCTTCTGTACCCATATAGGACATGTGAAAAAACCACGGCAAACTGAGTGCAAACAAAAGAGCTAAAAAGATGATCGTCATTGCATAGCGGTTACTCATCGTATCGAGCCACCGCTGCAATTTGGGCTTGGATTCTTGGGCCTTAGTGATGAGTTGGATGATGCGGGCAAGCGTGGAGTCGGAGCTGGTGTGAGTCACCTCTAGAGTGAGAGCCCCTTCCAAATTGCGTCCTCCGGCTGGCACCGTATCCCCCACAGTCCGTGTTAGCGGAAGATTTTCTCCAGTCAGATGAACAAGATTCACTGAGGAGCTCCCTTCAATGACCGTGCCATCAAGGGGGACCACCTCTCCTGCTTTCACATGAATTGGTGTACCCAGTTTGATATCTCGTACAGAACGTTCCACAAGAGTTCCGTCTTGTTCCACGACAAAAGCCTTTTGTGGCGTGAGCTTTTTCAAAGAGCTAATGGCTCCTTTAGCTTTTGTTCTCACAGCTGTTTCCAGCGCTCCTGAAAACGAGAATAAAACAAGCAACAGTCCTCCTTCTCTGCCACTTCCAATCAAAACCGAGAGAAAGGCGGCAAGAGTCATCAATACATCAATATTGATTTCGAGATCGAAAATATCTTCTATGGAGGCAATCAGGGCAGGGATACCGGCAAAAAAATAGGTAAGCAACAAAAACAGATTAGAAAGGGCGTTTTGGCCGGGGATGAACGAGAACACAAAAGCACCGAGGAGGAGAAAAGCTGAAAAAAGAGAGCTTTTCAGACCTACATTTTTTCCCCACAGCCGTGTATCAGGAGTGAGAAAAGGGCTGACGCTCTCTTCGAGTCCCGATTCAAAGAATTCATCGAAGAGCTCGATGCCATCAGTTGCTGAAGGAAATAGATTACGCATGTTCACACGATGATAAGAAATACAAAGTAGGCAACCCCGAAGGCCAGAGCACCGATACTGATGTTCCAGATCACGGCGGGAATTACCCGGTTCTTTTCGTACTTAGCTGAAAGCACTGAGCTACCAGCAAGTAAAAGAAAGGATGCAATTAGCATGCCATAAGAGGGAGAAAGAAAAAAAGCGGTTAGAGAGACTAAAGCGGCACAAAATGAGCCAATAGCAGCTCCAAGTGATTGTTTAAGAGGATGTTCATAAGCTTGGAGCGTGAGTCCCATTTCCTCTTCTAGCATCACTTTGAGAAGGCGATCTTGGTCGGCCATCAACACATCAACTACGTTGTCTAACAATTTGCCTTCAAACCCTTTAGCTTGATAAAGGGCGACAAGTTCCTCACGCTCTTGAGGACGATGGTGTTCGATTTCGTATTTTTCTTGTTCAATGAGCCGATGGAGCCTCTCAAGTCTGGCCCATCCGAGCCAGCCACTCCGTCCTGTTTTCCAGGCAAGCCAAGCGCCAGCAAAAGCAATCAGCGGAGCGCTTGCGGAATTTCCCAAAAGGGTAAGGAATAACCAAAAAAGCAAAAGCACAACAGCCGTTTCACGAACGGCATCGGCTCCAGCCGAAAGGTGACCCGGCATTTCTGTGCCGTGCGTCTCTGAAATGGAGAGCATCCCTTCGGCCCGTTTTCCCATCACGTGTGAAAGGGCATCTTTATCTTCAAAATGTTTTGCCACACCCTATTTATACCTATTTATCAAGCAGCTCTCAATCTTTTATTTCCAAAAAAACAAATTTACTAGTATCCCATTCATATGGGGAAGTGTGATGTATAAACGGCTCGTCTATTGCATATTGGTTGCGGGTTTCTCGGTCTTACCCGCATATGGTGTGACGGTTATTGTCAAAAGTGGAGAGACGGAAACGACTCCTATTACGCTTCCGGATGATGGAGATCAGGCTCTTGTGCAAGGTAGAGGGACCTTAATGACGACAGCAGTAGCCATCGCCATGAACGGAGATAATCAGCGGTCGGAAAATCAAGGAACGATTTCAACAGATGGTGTAGGAGCGCATGCGATTCAGAGCTTGAGCGGTCTCAATGCTCAACTTAGAAACAATGGTTTCATTGAGACTGTCGGTTCGGCCTCATTTGGTTTGAGCGTGGGAGGAGCCAATGCAAGACTTGAAAATTTTGGCTCTATTCTCACAACAGGTGATTTTTCGGCGGGCTTGAGAAGTGATGGTACCAATACGTTGGTGACAAATACAGGTGTTGTTTCCACTACGGGTGATAATGCGGATGCCATTTTAGTTAATCTTGCAGGGGCAAGCGTTTTAAATGCGGGCCTTGTCTCAACAATAGGAATGACCAGTGATGGCGTTTCTATCGATGGCTCCGGCATTAGTGTCCGTAATACAGGCGTGATTACAGCTACCGGAACCGGATCGTTTGGGATAGAAGGGAGTGTAAATGCCACAGACTTGGTTCTGGCTAACTCGGGAACCATTCAAGGAACTGCCGCAGCCATTACCATGCAAGGCACGAATCCTACCCTAAATCTACTTAAAGGCTCCAATCTTCAGGGTTTGATTGAAGTGGGGAATCCTCTTAATCTCGGAGTGGAAACGGGACTCAACTTAGCCTTGACTTTGAATTCGGGTAGTTACGGCTCTGTTGCCATCTCGGCTCCCTCCGTACAGGTCGGTGCTGTTGTAGGTGTGATTGATCCCACAGGACTGGCGTTGCAGACAGATGTAGTGGCTGATTTTTCAGATGCTGTCCTCGGGAGCATTTATCGGCATCGATTGGGAGGCTGTTGTGATCCGTGTGGATGTGGGGTTTGGATTCAGGGAATCGGCAGCACGCGTCATCGTGGTGAACTCTCGGATAGTGTTGCCTACGATAATGGGCAAGGAGGTGTTCTTTTTGGAAGTTCTGCTCCTCTTTGTGCGGGGTATGCCGGCTTTTTTCTTGGGGCAACATACGGCCAAGCAACGGTGAACATGCACACACAAAAAATTGACTTAAATAACTATGTAGCCGGCTTTACCTATGAAACACTTCTGTGCAACACCTATATCGGGATGGCACTTGCTTTGGGTTACCTCGATTGGCAGAGTAGTCGCTATGTGCAGAATAATCTGGCCCCTGGAGGAGTAGATAGAGCGCACGTAGATTTAGACGCTTTTTTTGTCTCTCCGGAGATCACTCTGGCGCACGTGTTTAATGGCTGGTGGTGTCAGCCGGTCTTGAGTCTCACTTTGAGATATGCGGGGGCTTTTTTTGGAGATTACACCGAGTCGGGTTCCCTAACGAATCTTTCGGTCAGAAGCAGAGAGGTGGATCTGATCACCACCCGTTTTGAAGCAGCGGTTCCTTACTCTTGCACATGCTTTTGGGATTTAGAACCTTATATGGGTCTTTTGGGTCGTTACCAAGTCGGTGGATGCGAGGTCAATGGTAGCCTGCTGGGTGAGTCTTTACGTTTTGATCAGCCGGGAGCTGAGAACTTAGCCGCCTTTTTAATTGGATTTCGCTCTTCAGTGAGCTGCGTCTGTTTTGATCTTTTTGTGAATATAGAAGCGAGCTTTGATACCCAAAGTAGCACACGCTTCCTTGGCGAGGGAGGAATCGGCTATGCTTTCTAAAAGTATTCAGATTGTTTCTCTTTTTTTTCTTTTTGTTACGCCTACCTTTGGGTTTGAATATCTGATTAAAAAAGGGGAGATGGCTACCACACCCATTACGCTTGCTGGGGCTGGAGATGAAGCGGTTGTACAAGAAGGAGGGAGCTTAGCAACGAGTACAACTGCCATTGTCATGATGCTGGGGGCTGATCAGATCACACGTAACTCCGGCTCCATTTCAACCACGGGTAACACGGCCTTTGGCATTCAAACCACAGGCATTAGAGCTCAGATCTTTAATGCAGGCTCTATCGCAACCGAAGGGACAGGTTCAGATGCTTTAAGGGCTGAGGTCCTGCTCACCACAGTCACCAATTGGGGCACCCTCTCCACTGTTGGCGATAACTCAAATGGAGTCTATTCTACAGGTTCCCGTTTTACGCTCTTCAATTCAGGCTCCATTTTCACACAAGCAAACACAGCTCACGGCATTTTACTTGATGAACCCGGTGCTGTTGTGACCAACTCCGGCGTGATCAGTGCCAATGGAACAGGCTCAGTTGGAGTCCAAGTGGCCGGTTCCTCTGATGACACCCTTCTTACAAACTCAGGTACCATTCGTAGTGCCCAGGCAGCTGCAATTACGTGGGGAGGGCTTAACCCAACCATGAATCTTCTAAAGGGATCAAATATCCAAGGGGCCGTGACAACAGTCAATCCTCTTGCTTTGGGTGTGGAAACAGGTCTCAATCTGGCCCTTACTTTGGGTAGTGGTAGCTACAGCACGCTTGCCATCTCGGCTCCCTTTGTGCAGGTAGGTGCAGTGGTAGGAGTCATTGATCCCACAGGTTTTGCGATGCAGACAGATGTGCTTGCCGATTTTTCTGATACGGTACTCAATGGTATTTATCGCCATCGGTTAGGAGGGTGCTGCGACCCGTGTGGATGTGGGGTGTGGATCCAAGGAATAGGAAGTTCTCGCTGTCGCAGTGAGCTTAGTCGGACTGTTGCTTACGAAAACGGGCAAGGCGGTTTTTTAATTGGAGACTCGCTTCAGTTTGGTCCCGGATATGTCGGGTTTTTTGGAGGCGCTACGTTTGGCCAAGCGACTGTCAAACAGACGACTCAAGAGGCCTGTTTGCATAACTATGTTGTAGGAGCCACGTATGAAGGGTGTATGAACAACACGTATTTTGGATTGGCGCTTGCTTTGGGTTATCTTGATTGGGACAACAGCCGCTATGTGCAAAATAACCTGGTTCCAAATGGGGTTGAAAAGGCACACGTCAATAGCGACGCCTTCTTCATCTCGCCGGAGATCACGCTGGTGCATGCTTTTGACAGATGGTGGTGCCATCCTGTTTTGAGTGGTACCCTACGTTATGCGGGAGGCTTTTTTGGCTGTTACACCGAATCGGGTTCACTCACCAATCTCACAGTTAGAAACAGAACTGTCGATCTGATCACCACTCGTTTTGAAGCTGCGGTTCCCTATGTGCTGAGTTGCTGCTGGGATTTAGAGCCTTACATTGGGGTTTTGGGCCGTTATCAAGTTGGTGGCTGCCGCGTCAATGGTGAGCTCCTCGGGCAACCGTTGAGCTTCAATCAAGGGGGGCCTGAAAATTTGGCTGCTTTCCTAATTGGATTCCGTACAGAGATCTGCTGCAATTGCTTTGATCTATTCGGGAATTTCGAAGCGAGCTTCGATTCACAAAGTAGCCACCGCTATCTCGGCGAAGTGGGAGTCGGATACAGTTTTTAACGCAATTCGTGTACGCCCAGTTTTTCGGCTAACACAGGAGGCAGCGTGACCGAGCCATCTGCGTTTTGGTTGTTTTCCAAAAGGGCGACAAAAAGGCGGGATGTGGCTAAACCCGATCCGTTCAATGTGTGCACGAATGCGGGCTTATCGTTTCCAGATTTGAACCGAATCTGGGATCTGCGCGCTTGGTAGTCGGTGCAATTTGAGATCGATGAGACTTCATAGTAACGGTTTTGTCCCGGCAGCCAGGCCTCAATATCGATCGTTTTAGCAGCGGGAAAGGACATATCGCCTGTTACCAGTTTCGTCAGCCGATAGTGAATGCCCAATCCCTGTAGAATCTCTTCCGCAACACCGAGCATCTGCTCCATCATCTGCTCACTTTGCTCCGGCTTTGTGAAACAAAACATTTCCACTTTATTGAACTGGTGGGTGCGGATGAGACCACGTTCCTGTGCCCCGGCAGCGCCTGCCTCCCGCCGAAAACAGGGTGTGAAGGCGGTATATTTCAGGGGGAGTTGCTCTTCTGGTATGATTTCATCAGAGTGAAGACCGTTGAGCACCACTTCTGCTGTCGGAATGAGGTAGAGTGTATTTTCATCGTCTCTCACCTCATAGAACTGTCCCTCAAACTTGGGCATCTGTCCCGAGCCAAACATCATTGGCGGCTTAACTAAAAGCGGAGGAAGCCAAAACTCAAATCCATTGAGCAATTGAATATCAATCATATAGTTGAGAAGGGCCCACTCGAGACGAGCGCCCATTCCGCGATAAGCAGGCCACCCTGCGCCGCTTGTCTTGGCCGTTTTATGGAAATCTAGGAGTTGAAGGGATTCGTTGAGTTCCAGGTGGTGTTTGGGCTCAAAAGAGAATGTCGGTTTTGTGCCCACCATTTTGATCACTTCATTCTCTTCTTTGTCTTGGGAGACACGAACGTCATCCATCGGAATATTGGGAAGTCTAGAGAGGGTATCGATAAATTCTGCTTCTAGCTCGGTAAGGAGGTGGTCCAAGGCCGTGATTTTCTCTCCAATATGACGCACCTCTTGCATCAGATCCTCGGCAGACTCGCCTTTCCGCTTTTTCTCGCCGACCAGCTTGGATTTTTCATTGCGCTCTGCTTTCAAGTGCTCCGCTTCTGTGATCGTCTCTCTTTTTTGATCATCTAGTTCTAGAACACGACTTAGGTCGCTATCCGGCTCTTTGGTCTTGAGCTTGGCTTCTATTTTTTCTTTATCTTTCCGAATTAACTTGATATCGAGCATGTTTCTACCTAATATTTTATGCCGGAAGTATATGGAAGAGACCAAGGAACAACAACTGTTTTTTATGCGTTATGCGATTCGCCTGGGAGAAAAGGGGCGGATCACGGCTCCTCCTAACCCTTGGGTCGGCTGTGTGCTTGTCAAAGAGGGAGAGATTTTAGGTGAGGGATATCACATCGCGCCCGGTCATCCTCACGCTGAGGCTGTGGCCTTGGAAAGAGCCGGGCCGCTTGCTAAAGGGGCGACTGCCTATGTGAGTTTAGAGCCGTGCTCTCATCAAGGACGCACCCCCCCTTGCGCCCTTGCATTGATTAAAAGCGGTGTTCAAAAAGTTGTGATTCCTTTTCTTGATCCCGATCCGCAGGTTGCCGGTACTGGAGTTCAAGCACTAAAAGAGGCTGGAATTCAGGTGATCGTTGGAGTGGCAGAGGAGGAGGCGTGCCTTTCTTTGGAGCCTTATTTACACCATCGCCGCACGCATCGTCCCTTTTGCGTTTTGAAAGCCGCTATGAGCCTTGATGGACGCACGGCAGCTGCCGATGGCACTTCCAAGTGGATCTCCTCTGAAGAGGCGCGTCATGATGCGCATCAACTGCGCGCTCAGTCTCAGGCCATTTTGATTGGTTCTAAAACAGCTCGCCTCGATCATCCCCAGTTGACCGTGCGCACCATGGATGCACAGCAACCACTTCGAGTTGTCATCGATTCAGAGGGGGGCGTGCCTCCCGAGGGTCCTCTTTTTGATCCGAGTCTGGCGCCGACCCTTGTTTTTACCACCAGTCAAGACTGGGTGAAAGAGGGCGTTGAAGTCATTCGACTCGCAAAAATCACTTTGGAGACTGTTTTGGATGAATTGGGTAAACGCTCTGTCATGCAGCTTTTGGTGGAAGGAGGATCGCATTTACATGCCGCTTTTCTCAAAGAAGGGCTGGCACACCGCTTTTGCCTCTATGTAGGGAATTGCCTTTTGGGTCCTAAGGGAATGCCGCTGATTCCTGATCTCGAAGTGGCAACGATGGAAGAGGCGCCCAGGTGGCAGCTTGAGGGTGTACACCGTTTTGGTGGTTCTGCCCGCCTAGATTTCCGCCCTAATAGCTGAACGTACCAGATCGGTATAATCCTGAATGACCTCTTGCTCAACTGTGGTGTAGCGAAAAATCTGGACGTTTTCAGGTTTAAGAAGGCCTGCCAGAAGACGCACCTGATCATTTTGCATCGAATCGAAAACCTCTGAGTCGCGCTCTTTTTCATGCTCGCCAAAATACGTATGGATCGCTTCTGTCTCATTCTCTTTTACAAAACCACCCGGATGGGCCACAAACGTGAGTCGTGACACCTCCTTTTTCGGGATAAAAATCTGGAGAACAACCCCTTCTCTTGAACGAGGTGCCCGGTCAATGAGAGTCTCCAGACAAGCTTCGATCGACTCTCCTTCTAACCCCTCTAAAGCAAAGGCGTGCGTAAGAAGCTCTTTTAAGATTTCGTTTTCCGCTTTTTGGCACATCCCTGCCCCATGAGCCAAAACATGTAAAGCTGAATCGAACGGCGACCACGTCTCCAAGGTTAAACTGGCTGAAATGAGCTGACGCCTGATTGTCGGCAATGAGTCACTCTCCTTTGTCGCTTTATACTCTTCATACACCTCTTCATCTAACTCCTCTTCAGTCGAGTAAATCTTGCCGATTTCAACCAAGTCAGAGTGGTCACTAAGGAACTGCTCCAAATGGGAGGCGAGCTCAGGATCGCGGTAGGGCCTTATAAATTCAAAAGCTTGAAAATCCTCTTTATAGAGGGCCCGGTATAGCTCCTTTAAAATAATTTGGTAGGCAAGAAAGTGAGCATCTTGTGCTGTAATGACTTGATAGTGCGTGCCGCTCAGCTCTCTCTCTTTTTGAATCAACTCCTTGAATAGGGGAGTCATTTGAGTCAGTTTTTCTTCCGTCAGATGCTCTCCACCCATTTCCTTGATGTGCCAGTGTAGCTCGGGGAAACGCACAAGATCACTAAATCCTGGCATCCTGTTGAGATCTCTATGGAAGCGGAGACCTGTTAAAACTCTTTCAATATAGACCTCATCAGTAGGGAGCGCAAAGAGAGTGGCACTAATAACTAGTGAAGCTGTTATTAGTTTAATAATCGTTTTTTTCATAAGTAAGCATCTTCTAATAATTAGTTGCTGTAGGTTAAGTGTTTCCACTATTGTCCTCCTCGCGGTCACGCTTACGCTTTACGAGGCTCACGACAATCTAACACGGTCCATTGCAGGCCTACTTTTGGGATGGGTTCATTGAATGACACATCCGCTGCTCGTCTCAAAATAAACGGCGGGCTCCTGAGCACGTTCCTGACGAATGATTCCAAGAGCCAGATACTGGAAGTAGACGGAATTGCCTAGATGCTTAACACCTTCTGCTTTCAACAACGCCTTGCATGCAAAAGCACCTTTTAGAGTGTCATCAGGATGAAGGTTGTTTTTAATAATAGCAGTCGCGACTTTGGCCGTTTTTTGCATTAATTTGCGCTCGTCGTCAGAGGGAGGGGCTTGTCGGGGTAGTTCGTTTTGAACAAAGTGCTGTATTTTTGTTAGGTTAAAGGCAGCACCGGGTTCCTGCTTCTTGCCTGGAAAGTACTGGGGACTCACATCCGGATAGAACATAAAGCTATGTTGATCATTTTCACCATCGTATACCTCGCTCTCATGACAGATTTTGTGGTAAGGTTTCTGCCAAAATTGGCGGCCAATTTCTTCAATTGCGGCAGCGGCGATCCCCTCCCAAAATAATTCTATTTCTCTTTTGCTGGGGTTAGCCGGAGCTGTTTCTGCGGCTCCTGCCGCTCCTCCTTGAACGGGATGTAAAGACATTTTTTTCTCCTTGTCGACTGGATTGCTCAAAAAGTATAGCAGGCAAGAGATTAATCAGAAATAGTCTCGACACTTTCTTTGTCTATGTCTTTTTATTTCAAAATATTGTGTCTGAAATAGTAACGAATAGCTAAAGCCCCCTTTTCATTTGAGAAATTCAAGGATTTAGACTATGATTACCCCCTTATGGATACAATCGAAAAAGCTCTTGAAGCGCTTGCTAATGGTGAATTTGTCATCGTGACCGATGACGCCGACCGCGAGAATGAGGGAGACCTCATCCTCGCTGCGGAGAAAATGACCTCGGAAAAAATGGAGTTCCTTTTAAGGCATACAAGTGGAGTGATTTGTGTTCCGATGCTCTCGGAGCGCCTGGAGCAACTTCAGATGCCCCTGATGGTGTACCATAATACCGAATCGCATCGCACGGCCTTTACTGTTTCCGTAGATCTGCTTGAAGGGACCACAACGGGGATCTCGGCTGCAGACCGCGCAAAGACGGTGGCAGCTCTAGCTGATCCGGAATGTGTTGCGCAGGATTTTCGTAGACCGGGACATATCTTTCCACTGAAGGCACGCGAAGGAGGGGTTTTAAAAAGAGCGGGTCATACTGAGGCCGCTGTTGATTTAATGCGCCTGGCGGGATTGGAGTCGGTGGGTGTTTTGTGTGAAGTGGTTAAACCTGATTACTCCATGGCTCGTATGCCGGATCTCGAAGTCTTTGCAGCGGAGCATGAGATTCCCTTAGTTTCCATTGCCGATTTGATCCGTTTTAGACGGCAACGTGAAAAACTGGTGACGTGCGTTTCAAAAGCCCGTTTGCCCACACCTTATGGTGAATTCACAGCTTGTGCCTATGAGTCCACCTTAGACGGCGTGCAGCACTTAGCTTTGGTAAAGGGCGATGTAGCGGGAGAAAAAGATGTGCTGGTGCGGGTTCACTCAGAGTGTTTGACGGGTGATATTTTCGGCTCAGCGCGGTGTGACTGTGGCGCGCAGCTCCAACAAGCCTTGGCTCAAATTGCCCACGAAGGGAAAGGTGTTGTCGTTTACCTCCGTGGACAAGAGGGGCGTGGCATTGGCCTGGGACATAAGCTGCGTGCTTACACTCTGCAAGACGAGGGATTGGACACAGTGGAAGCGAATGAGAAACTGGGATTGCCAGTCGATTCGCGCGAATATGGGATCGGCGCGCAGATTTTAGCTGATTTGGGTCTTTCCACCATTCGTCTTCTTACGAATAATCCGACTAAGTATGGAGGCTTGAGTGGGTATGGACTCATGATAACGGAGCGGGTCTCCCTGCTGCCTCAGTTAACCGATGAAAATAGAAGGTACTTAAAGACCAAGCAGGAAAAAATGGGCCATCAGTTTGATGTTGAGGAAATGACGCATGCAAACAGTTGATCGGCACTATGACGCTATTGACTTAACAACGGATGGACATCGCTACGCTCTTGTTGTGGCTCGCTTCAACCAGCCGATTACGAGCCGTCTACTCGAAGGGGCTAAGCAAGGGCTCCAAGAACATGGTGTGGATGAGAGTCGGATCTCTGTGATTTGGGTGCCGGGTGCTTTTGAGCTCCCTCTTGTGGCCAAGAAACTAGCTGAATCGCAGCTGTATGATGCCGTGATTTGCTTGGGCGCCGTGATTCGGGGAGAAACGGCCCACTTTGAGCATGTAGCCGGCCAGGCGGCGTCGGGGATTTTACACGCCTCCTTGACAACCGATACACCGGTTATTTTCTCTGTTCTAACAACCGAGACTCTTGAGCAAGCTCAGGCCCGCTCGGGTGAAAAGGAGAGCAACAGTGGGTATCATGGCGCTCTTTCAGCCATCGAAATGGTAAATCTTCTCAAAAAGCTATGAAACTTAAAAAGCTGACCATAATTGGATTTAAGTCGTTTGCTGACAAAATCTCGATCGATTTTGATTGTGAAATTGTGGGCATTGTGGGCCCCAATGGCTGTGGCAAATCCAATATTGTGGATGCTTTTCGCTGGGTGATGGGTGAGCAGTCGGCTAAATCTCTACGTGGCGACAAGATGTATGATGTACTGTTTGCCGGAACCGACTCACGTAAACCTCTGAATCTTGCAGAAGTATCGGTCACTCTATCGGATATCAACGGTGAGCTACCGATCGCCTACGATGAGGTCACCATTACGCGTCGTCTTTATCGCAATGGCGACTCTGAATACCTAATCAATAAGCAACAGGTGAGGCTAAAAGATATCCAGAATCTCTTTCTGGGTTCAGGAATAGGCAAAAACACCTTTTCGATCTTCGAGCAAGGAAAGTTGGATCAGGTGATTCACCTAAATCCGGGTGATAGGCGTGCCATTTTTGATGAAGCGGCCGGAATTGGGCGGTTTATTCAACGAAAAAAAGAGACACTTAGAAAACTCGATCAGGTTAATGAGAACTACCACCGACTTAGTGATGTGCATGGCGAGGTAGAGAAACAGACCAAGCTATTGAAAAAGCAGGCAGCTCAAGCACAGAATTATCAGCAAAATAAAGAGCGTTTAGAGAAGCTGGAAAAAGGGCTTCTGGTGACCAGATGGCGAACGCTGGCTGAAAAGAATCAGGAGCTCGAGCAAACTCTGCATCAAGTGAGCGAAGAGATCAAAGAGAAGCATCATCGCTTGGTGGCTGTTGAAGTACATCTTGAAAAAACAAAAAGAGCACTCAAAGAAAAAGAAGAGCAGGCCAAAGCTGAAGCGCTTCGTTTTCACAAAGCCGAAACCCAAGTTCAGGTGACCCAAGCTGAGCTCAAGCAGCAAAAAGAGCGCATGGCGGAGTTTCAGCAAAAAGTGCTTCGTTTGAAAGAAGAACGCATTTCGACAGAGTCCAAGCGACGCTCTCTTCTAGAAGAGATTGAGAAGAAAAAAAACCTCCTAGCTGAGGCAGAAAGCAGAAAAGACTCTCTTGAGAAGGCTCTTTTAAAAGAAAAAGAGCACTATCAAGAGTGCGAAAAAGAGGTCGGCGCCTTAAGAAAAGAGTTGAAAGCAGCTCGAGAATCTCATCTCCACTCCATTCAACAGGAAAGTAAGCACCAAAATGCATTGCAAGAGAAGAGACTCAGTTTGCACGCGAATCAGCAACGGATGGAGTCTCTCACGACTTCGATAGAAGAGAGAAGTGAGGAGAAAAAACGGCTGAAAGGTGAGTGTGTAGCTAAGCAAAAAGAGGTAAAAGCCCTCGCTCAAGAAATTGATCAACTCAAAGAGAGTGATGAGGCCTCTAGAAGGCAGTTGGGAGAGATTCAAAAAGAGCTTAAAGAGCAGCAACTCTGCTTGGAAAGCTCTGCCAAAGACTTAACCGAGTTAACCGCTCGTGAGCAGGCTTTATTGCATCTGAAAGAAGCGTGTGAGGGCTTTTCTAGTGGTGCCAAAAGGATTTTGCAAGAGCCTCTTTTCAAAGATACAGTGCGCGGGCTTTTTGAAGTGTTGGATGCGGATGAAAAAATGATGCCTGCTCTACAGATGTATGCACAAACGTTAGCTGTATCGACTCAAAAGGACCTAAAACGCCTTCTTGACTATGCTGAGAAGGAGAGCTTAACCGACTTTTCGGTGGTGCTTCTGACTCAAAAGACGTTTTTAAAGGATGTACGGTTAGTAGAAGACCTAAAAGCAGCTTTAAAAGTGAAAGAAGAGGCAGTTACTCGTTCAGGGTATTATCTTGATCACAAAGGTGTCATTTTCCATTTTAATACGAGTCACAAAGAGGGCAATCCCTTTTTGCGTGAAGCGGAGCTTGCTGCTTTGTTTGAGCGGAAAGCCCAGTGTAAAAATGCGCTGAGTGGGCTGCAGAGAAAACTCGAAATGCTTCTCACAACGCAAAAGGAGTGCGAAGAGGCGGGCAATAGTGTCTCAGAAAAGCGGCGCCGTCAAGAGATGATGTTAGTACAGGAGAACTTTTCTTTGCAACGCTCTTTGGCTGATTTAGAAAAACTGGAGCAGGAGTTAAAGAGCGCCGAAGAGGAGCGAAAAGCTCTCAATGAAAAAGAGAGTCAAATACATGTTTTGGAGTCTCTCTCAGCCCTGTTAGAGGAACAAAAAGATAAGAGTGCTCACTTGCTTGAACTTTTCAAAAAACAGGAAGCGAGTGTTGAGACAAAAGAAAAGTCTATGCAAAACACCTTTCAGCTGTGGCAAGAGGCTCAATCACGTTACCAAAGTGGATTGAGCCTGTGGCAACAGCATGCACAAGAGATGAAAAGTCTGCAAAATAGAGAAAGCGAGAGCGCTTCTCGCTTGAAGAGGCTTTCTCAAGAGGTTCAAGAGCTGGAAGTTTTGATTCAGGAAATGCAAAGCGCGAGTGTTCAGCGACTTGCTGAGAGCCGAAAGCGGGAAGAAGAACTGGCAGCCCTAGAGAGGACAGCACACACCTACGATGATGAATTGGAACAGGAGCGCGAAGCCCGCGAAGAGCTAGAAAAGAATCTGGCGGAGAAACGAACTGCCCTTGGCACTTTGGAAAAAAAGCGACACCACTTAGAAGTTGCGGTTGCCGAAGATACTTCTCAAAGAAAGGCTATTGAACAGGAACTGCTTGATCGGCATCAGCTGACCCTTGAGGAGCTTCCCTCTTGTACGCTTGCTTTAGATGAAGCTGTAGAAGAGACCGAAAAACAAGTGCGGCAACTGCGTGTCTCTCTCGATCGTGCCGGAGCAGTGAATATGACAGCCATTGAGGAGTATCAAAGTCAAGCTGAGCGTTTTCAGGAGCTCGACCGCCAACTAGTTGATTTACAAGAATCGAAAAGTGATTTAGAAAAAATCATTCAAACCCTTGATGGGGAAAGTCGTAAGATTTTCAAGGAAACATTTGAACAGATTCGAACCAATTTTCAGAAAAATTTCGCCATTCTCTTTAATGGGGGCGAGGCAAATTTGACCTTCACAGAGAGTCCTGATGTGCTTGAAGCGGGTATTGAGATTGTGGCCAAGCCTCCAGGCAAACAGATGCGGTCCATTTCCCTTTTATCGGGTGGAGAGAAGTGCTTGACCGCTCTTGCTCTTCTTTTTTCGATTTTTGAAGTGCGACCTGCCCCTTTTTGTATTCTAGATGAAGTGGATGCTCCTCTTGACGACACCAACATAGACCGTTTTACTGCTGTTTTAAAACAATACATCCATAAAACACAGTTTATTGTGGTCACCCACAATAAAAAGACGATGTCAATTGCCGATCTTCTGCTGGGTGTGTCAATGGAGGAAAAAGGCATTTCCAAGTTGCTGTCTCTTTCGTTTGAAAAAGCTGCTCTCGCCGAGAAAATCTAAATCTGCTACACTCCCCGCCGATAAAAAATGGAGCCTTTTTATGATCATTGGAATTCCCAAAGAGCTGAAAAATCACGAATATCGCCTGGGTGCCACTCCTGGCCTCGTTAGTCTTCTTGTCCAAGCAGGGCATACTGTTTTGGTACAAACACTCGCGGGGCAAAAGATCGGGTTTAGCGATGAGATGTATGAACATGCCGGTGCTACAATCGTTCCCTCTATTGAAGAGGTCTACAAAAAAGCAGAAATGATCGTGAAGGTGAAAGAGCCGCAAAAATCTGAATTTCCTCTGCTCAGGAAAGGTCAGATTCTCTTTTGCTTTCTCCATCTTGCTCCCGATCCGGAGCAACTCAAGCACTTAATTGAGCGCAAGGTGGTGGGCATCGCCTTTGAAACTGTGACCGATCCTAAAGGGCGCTTGCCTCTTTTAACCCCGATGAGTGAAGTGGCAGGCCGTATCGCCATTCAAGCAGGAGCCACCTCTCTTCAGATGGCCAATGGTGGTAAGGGGCTTCTTCTCGGTGGTGTCCCCGGCGTACCCCCAGCCAAAGTGATTATCATTGGAGGAGGGATCGTCGGTACGCAAGTGGCGCGTATGGCAATGGGCTTTGGAGCGGATGTGACGATTTTAGAAAGACGTCTTTCCCGTTTACGTGAGCTCGACGATCTCTATGGGCCGCTGCTCAAGACCATTTACTCTACTCCTGTCTCCATTGAAGAGGCTTTAAAAACGGCTGATTTGGTCGTAGGAGCGGTCTTAATTCCCGGGAAAATGGCACCTAAACTCATTACCGATGAGATGATTAAGTCGATGTCTCCGGGAAGTGTCTTTGTCGATGTCGCCATTGACCAAGGAGGATGCTCTGAAACCTCGCGTCCAACGACCCATTCGGATCCGATTTATGAAGTGCACAATGTGGTGCATTATTGTGTAGCCAATATGCCCGGAGCCTGCGCGCGCACTTCGACACAAGCATTGACCAACGCGATTGCTCCTTATGTTCTGGAGATTGCAAATAAGGGGTACGAGGCAGCGATGCAGGACGATCCTGGATTGCTTGAAGGATTAAATGTCTGTTTAGGGCATGTCACCAATGAGCATGTGGCACATGATTGTGGTTATCCTTACCGACCAGCAGCAGAATTTATTGGCACATGACCCGCTACGTAGTCGGCATTGATCTAGGAACGACCAATAGCGCGGTCGCCTATAGCGAGATGGGCGGTCCCATCAAGCTCTTCCGCATCCCTCAACTCAACGCACAAGGGATCATAGAAGCGCTGCCCACGCTCCCTTCCTTCCATTATTTGGCCGAGCCACATGAACTTCCTAGTGGAGATTTTTCTGTGGGCCAATGGGCACGTGAGCAAGGCGCTAAGGTACCAACACGTCTTGTCCAATCAGCCAAAAGTTGGCTGATCAACGCGGCTGCCAATCGGAAGGAGGCCATTCTTCCTTTTGAGGCGGCCGACGAGATGCGAAGGCTCACTCCTGTTGAAGCAAGTGCGAGTTACCTACGGCACATCCGCACAGCATGGAATGACCATTTCAAAGAGCCCATAGAAGAGCAAGAGGTAATTTTAACTGTTCCTGCTTCTTTTGATGAGGTGGCACGTAGCTTAACAGTCGAAGCTGCGCTGCTTGCCGGGATTCCCCACCCCACTCTGCTTGAAGAGCCCCAGGCCGCCTTTTACAACTGGTTGAGTACCCACGAAGAAGAGGCGCTAGAAAAAGGAGCCTCCATTCTAGTGTGCGATGTGGGAGGAGGCACGACCGATTTTAGTTTGATTGAGGTAACAGAGGGTGGCTTTCAGCGGATGGCGGTGGGCAAGCATCTGTTGCTGGGGGGTGACAACATGGATACCGCCCTGTGCCACTATATGGAAACGCAGCTACATGAAGAGCTAGATCGGACCCAGTGGTTAGCTCTGCGCCACCAGGCACGTGCAGCTAAAGAGGCGATTTTAGGGGGAGCCGCGCGTCACTCTATTTGGATTCCTGGAAAAGGATCCCGCTTAATTGGAGGGGGTCATGCCCTTGAAATCGGTGCGGAAGAGGTCGCTTCCGTCCTGGTCGAAGGTTTTTTTGGTCTCTATGATTTTGATCAAGCGCGCCAGCTCACGCAGGGGGAGGGCATACACAATGTGGGGCTTCCCTATGAGCGCGACTCTTCTATTACCAAACACCTAGCTTGTTTTCTCTCTCTCCATCCCAAACCGCTCTATCTTCTGTTTAATGGAGGTGCGCTAAAGCCCTCTGTTTTTCAAAAGCGTCTGATGCGCTCACTAGACCTTTGGTTTGGAGAAGCAAAACCGGTGAAGGTTCTTCCCTCCAGCAGCCTAGATTTAGCTGTAGCACGAGGTGCTGCCTATTATGGAAAAGCGCGTCAGGGTACAGGCATTCGCATTAGTGGTGGTGTACCGCGTGCTTACTACCTTGAAATCGAAAAGGGGCGTGTCCTCACTCTCGTTCCGCGCGGTGCAGAAGAGGGGGCAGAGCTTCATTCCGAACATGTTTTCTCTCTTTTACCCAACACACCCGTTTCCTTTCAGCTCTATCACTCTCATACACGTATAGGAGATCAGCCGGGAAGGGTGCTTCCCTTCGAAGAAAAGAGCATGACGCCTCTTCCTCCGATTCAGACTGTTCTTCGCTTTGGCAGTGCGCAAAATGAGCGTATCCCCGTCCGTCTGGCGATCCGTTTAACAGAAGTGGGGACTCTTGAGCTTTGGCTTCGCTCTGATAAAACAGACCACCGGTGGAAGCTTGAGTTTCTTTTAAGTGGGTATGCCAAAGAGAAGCGCCTGGCAGATGAAACCTTTGAAACCTCTTTTTTGGAACCGGCTAAGCAGCGTTTGATTGAGGCGTTTGCCGTGGGCGGACAGGCGAAATTGAAAGTACTGATGCCTACACTAGAAAATGTGATGGAAAGGCCTCGGAGCGAATGGTCGCCTAGTCTTCTGCGTGGTCTTTTTGAACCTCTGCTCGTTCACTCAGAAAAGCGAGGACTTGCGCCTATCTATGCGGCCAAGTTTTGGAATTTAGCCGGCTTTTTTCTTCGTCCGGGGCGCGGGTATCCGCTCGATGACTTTCGGATGAAAGAATTGTGGAAAATTCATCTAACTGAGGTAAAGCTCAAGCTAGATGAGGAGGTACTGATTCAGAAGTGGATCTGTTATAGACGGATTGCAGCTGGCTTGAACAAAGGACAGCAGATGCAGATTTACAGCGAGCTCTTTCCTCTTGTCTACGACAAAAAG
Source organism: uncultured bacterium (assembly GCA_964350245.1). Classification (GTDB taxonomy): domain Bacteria; phylum Chlamydiota; class Chlamydiia; order Chlamydiales; family JAAKFR01; genus JAJACP01. The sequence continues at coordinate 22,092 of CAYGJC010000013.1, read as the reverse complement.
AAGCGACGGCTGATTGTGAAACGAAAAGGAGGATACGCCTACACTGAGCAACTAAGGGCGCTAGCAGCCCTGGAGCTTGTAGAGATCCCGCATAAAGTAAAGTTGGGTGAAGCGCTTGTGGAGCGGATTGTAACAGGGCACGGAGAGGCGTGCGATTTTTGGGCTTTGGGGCGTCTGGGGGCGCGTCAGCCTCTTTACGGGAGCGTTGCCAATGTCATTCCTCCTAAAGTCTGCGAGGAGTGGATTACACGCCTGGTGAACATTTCAGACGATCAACTTGTCTTTCCGCTCATGTTGCTTGCTCGTAAAACCGACTTTATTGAAGTGAATCTTTCAGCTGCCGCGCATGGTAAGGTAAAAGACTATTTGGAAAAACATGCCCAGCCAGCGGATCTTGCTCTTCTTACGCAAAAGCGCGAGCTGACTCTTCAGGAGCAAGAGCGTTGCTTTGGTGATTCTCTACCAACAGGATTAGTATTAAAACAAGGAGTTACGCATGGTGAGACCAGTTGTTCGAGGAGCTGACGGAGGGTTCGCTTGTCCAAGACTTCCCTCTCCCCGTCTGGATATTGTGATAGCCATGTATGCAGTTCAGTTCTTTACTGTGATTTCTGCTACAGGGTGTCTTCCTGTACGCTTAGGACGTGGAACTGGCATTTCATTAATCTTGGTGTCCTGGATTATTCAGCTTGTAGTACAGGGTTCTCGTTCAGGTAGAAAAACCAATGAAGTGAAACATTGATGATGCCCTCTTTAGCGACACCCATTACTTGTTGTAAGCAGCCTTTTTCCTTTGCTTCTAATCCATTGGTTATCTCTTTTTTGGGATGTGCTTTGCAGATCATAGCCGCTCTGGGCGCCACCGGGTCGCTACCTATCGGTTTGAGCAGAGAACAGTGCCTCGGTTTTGTACTAGCTGGTGGGATCCTCCATCTGATTGCAATAAAACGCATGAGCCCCTGGCTTCCGGATTAGCTTTAAGATCGTACTGATTAGCAGACTCTGATGTAAAATGGATTACTTGTTCTGTGAGGGCTCTCCTCTGAGCCATTCACCTATCGTTCTGTGGTTACCCTGTGACATCCACTCAGAAGCCGATCTGTGTTTGGGCTCTGCGGCCCAAGTACCTGTTGTTCTATGTCCTCCTGCAGCAAGAGCCGTATTGGCAACAGTAGTTGCAACTGCAGCTGTTTGGGCTGCAGGATGGGGAGTGGCCGCCAGATAGGCAGTCGTGGCCGTGTCGATAACAGCCCCCATTTTTGCGGCATTAGTCGATTGTGCTGACACTACATTCTCCTTAATATGTATCGTATTACGAAACGGCACATTCTAAATGAATATTCACGTTTCTCTTCTCTTTAGGTCTTCCCTGGCCGCCGCAAGAGTCGCTCTGTTGTGCGTACCTTTCCTGCTCTTCGATCAGATTTCTATTTTCTACCTCTAATCGCTCTACTTCAGATCGTGCTGTATCAGCGCGCACTTTTTCTTGTTCTGCACGTTGCTGTTCTTGTTGGGCGCGCTCTGCTTCAGCGGCTGCTCTTTCAGCTTCGTCTTTGGCCTGCAGATTAATCAGAGCTTTTTCCACTTGAACCCTTGATTCTGCTACAGCCTCCCTCACATTCCGCACAATATCCATGGGAAGTTTTATGCCGGCTATCATGTAACGCTCCAGGACGCCCATTGCCTCCACCTTATCTCTTATGGTCTGCAAATTGTCTTCTAAAGTTCCTCTACAGTCTGCTGCAATCTCTTGGCAAGCTTTCACCATTTCAGGGATTTTCTTAACGGAATAGTCACTCGCTATAACGGCGTTTAATTTTTTAACAATGCCTTCAAGTTGACGCGCAGCTTCGGCCCGTTGGCTTGCACCTATCCCGATGTTTTGATCCGAATAGGGTGCAACAAAAGTTTCTATGCACCCTCTAAAGTGCGTACTAAAGTCATTTACAAGTCGAGAAATGATTTTAAACAATTCATTATAAGATTCATTAATCGTTGCAGAGCATTGAGCCGATAGGGTCACGTTTGCAACGACGTCTCTCGCATAAGTCATTCCACGCACGTTATCCAGCAATTGACGTCTTGTGTCAGTAGTATCGAGATCATAAGATCTAGGTTCTGGTGCTTTAAATAAACCGATCGGTTGGGAAAGCAACGACTCTAGGATCACTCTTTTCGGTCCATTCTGGAGGGTTTGTATCTGTGTTCCTCTGCGGACTAATTCTGCAACGTGCCTGGGTTCTACATGTCCGGGTGTACTGGTGACCACAAGTGCAATAGAGCGTTGAATTCTATCTACTTGTCCTAAAAATAATTGATCCATAGCCGTGGCAAAATTGAGTATGGGAAGAGCGCGTGAATGTTCGAGGGCTTTGTGAGATGTCACGAGTAACACAATCACCTCGCGCGAAACCTCAAATATTTTTCTAATGCAAACGGCATTAGCAATTTCCTGAGGGATGCTTCTATTGTCGCTCAACCCGGGACAATCCCAATACATGACACTTTCAATGGTTACCTTGCGAGGGATAGAGGTCTCGGAAGTAGTAGAATGCCCGATTTTGAAATTTGGCAGGGGGCGATCAGCATGAACACGTGATTGGGCAATGCCGTCATCGTACACAGACTTCAGTTGGACACCGGCAAGTAGGTTGATCAAGGTACTTTTTCCGGCGCCAGTTTCACCTACCAGAATGACAGACCTGCCATTCATTTCTCCCGTATTAACCCGATCAAATTCTTTAAGCCCTCTATCAATAAGCTGTAAGGTCTCTTGAACAAGATTAGATCCTGCTGCTCCTGCTGACATAAATTTCCCCTTGTTTAATTTTGAATAAAAGAATCACTGCACAGCACAACCTCCGCCCTGCCTGCGGCCTTTCCCACATGAATTTGATTGGCGTCGGATTCTGTCTCTCTCTTGTCTTTCTCTATTGCGTTTTTTCAGTGCTTGTAATTCTTTATTAGCGGCCTCTGCTCGAGCTCTCTCCTGATTGGCTTTTTGCTGCTCGCCATCAGCGCGTTTTTTTTCTAGTGCGGCTTTTTCTTCTGCATCTTTCGCCTTAAGATGGATCAAGGCTTTTTCTACCTTCACCCTTGCTGATGACGCAGCCTCTCTCATAGTGCGGACAACATCCAAGGGAAGGTGAGTCACTTCTGTAATGTATTCCTCAAGAACACGTACCGCTTTAACCTTCTCTTGTATCGTCTGTAAATTAGCCTCTAAGGTTCCTTTGCACTCGGCTGCAATTTCCTGATAGGCTCTCACCATTTCGGGAATGGTCTGAACGGAATAGGCATTTTCTTCAAGCAAGGCACTTAATTTGGGTACAAGACTCTCAAGCGTTTTAGTTGCTGCTTGGCGCTGGGTTGCATCTAAGGTTGTTTTTTGGTCTGAATAGGGAGCGACAAATGTTTCTACACAGCTGCTAAATTGAGTGGCAAAATTGCTGACCAGTCCCGATACAATTGTGTGCAGTTCGTTATAAGATTCGTTGAGTGTAACATGGCATCTTGGAGAAATACTCACGTGAGCAACCACTTCACTAGCATAAGTAACGCGCTCCATATCCGTCAGCAGAGCTCCTTTCAATGCCCCTGTATCTAGCTCATAAGACCTTAGTTCCGGTCTCCTAAATAGACTGATTGGTTGGCTTACTAGAGACTCCATAAGCACCCTTTCCGGTCCCTCAGGTAGCTGAAGATCAGTAATCGCACGTTGGATCACGGCTCCAATGTGCCTAGGTTCTTTGTTTGGCGAAGCTCCTGTGACAACCGTGAAGATAGATCTTTTGATTTTATTCTCTTGTCCCGGGAATAGTTGAGTCAAAGCGCTAACAAAATCTGTGAGGGGTAACGCTCGGGGATTGACGAGCTCCGACTCACTGGTAACGAGCATAATTTTGACTTCTCGAGAGACCCTAAAGACTTCTCTAATACAAGCAGCATTGGCTATTTCTTGGGCGATGCCTCGATTATCATTCAACCCGGGATTGTCCCAGTACATGACCGTTTCAATGGTCACCTTACGAGGAATAGAGGTTTCAGAATGAGTCTTGTGTCCAATTTTAAAATTCGGCAAGGGATGATCAGCGTCAATACGTGATTGGCCAGCGTCATCATCGTACACAGCTTTTAGCTGGACACCGGCAAGTAGGTTGATCAAGGTGCTTTTTCCCACACCCGTATTTCCGACCAGAATGACGGACCTGCCATTCATTTCCCCTGTGTTCGCTTGATTAAACTCTTTAAGCCCTTGATCAACGAGTCGCAACGTTTCTTGAACCAATGTTTCTCCCGCTGATCCTGCTGCTCCTGCTGCCATAAAATCCTCCTTTTAGCCTGAATTAACAGTGCTTCCTGCGACGACGGCCGCATTTTTGACGTTGTCGCTGCCGCTGTTGTTGTAATAAGCGTGCGCGTTCCTGCTCTGCTGCTCTGCGACGTCTTGCTGCAGCCTCGGCTTCATTACGGGCTTTTTGGGCACGCTCAGCTTCTGCTGCCGCTTCTTCCTCTTTAGCCTTAGCTTGGATACGGACAAGGGCGGACTCAACCTTGTTTCTAGATTCTAATACAGGTCCTTTAATGCCTTTAATGACATCGCAGGAAAGACGTGTATTTTGGGTTACGTATTGCTCTAAGACTTCAAACGACTTGACTTTACTCAATAGTGCTGACAAAGCATCATTTGCTGATCCATTACAGAGTGTGATGATCTCAACGCACGCCTGAACGAGATTCGGTAGCGTCTCAATAGAGTATTCTTGCTGTTCAAGCCCCTGCATTTTTTGTGCAATATCCTCAAATGTTTTGTGTGCAGCTTTTCGTTGGGCAGGGCTTTGCGTTAAGCTTGCCCCGAGGAATGGAGCCGTAGCCGTCTCTATGGAGCGATTAAAATGCGCATTGAATTGATTAATTAAGGTGGAGATTTCTGTATGCAACTCATTATAGGACGCTTGAATTATTGCAATGGATCGAGAGGATAAACTGATCTCTGCAGTCAAACCCTCCGCATAATTGATTTGAGCGAGATTCCTGATAAGGACACTTTTGGTTTCGCTAGTGTCGAGCTCAATGGAATCACTATCAGGTCTTTTAAATAGACAAATAGGCTGAGCTCTAAGCGCCTCTAAAAGGGTGAGCTCTTGCGCATTTTCTAATTGTTGTTCGTTGATCGCGCGGCGGATGCTCTCTGCAATTTGGCTGGGGGTTCGAAGCGGATGGGTGCCCGTGACAACTAAAGAGACTGAGCCTTTTATTTTATGCGACTGCTCGGGCAATAACTGATTGAGGGCGGATACTAAACTTGTGAGTGGGGCAGCTCGGCTCTGTATTAAGTCTCTCTCTGTGGTGACGACTAAGAGCTTGACGCCTTGAGACCGCTCAAATACTTTTTTCATGCAAATGGCATTTGCTACTTGCTGTGCTGTGCCACGATTATCGTTTAGACCAGGCGTATCCCAAAAGGTAACCTCTCCGATCGTGTGATGGCGGGGAAAGGTGGTTTCTGAGGCTGCTGAATGTCCAATCCGAAAATGGGGGAGAGGGCGCTCCGCACGTATGGATGTTTCACCCAAATCGTCATCATACTGAGCTTTTAATGTAACACCGGCTAAAAGGTTGATTAAGGTGCTCTTTCCGACGCCTGTTTCTCCAATCAAGATAACCGATCTGCCAAACAGTTTACCGCTATTGGCATGCTCAAACTCTTGAAGTCCCGGTTCGACCAAATCTAGCGTATCTTGAACGAGTGTTGACCTGGTAGACCCGGTTCCCGTTGCTGCTGCTGCCATCAATACCTCCCTGAATGATTAAAAAAATGCCACCTGAATCAGAGATAGGTCTAAGGGTCTGATTTGTTAGATCTTAAGACTGTTAAAAAAGGGGAGTTAGATTCAATATCGGACTCTATTGCTTTATAAAATACAGGAGCTAGGAGGCGGATAAGCGCATAAACTTTTTCCACACTCTGCTCAGGCAGATCCAAATCTGAGATGTCATCTCTTCGCTTTTCTCCCAATTCCAAAGTGCCAGTGAGTGGTCGTACATTTATTTTTTTTAGCTTCATCTTCTCCATGATATCATCGGCATGTGTATATAATTCGGATGCAATACTCTCTGGGGAATTCTCGCCGTGATAATCTATATAAAGACGATACACTTCACATACGCGTGTATCTAAAGACGTTAAAGACGTTTGAGAATCAATAAGACGTCTATATCTTGCTGCTCGGTTTCTTGCTGCTCCTGCTAAGTTGTCAAAATGAGTACTCACCTGCATATCAGTTGCGTTAGATGCGTCTACAGCTCCTGCTACCGCTGCCATGGAAACTTCCTTGTTAAGTAAAAAAAAGAATCTAGCAATTTTGTCAAGAAAAGATCAAGAGGTTTTTTAACACGCATAGCAGGGCAAGTTGTCTTACATTTTAAAAGATAGGCTTTTTTGTCGTAATATCTTACAATTGAAGCCCTGTAAATTTAACTTTTGTACAAAAATGAGTAAGCAATTTCGTAATATCGCCATCATCGCCCACATTGACCATGGGAAAACCACTCTCCTAGACGCCCTCCTCAAAAAATCCAACCTCTTCAGAGACAATGAAGCCATCCCTGAACGGATGATGGACTCCTATGACCAAGAGAAAGAGAGGGGCATTACGATCTTTGCCAAACACACCAGCTTGACGTACCAAGACTATACAATTAATTTTATCGATACCCCCGGCCACTCCGACTTCTCCGGAGAGGTAGAGCGCGTACTGGGGATGGTGAGCTCGGTACTCCTGCTCATCGATGCCCAAGACGGTCCGATGCCGCAAACACGCTTTGTGTTGTCAAAAGCATTGAAGATGGGATTGAAGCCGATTGTGGTCATCAACAAGATCGATCGCCCACACGCTGACCCTGATCGTGCCTTGAACTTAACATTCGATTTGTTTGTGGAGCTAGGCGCAGATGATCAACAGCTTGACTTCCGCTACTGCTACACCTCGGCAATTGAGGGATACGCGTTGGCTCATGTTGGTGATGAGAAAAAGGACATGCAGCCTCTTTTTGACCTGATTATTGATGCCGTAGAGCCTCCAAAAGATGATCCGAATGCTCCCTTTCTCATGCAAGCGATGACCATTGACTATGACCAGTTTGTCGGCAGACAGGCGACAGGCCGTATTTTAGGGGGTAAAGTGGTCAAAGGACAGAGGGTAATGTGGATAGATCCACAAAATCAGGAAATTCCGGCCACAATTACCCGCATTGAGGGGTATAGTGGCATTAAAAAAGTGGAGTTTGAAGAGGCGATTGCAGGGGATATCGTGAGTTTATCTGGGATTCCTGATGTGATGCTTGGTGACACACTTTGTGATCCTGAACATATCGTAAAGCTACCAAAAATCCGGGTGGATGAGCCGACTCTCTCTGTAAATGTGATGGTCAACAACGGGCCATTTGCCGGTCAGGATGGGAAAAATGTCACGTTTAGCAAGATTAAAGAGCGCCTTTTAAAGGAGAAGCGTTCCAATATCTCTCTGCGGATTGAAGAGGGACAAGAGGAGATGACCGTTTGCGGCCGAGGAGAGCTTCAGCTATCGGTTCTACTGGAGGCGATGCGCCGTGAGGGGATTGAGATGACGGTTTCCAAGCCTCAGGTGATCATCAAGGAAATAGAGGGGCAGAAATGTGAGCCGATTGAGCGGGTTTATATTGAAACGCCTGAGGCCTCTTCTGGAAATGTGATCGAAGAGCTCTCTAAAAGAAAAGGCGAAATGCAACATCTACAGACCGATGAGAATGGAATCACCCATATGGAGTTTTTGGTTCCCACTCGCGGTATCATGGGCTATCGAAATGAGTTTCTCACGGTCACCCGTGGTTTGGGCATCATGACCTCTCTTTTTGAGTGCTTTCAACCATGGAGAGGCGAGATTCCTAGCCGCACCAAAGGAGCGCTCATCTCCATCAACCAAGGAATGGCAACAGCCTATTCAATTGGACAGATCCAAAAACGGGGGATCCTGTTTGTCAGCCCCGGCGACGATGTATATGAAGGGATGATTGTGGGAGAGCATAGCCGCGACAATGATCTTGTGGTTAATGTGACTAAAGGAAAACAGTTGACGAACGTGCGTGCCTCAGGCACAGATGAAAACGTGATGGTCACTCCAGCGAAAAAGTTAACTTTGGAGCAGGCGATAGACTTTATTGAAGACGATGAATTGCTAGAAGTCACGCCGCACTTTTTACGCACACGAAAAAGATTTCTAAAAGAGGTAGAAAGAAAAAGGAAGGGGTAAATGTTAGAGTACTTCTCACACTGGATTGTTCAAGTCTTTGCGGTCATTTTTATCACCTTGTTGATCGCTTTTATTCAGAAGTTGGTGATGAATAGATTACACCGCCGACTTGTCCAGACAAAAAGCTTGTGGGATCATATCTTTGTCGATGCGCTGCAAGCCCCTTTGCAGGTGTTTATTTGGCTCATTGGCATTTCTTTTGCGGCCGAAATTATACAAAATAAAACAGACGCGGACTTCCTTTCCGCTCTTTCTCCGCTCCGCTATATCGGAAGCATCGCCCTGATCACCTGGTTTTTGATTCGCTTTGTGAAGCGTGCAGAAAAAAATGTATTGAGTCGCTACAAAAAAGTGGATCAAACGACCGCCGACGCCGTTGGAAAAATTGTCCGTAGTTCCATTATCATCACAGCTAGCTTGGTGACACTCCAAACGTTAGGGGTGAGTGTTTCTGGTGTGCTGGCCTTTGGAGGAATTGGTGGTATCGCCATCGGTTTTGCGGCTAAAGACCTGCTGGCTAATTTCTTTGGCGGCTTTATGCTCTATCTGGATCGCCCCTTCTCTGTTGGCGACTGGATTCGCTCTCCGGACAAAGAAATTGAGGGGACTGTGGAGCAGATTGGATGGCGCTTAACACGTATTCGCACTTTCGACAAACGTCCTCTTTACGTACCCAACTATCTTTTTACGACCATCTCGATTGAAAACCCCTCACGCATGTCTAATCGCAGAATTAAAGAGACGATTGGTGTGCGCTATGACGATGTAGCCAAGGTAGAACCGATCTTAAAAGAGATTCGTGAGATGTTAAAAACGCATCCGGAGATTGATACAAATCAGATCTTGATGGTGCACCTCAACCAGTTTGGTCCCTCGTCTCTGGACTTTTTTATCTACACATTTACCAAAACAACTGTTTGGGCCCGTTTTCACGAGATCAAGGAAGATGTCTTGTTGAAGATACATGGAATCATTGAAGCTCATGGGGCTGAGGTTGCCTTCCCCACAACAACGCTCCATTTAGCCGACGATGTTAAATATCCGGGTTCTGCTGTCGATTTTGTAACTGCGAAATAAGGGCCTCATAAACTTCGTCGGCCTCGATCTGTTTCATACAACGAAAGTCGATCGGACAGGTGCGTTTATAGCACGGTGAACAGCTCACATGCTTGTGGATCACTTTGCCGTGGCCATAGGGACCCGTAGCCGTTTCGTTTGTTGAGCCAAAAAGAGCTACAAGGGGTGTTTTGAGGGCAGCAGCGATATGCATGGGACCGCTGTCATTGGTCAAAAAGACGCTGCATCTCTGAATTAACGCCATAAGCTCTCGCAAAGAAGTTCTTCCTGCTACATTCACCACCCGAGGAGACATGCCCTCACAGATAGAGTGTACAAGCGGGGCACCTGTTTGATCGCCAAAACAAACTACGTAGGTATCAGGATCTTCTAGCAATTTTTGGATGACAGCGCGAAATCGTTCGGGAAGCCAGCACTTAGCTGAGCCGTAAGCAGCGCCAGGATTAATGCCCACAAGCGTGCACTTTTCCGGCACCTTCAACTGCGTTAAGAGTAGCGTAACTGCTTCTGCTTCCTCTTTTGTAACAAAAAGTTCAGGATCGGTTTCAGAAAGGGGAATACCGAGCGGCTGTAGAAGGCGCTTATAGGTAGTGACAAGATGCTCTTTACCTCGCTCTTTAGGGACGGGGAGCGCATGGGTGAGAAAGGGGCTTCGCCAGTCGGTTGCAAAACCGATCCGTTCTTTCACCTCTCCCCGCCAGAGCCACCAGGCTGAGGAGAAAGAATTGGGGAGAAGGATGCCCAAATCGTATTTTCCTTGTCTTAAGCGTTCGATGAGGTCTCGGTTAGCGACACGGCGCAAAAATTCATTGGGACGACTAAAGGTGTAAATCTCGTTGAGATGAGGATTGCCAATGAGCAGGGAGCCGACCCCACCTTGACACATCGCGGTCATGGAAGCCTCTGGCCATCTCTTGCGCAAATCAGCGAGCACAGGAGTGGCCATGACGGCATCCCCTAGCCAGTTAGGCATACGGACGATGATATTTTGAAAGTCTTTTTCCACTGGTAATCATCTTAGTGCTCTTTTGCTTTATTGGCATCCCCCTAAACGCTTATCTTCATTTGGTGCCGGTTTTCCGCCTCAATTTCTGTCCCCAAAATGCAAAAATGCAATTTGGGGCCGGTTTTTGGGCGAGAAAACGGTCCCTAAAACACAGCCCTATTGGTGATTAATCTTATTTTGCTTTATACCCATTTCTTAAGAGTACCTATCAAGGAGAGGGGTATTGTGGCGACAAATACCTATACAGAAGAAGAGTTTAAACAAGTCCTTAAAAATCTTTTTGCTGAAAAGAAAAAAGTTAAAGAGCTCCAGAAAAAGGTTGAAGAGAAGGGGCTTCAAAAGAAATTTCAAGCCAAACTTACCGATATCCACAATCTCTCTTTAAACGAGGAGTATGCGCAACTTAAAAAGGCTCATCTCGATAAGGAAGCAGAGTGTGTGAATCTCAGAGGAAAACTGGAAAAAGTGCGTCCCGCACTCCAAAAACTGGTCCATGAGCTCAAAATAGCAAGGACTGAAATCGAGGAGTTGAAAAAGGAAGAACCCGACGATAAATTACTCCAAGCTCAGGAGCAAATTGCTCAGCTAGAAGAGGAAAAAGCACGCCTGATCGAAGAAGAGGGAGAAGCGCTCACGATTCGGGAACAACTTGTTGAAGTCGAAGCTACATTAGAGTCCCTGAAAGAGACACTTGCAGATAAGGAAGAAGAGCTTGAACGGGCGCGCGCGAATGAGAAAAAAGAGAGTGACCGATTTGAGGCTGAGCGCAGCCGCCTCGTGGAACGTCTAGCTGAGGGTTTAAGTCAAGTACAGCGTCAAAGTGAGATCATCAAGGAGTTGAGAGAGGAAATCTCCACCATGCACCGTGCGCATGAGGGGGGAGAGAGTAAGCTGAAGCACTATGAGGATACGATTTTAGAGCTGAAGCAAAAACTCGAGCAAGCGGCGCAAATAGCTGAGGAAAATACAGCATTTAAACAGCAGTGGGGGAAGCTACAAGAAGAAATAGAGCGTGAGCGCACAGCGTTTGCTCTTCAGGCTCAGGAGTGGGAGCAGAAGGATAAGCAGTTGCATGAGCTATCAGCTCAGCTGGAAGATGCGCAGGCACAGCTACAAGAAAGCGACTTGGCCGGGGTGAGAGAAGAATATGAGAATAAATTGCTGGAGCATGAAAAACAGGCGCAGAAAGCCTTCGATGAGTTAGCTGCTGCACATGAGGCGGCTCTAAAGCAGAGCAGCAAAGATGCTGATTCACTGATCGCCCATCTGAATGAGCAAATAGCAGAGGCAAGGGCCGAACGTGATCAGACAAAAGCGGAGTATAGTGATTTAAGCGAAAAGTTTAATCAGTCGCTAGAAGAAAAAGAGAAGCTTCTTGAGAAATCTTATAGTAAGATGCGGGAGCTTTCAGCGCGGCATGCGCAGATGGTAGAAGAGCTAGAGCGGGCTATGCAGGAAACCGATCAAAAAAGTGAGCGTTATGGGCGGATGGAAAAAGAGCTCACAGCGATGCAAGGAGCTCTGCACAAAGCGAAAAAGCAATACGAGGAACGCGAGGGTGAAGTGCGCAAAGCGCAACAGCACCTGGCAAAAAAAGTGAAAGAGGCAACCATTTTGCAGGGAGTAGTGGATCGGCAAAATGGACAGATCGCAGAAATGCAAGAGACTTTGGGCAAGCAAAAAAATGAAATTGAGCGGCTGCAGAACAACTTGAACTTACAACAGATGCATGAAGAGAAACTGCAGTTAATGGCCAAAGAGCGAGCCCAGTCTGCTGAAACGCTTGCTAAAGAGTGGCAAGAAAAGTTTTTGGCTCTGCAAGAAGACTGGCAAGAAAAAAAAGATCAGCTCAGCCGCTTGCAGAAAATACAAGAAGAGTACGATCAAATGGCCGCCACGGTTTCTAGTCTCAAAAACATTTTGGGAAAGCGTGAAGAGAGCTAAAATCATTTTGGGAATCGATCCTGGGACCTCTGTTACAGGTTTCGGACTGATTCAGGTCGAGGGAGGACGACGCTTTACGGCTGTTGATTACGGATGCATCCGTCCTCCCGCCGCGCAGCCTCTCTCACAACGGTACCGGATTATCTTTGAAGGAGTGGAAGACTTAGTAAAAAAATACCAGCCCGATGCGGTTGCGGTTGAGACGCAATACATTCATAAAAATCCCCAGAGTGGCATTAAGCTGGGAATGGCGCGTGGTGTTGTGGTGCTAGCCGCGGCTTTGCGTGAAATCCCCCTTTTCGAATATGCTCCTGCGCGAGCTAAAATGGCCGTTGTAGGAACGGGTAGGGCGAGTAAACAACAAGTGCAGGCGATGGTACAGCGTCTACTCACCCTTTCTAAACTGCCTGAGCCTGAGGATGCTGCTGATGCATTGGCCATAGCCATCTGTCACGCTCAAACAAGTGGAAGCGAAAAGTATTTAATCTAATGTACGCCTATATCAACGGAACTCTTGTAGAAGCCTTTCCCACGCACGCCATTTTAGATGTGCAGGGCGTTGGCTATCATGTGCACATTCCGGTGAGTGATTTCGGTAAACTCCCCCAATTGGGTGCGAAAGTATTACTGCACACCGCCTTTATTGTGCGTGAGTTGTCGCAAACGCTCTATGGGTTTTTGGACCGGGAGAGTCGCGATCTTTTTCAAGAGCTCATCACGATTAGTGGAGTGGGACCTAAAACAGGGCTCGGGATACTAGGCCACCTCTCACTGGAGGACCTAAAAAAAGCGGTGAGCGCTCATGATGCGGCTCGTTTTGCTAAAGTACCGGGGATTGGCAAGAAAACAGCCGAGCGTCTTTTGATTGACTTGCAAGGGAAGTTGAATGTTCAGGTGCTACCTCAAAGTTCCTCAGGAAGACTCGGTGATGCGCTTCAAGCCTTGATGCAGCTCGGTTACACCCAATCTGCAGCAGAGAAAGCCGTGCAAAAAGCGGCCGGACTCCTTGCTTCTGATACAGATCTCTCAGAATTAATTACGACGGCTTTGAAATTCCGCTAGCCAGAAGGTTTGTTTAGCCCCAATGTATCGAAAAGAGTACGTTTTGGGGATTGTTGACGCCTGCTTCTTCCCGTTCTCAATCGCTCTTGAGTGGGGCGCGAGCGGTTATAGCCGCGGGTAGGGGAACGTGTACCATAGCGGTCCTGCCAGGCCTCTTCAATGGCGAGCAGCTCCTTTTCAGTAATACCGGGCTTGTGTTCGACAATTTTGAAGGAAAATTTTGATGGCGAACGAAAGATAGCTGCCTCAATATCTGTGCGTCTGGAAGGGCGTGTTTTTAACTTTGAGCTGTAGGATGAAAGGCGCCTAAAAACCGTATTGCCTTTTTTCGTCTCTTTAACACTACCGAAGTAACGTCGTCCGGTTGTTTCATGTTTCCACTGATAAATGAGATCGCCTACAACACCTCCTTGCTTAAGAGCTTGGAAGACGTGTTCAGGAGGAGTTAAGTCAATACTTTTCCCAGGGCTCTGTCTCACTTTCCACTTTGCCAGACCCTGTGGTGAGGGAGGGGGAATATTTTCACCAACAGATGCTACAGACATAAAATCCTTTTTATGTGGTTGATTTTAGGCTTTATCAAACTTAAGTACGGTGCGCACAGGTTCCAACTCAGAATGTGCGGCCCTTACCTCTACGCTAGAACGCCTCTCTTGTTCCTTAAGTGGTAGGCCCAAGTGTGTAACAACAGGCGCCCGATAGGGAGTCTGATTCTCTCGGTTTTCTAGCGTACGCAGGCGTTCTTGAGTCGGTCTTGATTGGTTATAGCCACATCGACGTACGCGTGTATGAAAGGTGTCTTGAACTCTCTCTTCAAGGACAAGAAGATCCCGCTCCGAAATGCCGGGGCAGTGCTCTAGAATTTTGACAGTAAACTGATTAGGTGAACGGCGCACCGCGTTTTCGGAGTATGTATGACGCGCTCCGTCTGTGTTCATTTTGTATTTATAAAAATGAAAGCGTTTAAAGAGAGTATTACCGCGGTCGGTTAACTTCACACTTCCGCAAGAGCGCCTGTGGGTGACCTCATGTTTGAATCGGTAGATAACATCTCCAAGAACCTTTCTATCTCTAAGAAACCTTCTCACTTCTACTGGTGGAGTGGGATCAATTGTGCCTCCGGGGCTTTGTCTAACACTCCACTGAGCAATTCCCGCAGGGGAGTTCAAGGCGCGTGGTGAAGGGGGGGAAAGAGCTCCGTTTGGCATATATCTCTCATTTTTTAAGATTTAGACAAACAGTTTTATTCTTTTTTAGTTTTAAAACAACTAAAGACATAATTTTATAAACTAAATATTATTCTATTTAGTTATAAAATATTTAGTTTGTTAAACTATAAAATTTACTTGCGACAAGGATTTATTTATCTTCTTGATCTTGAGACTGTTGTGTTGGGTCCATTCTGTTGAATTGCTCTTGGACGATTGTTGCAATCGAGGGGGGCGGTGGTGCTGAATGATTTGGGTTGTGAGGCGCAGGTTTAAAGTCTATTTTACGTGGCAGTCGACGCTCTGAGTGTGAATAAAAGTCAGATGATTGTGTTGGTTTTATAGACATAAACACCTCTTTTTTAAATAAATTAGATCTATTATATCATTTTAGTAAATTAAAGTAAATCTAGTTTTATTAAATAAAATTTACTTTCTTGATCTTTTTGGGAGACAGTGGTAAATTCCCGTATCCTTAATTTAACCGGAGAATCAAAGAGTAATATGACAAAAGAACAAACATTATCCATTATCAAACCCGATGCCGTGCGCAAAAACGTAATAGGAGAAATTTTATCTCGCTTTGAAAAAGCTGGACTAAACGTGATTGCGGCAAAAATGGTTCATTTGACAAAAGAGCAGGGAAAGGAATTCTATGCTGTACACAGCGCCCGCCCTTTCTATAATGATCTGGTCGATTTCATCAGCTCCGGGCCTGTTTTGGTCTCCGTTCTTGAAGGAGAGGGAGCCATTGCAAAAAACCGTGAGATTATGGGGGCAACGAATCCAAAAGAGGCGGCTCCAGGAACCATTCGGGCCGACTTTGCAGACTCCATCGATCAAAATGCTGTACATGGATCAGATGCTCCGGAAACGGCACGTGTTGAGATCGATTTTTTCTTTAAGCCAGACAGAATTTATAGTCGCTAAGCGGATGAAAAAGGGATTCGGTTCCAAACTAATAAGGTGGATACGAGAGGGAGTCAAAAAGGTGGGCGCGTGTTTATCCGCCCTCTTTTTACGCTCCCGCTCCTATTCTGTTGTGGGTATTCCCTCTGGGCTTGTTCCCCATGAAGCGGTACCAACAAAGCTCTATCCACCGATCTCTTGTCCGCTCACTCCTCCCAAAACAGTCGATAGCGCTCTTTCATGGCAGTTCCGCGTGAAAACAGTCTCCGATCCGGGCGGAGGGATTTTTACCCTCCCAAATGCTACAGCTACCTCTCTTGGAGGAAATCTAAACAAGAGAGGCCAGCTTGTTTCGACCTACCTGAAGCCTGTGGATGGCAGACCGTTGCATCGACATGATCTGTTTAAGTTTAGTACCAAGCGTTTTTTTCCAAAAATATACCAAACCGAAAAACCGGTTGTGACATTAGCAGCCGGCTGGCAAGACGAGTTTTACCACTGGATGTACGAGGTGTTGCCACGCATCCATTTGGTAGAAAAAAGTGGGAACGTGCTTGAGTTCAACATTTACGTAGCGGCGCACAAAAGCTTTCAAAAGACAAGCTTAGAGCTGATGGGGATTCCCAAGGAAAGAATCATCGATGCGAGCGCCTACGATGCCATTTCTACGCCTCATTTAGTGGTTCCATCGACACCAATCTTGCCGACCGCATGGGGGTGTCAATTTTTACGCGACCGGATCCTTCCTCAGATGAAACAACGCCCGCGCAAACGGATTTATGTTTCCAGGAAAGATGCTGACAAGCGGCGTGTGATCAATGAAGAGGAGGTCTACGCGCTGCTCAAACAATACGATTTTGAGCAGGTAGAGTTGGCAAATCGCCCCCTACTGGAGCAGATGGAGTTATTTCACGCTGCGGAAATAGTTGTAGGGCCGCATGGTGCCGGTTTCTCGCATCTTGTTTTTTGTAATCCGGGCACTCCCTTTTTAGAGTTTTTCCACCCTGGATATGTGAACGTCTGTTACTGGCATCTTTCTAATGTAATGAAACACCCCTATTACTATCTGTTTGGGGAAGGAGAGCGCTATCCGGATGGTGTAGCTCCACCGATTGATCCTGATATCACTGTTGATCTGACCAAACTAAAACAGACCTTAGAGATGATGCTGGATGATTTTGATCGATAACGATGACTCTTTTACCTTCAACATCGTACATGCCCTATCTCCGTATGTTGAGAGGATAGAGATTGTGCGTAGTCGCGCCTGCACAGTTAAAGAGATTTTAGCCAAAAATCCTAGCCACTTGGTGATTGGACCGGGACCGGGCGCGCCGGCTGGTGCCGGAATTTCAAAAGCGTTAATTGAGCAAGCAAGCTGCCCTGTTTTGGGGATTTGTTTGGGGCATCAGGCGATGGCAGAGGTTTATGGAGGCCGTATTGTGAGTGCTCCTGAAGTGCGGCACGGTAAATCCTCACGTATTTTCCATGATGATAAGGGAGTTTTCTCCGGTATGTCCAATCCTTTTAAAGCCATTCGTTATCACTCTCTTATTATAGAAGCGCTCTCTTCCGATTTGGAAGTAATGGCGTGGACTGAAGAGGGAGAAATCATGGGAATCGCACATAAAGCGAAGCCCCAATACGGTGTTCAGTTTCATCCCGAGTCCATCGCTTCGGTGGGAGGGGAGCGCATTTTTAAAAACTTTTGTGCCCTATGAGCATTGATTCCACCACTTTAGACTCTATCCATCTCATTCGCTCGGTTGTCTACTCTCCACGTCTTTTGAGCGGAGAATATTTACCCGGGGTAGTTAAGATCTTATTCGATTCAGCCAATTGGCTTGGGCGCGAAAGCGTATCTGATCGCGCATTGTGGTTGAGGCTTAAACCGGAAGTTAAGGCCGATCTAGTCAAGTTTGTTCGCCTTGTTCAGAAGCGTATTTTTGGTTGCCGTTTGACAGGGAGTTTCTGGGCAGAGGCAATCAAAGAGACTGCCTCATGGTCTGTTAGTGCAAAAACGGGTGTTTCTTGGATACAGGGAACGGGATATGTGCATGTTGAGATGGATTATAGTACACTCGTTTTTCAGTATAATTTAGGGAATGGATTGAACTGGCGTTGTGTGGTCAATCCCCATGAAGGGAGTGAAATGACCATTCCCGGACAAGGCACTTTTACTAGGTTAACTCCCAAAACGTTTGTAAAAGAGAATCTCTATCCCGTGGATGCTGTGATTGGCACTAGTTTTCGTCAGGATGAGTGGGATATTGAGGCAGCCAGCTTTTTCACTATTTACCAACCAGCCTTTTTTTTCCCCGTTTTAACTCCTGCGCACTACACAATGAAAGAGTGTAAAACGGGGTCTGCCCTTGATCTGACTTACTTCCCTCCCAAATGCAAGAAAATGGGACTGAACCATTCGGGGAGTTGGGTGCTCTCCTTTCCTCTAGTGAAAAAAACGGCTCATATGTTGATTTTAGGAAGAGCCGAGTGCTGTATAATCTTAGATGTTTGGAGGCATTGTGTGGAGATTAAGGAGCGCTTCCCTGAGATGACAACGGTTTTTGTTCCTAAGGGTTCTTTGCTTGATCGAGCCGATTATGGGCCGATGATGGATTTCGTGGCAAACATCTTCAGGCCTTGCGAGTGGATTGAGACACATAAAAAGACGTGGCAAAAGAAGCTATAAAAAAATCTTTTGCCCTTTGAGTGCGGCCACGGCGCGCGCAATGTGTGTGCCGTGATGACGAGCCACCACCAGTTTCTCATCGGTGAGCCCGGTCTGCTCCATATTGTGTCCCATAGACCGTCCGTACGGACCCCACTGCAGCCCTGCGTCAGCATACCCCGGTGTACTTTTGGGAAGAGGGATCAGCATTAGCCCGAGTTCAACCAGGTTATTCATCATCGAGAGCATCGTGAGCTCGCATCCGCCTCCTCCTCCTCCATAGCCAGATCCTGTAGCAAATACACCACCCACTTTTCCGATCAACTTATCCTCCATCCACAGCTTACTACAAACCTCATCGATAAACTTTTTCACCTGCCAGTCCATGCTGCCCATGTGCACAGGAGAACCTAGAATTAAGGCATCAGCGGAGGTGACATCTTCGGCAGTGGTTTCTGGTGCTTTTTTTAAAACGGCTTGGATTGAGCTCACTTTACCCGCACCCTCAGCAACCGCTTCGGCCATTTTTTGCGTGTTACCCCATTGAGATGCGTAAACAATTAATACAGTTCCCATTTCTCTTTTCTCCTACAGTTTAAAGTCGAGTCCAAGGTAGCTCTGCCTTGCCTCCTCGTTATGAATTAAAGCATCTACAGTACCAGAAAGAAAGACTTTTCCATCTCGCATCAAATAACTCCGGTCCACAATGGAAAAAATCTCGCGGGCATTGTGGTCTGTAATTAAGATGCTGATCTTCTTTTTTGCAAGCAAACGGATCATTTGCTGTACATCATAGATGGCGAGTGGATCAATATTGGCAAAAGGCTCATCAAGAAGCAAAAAAGCAGGGTTCGTGACAAGAGCGCGGGTGATTTCGAGCCTTCTTCTCTCCCCACCTGATAGACCCGACGCCTTTTTTTTAGCTAAACTCTCCAGATGGAGCTCTTCCAAAAGCTGCTCAAGACGAGCGACTCTCTCTTTTTTGCTGATGGGCAAGGTCTCTAGGATACAGAGAATGTTTTCTTCAACAGTCAAGTTACGAAACACAGAGGGTTCTTGTGCCAAATAACCCATTCCCATTTTTGCCCGCTTGTCAATGGGTTTGTTGGTTACATCTGACTGCTTAAAATAGATTTTTCCCTTATCTGGGCGAATCAGCCCCATCGTCATATAAAACGCCGTCGTTTTAC
The DNA here is from genome assembly GCA_964350245.1 of uncultured bacterium. Taxonomy (GTDB): domain Bacteria; phylum Chlamydiota; class Chlamydiia; order Chlamydiales; family JAAKFR01; genus JAJACP01. Next base: position 2,734 of record CAYGJC010000013.1, on the reverse strand, counting down.
CTGCACCATTGGGCCCGAGAAGGCCGACAATCTCTCCCTCTTGAATGGAAAAGCTCAAGCCTGAAACAACTTTTCGATCACCATACTTTTTTTCGAGGTTTTCTACTTCTACAACAGGTTGCTTGGTTACCATTTCAGTCGATCCTTTAATCTTGAAAGCTCTTCTGGACTAAAAGTAAAGCGTACATCGCCCACGCCTTGAATCGAGTCTTTGCCTGTTTGCACGTTTTTTTCGGCGTGAACGGTTTGAGCAGATATTTGTACATTGCGTGCTTTGTCAAAAAAAAGAACGCGGTTTTCCTTTCCCTTGAGAACCATTTTTTGTGTTTCGGGATAGTAAATAACAAGGTCGGCAAGAGCATATTGACTCGCTTCTTGATTAATCAGCTGAACATGATCGCTTAAAATGACTTGAGTCGGTTGTATCGTTTGACCCACCTCTACATAGTCGATATCCGCCTTAGAAGCATATACAGAGCCCATGTCAGAAATGAACTGTAGCAGTGGCTCCCCTTTGAAATGGCTCGTCATTTTTGTGTAATCCAAATAAACGGTATCACACTCCATCCGGCCTCCGCTAGGCAGCGTTAAAGAGACCGTCTCGCTCAACTCAATCCACGGAAAATCCATTTTTGTAGTTCCCGCCTCATCGCGGGTGAGCACGGCCTTTTCGGCATGCACGCACCCCATAGCATGTTCGACCACCACTTTGCCCGCTAATGTCAAAGTAGCACCGTTGTAGTGCGCTTCGTCCGATTCCACGACCGTCTCACTACCCAATACGGCTCCCTGCACAAGTAAAAACAAGAGCCATTTTTTCACAGAATTTCCTCCTGATTAAACGTGGCACGTAACCGATGTGCTTGGAAATCGATCTCCTTTCCCTTAAGAGTAAACTCTACCGTTTGGGCTGTTGCTGACATGATGGGTTCATGTCCCTCCACACTTGAAACCGGCTCATGTCCTTCCAAGCGGTACCTCCAAAATAGAGTCGCCTCGGCTGTAAAAAGCTGCGTGTTGTAGTGATAAGTGGCGTTTTCAGCCTGCATATACCGCACGAGCTGCATAGGCTTTCCTTCTTCATAGTAGAGCTTCTCTTGCATCCAACACTCTACACCTTGGAGCTGCTCCACCACTTCCATCTCTCCATTTTGCTGAGAAAAGCAGAGTTCTGAGAGTGCGCTTATAATACGAATACACAGGGGAGAGCGTCCATGATACCAAATCTCTTTGACCACACCCTCACGTAGCTGTTTAGACTGAGAAAGAACTGTTTTAGAAACAGGCCGGCTGCTTTCTACTAACTCTTGGTAGGCCTCGATATCTTCTTCCGTTACACGGAAAAGCATGAGGCCCACAAACAGTGAGATGGCCACCCAAACAAGAGAAAAAACGACTAACTGCTTTTTGTGCATAATTGAGTTGCTTCATAAATCCGTAGCCAGCTTTCCACTAAATCCGGCAATTCAGAGAAAGGAATGACAGAGGCCGCATCGCTCTTTGCTGATTGAGGATCAGGATGCGACTCAGCAAAGATCCCATTGCAGCCGGCAGCAAGGGCTGCTCTGGAGAGCGTGGGGATAAACTCCTTCTGTCCTCCCGAACGATCCCCTAGGCCTCCTGGCAACTGCACTGAGTGCGTTGCATCATAGAGCACCGGATAGCCTAGCTCCTGCATAATGGGGATTGAACGCATATCGCTTACCAAGTTGTTGTACCCAAAAGAGGTTCCGCGCTCAGTCACAAGGATAGAGTGATTTCCCGTAGAGGCAATTTTTTCCACAACATGCTTCATGTCCCAAGGCGCCATAAATTGCCCTTTCTTTACATTCACCGTTGCGCCCGTATGACCGGCTGCAACCAATAAATCCGTCTGTCTACACAAGAAAGCAGGGATTTGAATCACTGCGCACACCTCAGCCGCTTCCCTAGCCTCCTCAGGAGAGTGCACATCTGTAAAAACCGGGATCGAAAAAGAGTCCCTTACCTTCTCCAAAATCTTCAACCCCTCTTCAAGACCAGGCCCGCGAAATGCATGAACCGAAGAGCGATTCGCCTTATCGTAGCTCGCCTTAAAAATAAACCGTACACCTCTTTTTTTAAAAAGCTCTGTCAAAAACTCAGCACACCGAAGCGTGTGCTCCTCGTTTTCAATTACACAAGGACCCGAAACCACAAAAAAATCATTTAAATCAAAGAGCTGCATGCCACAACCTGTTCCCCATTAGGGTTTGAAAATTTTTCTAACATCTCCCCAACATACAAATCAAAAGGCACTTTCTGCGCAATTTCAGACAGAGGAGCCAACACAAAAAGGCGCTCATGCCATTTAGGATGAGGCACCTTTAATTCTCTCGCATCATAAACCGTTTCCCCATAAAAAAGAAGATCGATGTCAATTAACCGAGGGGCGTTCTTAGGTTTAGGTTTCTTTCCCAAAGTTCTCTCTAGCCCCTTCAACTCCCTCCAAAGCTCCTCAAGTGCTAAGCTACACTCAAACCCACAAACTGCATTCAAAAAATCCCGCATAGGTACCAAAGAGACCGGACTTGTCCGATACACCCGCGAACACCTGAAATGCCGAATACCCTCCATCTTCGACAAAAGTTCCACGCACCTTCGCATCACAGCCAAGCTACCCTCAAAATTTCCCCCCAATCCCAAAAAAACACACCACAAAACCCAACAACAAACACCCCAACCCCCCACACAACAAACCAAAAACTGCATATCA
>CAYGJC010000012.1:0-52909 GCA_964350245.1 uncultured bacterium | reverse complement strand
CTACTCGCACTGCCTCTCGTCGAGATCGCGCAAATCTGCACGCCAAAATGTCTATGCCCAAAGATGAAAAACGCCAATAAAAAAATAGTGGCTAGTAGCATTACATGCAAATCTGCACGTCAAAACAAAAGCTAAAAAAGAAAGAGTTACTTGCGTAACTCATGCATGATGGTAGAAAGTGCTTCTTGAGCCTGAGAGGGATGATAGGATCCACTCTCGATATCCTGAATCGTATGGTCTAAATGGTCCATAACGTCTTTTTGACCGGGAGAAACAGCTGAAATCCACTCTTTTAGGGTGTGCGCCTGGGTGAGAAGACTCTCCTGACTACCAGATGAAAACTCATCCACAGTGAGGAGTTTAGCCCGCTGTTCTGCCTGAATATATTCATCAACAGCTGCTTTGATCTCCATTACAGCTTGCTCCAAGGTAATCTGACCACTTTGCAGCCTTTTGGAAATGTTCTGAACCTTTCCCTGGAGGTCCGAATCATCAGATCCTCCACCTGAGGTTTGTTGGAGAGACTGAAAAAACCAAAGAAAATCCATGTAGTCCATCATTTTCTTAAAGGCTTTTTTGTCCATATGAGGGTGCTCGGGAGGAGTGGGAGATCCGCTCAAAGAGGGAATATTTGTCATCGTCTTTTCCTTGAATGTACTTTCTTAGCTTTTAATAGGTTTCCATCACTTTTTTATCAAGAGCTGACCGAGTGTTCTTTTGTTGAAAAAAAAAGAGAATAATTGAATGCTCAGATTTTATACTATATTGAACGCAATAACTAGGGGATTTGGAAATGAAGAGAGCTCTATTGGCCCTTGGGCTATTAATAGCAATGGCTCAGCCGACACTGTCAGCCGATTACCGCTATTCAGACTACAACTGCTGTGAAGAGGAGTGCATTGACTGGTGCAACGGGTGGGATGTCTATGCCGATTACCTCTACTGGAACGTAAGAAAATGTAACCTGGATTATCTAGTAGGGTTGACAGCTAATGCTAATGAGGCTGTGGGATCGATTCAAAAAGTATGTCCTGATTACACTAGCGGCTTTCGAGTCGGATTTAACAAATCCCTATGCGATTGGGAGGCAGGAGTTAAATATACACATCTCCGCTCAAATAATGGATCCTCAGCGGCATTTGCAAATGCCGGAGCTACTCGCTTTGGACAAGCTGTAGATGGACCTAATATCGGACCAATAGCTGCTCGAGCGAATTACTCGGCAGATCTAGATGTTGTCGATCTTGAAGTGGGCCATACGGCTCAGCCTTGGTGTAAAACAGCTGTTCGGTTTTTTGGAGGAGTAAAGCTAGCTCGTATTGATCAGCAGCTAGATGTTACATGGGAAGATGCGGGTACTGTCGCTGTTTTCACTCAAAAGAGCAAAGTGGATATGCATGCCTATGGACTCTATGCAGGCTTGCGTGGAGTGCATGACTTCTTTAGTTTTTGTGGCTGTGGTAATTTAGGCATTTATGGGAACCTGGCTTGTGGGACACTGGTAGGTGATTTCGATCGGTCAACATTGTCTCGAGCTGATTTTCAGGCGGGAGCGGTTACAGATATTAAGGATGATTGTTACCGCCTTGTTGCGAATTTTAATCTAGCTGCTGGCTTGGTTTACACGCTTTCTGACTTTTTGTGTGGAAGTCTTGCAGTTTCGGTTGGCTATGAAATGGATGCGTGGATCAACACATCTGATTTTCTACAGCTGAATTATAACGCCGACGAAGTGGATGATGTCGGGGAAAACTACTATTCTTATGTGGCTAACTCAGATAATCTAGGATTCGATGGGCTAGTCGTTAGAGTCGCACTAGGCTTCTAATTTGGACACAATAAAAAACCATAAAGCTGCATTATGTAGCTTTATGGTTTTTCTTTAGATCAATTAATATTGAGATCTTCTTTGAGCTTGACGCTGTTGCCTAATGGCTTCACGTCTTGCCTCTCGCGCAGCACGCCTTTGTGCATCATAGTCCACATAAGGGGTTTTTTGCTGTTCAGGGTATTCTATCTCCCACTGAAGCCCACCCTCTGGTTCATAGGCCGGAGGAGAAGGGACCTCTTGGGGAGGGACGGGCTCACTCTCTTCATTAGGAATTTTTTCTAATTGATCCATGTTTCTTTGTATTTCTCTTAGCATCCGCTGTCGCTGCACCTCATCCTTGTAATCGTCATAGCCCAGCGCTTTGCTAGGCTGAACAAATGCAGCAGCCCCCATCAAAAGTAAGGTGCACATATAGATCTTTTTCATCATTATCCTCCACATAATAGAAGAGTCGCCTCAGTGTGCTGTCCAGACGGCTCAGTCATTTAATCCTCGATGCTAGCCGGAAATCCTATTGCTCATCTTCAAGGATCTCTAAATTGACACGCAATCCATTGCGACTAGCTACTGACATCAAAAGCGTGCGGATCGCATTGATCGTTATAAAATGCAGCTTTATGGTTTTCCTTTAGATCAATTAATATTGAGAGCTTCTTTGACGTTGACGTTGTTGCCTGATGGCTTCACGTCTTGCCTCTCGCGCAGCACGTTGTCGCCCTTCATAGTTTGCAGAAGGTGTTTTCTGATCCTCAGGCTCCACTGAGTACTCTGGATACGATAGAGACTCTTCATCACTGGGATCATTGCCGTAGGGTTGATAATAAGGAACCGGTTCCTCAGAAGGGGGGGCAGCTCTTTGAGGTGCTCTCTCCCAAGGGGTTTGCTCGGGTCTTGGTGTGATGATCCGTGTGGCAAGTGCGTCGTGCAAATTCGAACGCAACTCAAAGCTAGAGTAGCTTGAATCTTTTTCTAAATGAACTGAACTAGGATGACCAAAAGCCGTGGCCCCCATCAAAAGTAAGGTGCACATATAAATCTTTTTCATCATTACTCTCCCTCACATACATAATAGAAGAGCCGCCTAGTGCATTGCCCAGACGGCTCAGTCATTTAATTCTGGATGCTAGCCGGAAATCCTATTGCTCATCTTCAAGGATCTCTAAATTGACACGTAATCCGTTGCGACTAGCTACTGACATTAAAAGCGTGCGGATCGCATTGATCGTCTTACCACGCTTTCCAATAATCTTTCCTATATCAGACTTCTCAACTGATAATTCCAATATAACCGTGTGCGTTCCACCCACCTCATTAATCTTTACTTGATCCGGATTGTCTACCAAGTTCTTAACAATATAAGCTACAAAGTCTTTCATAATTCTGAACCTATTAAAAATCGATATTCCCGTTCGTAATACTGATATTACTATAATATCCTTTTATAGGGCCATAGAAACGTTATATTTATTTTATTAATCGAAAAAAAGACGTTACCGCTTAACGCTCTAAAAGAAAAGTGACAGGGCCGTCATTAATGGAGGCAACTTCCATGATCGCTCCAAAAATGCCTGTTTGAATTGGTTTGTCCAAAGCTTGGGAGAGTTCATTGATAAATTCTTCATAAAGAAGAAAGGCAGGCTCAGGAAGAGCTGCTTCGGTAAACGCAGGGCGGTGTCCGTTTTCTACGCTTCCATACAAGGTAAATTGACTCACAACTAATACAGAACCGGCAGCTTGTTGAATATTGCGGTTCATTTTCTCCTCTTCATCTTGAAAGATTCTGAGGTTGACGAGTTTGTTGACAAGCCAGCTTGTCTTGCCCGGAGTGTCATCTTTGTGGATGCCGATAAAAACGAGAAGTCCAGAGTTAATCTTTCCACATACCTTTCCGCTAACGGTGACGCTGGCTTCTTTGACTCTTTGAATTAAAAGGCGCATGAGGGAGCTATTTGTGAAATAAAGAGACCCATATCTTGGGGGATGGGAGCTTTTAGCTCAACAGCTTCTTCACTGATGGGGTGTGTGAACTGGAGGCGGTAGGCGTGTAGAAGTTGTCTTTTCGCACCTAATTTCTTGTTTAAAGGGAGATTGCCATAAACACTATCGCCTAAGATGGGGGATCCGACAGATTTGAGATGCACCCGGAGCTGGTGGGTACGCCCCGTTTCAGGAAAAAGACGAACGAGCGAGAGCTGAGAGGTATGGGCGATGCTTTGGCATTGAGTGCGTGCTGCGCGCCCACCTGCTTTGAGTAAAGCCATCTCTTTACGCCGCACAGGATGGCGCCCGATGTTGCCTTCAATGAGACGGTCTCCAGGATTTCCAATGCAGATGGCAAGGTATTCTTTCTCGATTTGTCTGTTTGCAAACTTTTCGACCATAAGCTGTTGAGCACGCTCATTTTTAGCCGCTACAAGTATGCCAGAAGTGTCTTTGTCAAGACGATGGACAATGCCGGGACGCATGGTCTCGCTTTGAGGAAGTTGTTTACAGTGGTAGAGTAGGGCATTGACGAAGGTGCCGGTCCAATTTCCTATGGCGGGGTGGACGACCATTCCGGCTGGCTTGTTGATGGCAATGAGGTGGTCATCTTCAAAAAGAATATCGAGAGCGATCGCTTCGGGTTCAAGAGTGATTTCGGGGGTAATTGCGAATTCGATCTCAATTTCGTCTCCCTCTTCGAGCTTTGTGGCTTTTTTAGCGACAGCTCCGTTGACCAAGACGAGTTTTTCTTTAATGAGATACTGGAAGTACTGTCTAGAATAGGTAGGATAGCGTAGAGCAAGGAGTTTATCGAGGCGTAAGCGTGCCTCTTCTTCAGTGATGAGCAGGGTCATGGGAGAGAATTTGTGTGATCAAGATAGGAGTCGGGGAATAATGGGGGGCTAATTTATGTAAAAGGCTAATGATGTGGTCTTCTGCTGCTTCAAGCTGATCAGGAGATAAGCAAAGTGGAAGCGGTTTGCCAAGATAGGAGTTTTCATCGAGCGTGAAAGTCGAGAGATAGTCACCTCCACTTGTCAACAGATCGACTAAGTGGGGATTCGCGCGTGCCAAAGCGTGCTCTAGTGTTGAGTTGGAAGCGACACCTAAAAAAAGGGCTAACTGAAACATAGTCTATTGGGGGCCTTGCCGCATCTGTTGCGCCGCTTTTTTGGCCTGTTGCGCAGAGTGTTGTACCTGAGTGATCATCTGCATGGCAAAGGATTTGACAAAGTTGTTAAACATCTTTTTCCCTTGCTCTTCTCCTAAATTGTCAATGAGGACTTGTTTGAGTTGGCCTAAGTTTTTGACCGGCGTGTGCATGGCATTTTCAATCGACCCACTGCTTGGACCTTGGGATGTTTCTTTAGGTCCGGAAGTTCCAGCTGGCCCAATCGGCTTGCTCTCCGGGCCAATGCCGCTTGTTTCGCCCATTTTATGATCCCTTGCTTTTATAGATTTTTACTGTTTTCAGTTCTTTATTAGCCATCCGCACGCCTTTTGCAGAGACGCTTTTAATGGCGACATCGTCGAGCTCGCACTCGAGCTTTGTCACCTTTTGCCGCGCTTTGGGTTTAAAGGTAAGCTGTAACACAATTCCCGGCTCTGTGCTGATGAATTCCAGTTTATGGTCACCATCTAAAAACTGATATTCTTTATCAAGAATAAACTGTTTCACGATGAAACGCTTGGCATAAGCATATTGCGTTGTCTTGTCCCGATAGAGCACACGAAAGATTGTTTGCTTGTCGGCCGGACCAATCCAGACAGCAGGCACTTTTTTTGTATGGATGTACTGCTTTTCAGGGATATTCATCACTTGGTAGGTGCCATCTTTGAACAAGATGAGTAGCTTATCTAACGTGCTGCATTCAACAGAGTATGGACTGGAAACCTTTGTCCCCATATACCCGCTCTCAGAGTCATAACCTACCTTGACCATTCGCTTGGCAATTTCTCGCTTATCGAGCACCTCGATCTCTTTTAGGCGGGTGCGCCGCGGAAAGAGGGAACCATACTTTTTCAACAATCCCTGCAAGTAATGGATGGTGAATTTTTTGATATTTTTAAGGTGTTTCTCCACTTCCATCAGTTTCTTTTCTAAAGCGGCGATATCGTCTTGATTCTTTTCGATGTCAAATCTTGAAATACGTCGAATCGGAATCGCTAAAAGACGCTCTTGATCCTCCTGGGTAGGAATGCGCGCTAGCTGTTTATGGAAGGGCTGCAAACTTTTTTCGATGGTGGAGTGAATCTTGTCGTAGGTCCCCACATCCTCGATCTTCTTGTAGAGACGGTTCTCAATGAAAATCTGTTCGAGCGTTTTTTCAAAAATCCGCTCTAAAAGACGATCCCGTTCTATTTCGAGCTCTTTTTTTAAGTAGCCTTTCAGCAGCTCAACATGAAGCTCTAAAATGCCATTAACAGTCCCTTCCCAGGGGAGTTGCTCTTTAATACAGAGCAGTTGCGTATTGATGGAGACTTCGCAGTCAGTGAAGGCATAGAGTTGATCGATGATCGTATCAGCGTATTGGCCACGGGGGAGTTTAATTTCAATTTCGATCTTTTCGGCTGTGTAGTCGTTGATCGAATCGATTTTGATTTTCCCTTTTTTTGCCGCCTCATCAATTGAGCGGATCACGGACTCGGTTGTCGTACCGTGGCAGATTTCTGTGATGACAAGCGTTTTATCATCAGGGGAGGTGATTTTAGCGCGCAGCTTCACCTTTCCCTGTCCCTGATTGTATTCAGAGGGGTCCATGATGCCGCCCGAAGGGAAATCGGGAAGAATTTCAAACTTTTTCCCTTCTAAGATGGCAATCTCGGCCTCAAGAAGCTCCTGGAAATTATGTGGAAGAATCTTGGTCGACATTCCAACCGCGATTCCTTCTGCTCCTTGCATCAGGAGAAGAGGGATTTTCGCAGGCAAGACGACAGGTTCTTTATTTCTTCCATCGTAGGAGGATAAAAATTCTGTCAGAGCGGGGTTGAAGAGGGTTTCTTTGGCCAAGCTGCCTAAGCGCGTTTCGATGTACCGAGCGGCTGCTGCAGGATCGCCTGTGTGGGGGTTTCCAAAATTTCCTTGTGTATCGAGCAGATACCCTTTGTTGGCCAGGTTGATCAGAGCGTCCACAATGGGAGCATCGCCGTGTGGGTGAAGGGCCATCGTCTGCCCGGCCACATTAGCCACTTTATGCAGCTTTCCGTCATCCATCTGAAACAGGGTCCACAAAATGCGCCGCTGTACGGGCTTGAGGCCGTCAATCACATGCGGAATGGCGCGGTCGAGAATAACATAGGAGGCGTAACGGAGGTAATTCTCTTTAAAAACGTGCTTAAAGTCTTCCAAGGTTTATAACTCTTCTTCGTGAATCAGGTTTTCCATAATAAAATGACGCCTTTGAGGGGTGTTTTTTCCCATGTAAAACTCCAGAGTGGGTTTAATATCGGAAAAAACATGGATTTCCACAGGTTTAAGGCGCATATCTTCTGCAATAAACTGCTTGAACTCTTTGGGGGAAATCTCTCCCAATCCCTTAAAACGGGTAATCTCGGGATTTTTGCCCACTGCTTTAAGGGCAGTTTCTTTTTCTTCCTCAGAGTAGCAATAGAAGGTTTTTTCTTTATTGCGTACTTTGAAAAGGGGCGTCTCTAAAATAAAGAGGTGTCCGTTGATCACAAGCCCTTCAAAATAAGTCAAAAAGAAGGTGATTAACAAGTTGCGGATATGCATTCCATCGACGTCGGCATCAGTAGCTAGAATCACCTTGTTGTAACGGAGCCCTGAGAGATCTTCTTCGATATTGAGGGCGTTCATCAAATTGAACATCTCCTCATTTTTATAGAGCTGATCCATTTTGAGGCCGTAGACATTCAGGGGTTTTCCTCTTAAAGAGAAAATAGCCTGCCTTAAAGGATCACGGGCAGAGACAATAGAGGCACTAGCTGACTCCCCCTCAGTGAGAAAAATCATCGTCTCATCGCTATAAAGAGATTCCTCATTGTAGTGGAACTTACAGTCACGTAGTTTAGGAATTTTAAAAGAGATCTTCTTTTGCTTCTCTTTGGCCTCTTTTTTGACAGCTGACAGTTCTTTACGCAGCTTCTCGTTAAAGGCAATCCGCTCAATGATCTTATTGGCCTCTTCTGTATTGGTGTGAAGAAGCTGGAGAACGGCCTCTTTAACCTCTTGCATCAGAGGAGTGCGGATCTCTGTATTGCTGAGCTTATTTTTGGTTTGCGATTCAAAAACCGGCTCTTTCACTTTCACAAGAACACAGCCTACAATCCCTTCTCGAACATCGACCCCTTGGAAGTTCTTTTTGGCATACTCATTCACCCCTTTTAGGATCCCTTCCCGGAAGGCAGATAGATGTGTCCCCCCATCGGCCGTGTACTGTCCGTTGACAAAAGCGTAATACATTTCTCCGTAGTTTTGGGTGTGAAGAAAAGCAAATTCCAGTTTTTCGCTTCGGTAGTGAAGCGGTTCGTAGTAGCGGTCGTGGGTCACTTCGCTGTTGAGTAGATCGAGCAGCCCGTGCTCCGATTGAATCGCCTCACCATTATAGAAAAGAGTTAGGCCCGTGTTGAGATAAGCATAGTGCCAGAGCCGTTTACGAATGAAATCTTCGATAAAAGTGTACTTTTTAAAAATCTCGACATCAGGGATGAATTCAATAGAGGTGCCGTTTTCTTCCGTTGTTTTCATCGTTTTCTTTTTGAGCAGCTCGCCTTGGCTAAAGGTCGCTTCAAATACTTTGCCATCACGAAAGCTGCGCACGCAAAAATGGCTGGAAAGGGCGTTGACAGCTTTTAAACCGACCCCATTCAGTCCAACCGAAAACTGAAAGACATCGTCGTTGTATTTAGCACCTGTGTTGATTTGACTGACACAGTCGATCACTTTTCCCAAAGGAATCCCTCTTCCATAATCACGGATGCTAAGAGAACCCGCATCGCGATCAAAAGAGATGAGAATACGATTGCCGTGGTGCATGATAAATTCATCAATGCTGTTATCAGTCACTTCCTTCAATAGGATGTAGATTCCATCATCGATATGTGATCCATCTCCGAGCCTTCCGATATACATCCCAGAACGCATACGGATATGTGTCAGGGCATCAACAGTTTGGATTGCCGCTTCGTCGTATTTCTTGTTTTTGGCCATATGCGTAGCATCATACGCAACGAGAAAAATCTAGTCTAGAAAGCAAATGATTCGCTATACAAGATTGTCTATGCAAATAGGAATTCTTGGAATTAACCACAAGTCTGCTGACTTGCGGCTACGCGAAAAACTGGCCAAGGCGTGTGAACGCAGGTTTGGTTTGGAAAACTCGCTGCACACCCGTTACGCCTACGTTCTACTTTCTACCTGTAATCGGACCGAGATTTACTTTAGTTCTCCTGACTTGGCACAAACACATACCCATTTGCTTGCTATTTTGCGTGATGAGGTGCAAGAGGAGTTTGAGCACCGTGTCTATTCTTACTTTGGAGGAGACTGCTTTTTTCACTTGGCATGTGTCACAGCAGGGGTTGATAGCGCGCTGATTGGAGAGACTGAAATTCAAGGACAAGTGAAGCGCGCGTATGAAGGGGCGGCGGCGTATCGTCCCCTCTCTCGAGAGCTGCACTTTCTGTTTCAAAAGAGCCTAAAAATTGGTAAAGACATGCGCTCACAGGAGGGATTGACTCATGGGCTCCCTACGCTTGAAGAGGCAGTTTTGCGGGCAGGAGAGAACATCTTAGGAGATCTCACTGAGAACAAAATCTTATTCGTGGGTCTTTCAGAGATCAATCATAAGATTTTTATGCGTTTTAAGCAGAAAGGGTTTCGAAATATCACCCTTTGCAACCGCTCTTATGAAAAGGCTGAGAAAATGGCGGCAAAAGAGAGCGTGCAGCTTTTAGATTGGGAGCACATGAATCGTTGGTCTCAGTTTGATCTGATTATTTTTGGAACTAAAAGCCCCGACTTTCTTGTTTCAGAAGAGCCTAAAATCGATCAACGGAAGTTGGTGATTGACTTGAGTGTGCCGCGTAATGTTGATCCCAAAGTCGGCAGACATTGTGCGATGACTCTTTTAAATATTGATCAACTGAACCGAGTGATTGACCGGAAGCGACGCATTAAAGCCGCCGAGAGGGGACGTTTAGAGACCCACCTGATTGGCGCGGCCGTTGAGCGGCAAGTGAGCATTTTCAAACTCAAAGAGCTGCAGCGGATGCACGCATTTGCTATTTAGGCAAACGGGGTAGGTGAGGCATGTGCTTTTTTGCAGCCTTTGTCACTCTTTTTATTGCGCCTGGTTTTTTTGCTGTGATATCTTTGGCGCGTCCTTCTATACTCTTGGGCTGGGTAGCTTCTTTTTCGTAAATTCCTTTTAGTCCTTCTTTCATCTCAGCACTATTGACGAATTGATCTGTTTTTGTCGTAGATAGGCTTTCGACACTACCCTTTGCCATTGGTGATACTGGCTGTGCAGAATGAATATTTCTAAGTTCACCGTCAGGGAATTTTGCTCCCATATAAATACCTCTATTCATTAGAACAAATAGGCTAAGTATTGTCTTTGTGGATAAGAGAAGTGAGCCTTTGCTCGGTTCCTGTTAAGTCTTTGGCTCGCCCTTTCATCTCAGTACTTTTTGGATCAGACATTTGTGTTTCTTTGACTTGAGCGCCTTGCTGAAGCACGGACAGAGCCGCACCAGCGGCTTTCAAAGCCGTATCGTTTGAAGCAGGGGGTTGCGGGGCATGGGGCGCTTTGCTTGTAGAATCGGTATTAACTCTCATATGATCACCTCTTTTTCCCGATTATACCTGATGTTGTGAAGGTAAGAAATTAGTTTATTTTTTCTTAATGAGAGAATGCCATGGAAGGGCATAATCATTCTCGGTGAGAGGGTAGCAGCTATCAGAGAGACAGATAACGAGGCCTTTAGCAACCGTGAGTTTAGGGTAAGACTTGCGAAAGGCTTGTATTCCACTGGCATCATTACGGTTGGCCTGCGTTTTAGATTTCACTTCAATGGGATAGTAGACCCCATTTTGTTCAATGATTAGATCACACTCAGCGCCTCCATGGCTTCTCCAGTGATAGAGGTTGCACGCAATCCCTGCTGCAAGCACTTGCTTGCGGATCTCGTTTACAACAGCTGTTTCGAAGAGAGGGCCCCATAAAGGATGGCTTCCAAGCGCTTCAGGAGTCGAAATGGCTTGGCAAAAACAGACCTGACCCGTATCGGAGAAGTATCCTTTAGGCTTGGTGCTAATTCTCTTAATGGTATTCATCGAAAAAGCCGGGATCTCATGCCACTCAAAAATCTCTTTAAGAAGAGTGAGCCATCTTTTAGCCGTTTCATTAGCAATCCCTAAGTCGCGTCCAATTTTTTGATAATTAATCTCTTGTGCAGTTAGAGCCGCAGCTAGTCGAACAAATCGGGTGAATTGATGCAAATTGCTAATGTCTGCCAGAAGGCGCACATCTCTTTCGATGTAAGTCTTTTGATAGGAGTCATGAAATGCAGAAACCAAATCAAGGAGAAGTTCTTGTGCTTCGGGCAAAAAACCTCTCCACAGTTGTTCATAGGACTGCCTGGGAAGATTTAAAAGGCTTGTATGCGTCAGGGCTTTTTCCTGATGCGTTAGCCACTGTTCAACCCAGAGGGAGGAGGGCTGGTCTGTTGCGAGTTCATTGAGTGCAAAAGGTTCGAGTTGAACAACAATGGTCCGTCCTGTCATGCTTTCTGCCATCTCTCGCATCACTCCCCACTGCTGGGAGCCTGTCAAAATGTATTGGCCAGGAGTTTTATTTTGGTCGATCCGTCGCTTAATTGCAGAAATCACCTCTGGAGCGTACTGCACCTCGTCCAAAATGAGAGGAGAGGGACGGTTGGAGAGGAATAGGTCAGGATCTTGACGTGCATTTTCGACATCCTCATACGGGTCAAAGAGTACATAGCCAAAATCGGGAAATAAATGCTTGACTAGAGTGCTTTTGCCTACCTGTCTTGCTCCGACAAGAACAACACTTGGAAAGTGATCAAATAATTTCTTGATCCTTATAAGATCACATCGCTATTTATCAAGGTATTTTGAGAGAGAGTTTACAGATTCCAAGTGAACGCTTTTCGGCTCTTTTTGCGCCCTTTTTCCGCTTGCTTCTTGACCTACTTTTCTAAGTATGCCCTACGAAGCGAGCGGAAAAAGGGCGCAAAAACTCCTCAAAAATCGTTTGATTGGGAATTTGTAAACACCCTCTGTTAAAAGTCGGCGTGGCCGGGGTAACGGGGAAAGGCGATCACATCGCGGATGTTCTCCATCCCGGTCACAAACTGAACCAGCCGCTCAAAGCCGGCACCAAAACCTGCATGAGGCACAGAGCCGTATTTTCTCAGCTCTAGGTACCACCAATAATTTTTCTTATCTAAGCCGCTCTCACCCATTTTGGCCTCTAGGATGTCGAGTCGCTCTTCACGCTGGCTTCCCCCTATAATTTCACCGACACCGGGAACCAGCACATCCATTGCCGCCACTGTTTTGCCGTCGTCATTATTGCGCATATAAAAGGATTTGATGGCTGCTGGATAGTCATGGACCATAATCGGCTGCTTAAAGTGCTCCTCGCATAAGAAACGTTCATGCTCAGACTGTAAATCGCATCCCCACGTAATAGGAAAGTCGAATTTCTTTCCACTTTTTAGGAGGATATTGACTGCCTCTGTATAGGTAATGCGCTGAAAAGGAGCTTTTACAATGTTTTGTAGCCGCTCAATCGCTCCTTTGCAGACAAAGCGGTCAAAGAGTTCCATATCTTCAGAACAGGTTTCGAGCACCTCTTTGAAGATCGCCTTGAGGTAGCGCTCAGCCAAGTCCATGTCATCATGGATGTCAGCAAAAGCCATCTCGGGCTCAATCATCCAAAATTCAGCGAGGTGGCGGGAAGTGTGGGAGTTTTCGGCACGGAAAGTAGGGCCGAAAGTGTAGACATCGGAGAGAGCGCATGCGTAAATCTCTGCGTTGAGCTGCCCGGAGACGGTAAGGTAAGCTTCTTTGGTAAAGAAGTCGTGAGAGTGGTCCACTTCACCGAGTTCATTGCGGGGAGGATTGGCTTTGTCGAGTGTCGAAACATTAAAAAGCTTGCCGGCTCCCTCACAGTCCGAAAGAGTGATAATGGGGGTGTGCAGGTAGAGAAAGCCCTGCTCTTGAAAAAATCGGTGGCTCGCATAAGCAAGTTGGTTGCGGACGCGCGAGACCGCTCCTATGGTATTGGTGCGCGGACGGAGGTGCGCAATATCACGTAAAAATTCAAACGAGTGCCGCTTCTTTTGCAGAGGATAACTCTCGGCGTCACAGTGACCGATCAACTCAATCTCAGTGGCATGCACCTCCACACTCTGCTTTCCTCCTGGACTTTCCACCACTTTGCCTTTGACTGCAAGCGAGGCACCGGTAGTCACATGTGGAGGGAGCGTGTCGGCAATAATCTGCAAGTTGGAGAGAGTAGAGCCATCATTTATCTCAATAAAGGTGAAACTTTTCTGTCCGCGCACGGTGCGCACCCACCCTTTAACAGTGACCGTTTGTCCGATTAGTTGAGGATCTGCCTTAATGGCTCCGATTTTTGTTCTCATCTGCCACTCCTTCCAAATTCACGTAGCATCCAAATCTCCTTATCCCAAAGAGGGCATCCTCCAGGTGTTTCCAAATACTTAGGAATCTCACGTGTTTGGGGAGACTGCATTAAAAACTTAAAACACTCCATACCGATCTCACCCTCACCCAGTGGCGCATGTCGATCCCGTTTAGAGCCTAGTTCTTTCATTGAGTCGTTGAGATGAAAGGCGTAGAGATACTCAAGCCCAATGATCTCATCAAAAGCTTTCAACGTCTCCTTCCACCCTTTTTCGGTGCGGATATCATAGCCGGCGGCAAAGATATGACAGGTATCGATGCAGACGCCGACAGGGAGCTTATCTTTTGTCCCCTCGATGATGTAAGCAAGCTCTTCGAAAGTGCTTCCCATCGTCGATCCTTGTCCGGCAGTTGTCTCTAAAAGAAGACGTGTCTCATCATCTACCAGAAGGTCTTCTACCGAGAGCATCCCTTTGATAATCCGATCTAAGCACTCCTCGGGCGAACCATCCAATGCTGCACCTGGGTGAAAATTCAAGTAGGTAATACCCAAGTCGCAGCACCTCTCTACCTCATCATAAAAGCCTTTCAAACTTTTTTTGCGCACATCTTCTTTAGGAGAGCCCATATTGATGAGATAGCCGGCGTGGCTCATGATCTGCTCCAGCCCCGTTTCAGCCAGTGTTTTTTTGTAGAGTTCGATTCCCTCTTCGGTGAGCGGTTTTCCTTTCCACTGCTTTTGGTTAGCCGTAAAAAGTTGGATTGTTGTGGCACCGATCGACTTCCCTTCGAGAAGGGCGTTGTGAGCGCCGCCGGCAGCGGAGGTATGAGCGCCAATCAACAGTTGATCAGCAGGTGTTTTTCGTGGCATATTTCCGTTCTCCCAAAAAGGAGATCAGTTTACATTATCGAGCATGACGATTCAAGACTCTTCCAAGACCATCACCACCTCTGCCAAACATTTTTTTTCTGGAACTCTGATTAGCCGCGCAACGGGCCTAGGGCGTGAAATCGCGATGGCAGCAGTATTTGGAACCTCACCTGCCGTAGCTGCCTTTTGGATGGCCTACCGTTTTGCGCATCTTCTGCGGCGCCTTTTCGGTGAAGGAGCGCTCAATGCTGCCTTTATTCCCCATTTCGAGTCGCTTCGCAATGAAGATGTTCAAAAAGGGGCTCGCTTCTTCTATGACCTATCGACAGGCATCACTCTCTTTTTACTCTTTCTCACCCTCTTTATAGAGGGAATTTTGGGGGGATGCCTTCTGTTTATGCAGATGGAGGAGGGGACGCGTGATGTGATGCGTCTGACGATGATCTTACTCCCTGCTCTTCTTTTTATCTCATTGTATGCTCTCAACAGTTCGCTACTCAATTGTGAGCGCTCCTATTTTCTTCCCAGTGTTGCTCCCGTTGCTCTCAACCTTGTCTGGATTTGCGCGCTGGCTTTGCTATGGAAAAGAGCGCCGCAAGAGGCGCTTGAATATCTCTCGATGCTCATTGTGTTTGCCTTCGCGCTTCAGTGGGCTGTCACCCTTCCTAAGGTTTATCGCTACTTAAAAGGGCATCTAACCGATGAGATCCGCTTTTCAGGGAGGGACATTTTATTCATCGTCCGCCCATTTCTTTTGGGGATGATTGGCGTGGCCGCCACCCAAGTCAATAGCGCTCTCGACGCTCTTTTTGCTAGGTTTGCCGATCCTGAGGGGCCGGCTCTTCTTTGGTACGCCATTCGGATCCAGCAACTTCCTCTCGCTCTTTTTGGGCTGGGATTGACAGGCGCGCTTTTGCCTCCCATTAGCCGGGCGATTGAGAACAGAGAAAAAGCGCAATACCACCACTTTTTGCAGTTTGCTTTCAAAAAGATTTTAGCCTTTATGATTCCGATCTCAGCTGGTATTTTTGTTTTGGGATTTAGTGGGATCAATCTCGTTTATGGACGGGGAGAGTTCTCCTCTGCCTCGACCCTGCAGACCACACTCTGTTTGTGGGCGTATGGCGGAGGGCTTTTTCCAATGACGGCCGTGCTTGTTTTTGCGGCAGCCTTTTATGCGCGGAAAAACTACCGCATTCCCACCTTAGTTTCCGTGCTCACTGTGGGACTCAACGTGGGACTCAATGCTCTTTTTGTTTTTGGGCTAGGGATGGGAGCGATTAGTGTGGCGGTGGCCACGACTCTCACAGCGTGTATGAACGGCGCCCTTTTGGCAGCCTTTCTACATAAAGAGGGGACGCTTGACTTTAAAGGGCTTGGAGGGACTCTCCTCAAAGTGCTTCTCTGCTCGTGTCTAGCAGGTTTTGTCACCATTCAGCTCGGCCATGTTTTGTTTGAGGAGCAGACTTGGTCGGTGTTAATGGGGCAGCCTGTTGCACCGTTTGCGCGTCATTTTTCTAGCCAGCTGCTCATCTTTGGAAGCGAAGCTCTTTTTTATAGCAGCTCCCTGTTTTTCTTTGCGTTTATTCTACGTGTGCGTGAGCTACTGGATTTGCTTCCTTTCCCTTTTAGAAGGAAAGAAAGGGTCTGATCCTTCCTTGGTAGAAGGAAAAAAAGATGGATATTGCTAGTTAATATTTGTACGACTAACATACGTACATATTGGGAATGGATGGAGTCGTTATGGATATAGCAAGAGAAAAAAGAATTGAGATTCGCTCGTCAGAAGAAGAGAAGAGCGAGTTTGAGTTAGCAGCCTCCTTGGTGCATATGGGATTAAGTGAGTTCATGCGTTTTGCTGCACATCACTATGTTAAAAAGATAAAAGAAGATCATGAAAATATTGTTTTGTCCAAAGAAGCGGGTTTAAAGTTTTTGCAGGCTCTCGAACACCCTCCTGAGCCTAATGAGAAACTGATGGATGCCATGCATCGATATAAAAAGAATGTCTCTAATGACTCGATTTAGTGCCACGGTTTCGTTGTCAGAAGTCTCTCCTGTTCAGTACAAAACTTTTTCGTGTGATGAGCCCCCTCTCGATCAATACTTGAAGCGGTTTGCTGTCAACCACGAGAAAAAGGGGATAGGTCGTACTTTTTTACTGTTAGAAAAAGAGCGTGTAATTGGCTACTACACTTTGAGCGCGGCTCAGATCTCGATTTTAGATTTACCTGAAAGCCTTCAAAAGAAACTGCCCCGTTTTCCGATAACTGCTTCAAGACTTTGTCGACTTGCTGTCGATGAATCCTGTAAAGGAAAAAGAGTGGGTGAGTATCTTCTTATGGATGCGATCAACAGAGTGTTGAGCGCAGATCAGTCAATAGCCATTTATTCTTTGATCGTCGATGCAAAGCCTCGGTCAAAAGGATTCTATTTGAGATACGGTTTCAACCCCCTAGAAGGCAAAGAATTAAGCTTCTTTCTCCATCTAGAACCTCTTAGAAGAGCTTCTCGGAAAGTAGATGAGTTAGAGGCTTATTCGTTGAAGTAAGTGATAGCCAACCTGCGGTTCCCGATTCGTTGCATACGTTTCGGCGAGCCTTCACAACTACTGGATTTGCTTTTTTTCCCTTTCAGAAGGAAAGAAAGGGTCTGATCTTTCCTTGACAAAAGGAAAGAAGGTATGCTATCTTTCCCTCTAGTAAGGAAAGGATATGAAAAACATCTTTAAGCAATTGATTGTGGATTTTCAGACTCAGGAGATTCCCGAGCCTACTCCGCGTGATTTAGCCCCTTTCTCTTTGCCGAAAGGAGTACGTAAAGCATTTGTTTTAGTGGGGATGCGACGGAGTGGTAAAACTTGGTCTCTTTACGAGCAGATGCATCGATTGCTTGATGCTGGTGTTAAGCGTTCCTGTATTTTGTATTTGAATTTTGAAGATGATCGCCTTTTAGGAACCACTGTTCAAGATATGCAATCGCTTTTAGATGCCTATTTTGAGCTTTTTCCTGATCAGTCACAAAAGCTCTATTTTTTCTTTGACGAGATCCATGAGGTGACGGGTTGGGAGCACTTTATTCGACGTCTTTTGGATACAGAATCAATTCAGCTCTATCTCACAGGTTCGTCTGCTAAAATGCTCAGCAAAGAGATCGCGACCTCTTTGCGGGGGCGGACATTAGTGCGCGAGGTTTTTCCTTACCATTTTCACGAGTATCTTCAACATCTCGGTATTCAGTGTTCTCTTGATCAGTTCAGCCGTAAGCAGAGAGCCAGTCTCAATCACCACGCTCTGGATTACCTAAAATGGGGAGGATTTCCGGAGGTTGTTGGGTGTGATCCTTTTTTCCATCGTGAGATTTTACAGAGCTATGTTGAGACGGTGATTTATCGAGATATCGTCGAGCGCTACTGTGTGTCCAATGTGGTAGTGCTTCGTAAGCATCTAAGCCATTGTTTGCAAAATCCCGCCGCTCTTTTCAGTGTGAATAAAATGTATCAGGGCTTGAAATCGCAGGGGTACGAAGTGAGCAAGAATACTCTTTACGATTTTATGCTCTACTTCGAAGATGCTTACTGTCTTTTTTCTGTGCCTGCTTTCCATTTGCCCCAGCGCAAAGCGAGTCTTAAGCCGCGAAAAATCTACCCTGTCGATCCCGGGTTGATTACAGCTTATGCTTTGGAGCAAGACTATAAGCTGGGGGCTGCTCTAGAAAGTTTGGTCTTTTCTAACCTTAAACGTGTAACAAATGAGATCCACTATTATGTGACGCAGAATGGGTTAGAAGTCGATTTTTTGGCTGCTTACCCCAACAATTCCAAGCAGCTTGTTCAGGTGTCTGTGACACTTAAAAAATCGGAGACCTATGAACGTGAAATCCAAGCGCTTCGTCAGGCCATGTTGGAGACGGGATTAAAAGAATCATTTGTGATCACGCTGGATGAGGGATTTACAATTGAAGTGGAAGGGGGGATCATCCATGTGATCCCTCTTCTAGACTTTTTATTAGGTTCTGTGGGCTAGGAATTCACAGACAACAGGGATGTTGACCGGAATCGGAAGTAACGTCTCAACTTGGTCGAGTTCAGGAGCCGCTAGCAGCTTTCCTTTAAAGTTATCTTTATCCAGCTCTAAGAAGTCGGGAGTCGTGTGTGCTGATGTTTCCATTGCATCCACAACCCCTTTAATCTTGCGAGATTTTTCGCGAATCGAAATTTCCATTCCTGGACGGACGCGGAACGAGCGGCGGTCGACTTTCTTGCCATCAACCAGAATATGTCCATGTGAAACCAACTGCTGCGCCCCAAAAATCGTGCGAGAAAAGCGGAGGCGGTAGACGACGTTATCCAAACGGCACTCAAGACGCTCAGCAAACAACTGAGCCGTATTACCCTTTTGGGCAATTGCCTCTTTAAACATCTTGACCATCTGCTTCTCCATGAGCATGCCGTAACACGCTTTGAGCTTCTGCTTCTCTTCAAGCTGAAGGCCGTAGTCAGATTTCTTGCGGCGACGAGCTCCGTGCTGCCCGGGGGGATTGGCTTTGCGCATCAAAGGGTTACGAGCCCTACCAAAAATATTGGCTCCAAAGCGGCGTGCAATTCGGTTTTTAGGTCCACGGTAACGTGCCATTCTATCTCCTAACAAATAGCTTTCTTTTCAGAGGGAGGATCATACCTTTCTCTCTCATTTTCTACAATGGAATTATTTCCTCTCTTAAGCTATAGTCTTCGAGCATGAAATATTTTGCCTTAGCCTACTACATTTTTACTCCGATCGAGGACCCTCAACTTGAGGTACGCAAGCATAAGAAATTTTTTGAAGGCCGGGATGTTACGACCCGCATTTACCTCTCGGAAGAGGGAATCAACGGCCAAATGAGTGGCCAGATGGCCGATGCCGAAGCCTACATGGCGTGGCTGAAAAGCGATCCCCGCTTTGCAAATATCCAGTTTAAGATTCACGAGGTGCCGGAGAATATCTTTCCTCGCATTTCGGTGAAGTACAGGAAGCAGCTCGTCGCTCTTGATGAAAAAGCCGATCCCGCTGAAGGAGGTAAGCATGTCTCTCCTGAGGAGTGGAAACAGATGCTGGAGAGCGGCGACTATCTTCTACTCGATGTACGGAATGACTATGAGTGGGAAATCGGCCACTTTGAGGGAGCCACCCTCCCGCCGCTGAAAAAATTTAGAGAATTTCCTGAGTATGCCCAAAAACTCTCAGAAGAGGTTGATCCCAAGCAGACAAAGGTGATGATGTACTGCACCGGCGGCATTCGGTGTGAGCTCTATTCGGCGATGCTGAAAAAAAGAGGGTTTGATGAGGTGTATCAGCTTGATGGCGGGGTGATTCAATACGGTTTGAAAGAGGGAAAGGAGCACTGGAAAGGGAAGCTTTTTGTCTTTGACGACCGTCTTGCTGTCGATATCGATGGGAAGCCGAGCGACCCCATTGCGCAGTGTTGCCATTGTGAGGCGCCGTGTGACACCTACTACAATTGCGCTAACATGGACTGTAACAATCTATTTATCAGTTGCCCGGAATGTACTGAACGCTTTCAAGGGTGTTGTGATACGCCCTGTATGGGAGCGCCCCGTTTACGTGCCTATCAGCGTGCCGGGGGGAATCGTCCGTTTAGACGGAAGCACGAAGAGCCTGCACTAGAGCCAACACCCGCTCTTCAGTCTCAGGAGTAAAAAGGGTCAGGCCCGGCTTGATCCCCCTTTCAGAGAGTTCAAAGGCGCGCATTGTGTTGCAGATGCGCCCATCGAGGCGGACACCAATACCCTTGACGCCCACCATATTTCCGTAATCTCCAAACATTTTCAGCGTCATTTCGCACGCAGTGATGAAAAAGAGAATCTCTCGTTTTGGATGCTTGTGGACAAGTTCAAAAATCCGCTCGCCAATGTAGTGGACGGTGGGAATCACCAGGGTATGGATGTTTTTTTCTGGAAGTGCATGGAAAATCTTCCCTATGGGACATTGTCGGCAGACAGGGTGTTCAGGATCACGGATGCATTGATCGGTGAAACGACCTGAGGGACACTCAAGTGGTTTTTGGCAGTAGGAGAAGCCGACAACGAGAAGCGGAGATTTTTTTAGTTTTTTTTCGAAAGCATCTACGGAGGAAAAACCATAGAGAAAGAAGTCGCCATCTCGAGCATACGACTCTTTTTTCATCAAAGAGCGGATAAAACGGGAGCCATAACGAATGGGGTGGCGAAGAAAATGGCGTAAAATGGCCCGCTTTGTATCGTGCTCAACCATGTATTTTAGACTTTTCCACTTAAGACCCTTGGCCGTTTCAGGAGTCACACCGGGAATCGAGGGGAGTGTTTTTAAGGTTTTGAGGGGGCGCTTTGCAGCAGCCTCCCTGGCTCCTTGATTCCAAGCGGTTTCCGCCTCTTCCCATGTTTTATGTTTATCCCAGTACATGGAAAGGAGTATAGCAGAAGCGAGATTACTCTTCGCCCTCTTCTTCGAGCACTTCTTGGGCTGCGCTTTTGATGGTCTCTAAACCCTCGGGGAATCCGATGATTTTCAGTAGACGATCGACGTAGTGAATTTCACTGAGTAGCTGATCGTTGACAAATTCAAGGTAAGCGATTTTTTGTTCTTGTGTGTGTTGCATCCTGATCTCCTATTTTAGGACATCAAATACAAAGCAACTCACGTGCCAAAGGTGAGGGCATTAAATTGTGTGGTATACTGATCTAGAAGAGTGCCACAAAGAGTGATGTAGTCGGATAACGTATTTCCAGGGGGAACGGGTTGGTGAACAAAGTTATCCATATCGATGATTTGTTCGAATAATGCCACATGGAAGGGGTGGGGGGAGCGTGAGACGACTCCGACTTTATTCACTGTGGCGTCGTAGATTGGATTGACCAGCAGCGGAGTGAGTGGCTTAATCAACTGATCGAGGATACGGCGTTGATAGGTGGGGGTGATCGGAAAAAGGCGGAGCGCCCTCGGGGCTCCCATCCGGATGGCTCGGCCTTGAAATGCAGTTGCTCCATATAGAGCCGCTTTCACGACTTTGCGCTCAAATACGCCTTCATCGTATAAACCTTGCAACCCTTCAAGGCCTATTTTGATCCACTGAGGAAGTGTGCCACAAAAGCGGAGTAAAACAGCAGGCATCTGTTGGGTAACACATGCTTTTATCTCATTAGATTGTGCCATCATGCTCTCCATGAGAGCAATAAAGGCGCTCAGTAGCAAACCCGCGGTTTCATCTGTTGGGTCTTGTCTGTAACGTGCCGCTTGTGTGCAGAGTGTTTGATAATCTACATTAGAGGCTGAAAGAGTCTGAAGGTAGGTTTGGATCTCCTGAATAAGGGGATCAGGACAATAGGTTTCTAGGTTCTGAATGAAAGTGGTGGGGTTCTCCCACTCAGCTAAAAAAGCATCTGGTTGAAAGGAGCTTGTGATGGCAGCGGCGAGTGTCAGACGATACATCTGCTCCTCATCATCCAACAGATCATTGAGACCATCCAATAGGTTTTGAATGGCCGTGTTGACAGTTTGAATCGTTTCAGGGGACGTTACATGCCCTCTGCTTTGGTCATGAGCGCGTATAAAAGCGAGGCAACACGCATCTAATTTGGCTAATAAGTTTGGCAGAGCAGCGCGTAGAGTCTCTATTTGGGTCGACTCATCTGGGTGTATATGGGGATGTGTGATGACAGGGCAAAAAGGAGAGATGGGTGGTGCGGGCTGAATGAACGCAAGCTGCGCGTCCCGTTTTCTATGAACAAGACAACAGCTCACTACAAATGCCACAAAAGAGAGTCCTTCGGCCGCTGTTAAAGTAGAAAAACTTATCACACTCATGTGGGGATAGAGGTGAAGTAAGACAGTAAGCGCCACAGTTGTAATGGCAAGCGCTGTTGCGCTTATAGCAGTAGCAGCAACAAGCTTTACGGGAAGGGGAGGAACGGCTGTGTTATGCAGAGGCGAAGGTAAGGTCATTGATTTGGGTGGCAAATTGCTGCAGGGTGTTGGCAAAAAAGATGATCTGCTGATCAACAGGAGTCCCATCAGGAAGTTGTGCATTAGCAGCAAACCCGTCCTGATCGATAAGCTGTTCTTGGATCGCTCTGCGTAGAGGGTGGCTACCGTTGACTGTGGCGTTATAAAGAGGAGTAGCTAACAGCTGCACTATAGGCGTAACAAATCCGTTGAAAATGCGATCTTGATAAGGACGTTTTAGGGGCATGAGCCGGATCATGCTTTTGACACGCGCACGGATCGCTTTCCCATTGAGTAATGTGGCTGCATAAAAAAATGTTCTTACATCATTCCGATTAAAAAATCCGGTCTGGTATCGCCTTTTTAAGACACAAAGACCGTCTAACAACGTCTGCTGAAGTTGGTCGCAGATCCCTTGCAAGGCAAGACCCGTATTTTGATTAATAAGGTTTTGAATCTGAGCCGTGTTCACTGACTCTCTAGTTAAAAGCCACTCAAAGAGGGCGATTTGCGCACTTTCGAAAACTTCATAGGCTTTGTGGTAGTCACGCTTCTTTTGTAAAGAAGATCGGTCAGCTTCCGACGCTGTTTTTGCTTCCTCCATGCGTGCTGCTTTCGAGCGCAGGTCTCGGTACAATTGATTAAAGGCGCCCCGCTCACGCGCTGGAAACGGAATCTGCGGTTGAAGCTGTCTGATCACTTCGTGGTCACAGTAAGTTAATAGGTGATCCAGAAAAGCTTGGGGGTCATCAGTACTTCTAACAAAGACATCCGATTTGAATGAGGTGGTGACAATAAGGGCAAAAGTGAGGCGAGACATCTGCTCAGAATCGTCTAAAATGGCATTTAAGGCAGCGGCTAACTCTTGAGTGGCATAAGTGACTGGAGCCTGTGGAGGGCGCCCTTCGCTTTTGTCATTGGCTTGGACAAGAGCGCTGCATAAATGATCTAGCTGTTTAAAGAGTTCTGGGAGAGCTTGTCGAAATAAAGTCATCTCATCTACTGGATCGGCAGCAGAGCCGGGTAGTGGTGCCTCTACTACTACTGCCTCTACTACTGAAGGTGGCGGAGCGGCAACTGGTTGAGAAGGAGCAGGAGCACGGTCAGGTACGGATTCTTTAACTTCAAGAAGCTTGTCTCGCTTTCGGTTGAGTAGGCAGAGACTTAAAATGACCGCAATAAAGGAGAGTCCTGCCCCACCACCCAAAGCAGAAAAGCCAATCAGGCCGACTTGAGGAAAGGCGTGTGGAATCACACTTAATGCAACGGTGGTCACAACAAATGTGAGAGCACTCAATGCCGCGGCAGCAATATACGACTTTGGAAGCGAAGGAATCGAACGGTCTGCCTGAATAGGTAAATTGCTCATAATACTCCTTTAACTAAAGGATTATTATATAGGTTTGTTAATAATAAATAAATTAAAATAGTCTTTATTACTAATAAGGCCATTCGTGCTTCAAAAGCTGAGACTTGATCTCAATTCCGCCTGTAAAACCGCCCAGTCCACTTTTTGCTAAAATACGGTGGCAAGGGAGGAGGAGGGGAACGGGATTCCTTCCAAGGGCGTTTCCAACAGCGCGCGGTCCTCTAGGGAGACCGATTTGGGCTGCCAGATCACTATAAGTGCAGGTTTTCCCAAAAGAAAGAGTGGATAGCGCCTCTAAAACGCGCTGAGTGAAGGGAGTGAGCTGTTCTGTATCCACAGGGGGAAGAGGTGCCTCTTCTTTTTCTAGATAGGCGTCTATAAAGCGATTGAGCTCGGGAAGAGCGGGTCCCTCAATTCGGAGTGCAAAAGAGGAAGAAGAAGAGAGCTGCACGCGTTGTACAGCTCCCTTTTGCGTCCAGGCTACAACCTTTATGTTAAGCACGTGGGAGATTCATCCGCTCAAAAGTGGCCCGGCTGACCATTTCACCTTGGTGATACCATTCGGATTTGGTTGCTCCGTCCACGTAGAGCTTCCGTTGACCGTGCTGGACATTGTCTTTCCAGGTGAGCTCTTCTACAAGAAGATGGCCATCACGATAGCGCGTCTCTACACCATTTTTCTTGCCGTTGACATAAGGAACTTCTGCATACTTTTCACCATTTTGGTAGACAATGGTGGTTCCTTCTTGTTTACCGTGGTTCCACTGCTCTGCTGTGCGCGGTAGACCTCCATGCAGATAAGTGAGACGCATCCCATGGATGACACCGTGCTCAAAAGGAGTGATCACGCTGGGATCACCATTGGCAAAATAGGTGACTCGTTCGACCATCTCACCGTTGTGAATGGTGTCTTTAGAAAGAAGCTCGCCATCATTTGTGCGGCTAATGCGGATGCCCTCTCCTTTTTCAACAGAGGCCTCGACGGCATTAAGTGGCGTGCGGTACTCTCCCTTTACAAGGTAGTTGCCTTGGTAGATTTCGGTTGCCGAAGGCGTGCCATCTTCGTACCAACGGGTCAGCTTAGCCAGTGTTCCGTGCTTGTAGGTCTCTTCCCACATGGGTACACCACTGGTGTAGTTTTCTCGCTTGGCGACCAGCTCGCCTTTTTCAAAGACCTCTACCCGATGGACAGTAGAAGAGTTAGGGAATGTATAGGTCGACTCTCCATTAAGAATGCCTTGTGCAAACGATTGAGCGAGAGTGATTCCATCTTTTTTCAATTGAATGATCTGTCCGTCCTTCCCTTGCTCATCCCAATCGGTTTTAGCAACGGGAACGCCGTATTTATGGATGTATGTCTCTTTGACAACATCATTGTGGCGGTTGCTTGGGGAGCAGCCGGTAGCAATGAGCGCTAGAAGAGAGAAGACTCCAAAAGTGATACTCTTTTTCATGTTAAATCCTCGCTTTCCTTCAATTGTTGGATAATCCGATTGTGCTCTTTTTCCACCGCGTCCAGGCTGAGCGTTTTATTTTGATCTCGATAGGTGAAACGCAGTGTCATATTTTTTCTGTCCGATCCTAAAGCCTCACCACGGTATACGTCAAGTAGCAAGACCGATTCGAGTAATTTTGAGGGAATTACTTTGATCTGATCGAGTAACTTTCCGATCGGGACCTTCTCATCTAACGTGACAGTCCAATCGCGTGAGGAGGCGGGATAATTGGGCAGAGGAGCCATCTCGATATTTTTGCCCTCAGCTCTTTTTAGATCCTCAAGATTTAGTTCGGCAAAGTAGACGGGGTGGCTGAGATCAACTTGTTTTAAGGTGTCCGGATGTACCTCGCCCATGATGCCGATTTCGATTTCACCGGCCCAAATAGAGGCCTGCCTGCCTGGATGAAAGTTGGTATACGCAGTGGGGCAGAATGTGATTGTCTCGCAGCGGAAATGGGCAAGAAGGTTTTCGACCATTCCTTTCAGATCAAAGAAGTCAACAGCGTTTACTTTGCTTTCCCAGTGTGGTTCAGCTCTTTCTCCGGTTAAGACGATGGAGGCGACCGCGGGCTCGTAGTAACGTTCTTTTACTTTAAAGTGAACGCGTCCCACTTCAAAACCTGACAGAGAGTTGAGTGAGTGGTCGTGGTTGATTTTGACAGTGGCGAGCAATCCCGGAAGGAGCGAAGGACGCAGCACCGATTGCGCGTGCGAGCTGGGGTTAAGAAGGGGAATCAAAGAGCGAGAGGGCATACAGTCAGAAGCGACAAGAGCCGCCTGCTCAGGGCTGATTAAATCGCAGGTGAGTAGCTCTTGTAATCCTTGCCCGATCAATGCGTTTCGAACTCTTTTTTCTAATAGGTAGGCGGGTGAGTGTGTAAGCGTCCCTGTTCGGTATAGGGGGCGTGTACGCTTGTGGATGTTTTCATAGCCATACAAACGCGCAACCTCTTCAGCCAAATCAATTTCTTCATGGAGATCGTGTCGATAGGTGGGCACCTCCACTGTTATTTTTTCATCTTGGGTGGAGACGATTTTTAATCCGAGCCTCTGAAAGATGGTCTCCATCTCACTACCGGATAGTTGGGTGCCCAAAATTTGATTCACTCGTTTTGGTCGGCAGCTCACTGTGAAAGGAGAAAAGAGTTTGCTTTGGATATCGATGTAACCGTGCAGAGCTGTTCCGCCAGCCACCTCGCAGATCCAGGCTGTTGCCCGTTCCAGGGCCTCGATCACCCCGTTGGGATCTGTTCCTCTTTCAAAACGGTAGGAGGCTTCCGTTTGCAACTCAAGGTGCTTACTCGTACGCCGCACTTGTGTCGGCTCAAAGTAAGCCGACTCGAGTAGAATCCGGGTTGTTTTTTCGCTCACTTCGGTGTGAGCTGTTCCCATCACGCCTGCCACAGCCACAGGTCCTTTGTTGTCACAAATCATCAGCATCTCTTCTGTGGGGAAGTGCTCTTTGTCATCTAAAGTCGTCAGCTTCTCGCCCTTTTTAGCTGAGCGGATAATGACATGTTCGTTTGCAAGCGTTTCGAAATCAAAAGCATGCAGGGGATGTCCCCACTCTAGAAGAACTAGGTTTGTGATATCGACCACATTATTCACACTGCGCATCCCGCATAACTCGACCCGATCCTTAAGCCAGCTTGGAGAGGGAGCAACTTTAACCCCTTCAATCAGGCGGCAGGCATAGCGTGGACACGCTTCGGTGTTTTCGACTGTGACTGTCACCTCTTTTTCAATAGGGCGATCACTGTTTTCTACGAGGCCGGACTTGGGAAGGGAGTGGAGAGGCTCTTGTGTGACAGCGGCCAATTCTCTGGCAACGCCTCGGACACTTGCACAGTGGGCAAGATTCGGAGTGAGCGCGATTTCAAATACACAATCTGCTCCATGCGCTTCAAAGCCTTCTACCTCCAGCCCGATCACGGTGAGGGTTTCCGCAATTTGCTCAGGAGTTAAGCGGGTTGGAAGATATTCTTTTAACCAGGAAAGGGGAAGTTTCATAACGATCTATGCGTTTTTTTTGTGGGAGATTTTACGAGAGAAGTCCTATAGTTACAAGTGTGATGTCTAAAAAGAATCGTTGGCTCGTGCAGACGTTGGTTTTGAGTGCGATATTGAATGTAGCGCTCATTGGCGTCTTTTTTTATTTTCTCATCCGGGATAATCCTCTCCATTTCCACTTTCAACCTAAGGTGGAGGTAAAAGTAGAGAGCCGCTCCCTGAGTCCAACATTTTTAGCAAGATTGCAAACTCTTTCATTTGATCAGCTTGTGGATCTTTTGTCCGATCACCAGATGGTAGAGCAGGGGTATCGCGTGTGCGATTTTGCCGCAGCAGCTCTTGTTCAGGTGCACGATTTTGACCTGCCGCGCGCTTTGGGAAATCGCTCCTTGTCTGAGAGACGATGGGATTTGGGTGACCAAATCTTTACCCTTTATTCCGGGCTAACCGAAGAGGACTTTGCGGATTTAGCCCTTTTTGCACGCACGGAACGCTTTCCTTTTAAGGTGAAGAGACTGCTAGAGACAGTCGCCTCAAAACAAGGAGATCCCGAACTTTTGACCTACTTTTGCCATACCCCTGAATTTATTCTTGTGGAGACCCTTTTTTCTCGTACACAGCTTCCCCTTTCAAAGGGAACGCTTTTGGCGCTGGTGTGTGAGGGGGGATGGGAACGACTTGACCGCTTTTGTGAGGCAGAGCGGCAGCAGAGTGACTTTTCCGATCTGGCCCGTAGAGAGTTTTTGATGGATTACATTGAAGGCGCTTCCAAAACGGCTGCCTACTTATTGTTAATTACAGATTTTGATTTTGCACTGAGCCAGCTTGATGATCGGCAGATGGTGTCTCTTTTAAAGCTGCTAGATGTGAAGACACAAGAAGCAACGCACTTTATGCAGGCGCTTTCGACTTCCCTGAGATCAGAAGAGGTTTGTCAGCAAGCCGTACAAAGGCTTGCTGATTATGGTGAAGAAGAAGTAGCGGGGCATTATGTTCCTCGTCCTTCAGCGGGGCAGCTGCGGCCTGTTTTTAGAGAGTCACCGCCCGCGGCGCCGGCCCCCTCTATGCATCTGGTCCAGCCGGGA
Source organism: uncultured bacterium (assembly GCA_964350245.1). Classification (GTDB taxonomy): domain Bacteria; phylum Chlamydiota; class Chlamydiia; order Chlamydiales; family JAAKFR01; genus JAJACP01. The sequence goes on along the minus strand of CAYGJC010000012.1, from coordinate 24,643 downwards.
GAGTCTTTGTGGCTCATAGCACAGAAGTATCACGTTCCGGTCGAGCTTCTCATGGAGGTGAACCATCTGCACTCCACAGTGATTCAGCCAGGAAAGAGCCTACAGATTCCGCCGCATCACTGATTCCATTTGCTGCACTTCCTCCGTGGATAATAGTGAAAAGTACTTTTCTCTTTTGCCAGCAGACAAGCAGCCGCCATTTTGCCGTGTGCAGCGGATAAACAAATCCAATTTCTGATCAGGAATGTCCACAATCTGTTTCAATTCTGCTTTGATCAAATCATATTGAGCTAAGAAAGCGAGCTCATCTTTAAAGTCTTCAGAAATAGTTTGTTGAACAGATTCAAACAAATACTCAACTATAGGTGTAAAGTCGATAAATTGATAATACTCTTTTGTGTCTTGGGATACAGACATCTCGCCGCTATCATTCACCGAATAGTCGGTGATTAGCTCTAAGAGAGGATGAGAAAAGGTTTCTAAAGCTTGGTCATATCGACGTGGCTCTCTTACGATGGTCGCCGAAATAGGGAAGACATAGCCTTCAGGAAGAAAGCCGCACTTTGAGAGTGTGTAATGAATGAGATAGCGATGAAGTCTGCCATTTCCATCCTCAAATGGATGAAGGTAGACAAATCCAAAAGCCAGAGTGGCGGCAATGACTATAGGGTGGATTTGGGCTAGAGCCATTCTTTCAAAAGAGGCTAAAAGCCCTTCTATTAACTCTCGAAGGTCTTCAGGTTTCGGAGCGATGTAGTGAACGATTAACTGTCCTAATGCGGGCTCTTCTCCTACATAGTTCTGAAAATCTCTATAATCATCCAGCGCAAATCGTGGATCTACAATCTCCTTTTGAATGGCAATTAACGCGCTTTTAGTGAGGTTTCCGATTTGATCACCTTTCTGAAGAAGTGAGGTGAAACGTGCAATACGTGCTTTATCAGGTTTTTCTCTCTCAATTTCCCAGGAAGAGAGTGTCTCTTTCGTGTAAAGGTAGCGCATGGCGCGAGCCAATTGAGAGGAGTTGTATTGGGTGGTGATTGCTCGAGCCTTTTCTCCTAAATCGAGCGTTTCGAAATGTTGAAGAGCGGGTGTTTTTCTTACGATGGGACAAAATGCTACTGTTCCGAGCAAATTATCATGAATGCGGTATCTGCTTTTTTTAATAGGCTGAGAGCAGTAGTACTGTTCTGGGTCGAGAAGAGAGATATAATTTCCCTTCTTAAGATCAGTGATGGGTAACCTGCTCTCAAGAAGTGTCTCGTAAAAAAACCAAAGAATACGCGCATAGCGACTTGTGGGCTGTTTTTTGATATAGCGAACAAGATCCTCTTTTGGGATTTGGTTCATAATCTCTTTTAATAGAAGGAGATGAAGGCCCTCATACTTAAGAGCAAACTCAAGATGTTGAATCGTTTGATTAGGATCAATTTTGAAAGAAGGGGGGTAAATGTGGATTTCAAGATTTTTTTTCTTGAGCTTGATTTCTTTTTTTTCCCATTTAGTTGAAGTGTATGACCAACGATAATGGGGTAGCACTCTTAGATTAAAAAGTTCAACAAGGGCCCGGTAGCCAATTGGTTCAGACCCTTGAGGCAGTTCTAGCTCCCACATCAGGGATTTCTCTCATTTTTTGTTACATTGACTACATTTTCCAATATTTTTGTTATTTTCTCACGAAAATTGTTATATTTAGGTGTTTTCTCACGAAAATAGTTACTTTCTGGGACAGGATCATGTCCTCCTCGACACCAAGGGCCGCACTTGACCATCCGTTTGGCTGTCAGCCAGATGCCACGCCAGACCCCGTGTTTTTCAAGGGCCTCTTGCGCATATTCCGAGCAGCTTGGGGCAAAACGGCAACACTGTCCAAAAAAGGGGCTGAGACAGAGCTGATAGAGACGGATCAGCAAAATCAAGATTTTTTTTAATAGAGTGTGCATTCCGTTTTCCAGTTTAGACTGTAGAGGACTAATAGGGAACGCGTAAATTCACTTGCTGGAAAGGGGAGGAGCTTGCTACGATGCTCCTGCCCGCGCGGAAGTGGCGGAATTGGTATACGCGCTACCTTGAGGTGGTAGTGGAGGAAACTCCTTGGGGGTTCAAGTCCCCCCTTTCGCATATGAAACCTGTTTTAATCTTGCTTCTTTTACTTGCCTCTCCTCTTTGGGCTCTTTCTGCTGACCGCACGGCTAAGTCTTTCCAAAACCGGAAGCAGACCAGGCGGGTTGATACCTTTGACTTTTCAGGAGAGTTTCCCCACCTTGAGAACATTGATATCGATGCAAGGCGCAAAAAATGCGTCGAGTTTGACCTCAGTGGTGAGTACCCTCTTCTGACTTCAGTTAACTATGAAGGGCGCTTTGGAAACCTCAAGGGGGATCTCACCGGAGACTATCCCGAGCTCACTCTTGTGAATCTTTTATGCACTAGCTGCGCCATGGAGCTCGATCTTACGGGCAAGTGGCAGAAGAGCTGTCAACTCAACATTCGCGGTGAAAAAGAAGATATTGTGTTGAAGCTGCCTGAAGGCGTCGGGCTGATTATCCACACCAAAACCTCTGCTACAGGCAAAGTCATTGCCAAAGAGGGGCTGAAAAAGCAGGGATGGCTCCATATTTTGAAAAAAACCTACCAAAATGGGCTTGCCGAGACGGCTCCCATCGTGTTAACTCTAGATATTGAGACAACCGACGGTAATATCATTCTCAATTGAGGAGTTGTGATGGAGCTTTGGCTAGATGGCGTGGATTTAGAGGCTATAGAGCACGCAAAAGAGCTGGGACTTTTACATGGAGTCACCACAAATCCGTCCATTTTGGCTCAAACAGGTCTTTCTGCCAAAAAAAATCTTTCAGAGATTCTTAAACGTTTTTCAGGTCCTGTTGCTGTACAAGTGACAGCGCGGACAGCAGCCGAAATGGTTGAAGAAGGAAAGGACTTGGCTGAGTACACCTCTAGAGTGATTGTGAAGATTCCGGTGACCGAAGAGGGGATTGAAGCCATTGCACGTCTTACCCACAGCGAAATTCCCACTATGGGAACCGTTGTGTTTACCCCTCTGCAGGCCTTTTTAGCCGCTCAGGCTGGAGCACGCTATATTGCCCCTTACTTCTCCCATATCGGGCAGAGGGCCTTTGAAGTGACCCAAGCGATCCATGAGTTGCTCAAATTGCATAATCTCCCTGCCAAGCTATGCGTTGCTGCTCTCAAGACTCCAGCTCAAGTGGAGGAGTGCATCGTGCGTGGGTATCGCTCTGTGACCCTAAAACCAGACTTATTTAAAAAATGTCTGACCCCTCCCTCTGAGGTAATGGCTCAGCTAGATCGTTTTGACTCTGTCCTAAGTCATTGATTTGTGTAATTAACTTGTTTATAATTAGGTTTTTATAAAAATAGACCTAAAGTGAGTACGTCAAAAGGAGTAAGAGCATTTGCTTGGAGCGGAGTCTCTTCTGATATGTGTCAAGCGTGTACCATTTTTATTCAAGCAGAATGGATAGAGATGATTTTGAACACATTACGCTCTTATTGCCACTCCGTTGACAGGGCATTAGATCCTGTGGTGCTACGTAGCAAATTTGTGCGTACACAAAGTGTGGCTTCAACACCGATACCTGAGTTTTTGAATAGCGGCGAATCCTTTTCAAGCGGCTCAGAAATATTAGCTTTAACGTCCGTTGGCCGATTACTTGTTCATCTTACGCGTCTTGAGGAAATAGTGCGTAACTTTGTGTTAGAAAAAATCGGAGGAAGAGAAGCTGTTCAATTTATTCAAGAGCTCTTCAGTTTTAAAAATAGAAGATATTTTGAGGCTCAGATTGAGCGTTTTCTAAAAGAAAAGCTTATAAGTAGATCCCTATTCAAGAGAAAAATAGAGCGCGAGAGTCAGATTGGCCCCATCACCTGTCAGCAGATTTTCTCTTCTTTCAGGTTCTCATATATCCGAAAAAAAGAGATCCAGGCTTTCACTTTGAACGGACAGCCTGCTTTTTTTGAGGCTCAAAGGAGCAAGGATAAAACCCAACGGCAGATTGGGTTTTTAACTCAGCTCATCGAGATGTTGCATGAATCGCTGCAGGTTGAGCCTACATTCCATGCATCGATCCAGGCTCAACTCCTTTTAAGGGGGGATGCGAGCTCAGCTGAGGTTCCTTGTTTACCTCTCCTGCAGGTTCTTTCAGATGAGATTGCAGACCGTGGAAACGCGCTTGTTGAAAGGGCTTTTTTCCCCCGACTTTTTCATCAAGATCCGCAGCTTCCACAATTGAAAACAAATCCGGAGTGGAGCCCCGCTTATGAGATTGTTGCTAGGGTAGATGGGTGTTTTTCAGTCACACGTTACAGGCTCTACGATTTTGTGTCAGGTGATCAGAAGTTAGGGTTTGTTAATATGAGGTGGAGAGTAACAGGATCTTTAGATTCATCATCTTATTTGGGAGCGCTCGAGTGTGAAGAATTTTGCTTGTATCCTCAGGAGGATGCATCGATGAAAACGGGAGCCTTACTTCTGAAACTGTATCCCTTACTTGGCTCGGACGATTCTTAAAGACTCTGCATAGGGCTCACGGTGTAGGGTGTAGAATTTGCCTGTTTGCTGATCGTACGCTTCAAACAGAAGTTCTTGGTTTTTGTTCACAAACATTAAGGCAACGTGCCCATCTCCAATAATATTTCCTTTTGAATCATCAAATCCGATTCTTAGTCGAAAATTATCTACATCAAAAGGATAGTTATGCAGATAGGGGCGGATTTGTTTGTTTTGGTTCATCCGAGCTAAAAACTCTTCCATCATGTCCACAAACAGAACTCTGCTCTCATTAATGGTGAGTGATTCAAATGATTGGTAATTTAGGATGACTTTTTTAATGTCATCCATCATAGCTCCACCAGTGCCAGAAAGATAAAGCTTCTTGGGTTTAGCAACTTCTTTGTTGTAACGCTTAACAATTTTGTCTGACATTTTAACATAGTTAGCGCCAAATACAGATAAAGGTGCTAATAAGAGAATCATAAGTAGTTTATTCATCTAAATATCTTTCCTTAAATCTTCTTCCTTCTTTCTCCATCTGGTTGCCGTAGGTTTTCCCAAGCAAACCATGCTCTTTAAAGGGGCAGTCGGAGTTGGGGGTGAGGAAGTTTACATTAAAACGATCGCTCATAAGAGAAATCCCGTAAGCTAATGAATTGGTCATGGGGATCGGATCCAAGCGACTCAAATTGTATCCTTTACTTAGCTCGGACGATTCTTAAAGACTCTACGTAAGGCTCACGGTGTAAGGTGTAGAACTTGCCTGCTTGCTGATCATACGCTTCAAACAGCAGTTCTTGATTTCTCCCGATAAATAGTAAAGCGACATGCCCATCTCCGGTGATTTTATGTTTTGAATCTTCAAATCCAATCATTAAGTCAAAATTGTCTACGCCAAATGGATAGTCATGCAAGTAGGGACGGATCTTTTCGTTTTCATTCATTCGAGAAAGAAAATCTTCCATCATCTCGACATAAAGAGTGCGTGCTTCATTTATGTTCAGTAATTCACAGGATTGGAAGTTCAGAATGACTCTTTGAATATCATTCATCATGGCTCCGCCGCTTCCAGAAAGATAAAGTTTCTTGGGCTTAGCAACTTCTTTGTTGTAACGCTTAACAATTCTTTCTGACATTTTAACATAGTTAGCGCCAAATACAGATAAAGGTGCCAGTAGTAGTAGAAGCATAAATAGTTTATTCATATAAGTGGTCTTGTATCCATTGTTCGCCATCTTGTTTGATTTGCTTCATATAGGTTTCCCCAAGCAAATCATGCTCTTTACTAGTAAATCGATAGTCGGGATCCTCGTTCAATTTATTGATATAGAAATTCGCACACATTTGATTATACGCTGATGTCAACCCGAATTTTGCCCCAAGGCAACATAATAAATCCATCATCAATCCATTTGTGCCATTGTAGAGCAAATCCACTTGAACTCCTCCATAATCATCAGAGATTTTTTGTGCCTGTTCAAGAGCTGAAGAATTTTGCATGTATCCTCAGGAGGATGCATCGATGAAAACGGGAGCCTTACTTCTGAAATTGCATCCTTTACTCAGATTGGACGATCCTTAAAGACTCTGCATAGGGCTCACGGTGTAGGGTGTAAAATTTACATGTTTCCTGATCGTACGCTTCAAAAAACAGTTCTTGGTTTCTTCCGATAAATACTAGAGCAACATGCCCATCTCCGGTAATATGGCGGCAGGAATCTCTAAATCCAATGGTCAACTCAAAATTATCTATACCAAATGGATAGTCATGCAAGTAAGGGCGGATCTTTCCATTTTGATTCATTCGAGAAAGAAAATCTTCCATCATCTCAATATAAAGCGCGCGCGCTTCATCTACAGTTAATAGGTCAAAGGACTTGAAGTTCAGAATGACTCTTTGGATGTCATTCATCATGGCTCCACCACTTCCAGAAAGATAGAGGTTCCTCGGTTTGGCGACCTCTTTGTTGTATTGTTTAACAATTCTGTCGGACATCTTGACATAGTTAGCAGGAAACACAGAAAAAGGCGTCAATAAAAGAATTGTAAGTAGCTTATTCATCTAAATATCTTTCCTTAAATCTTCTTCCTTCTCTCTCAATCTGGTTGCCGTAGGTTTCCCCAAGCAAACCATGCTCTTTAAAGGGGCAGTAGGAGGTGGGGGTGAGGAAGTTTACATTAAAACGATCGCTCATCAAAGAGATCCCATAGGCCAATGGATTGGTCATGGGGATCGGATCCAAACGACTTAAATTGTTCATCGCTGAACCAAAATAATCGTTTGGAATCAAGGTCCCCGATCCGTAGGAGATCACATCAATATGGCTTCTCTGTTCAGGTGTCATCAGCCGGCCCGTTGCCATTAACCGAATCCCCCCACGACTATGAACCGTACTCGTAAACCGATGGTCAGGATCCTCGTTCAATTTATTGATATAGTAATTCGCACACATCTGATTATAAGCCGTTGTCATCCCAAATTTTGCCCCAAAACAGCAAAATAAATCCATCATCAATCCATTTGTGCCATTGTAGAGCAAATCCACTTGAACTCCTCCGTAAGCATCAGAGACTTTTTGTGTCTGTTCAAGAGCTGTTCCACAGGTCGTGAGCATGCCATTTGCATAAGTGAAAGTTTTTCCTTGAATCGTCCGACCTGGCAGGGTGATGACTTGATTCTCATTGGAGCGGTAGCGGCTAGGACCCCGAAATTCTCCTCCCGACCCCCATCGTCCCACAGACTCGACAAGATCCATCAACCCAGGCACGGGAAGTAGATTGGCTCCAAACCACTCTAGGCCGCGGCAGAAGCAGCGCCCCACACTCTCCATCCATAATCCATACGGATCAAAATGGGTGAGAGGGGCGTTGTGCACGTAAGCATAAAGATTAGGCCCCTCTTCAAATCCTTGCGGATCCGGAGTGATCCATTTGCCTAAGGGAGGGGAGTAGTACCGTCTACCAAAGTAGGCGTAGCCCGTTTCGGGATCGATCCGTTTAGAGGAAAAACGCCAGGGAGAGAGACGTCCTTCAGTGCTCTCTTCGCCAAAAGCTGTGTACCGATATGTGGCTCCCTTACCCCCTAAAAGAGTCACTATATTGCCTCGATGGTCATGAACGGGCACATAAAGTTGCTTATCTAGGATCATAAAGACAGCAATGCCTATTCCTTCACCAAGTATACGCCTCTCTCCTTCGCTGGAACCCACTTCGTGCTGATCATCCCAATGGTAATGAACTTTCTTCCCACGGCTCTGTTTGGATATCCGCCGATTAAAAGGGTCATAAGTGTAGGTATAGGTTGCGCCGTCTATCTGAACCTGGATGAGCCGATCCAGTGCGTCATAGGCAAAATAGACCTCACCTGCGCGGATTAAATTGCCGTTGAGATCGTAGTCGTAGGTGATCTCCCCGTCGGAAAGGGTCTGTGAAAGAGCATTTAAAGTGTGTCCAAGGGAATCTTTGACAACCCGATTATAAAGGGAGTCGTAGGCGTAGCAGTGGGCCTCTTCTTCGATTAATTGATTGAGCGGATCGTAGGCGAACGTTTCAACAGAGGTTCCGAGGGGATCTGTGAAGCTGTAACTAAGGAGATTGCCGCACGGATCATAATCATAAGTCTTAGAGCAATAGGAGGGGGATAGGATGGCATCGACCCTTAAGCAGGGATCATAGTGGAAGCGGAGCTCTCCTTTTGGGGTGGAAATACATAGAGCCTTCCCTGAAAGATTGCGCTCTTGATAGGTGTAGCTCTCTCCCTGATAGATCACGTGAGCAAGATATCCTCCTTGATAGTAGTAGTGGGCATCGTTACTCTGGATCCGCTCACCTTGCGAGTTGTAGAGATTTAACTGAGTCAAGCCATTAGCCAGATGCTCCGCAATGCAGTTTCCATAAGGATCGTATTCCCGTTTGGTGGATCCTTCAAGGCTTTTGACCTCTACAATGTGATCATTGAGATCATAAAAGTAAGTGAAGGCGATATCCCCTGTAGAAGAGGCGAGCGTGTGAAGCCGCCCCAGTGGATCATATGTACGTCTGAGCTCTGTTTGATCGGGTTTGATTGTAGTTTCTAATCTTCCATCTGATCCATAGGAATACAGTGTTTCTTTGACCCCTGCCTCAATAAGGCGTAGGAGGCGTTGACAAGGGCCATACTCCCATGTGTGTGAGATTTCGCGTTTAGAAAGACTTCCTTCAAAGCAGTGCTCTTTGGTCTCTATCCGGTTACCGACCGGATCATAGAGGTGCTCGCGTTCTTGGATAACCTCTCCTTGCGCATTTTTTACAGTCAGGTGTGTGAGGTGGTTGTAAAGAGGATGGTAAGCTTCAACGGTGGTGATTCCAAGGGGATTGGTAGTGGTTTTAGTGAGGCATTTTGAGAGGTCATAAGTGATGGTAGTGATGTGCCCATCGGGTGAGGTGATCTGAATCGGTTGATTTTGGGCGTTATAGAGAGTCTCTGAAATGCCCTCACAGGTGATCACGTGTGTTTTGTTTCCATTGGCGTCAAAGGCGTATTTCTCTTGAAAATAGATGTTGCCCTCTAAATCTTCGGTCCGTTTCTCAATCACCCGATCGAGTAGATCATATTCTTGTATGTAGCGGGTTTCTCCCTTTTGTGTGCTACTTAAGCGTCCGAGCGCATCGTAGGTGTATAAAACCTGCCGATCAAGGGTTCTTTCAGCCGTTTTTCTACCGGCATAGTCATAGTCAAAGTAGGTGGTAACTCCGGCTGCATTGGTTTCAGAGAGCTTATGGAAAGGGGAATAGGTAGCAGAAGTTGTTTTAAGAAGCTCTCCTTCCGGTGAATAAGTCTTTTGGCAAATGAGATGATCGAAAATATCATAGGTATGAACTGTCTTGGTTCCGGAGCGATCCGTGTAGCTTTGTAAAGTCCCTGAGTTGGGGTAATACGTATAGTGCTCCTCAGATCCATCCGGATGTTTGATACAAGTGGGATTACCTCGAAAATCGAAGATTTTGTGGGTTTCATGCCCATTTTGATCCACCTCTTTGATGACATTGCTCAGAGTGTCATAAGCTTTGTGAACCTCACTTCCATCTACGTATTTCACATTAATAATCCGTCCCAGTCCGTCATATTGATAGCGGGTTTCATTTCCTAAAGGATCGATGGTTGCTTGGAGGCGGCTGGCACGATCGTATTTTTTTTGCGAAATTAGTCCTGATGTATTTTTTTGAGTAGGGCGGTTTGCCTTATCATAGATCCAAGTTGTTTGTGAGAGCGGTCCTGTTTGTGCGCATAAGTTGAAGTTCGCATCATAAGTGAAGGTGGTGCGCTGGCCCAAGGCATCTACTTCAGCAACACATCGCTCCTGTTCATCATATTCCTTGTGTAGGGTATAACGGAGGGTGCCAGTAGCATCAAAATGCTCTTCGCGCAGCACTTTCCCCGATGGGTGGTAGGCATAGCGCACCTTTTTAAGTAGAATTTCGTGGCCAAGGTCGCTTAAGCTCTTTTCACACACTTCCAAGGGTAGACCGATGCAAGGAAAGTCTCTTTTGGGCGTGATTTCTGTGATTTTACGGATTTTAACGCCGGTGAGATCGTCAGGATCCAAAGTCTGTCCGTCATCAACTAGCGTTTTGACACAAACAGCGTTTAGAGAGGAGTCATAAAAGTGAAAGGTTCGTTTTACAATGGCACCGTGGTCGTACACAATTTCAGATTCAATCAAGTTGGTGTCGGGGAGGTAGGTGAATCTTGTTACTTTGCCCTCTCGATCTGAAACCTCTTTGACTAGATTAAACCCATCATCCGTATACGTTCTTTTGATGACATCTTCATCAGAACCCCTGCCCACTCTCTCCTCGATGAGGTTTTGATTGACATCGTAGCAGTAGGTGCCTTTAAGCGCGATTTCTCCCTCTCCATCCTCAACAGTGTGTTGAAGGAGGTTCCCGGTCCGTTCATCCCATTGATTACGTTGGACAAGAGCGAGACGTTTGCCGTCATATTTCTCAATGGCCACAATCCGTTTATCGGCATCAAAGCGGAAAATCGTTTGATTGTTTTCTCCATCAAAGACGCATGTGTGGTTGGGGTAATATGTATAGCGTGCGATAGGGTGCATTGATCCACCGGGGCCTACGGGCGCGTTTTGCGCAGTCACTTTTTTGGACTGTAGGTCATAGACAGTGTGTAAAAGCGGCTGTCCATCGTGTCGGCAGACAGTGGTCATGTAGGGTCTTTCATAGTGAAGCTCAACATCCTCCTCTTGCCGATAGCGATAACTTTGAGCGGGCTTCCATGAGGCTTCCACGTGATTTAAGACAACATCTACATATTCTTCATCGTCGGTCCGAGGATTCCATTCTTGAATTTTACGCATCTTTTGATGGTAGGTAACACGTCTTCCATCTGTTCCGGTGAAGTGCGCATCTCCTAGATAAAATCCTCCAGCGTGACGGAATAACTCATAATTTGCACGGTCGTAATCGAGAGTAATATGCCCCAAAGGCGTTCCTGAGGCACTAAAGGCTTCGATTTTAATGAGCAGATAGTAGGTAATCAAGTTCTTGTAACGAGGTCCCTTCCATTGTCGGTCGGCGATATCTTGGTAGTGGTACTTGATCACGTTACCATTGGGTAGCCGGTCTTCTTGCACGCGTCCTTGGTAAACAGGGGCAAAGTTAATGGGGTACTTCCAGACGCCAATTTCGGTTCGGTAGGTGCGCCGCCTTCCCGATCCGTCTTGAATGTGTCCATTCCAGTAGTATTGGCGTTTGTCCGGCTTGACCTTTGTGTATGTAAAGCTCATGTTGAGCGGGTGGTTTTGACCACTTTGGGGGCTAGGCAACGTTGTAAAGCTTTTGTTTTTTTCGGGACAAAATCGGAAAATGTAGTTTTCAAAGCTCTCACATGAGGTGAACTGCCCCTCTTCATCACCAATCCCCGCAAATTCGGGATGGGGATTTTTTCTGTAAAAGTTAAAGAGCATGAGCGATTCGGGGTTGATCCTCCAGTGCCCCATCAATTGATCCTTAAATCCCTGGTGATTGTAAAAGCGGCGTATCGAAAGAGGCTGGGCACCTGCTACAACCAAGTCGCATTCCCTTTCACAATACTCGCCGGTAATGACATTCACTTTGGGAACCGTCGGGTTGAAAGCGAGACTTTCATTCCGGTATTTGATGGCGGGAGGTGGAGAGAAAGAGACTTCTGCTTGCAAAGAGCACAAACTGAAAAACAGGAAAGCCACAAAAAAACGCTTCATTTGATATCCACGACTTATGTCAAAAAAATATTTGTAAAGATTAGGTAAATATAGTTCAAGAATTGTTTTGCTGGAAATTTTTCGGTAGCAATGATAGAGATAAGGTGTATGAATTCACATTGGGGTGGTATGCAATTTCTTGTCGTGATGGGGGCCATGTTGCTTTGTATGTTTGGGTGTAGCCACAAAAAGCATCAGGACACAATGACTCCTGAAGTGCAGGCCTATGAGAGACCCAGTGATGCTTCGATACGGTTGGAGGGGCAACAATTTCCCTACTGTTTGTGGTACAATCCCTCTAAGTGGATTATTTTCGATACTCCCTTTGATGCATGTGATGATGTCTCTGAGTGGACTTTGGTTTTGGTTGACTTAGATCAGCAGGCTTCGATTGGCAAAGATGTGGAGAAGCGCGCTTTTGCTAAGACTTATACCTACGAGGAGAAAAGCGTTTCCAAAGCGAGTTACAAAGAGTTTGTGCAAGCCAAAATTTTGGGCCAAGATAAAGAGAGCCTGCTAGCTTTTAAAGATTTGGGTTCTGAAGAGCGGCTTGTAAATAATATCAAAGTTCTCTTTTGGAAATTTATGGTGGATTATGAGGGGGTGGGTTCGATCACCACACTGCTCTATTTCTACTCAGACAATGAGGGGTCTGTGGCCGTTACCACCTTCACGCCAACAGCTGACTTGAAGCGCAATGAAGCTGACATGGAAGCTCTTCTCAATGGCTTTTGTTTGCTTCAATCGGGCACATAAAGTTCTTTTTTTTGCAGATGAACACAATTACGTTTAGAAGCGTGCTGTTTTTACTGTTGAGACAGCTTTAGATAGCTGAGTTCTTTGCGTATGCCTTGATCAAAGTCTGTGGATATGCCGGCAATAACCTTGAGCACTTTGCCCGAACCATCCAACAAAATGCAGGTTGGATAGCCAGAAATTCTAAAAAGAGAGGAGAGTTGTCCCTCCACATCCTCAATCCATTCAAGTTGCGGACCAAGTGTTTGTAGATCGGCCTCTAATTGAGAGCAGATCGTGACAAAGCGGATAGTAGAGGATTGAAACTCCTCCGCCAGTCCATTTAAGTGGGGAATCTGCTCTTTGCAGTAAGGACAGTTTGAAGAAACAAAGTTTAAAACGACTCCACTATGCTCTTTCAGCTCATCGGAGCTGAGCGTTTCAAAGGCAAAGGGCTGAATGTGACCTCCCTCTTTTATCGAGGTGGCAAGAGGATTTTTCACCTCAAGACCATATACCAAGAACATGAAGTTTAACGTGCTATAGAGAGCCATGACCGAAACTGTCGAAGTGAACACGATCGCTGTTTTAATCTCTTTGAGCTCCTCGCTGTACTCTGCACTAGGTTTCCAAAAATGCCATACACCAATATGGCAGAAGTGAGCAATCAAACAAATGTAACAAAGAGAAGGGCTAAGAGTGGTCAGAATGAGCGCTAGCCCAATGGACCAAACATAGCCTCCCCATTTGAGAGATCTTACCGGTAGAGAGCGGAAGCACAAAATAAGTGTAAATAAGGCGGCAAAGTACCCTGCCCCAAACATGGGCAAGTAAGGTGTAGAAGTAGAGCAGCTCGTGCATTGGGTGATCCCAAAAAATTCAGGGACACCAGGCAATTTAAAGAATAGCGCGATAAGAGCGCATGCGCTAAGCAGTAGGGAAAAAATCATTTAGGACAAAATTTCTGAGTCGATTGTGTTTGACCTAAGGCTTTCATCAATATATGCACGCTCTGGGAATTGGCTTCTGGTGTAGCACCCGACCAATATCCATTGTCGCACTTTGATCGATCACAATCTCCACCGAAGGTCTGGAAGGCGCCTGTGCGTACAATTGAGCAGAAACAAATTGCCTTAGAAGGGTCAAGGGGATCTACAACACACGGTTTGTCTAAGCAGTTTGACCAGGGCTTTCCAGACGGGCAGGTCATATTTTTCTTGGTCTCAAAGTCATTAAAAGAAAAGGTGGAGATCACGTGCCTGATACCTAACTTATCTGTTTTGGCGATCCGTTTATCGCAAGAGGTAAGACCCAAACTCTTTCCGTCATGCACTTCACAGAAGCAAATCGATTGACCCGGTCGGTCGGGATCGGGAATACACTGTGCTGAAGTACATAACGCATATTGCTGATTGCAAATAACAGCACGCTCACCTTTCACCTTTGAGTAGCCACATGCCACTACAATAAGAGCAAAGGCAGCTAAGGCAACGGATAAAAAAATCTGTTTCATGTTTTCAAACTAAAGAGAAACCAGATTCCCGTCAATCAGGGACTAACCACGGAAGTACGAATCTCTGCTTGGAGGATTTCTACGCTCTTCCTCGTCAATGTATCTCTGTATCGCATTATTTTCGCGATCTGATCGGTTGCTTTTCTCGTGTTCGAGATATCTTTGAATATCACGCATAAGCTCTTCATAAGTCGGAACATCCGATTTTGGCTCCTGGCGTTGTGGTGGACGCGCTTGCTCTTTTTCACGCTTCAATTCTTCAAGATGCTGCTGTAGATCACGCATCAACTTATCATAGGCAGGAGCATCTGTTTTCCGTTCCCGTCTTTCAAATTCACTACGGGCATGGCGCTCTTTTTCATACCAAGGCTCTTCCCAATAACGACTCGATGGCTCTTCATCGACTTGAGAACGTTCTCTTTGCTCGTGCAGAGGAGGCTTTACTTTTTTTTGGGGCTCGGCCTGCTTCAGTTCCCAACGCCACTCCGTTTGCTGTTCTGTATCCGGGTAATAATAATAGTAAGTGGCACTCTGTTGCTCACCTGTTTTTGGCTTCTGCTCGTAGTAATATTGGTAGTAAGGAGTGGAGTTAACCGTTTGTACTTTCACTTCCTCTTGCTCTCCACTAAGGGGGCAAAGAGGAAGGAAAGATAGGTAGGCTAATACGTAGAGTCTGTTCATTTTTTGACCTCGAATCATTGCTTTAACAATCCATTGTTCAGCAATTACGATGCCAAAAATAGCTATGTGTCTTTACTGTTCCAGAGTAATAACGGCTTCTTTATACGCTTCCCAAAGCTCGCCGTTTGCTTTGTTGTCTCGAATGGAGCGGATCAAATCACGCTTGACTTGATTGAGGGGACGTGCAGCTAACAACTTGGAAAGAAGAGAATTGTCGCCGGCTTCACGCGCAATCTGAATGATGCGACCCACCATGTCATTTGGCAGCTTGACTTGGTTGTTGTTCCGGTTTAAGCCTCTTGGAGCTCTAGGAGTTGGATCTAATTCGCGAGGCTTTGAAACGTTTAAAATGCACTCTTCAATTAAAGAAAGACATTTTTCCGGCTCCTGCTCTTTTAATTTTTTAAAAGTAAAGTGGTGGATATAACCGCCACGAGGACCGGGTAAATACCTACAAATTTCTTTTTCTTTATTAGCTTCAATTTTTTGAAGCGCTTTTTCAATAGCTTGTTTGAGATTTTGTTGTATATTTTTTGTCATGTGATAGCTCCATTTTTTGTTTTGCGAGCTATAATCGCATTTCTATTCCTTTTTATTCAACGATTATGGTTTACAAGAGGAACAAAGGGTGGAGTGACAAAAAGATGTTAGAAGAGGAAAAAAGGCTAGAAGAGGAGCAAAAAAGAGAGCGCAACTGGAAGCGGTGGGGTCCTTATCTTTCAGAGCGTCAGTGGGCAACGGTAAGAGAAGACTACTCGCCCAATGGAGATAGCTGGGACTTTTTTCCACACGATCAGGCAAGAAGTCGTGCCTATCGATGGGGGGAAGATGGATTGCTTGGGATAACAGATCGAGAAGCGCGCCTCTGTTTTGCTGTTGGTTTATGGAATGGTAGGGATCCTATTTTAAAAGAGCGTCTTTATGGGCTGACCTCTACACAAGGCAATCATGGGGAAGACGTAAAAGAGTGTTACTATTATCTTGACTCCTCTCCTACGCACTCTTACATGAAAGCACTCTATAAGTATCCACAAAAAGAATATCCCTATCAGCAGTTAATCGAAGAAAATCAACGCAGAGGCCTTCTAGAAAGAGAGTTTGAATTGGCAGATACGGGCATTTTTGATGAAAACCGCTATTTTGATGTTTTTGCCACTTATGCAAAAGAGGGCCCAAATACCATTCTGATTCGGATTGAGGTGCACAATAGAGGACCGGAAGAGGCCTTGCTGTGTGTTTTGCCGACTCTTTGGTATCGCAACACCTGGTCGTGGGGATGTGGGCATGAAGGATGCACACCAAAACTTTCAATGCATTTGAACCAGCAGGGGATGGTTGAAGCGCCACATCCAACGCTTGGGACGTTCTTTTTTAGCTTTGAGGATAGCTCTGAAGTACTTTTTACTGAAAATGAATCCAATTTGAAAAAACTGTATGGAGGTAAAAATGCCTCTGCTTATGTGAAAGATGCTTTTCACAATTATGTCGTGAATGGAGACAAGGGGGCCGTTAATCCGGAGATGAAGGGGTCTAAAGTGGCTCCTTTATATCGTTTAAAGCTAAAACCGGGTGAAAGTAGACGGATTGAGTGTTGTCTATTTTCTGCTGAAGAGCCATCGAAAGAAGAGTTTGAGACTGTTTTTTCTGCTCGGAAAAATGAAACCGACCGGTTTTATGCCGCCAAAATTCCCTCAGAGCTCGATCCGAAGGCGAAAGAAGTTTCAAGACAAGCCTATGCAGGTCTTTTATGGACCAAGCAGTTTTATCACTATGTGGTTAAAGAGTGGCTCTCGGGTGATTCCGGACAACCGGCGCCTCCCCAAAAGAGAAAAAAGGGAAGAAACCATGAATGGGTTCATTTCTTTGCCAGGGATGTGATTTCCATGCCCGATAAGTGGGAGTATCCCTGGTTTGCTGCTTGGGATTTGGCGTTTCATATGATTCCTTTTGCTCGAATCGATCCTGTGTTTGCCAAAAAGCAAATGATCCTGTTTCTCCGCGAATGGTACATGCACCCCAATGGACAGCAGCCGGCTTATGAATATGGCTTTTCGGACGTGAACCCGCCTGTGCATGCCTGGGCCTGTTTACGCATATACAAAATGACGGGTAATCAGGATCTCTCTTTTCTTGAGAGTGCCTTTCAAAAGCTTTTACTCAATTTTACCTGGTGGGTGAACCGGAAAGATGTGAATGGTCAGCACATTTTTGCTGGGGGATTTCTTGGTTTAGACAATATTGGTGTTTTTGACCGTTCAAAGCCTCTTCCGTCCGGAGGAGAACTGGAGCAGGCAGATGGAACTGCATGGATGGCTTTTTATTGTTTAACCATGCTCAGAATGGCTTTAGAGCTTGCTGTACATAATCCCATTTATGAAGACATGGCCTCTAAATTTTTTGAGCACTTTGTGCACATTGCCGACTCAATGAATGAGTTTAAAGGAACTGGCTTGTGGGATGAGGAAGATGGGTTTTACTATGACCGCTTGAAGGTAGATGGGAACGATATGCCGCTCAAAACGCGCTCACTTGTCGGACTGATCCCTTTAATTGCCGTCGAAATTTTGGAGGATGCTCATTTAAAAACGCTTAAAGGGTTTTCCAAACGGATGGACTGGTTTATTCGTAACCGAGGTGACCTGGAGGATGTCGTGACCTTTTGTTCTCTGTGTCCGGTTAGAGGGCACCGCATTTTGGCAATCCCTTCAAAAGAACGACTGACACGGATTTTGCGGTATGTATTGGATGAGGCAGAGTTTTTATCCCCCTACGGAATCCGTTCTTTATCAAAGGTGTATAAGGACCATCCCTATAAGATTGATTTGAACCACAAGCAGCACATAGTGGATTATGTTCCCGGAGAGGGCAATAGCTACATGTTCGGAGGTAACTCCAACTGGAGAGGTCCTATTTGGTTTCCGCTTAACTATCTAATTATTGATGCGCTAGAGCGCTATTATCATTTTTATGGAGAGGATGTTAAAGTCGAATTTCCGACCGGTTCAGGAGCTTTTTTGAATCTGCAGGAGGTGCGCGTTGAATTAAATCGCCGCCTTTGTGGCCTTTTTCATCCAGACGTCTCTGGAGCGCGGCCTTGCCACGGAGGTGATAAAAGGTATGCAGAGGATCCACACTGGAAAGACCTACTCCTTTTTAACGAGTATTTTCATGCGGAGACAGGGCGTGGACTAGGTGCTAGTCATCAAACAGGGTGGACCGCATTGATTTCCAGAGTATTAGAAGAGACTCTTTAAAAAGCTTGTTCGAAGAGCTGAGCAATTTGAGTGTTGATTTCAATGGGGTGATTCAGAAGATCACTTAGTGAACGTCCTTCCGCGATCTGCATAAAAAACGCCTCTTGCTGCTCTGTGAGTTGAAGCGCTTTTGGTCCCGCGTGGATGGAGCAGACCCTTTCACCTCCAAAACGGTGACTCGGTTTGACGTCGCAAAAGGCGCACGATTCAGTTTGTTGCAATAGCCCCTCGTGCTTCAAGGTTTTAGTTAAAAAAATGGTAGCTAGATCTAAAGGGCGCTCTACCTCCGGAATCTTATGCAGGAAGTAGCGGAGTAGATTATAGAGGTGAGGTGCGGGTTTTCCCGGCCATTGGGATTTTAGAATCGCTTGAACGCAGATTCCAGCGGCTTCGATATTTTCGTACCTTTCACGTAAGCGGAGATTTTGCTGGTGAATGGTGCCATCTCGGAAACGGTGTAGATCGCCCCGTCCTGTCACGTAGTGGAACTCCCCCTCAGTGAGCGGTGTGATGATGGGAAGACGTCTTCTTTTCACAAAAATTTTTACCAGTCCACCTGGAGAAAAGAGAGTGGCGATTTGGTCGCTCTCTTTGAAGTCTAAAACGGATAAGACAATGCCGGTACACTTTTCCACAGTGAGAAGGGTGAACCAATTTTCCCTTGAGGTCAACCTCAAAAGTTGGTATCCTCCCCTGCTTGCACCGATAGCTCAATCGGATAGAGTACCTGGCTTCGAACCAGGTGGTTAGAGGTTCGAGTCCTCTTCGGTGCGTTTCGATGCTCAAAATACTTGGACACACTTCTTCTTCTTATGCACAAGCTGTAAGCACAGAGCTGGGTAAAGGCGCTGAGCATGCGCGCCTACTCTATCGAGAGTGGATGCGAGAGGGAACGTGCACGGGGAGAGATCCCCATTTCAACAACGCTCCCACCCTTCTTGATATGCTTAAGGAGCGCACCGATTTTTCTTCTCTGCCCTTAATCAAAAAAGGTGATGAGAAGCAGACGGAAAAGTATCTCCTCAAAACCGAGGATGGACTGGAAGTGGAAATGGTTGCACTCCCAATGCCGGCCGGTTACACCCTTTGTGTCTCTTCCCAAGTAGGGTGCCGCATGGGATGCGCTTTTTGTGAAACGGGGAAAATGGGACTTCTCCGCTCTCTTCGTGCCGACGAAATTGTAAGCCAGGTTTATCAAGCAAAACATACCCTTGGACTCAACGTGCGCAACATTGTCTTTATGGGCATGGGCGAACCCTTTGATAATTACGATGAGGTGATGCACGCAATTCGTATCCTGACTGATGTAAATGGTCTGGCGTTAGGCCCCAGCCGTATCTCCGTTTCAACAAGTGGAATTGTCCCTGCTATCTATCGATTCATTGATGAGGCTGACCCAGCTCTAAATTTGGCTGTTTCAGTTAACTCTCCAAACGATATGGTTAGAAATCGGTTGATGCCAGTCAATCGCACCCACGATATGGCCTCTCTCAAAGAAGCGATGCACGCCTATTGTGCTCATCCAAGAAGGCGCATTTTTGCTGAGTACGTGCTGATCCAAGGGAAGACCGATGGAATAGAGGATGCGGATGCTCTAGCTACCTACTTGAAGGGATTGAGAGTTACGGTTAATCTGATCCCTTACAATCCGCAGAGTCGGGATCGATTCTCACCACCCGATGCGCTTACTGTAGACGCATTTGCCACCCGTATGCGGGCACAAGGCTATTTGACTTTTGTGCGAGGAGCTAAAGGTCAACAGATTATGGCTGCATGCGGTCAGCTAGGGAATCGGGCTCTTAGAAAAAAACTGATTGCTGTTTGAATCTTCCCTTTTCCCGTCGCCTGTTTTATTGTATACTTTTTACCTGACGTCAATATAAGAGGAAATTATGCCAGACAAGACAAAAGCAGAAGTGAAAGAAAAGTTTGCCGATAGAGAGTACCCTATTCATGTCATTGGTAGGCATGTCGATATCACGGAGCCGATGAAGTCGTATGCCGTTGATAAGCTGGTTAAAATAGAGCGGTTTGGTGGGCGTGTTATCGAAACAACTGTGATCATGGATATTCAAAAATTGGTGCACTCAGTTGATTTTCTCGTGAATATGAACAATACCATGATCAAAGTCACAGGTCGTAGTGAAAACATGTATACTTCTGTGGATCAGGCAATTGCCCGTCTGGAATCGAAGCTACGCCGTTATATGAAGCGTCTCAATGAACATCATGCAAAGGGGCTTGCAGAGGTTGATTTGAACGTAAATGTCATTGAACGGATCACCCTCCTTGATGAAGTCAATGATCAGATTGAAGAGGAAAACCTTCACCAAGTGGAAGAAGAGCTTCGTCCACACCAGATTGTAAGCAGAGAAAAGCAGCGTTTGAAGACGCTCAATCAAGAAGAAGCCATCATGAAAATGGAGCTCACAGAAGCCCCTTTTCTCATTTACAGAGGAGAAGAGGACCGTAAGCTGAAGGTCATCCACCGACGTGATGATGGGAATTACGGTGTCATCGAAGCCGAATAAGACGCTTTTTGATCCCATTCGAAAGAAGTGGGTAGAGGCGACTCCTGAAGAGATCATCCGTCAGGATTTGATTAAAAAAATGGTTCAAGAGCTCGGCTTTCCCTCTACTCTGATTGCAGTAGAGCGAGAGTTGGCTCAGCTGCCCCATCTGCAGCTAACAGGGAAAGCGGAAATTCCTAAAAGGCGAGCAGACCTAATTGTCTTTGCTAGAAACATCCATCCCGAACATGATCTTTTTCCGCTTTTAATGATTGAATGCAAGGCGGTTGCCTTAACTCCGCGGTTTGCGCAGCAGGTTGTGGGGTACAACACCTGCGTGCAGGCTCCTTTCTTGGCTCTGGCCAATGGAGATCAAGTGATGACAGGTGCGTTTGATCGCGCAGCAGGACACATGCGTTTTCAACCGGGTCTTCCTTCCTATGAGGCTCTGCTCTCTCAGGCTCTGATCGCTACGGCCCCATAGTGTTGGGCGGCCCGGTCTAAATATTCTTGTCCTTTACGCACCAACACCTTGCGTATCTCGCTCAATCCCTTTGCTAGAAATAGAGCAATCACTAGATCAATGGTAATAAAGAGGGTCGTAACGGGAACGGCCCATAATAGATGAAGAGGATGGGCCATCCCCCACTCATACAAAAATGTGATATTATAAGAGAGCATGCCGTAGGCGATTACCGCTAAACCTGCAAGGAGAACAGCGATTACAAGGCGTGTGATGATGTAAAGAGCGCCCCATTTAGTTCCGTGAACCATATGGTAACAATTGTTACGGGTTGACGCTGATGTACAGAAAGAAACAGCCATAGCTGCCTGCATTTTAGAGAAAAGAAGAGTTCTAATCCAAAGAAAAGTGGGCGGCATCAACCTCTTGGCCAAAGTCCAGTACAACGACTCTTTCAATTACATTTCCCAGTTCGCGGATGTTCCCTGGCCAGGCATAGGCGAGTAGTTTTTTCTCTGCCGCTTTTGTAAGAGATTTGGGTTTTTTGGCGTTATCAAAGCAATACTTGTCCAAAAAGTAGTGAGTAAGGGGGATGATATCTTCTTTTCTCTCTCGTAGGGGAGGAAGGTGGAGAGGGATCACATTTAGGCGGTAGTAGAGATCTTCACGAAAAATATTATCTGCAATGGCTTGTTTCAAATTGCGGTTTGAGGTAGAGACCAGCCGCACATCTACAGAGAGGGGGCGAGAGCCTCCTACACGTTCAAACTCTTTTTCTTGAATGACGCGCAATAGTTTAGGTTGAAGATTGAGAGGGATTTCAGTGACCTCATCAAGTAAAAGAGTGCCTCCATCAGCCAGCTCAAAACGTCCCATTCTTTTTGTATTGGCTCCCGTAAAGGCGCCCTTTTCGTGTCCAAAAAATTCAGATTCAATCAAGGTGTCAGGAACAGCCGCGCAATTGACGCGGACATACGGCTTTTGAGCGCGGTTAGAGTAAGCGTGAATCGCGCCGGCAATCACCTCCTTCCCGGTTCCTGACTCACCGTGGATCAAGACGCTGGCTTGGCTCTTTGCGATGCGTGCTGCCTCATCGAGTACTTTTTTCATGGCCGGACTTTCAGCAATGATCTGGGTTTTAGAGCTTAGCTGTTCACGTAAATACGTGTTTTCGTGGATAAGAGCTAAATGCTCTTCCGCTTTATCTATTAGAGCTTCAATAGCATCAGGGGTAAAGGGCTTGAGAAGGTAATTAAAAGCGCCAAGCCGCATTGCCTCCACAGCATTTTCGATTGTGCCAAACGCGGTCATCACTAAAACAGCAGTTTGGGGAGAGAGTTCTTTGGTTTTCTTAAGGACATCAAGGCCTGTTAAATCAGGCATCTTCATATCAGTGATGACCAGATCATAAGAGTTTGTTTTGAGGTAGGCAAGCGCCTCTTTACCGTTTGAAGCGACATCAACACCAAACCCTTTCCGTTTTAGCGTCTCTTCTAAAAATTGACGCATCAACGCTTCATCGTCGGCAACTAAGATATTTTTAATGACCATAACTTAACGTAATACATGTTCCTTTACCCACATTTGAGTCAATGGTAATGCTGCCTCCGTGTGCGCGCATCACTTTGTCTACCTCAGAAAGCCCTAAGCCTGTTCCATGGGTCTTGGTCGTAAAAAATGGAGTAAAGATTTTCTCTATTTGCTCAGGGGAGATTCCCTCGCCGCTGTCCCGAATCTGAATAGTCCCTTCTTTTGTTAAAGAGATCTCAACTGTTTCAGAGCCTGCTTCGATTCCATTGCGCATCAGGTTGAGTAGAACCAGCTGCATGCGTTTAGGATCGATGGAGGCTGTTTGTTTTCCTTCTATATGTGCTCTGCAGGGAATGCCGCTTGCTTGTGCAAGTTCCACTGTTTCTTGGATGAGAAGGGCCAAATCTGTTGGCACAAAATGGAGAGTAAGGGGGCGGGCGTAATCCAATACATTGGTAACAAGTGTATTTAAGGTGTGGCATCCCGTTAAAATGGCCTCGATCATCTTTTGGTGTGAAGGCTCTTTTAAGTCGCGTTGAAGAAGAGAGGAAAACCCTTCGATGCCACCAAGCGGATTGCGGATTTCGTGTGCCAAAGTGGCTGCCATTTCACCCAGCTCCTTTAATCGATCGCTCTGCTGGACACTTTTTTCTAGTTGCTGAAGCTCCGTTCTGTCGTTGAGAAGAAGGAGGAGTCCTTTTTCGGCAATGGTAGTAGGCGCCACCTCGATTTCCCTTCCGTTGGAGAGACTGATTAGAATGCGACCAGGAGTATGTCCATTTTTAAGAGCTTGAGCTAAGGGAAATCCAAAGAGACCATCAGAAAAATGTTCCCAGAAAGAGGTGCCCACAATCCCTTCTTGTGGAATTTCTGTGATGCGTGCTGCAGCTTGATTGTAGAGGGTGATGATCCCTTCCAGCGAGATAAAAAGAAGTCCATCAGACATGTGAGAAATGATCTGTTCTAACGTTTGGTGTGAGGTCTCAAGCTTGGAGCGAAGATGCTCAAACTGCTGCTCCAGTTTTTGATGGGCCTCTTCAAGCCGTTCTGTTTCCCGTGCATAGAGAGCGAGTTGAAGATGAAGTTCAGTCTCGTTTTCCTGCATCGAGCTTCAGCTCCTGTTTCCGTTTGTGCTGATTTTCAGTATCGAGATGGAGAATGGTCCGGATCACTTCTCGAATCGACTCGAGCTCCTCAGAGATCTCTTGAGAGAGGTTGTGCAGCGTGCTTTGAAAAGGTTTGAGTTCGGAGTCAACCTCATCGACGCAAGAGAGAAGGATTTTTTTTTGTTCTAAAACAGAGATCCATTCACTGACGGGAAGTTCTTGTTCCTCTTCGGTCAGATCAAGAATCGTCTCAAAAAACCCTTTTTTCTTTCTAAGAAGGTGGAGCAGTTTCTCATTTTCCATAGGTATCCTCTACGATAGAGAGAAAAAAATTATAGGCAATACAAAAAAGCTCTGGCTACCAGCGGCAGCCAGAGCTTCGGAAATGGTTTTTTTCATGGACGAGGTCTTTTAGGAGTCTTATCTTTTTTTTCTGTAAGCAGGTTGTGAGTAGCTATGCTCTTCTTCCATGTTGTAGACTTCACTATCGTAGCGCGGATCATAGGTTTGAATGCCGTGTTGCTGTTGAAGCTCTTGGCGATACTGATCTCGATACCCCTCAGGAGCTCTTTGGTACCGTTCCTGTAGCTCTTGGATCTCTTGTTGGTCAGATCGGTTTCGAGGCTGCCGTCCATGGAAATAGACGCTGGTTCCCTCATCTTCATTCTTAAACTCTTGATAATAAGAATTATCCTCCCTATCGCCATAGCCTTGGTATTGGTTATAAGCAAATAGAGTTAAAGGGAATAGAGCTAGATATAGGCATAATTGTTTCATAACTTTCCTTTTTATTGTGTTTAGAGGTGTTTCTCAAAGAAAAGCAAATGATATGCCAAGAGCTAAAAAAGAATGCCGACGGTCGGACTCGAACCGACACCTTATTGCTAAGAGTAGATTTTGAGTCTACCGCGTCTACCAATTCCACCACGTCGGCAAAAAAAGCAAGGAAAGGAAAGCAAATTATACCGATCAGTGGCTAATAGCGCAATTGATTTTGAGATTTGGGAAGGACTACAATAGACCGCCCGACTGCCTAGGCAGTCGGGTCTTTTAACCGTTGATTATTTTCCAAATTGTTG